>LRMT01000126.1 GCA_001725945.1 Cupriavidus sp. UYMMa02A | reverse complement strand
TTCTCGGTATTGGCGTAGAAGATGTTCGGGTGCAGCACGCTCTTGGAGCGGTTGATGTATTCGACAAAGCCCTTCACGCCGCCGGAGAAGGCAAAGTCTTCTTCCTTGCCGGTGCGCTGGTCGACCACTCATCCAGCGGCCGGTGCGCGCGCTGTGCTTCCAGGCGATGCGGTGCAGCGGGTCGCCGCTGCGGTACTTGCGCAGCTGGTCGATGCCATCGTCGGTGGCATGGCCGTTGGCGGCGCCGTCGTCGCCGTCGTCCGTTGCAGCCATCGAAGGCAGCGGCGGCGCGGCGGCTTCCGGCGCCGGGAAGACCAGCACCGACCGGCCCAGGTCCGCGTATCCCCAGACCCGGAACAAGCCGAACGGAAAGCGGCTGGACAAGGTGACCCGCGGCAGCTTCAGCCAGCCGCGCCGCGCGGCCGGCACAACAGGGTCAGCGTGCCGCTGCTGCCGGCATCCAGTGTCACGCCGGCAGCCGCAACGTCGGGTATGGCGGCGATGCGCGCTTCAATGCCGATACGGGCCTGCGCGTCGCATTGGTGAGCCGCAGGGCAAATTCCGCTTCCTGGCCGGCAAACGGCTCGTGGGCCGGAACGCCGGCCCCGGCCGTTACGGACACGTCGAGCAGGTTCCGATACGCGAGCCACAAGCAGGCCATGCCGATCCCCGCGAGCAGGAACGTGAGCCCGAAGCCGAGGCTGATGTTGTAGTTCAGCGAAGTCATCAGCATGGCCAGCAGCAGCACGGCGAAGCCGAGTCCGCTGCGGGTGGGCAGGATGTAGAGATGGCGGCGGTCCAGGCGAATCTTGTCCTGCACCGGAACTTGCGGACGTCGGAACCAGCGCTGCGGGAGGCGCCGGGCGTCCGGCAATGTCAGCGCGGCGTGCCGGGGTGCCGCGGTCGGATCGCGCGGCATGGCTGTCAGGGAATGGGAACGGCGGCCAGCAATGCGGACACACTGTCCCCGCCGGCACGCGCGCCGGCAGGCTCGAGGCGGTGTGCCGCCACCGCGGTGAAAACCGCCTGCACGTCTTCGGGCAGCACCATTTCGCGCTGTTCCAGCAGCGCCCACGCTCGCGCGCAGGCCAGCAGGGCCAGGCCCGCACGCGGCGACAACCCGGCGGCGAACGCGTGGCTGGTGCGCGTGGCCTGCACCAGCGCGAGCACGTAGTCGACCAGCGCGGGGCTGGCGTAGACCTGTGCCGAGGCTTCCTGCAGCGCCAGCACCTGTGCGGCATCCATGACCGGTTCTGCCTGCTGTGGCGTGGCGCCGCCGAGGTACAGCACGCGTTCGACGCGGGATCGGGATAGCCGAGCGACAGCCGCATGGTGAAGCGGTCGAGCTGCGATTCCGGCAGCGCATGCGTGCCGAGCTGCTCCAACGGGTTCTGCGTGGCGATCACGAAGAACGGCGAGGGCAATGCATGGGTGGCGCCGTCATGGGTGACCTGGCCTTCGGCCATGGCTTCGAGCAGCGCGCTCTGGGTCTTGGGCGGGGCGCGGTTGATTTCGTCGGCCAGCACCACCTGCGCGAAGACCGGTCCGCGATGGAAGCGGAACTCGCTCGCGTCGCGCAGGAACACCGATACGCCGATCAGGTCGGCGGGCAGCAGGTCGCTCGTGAACTGCACGCGCTGGTATTGCAGGCCGAGCGTACGGGCCAGCGCATGCGCGAGCGTGGTCTTGCCCACGCCGGGCAGGTCTTCCAGCAGCAGGTGGCCGCGGGCCAGCATGCACGCCAGCGCCAGACGGATCTGGCGCGGCTTGCCAAGCACGATGCGGCCGAGTTGGCTCTGGGCTTCGGCGAGCGTAGCGACGATCCGCGGGCGAGCAGTCACATTGGCCTCGGCTGGGAGACAGGGAACCCGCGCATTGTAGCCGCGTGCGCCTTGCGCGACACAGTCTGTTTCCGCACCAAGACAACACTGCGGGCGGTGCGCGGTTTCGCCTTAACGGGCGAGGTCCGCCGGCTTCTGGCATCATCGTCCCATTGGCCGTGCCCTGGCCTGAATCTCCTTCTGCCGCAATGACCCCGCTGGACGCTTCCCCTTCCCCGTCTGCCACCTCCACCGAACCCGATCCCGCCGCGCTGGAGCGCCTGGCCGAGGCGTTCCACAGGGATGGCTTCATCGTCCTGCGCGGCTTCGCGCCCGAGCAGACCTGTGCCGCGCTCGAGGCGGTGACGCGCAGCCACCTGGCCGCAGCCGTCCCGCCCGTGGAGTTCGAAGCGGATCTCGGCTATCCGGGAGCGCCCGCCACGCGCGATGCCGCGGGCGGCGGCACCGTCAGACGCCTGCGGCAGGCGTACGGACGCGACCAGGTGTTTCGCGATTGGGCGGCCGATCCGCGCCTCGTGGCCCTGGTACAGGCGCTGCTCGGCGAGCCGGCGCGCATCACGCTTGCACACCACAACTGCGTGATGACCAAGCATCCGCACTATGGCAGCCAGACTGGCTGGCATCGCGATACCCGCTACTGGTCGTTTATCAGCCCGGAACTGGTGACGGTGTGGCTGGCGCTCGGCGACGAGGACGAAAGCAACGGCGTGCTGCGGGTCATCCCGGGTTCGCACAAGGCCATGCTGGAGCCGGGCCAGCTGGACCCGGCCGAGTTCCTGATCGACGCGCATCCGGCCAGCCAGCCCTTGCTGCAAGGCGCCACGTCGCTGGCGCTGCATCGCGGCGATGTGCTGTTCTTCGACAGCCGGCTATTCCATGCCGCCGGCCGCAACAGCTCGAACGCGGTCAAGCTTTCGGTGGCGTTCGCCTACTTCGGCGCCAGCAACCGCCCAGTGGAGGGCACGCGTTCGGCCGAATTCGGCAGCGTCGAACTGTAACGCACCGGAGGCGGGTGCCTGCGCCGCTCAGGTGCGCAGGCCGACCAGCCCCGAGATCTTGTCGGCCGCTTCCAGCAGCGAGGGCAGGAAGCGCTCAAGCATTTCGGCAGCGCTGGTGCGGTTGGCCTGCCCGCTGATATTGAGCGCGGCAATGGTATGGCCGGCGCGATTGCGGATCGGTGCCGCCAGCGACACCAGCCCCTCTTCCAGTTCCTGGTCATTCAGCGCCCAACCCCGCGTGCGGATGTCCGCGACAACGGCCTTGAGCGCGTCGATGTCGGTCACGGTGCGGCTGGTGCGTGCGCGCAAGTCCGTATTGCGCAGTACGCGCTCCAGTTCGTCGTCGGGCAACCCGGCCAGCAGGACGCGTCCCATCGACGAACAATAGGCCGGCAGGCGGCTGCCGATCGACAGGTTGATCGTCATGATCTTGCGGGCCGGCACGCGCAGCACATAGACGATCTCGGTGCCCTCGAGCACGGAGATCGAGCAGCTTTCGTGGACCTGCTGCGAGAGCGCCTCCATGATCGGCTCGGCCAGGTTCCAGAACGGCATCGAGGTCAGGTAGGCAAAGCCGAGGTCCAGGATTTTCGGCGTCAGCCGAAACAGCCGGCCGTCGGCCTCACATAGCCCAGGCCCACCAGCGTCAGCAGGATGCGGCGCGCGCCAGCGCGCGTCAGGCCGCTGGCCTGGGCGATTTCCGTCAGGGTCTGTGCCGGGTGTTCGGCGTTGAAAGCGCGGATGACGGACAAGCCACGTGCAAAGGACTGCACATAACTGTCGCTGGGCTTTTCGGGCGTCGCGGCTGTCGGAGTGGATTCAGCGGCTTTATCCGCGGCTGGTGTGGGATCGGCGGGGTTGGCCATCTGTCGGGCACCGGCATGATCGCCGGATTGGCACGCAAAGGCGGAAAGGGTAGAGGAAATACGCCGGTTTCGCCAGTGCGGACCGAGTCATGCGCTGCGGGCGTCCCGACCGGGACGCCGCCGCCATGCTGTCTCCTGCGCCTGTTATCGGGCCGCGTGCCTCAGCGGAAACTCTTCTGCACCAGTACGAAGATGGCCATGGCCAGGCACAGCGCCGCGAACCCGTGCAGCATGTCCATGCCGGCCAGCAGCGTGGCCTGGCGGTCGATCTCCAGCGAGATCTTGGCGAGGCTCGATGCGGACAGCGCGTCGGGCATCTGCAGCGCGGGGGTGAAGCGCGTGATGTGTTCGACCAGGTGCGTGCGGTGCGTGGCCAGGCCGTCCTGCATGAAGACGCTGGCCAGGCCGGTACCGCTCGCCGACGCGATCTGCTTGCAGACGTTCTTGAACTGGTAGGCGTGCGAAAAGTCCTCTACCGGCAGGTCGAGGTAGGTCATCGACGCCACCTGCACCATCAGCAGCACCGGTGTCAGTCCTTCCAGCAGCACCACGGGCACGAGTGCGTAGTCGGGCGCGCCCGGCATCAGCTGGTAGGACAGCAGCATGGCCGCGCCTGCATAGATGACAAAGCCGACGGCGATCACGCGGCGCTTGCGGAAGACCAGCGCCATGCCCAGCGTGATCAGCACCGCGCCGATGGCGGACACTGTGCCGCTAGTGGTGAGCAGCATGCAGGTGGTGCGGAAGGTCAGGCCCAGGCCGCTTTGCGTGAGCGTGGGCAGCAGGAACGCCCACGCCGACGACAGCAGGTAATACAGCGCATAGAAGCCCAGTCCGTACAGGTACTGGCGTCCGGCCAGCTTGGAGAAGTCGATCCACGGGTCCGGATGCCGGTACAGACGCCAGCCGCTGAAGGCGAACAGGCCCACGCCCAGCAGCGCGGCCAGCGGCATTTCGGGGGAGCTGAAGAAGCGCGTGTAGCGCATTTCCTGCAGCGTATGCAGGAACACCAGCGCACCGAGCGCCGCCGCAATGGCGGCTGGCCAGTCCAGCGTGGACACGGGCGGATGCGGGTCGCGTGGCGCGCGTGTGGGATAGGTGGCGATGACCGACAGCAGCACCGGCAGCGAAATGCCTGCCTGGAACAGGAAGACCGCGCGCCAGCCGATATCGTCCAGGAAGATGCTCGTCAGCCATGGCGTGATGGCCAGCATGGCAAAGGCGCCGCCGCCAAAGCGCAGCATCAGCGGCGCCCGCTCGGCCGGTGTGGACACGAGCTGCACCAGGATGCGCGAGGCCGCGAACAAGCCCCCTGCGCCCAGACCTTGCACCGCCTTGCCGCCGATCAGCCCGCCCGGGCTCGCGGCTTCGGCGCACAGCAGCGAGCCGACGATGAAGATCAGCAGCGACGCAATGGTGAAGCGCTTGTACGTGGTGCGGCGCGCGATCTGGTCGAGCACCATGTTCATCAGCACCGCCGTGGCCGCGTAGGCCGACACCGCGTACAGGTAGTCTTCAGGCCCGGCCCCCACGCCACCCTGGATATGCTGGCTGGCCACGCCCATCATCAACGTCGAGGAAAAGTCGATGCCGGTCACGAGTCCGAGCGTGAGCCCGAACAGCGACAGCCGCCAGTGGCCCATCTCGGGGTGGCTGGCAATCTGCATGCGGGGGCGGTCGGGGGGCGGCGGCAGCCATGGTGGCTTGGCTTTGGGATTGGGGCGCGTCATGGGCGCCAGATAATGCGGGAACAGGCGTTTGTTGCATCGCTAAAGCATAATGTCGCCTGCTGTCAGGAACGACAGCTTGTCAGGGAAACATTGTCCGGTGAACGAAACAATCCAGTGGAATGATTGGGAGGCGTTCTGCTGCGTGGTCGAGCAGGGCACATTTACGGCGGCGGCGGATCAGCTCGATTGCCCCAAATCGCGCGTGTCGGCGGCCGTGGCGCGCCTGGAAACCGCGATCGGCGCCAAGCTGCTGGAACGCACCACGCGCCGCATGCGGTTGACCGACGCCGGCAGCGCGGTCTACCGCGACGTTGCGCCGCTGTTCGCCCGCCTGCGCGAAATACGCCAGGAAACGCTGGCGCGCGAGGAAGGCGTGCAGGGCGTGCTGCGCATTGCCACGCCCTATGAATTCGGCGCGCAGCAGCTTGGCGGCATCATCTGCCGCACGCTGGCCGCGCATCCGGCGCTCGATGTGTCCGTGGAAATCACGCAGGGCCTGGTCGATCCGATCCGCGACGGGTTTGACGTGGCGTTTGTGATCGTTGATGCCGACCTGCCCGACTCCGGCACGGTGGCGCGGCGCATCTATCACGTCGAGCGCGGGCTCTTTGCCGCGCCGGTGCTGGCGAACAGCCTGCCCCGGCCAATGCGTCCGGAAGACCTGGCCAATACGCCCACGCTCACCACGCCGGGCGACACGGTCTGGGAATTCCAGCGCGACGAAGCGTGCATCACGGTGCCGATCCGTCCGCGCATGCAGACCTATAACGCCGAACTGCGGCTGCAGGCGCGTTGGCCGGGCTCGGTATTGCCAAGCTGTCGGTGAACTACTGCGAAGCGGAGATTGCGCGGGGCAGGCTGGTGCGCGTGTTGCCCGACTATCCGTTGCCGCCGCTGCGCGTGTTCGCGTTGCTGCCGGACCGGAGGCTGCAGCCGCGCAAGGTGCGGGCGTTCATGGAGGCGATCGAATCGATGCTGGAGCCCGAACCGGAATCGGACTCGGACGAGGGAGCCAACCCGGCCTTCCGGCCGGGCTGAGATGCGGGGGGCTTTCAGTTCAGCGAAGAGGCTCAGGCGCCTTCGGTGAAGGCGTCGCGGGCTTCCTGGACGGAGCGGGCGCCATCGGTGTACGGGTCACGCTTGCCAAGCTGGCGCCGTCGGTGTACGGATCCACCTTGCCGAGCTTGGCGCGTCCAGGTACGGGTCGACGTTGCCCACGCGGGCGGTGCTGCCATCGAGGCGGGCCAGGTCCGAAACCGGCGTGGCAGCGTGGGCGCCGGAAGCGACGGCCAGCGTCAGGCCGAGCGCGCAGAGAACGGAAGTGGCAAGGTTGCGGCGTTGTGCGAGGGTCTTCATGATGTGTCCTTCTTTATCAGGGTTTGTGGTGTCAGCCACGTTGTCTGTAATGTAGGACTTCGAAGATGCGGGAAAAAGGGCTAATCCTCGACACACTGTCTAGCGGATTGGACAATGCCGTTTTGCGATGTGTGCTTTGTGCGCTTCCTCAGTAGTGCATGCCGAACAAGCCCACGCTGAGCCGGGCGATGATCATCAATAGGATCTGCGCGATCACGAACAGCACCAGCGGCGAGATATCGAAGCGCCCAGGCGCGGCACCACGCGCTGGATCGGCCGCAGCAGCGGTGCCGTAAGGTAGTTGATGGCCGGTGTGATGGGCGAGTGGGGGTTCACCCACGACAGGATCGCCATCAGCAGCGTCACCCACATCACGAGGCTGATGCCCCACTTGAGCACATAGAGGACGCCGGCCAGCAGCACCACCGGCAGGAAGTCGAGCAGGTCGCCGCTGGTCAGCACCGCCACAAGCAGCAGGAACGCCACTGCGGTAAGCCAGGCGGCCACCACCGTGGCCCAGTCGATGCCGCCAAGGCCGGGGATGACCCGCCGCAATGGCCGCACGAGCCAGTCGGTAACCTGGAATACACCCTGCGAGACCGGATTGCGCGTGGGCAGGCGGGTGATCTGCATCCACACGCGCAGCAGCAGGGCCATGCCGAACAGGGTAAAGACGGTATCGAGCAGGAAGAGGGCGATTTCCGTGAACATCGGTCAGATTTCCGTGGCGGTGTGAAAGGTGTCTGCAACTGCACAGATTCTGCCATAGCCGGGTGCGATGCCGGCCGGCTTTGCATCCCGCCGCATGGCTGGACTGCCCCTATAATTGCGTCGGTCCGAATTCCGCCACGGCCGCCCGCTTCGCGGGCCGCCTGATTTCCTGCCTATGTCCAGCAAGTCCGCTTCCGCGAAACAGCCGCCGCTCAGCAAGTCGGACTTCGAGGCGCTTTCCGATTTCCGCTATCAGCTCCGGCGTTTCCTGCGCTTTTCGGAGGAGGCGGCGCACAACGAAGGCCTGACCGTTCAGCAGTATCTGTTGCTGCTCCATATCCGCGGATGCCCGGACAAGGACTGGGCGTCGATCGGCGAGCTGGCCGAGCGCCTGCAAGCCAAGCAGCACGGCGTGGTTGCGCTGGTAAATCGCTGTGAGGCTGCCGGACTGGTCAAGCGCAAGCTCAATAGTGAAGACCGCCGCGTGGTCCAGGTGCATCTGCTAGCCAAGGGCGAGCGCTGCCTGAACCGGCTGGCCATGCTGCACCGGACCGAACTGGAATCGTTGCGCGGCACCTTCCGGATAGCGCGCATCACCGCGTTCAACGACGACGAAGCCGAACGCGGTTGAGACACTGTGCGCCGCGTCCGCTGGCGTGCCGTTACAGCCCGTTACCAATCACAATTCGTGGTGACACCCGCCAGGCTCCGCTGGCCCTAGACTCGCGCGCATCCCCAACTCGCGAATTCCGCAGGAGCCGTTTCCATGTCCATCCCCTTTCGTTCGGTTGTGCTTGCGGTGCTTGGTGCCGGCGCGCTGGCCGGTTGCGTGACTGCGCCTTATGGCGGGTACGCAGGCGGTTATTCGGGCGGGTCCTCGGGCGGCTATGGTTCCTATGGCGGCGCCGGTGCGACGACCCAGGCCGGCTATCCACAAGCTTCTTATCCGCAGGCGTCCTATCCCCAGCAGGGCTATCCGCAGGCAAGCTACCCGCAACAGGGCTATCCGCAACCCGGTTACCAGCAGGGATACCCGGCTGACAGCGGCTATGGCAACAATGCCAATAGCGGCGCAGATCAGTATGGCGTCCGCTATGGCTGGGTCGAGTCGATTGAAGTCCTGCAGGGGCAGGCGTCGTCGACGAGCGGGGCCGGTGCAGTGGTCGGCGGCATCGTCGGCGGCCTGCTCGGTCATCAGGTCGGCGGCGGGCGCGGCAACACCGTGGCGACCATCGGCGGCGCGGTGGCCGGCGCGCTGGCCGGCAACGAAGTGGAAAAGCGCGGCAGCGCTGTGCCGCCCGCATACCGGGTGCGCGTTCGCACCAATGACAATGCCTACCTGACGGTGACGCAGACCAATCCTTACCAGCTTCGCAATGGTGACAGGGTGAGGGTGGAAAATGGGGTGGCGGTGCCTTATTGAGAGCGAGAGCCGAGGGCGAGATCGGATTCTTGTCAATGCGGCGGGTCGCCGTGTCTGGCGGGTGTAGCCGCCAGATACGCATTGCCCGTGGATCGTCGCGTCACGCCACGGTACTGCCCGCCCCTTCACCAAACAGCGCCGCATAGTCCTCGCGCAGCTTCCGCTTGAGCAGCTTCCCCGCCGTGTTGCGCGGCAGGTCGGCCACGAACACCACGCGCTTGGGCACCTTGAACGGCGCGAGCGCGCTGCGCGCGTGGGCGATCAGCGCCGCCTCGCTGGCCGTGGCGCCCCGCTTGATCACCACGCATGCGGTCACGGCCTCCACCCACTTGGGGTGCGACAGCGCGAACACCGCCACTTCGGCGACGGCGGGGTGGGTGTACAGGCATTCCTCGACTTCGCGGCTGGAGACCAGCACGCCGCCCGAGTTGATCACGTCCTTGATGCGGTCCACGACGTACAGGTAGCCCGCCTCATCCATATAGCCAAGATCTCCCGAATGGAACCAGCCGCCGGCGAAAGCCTCCGTGGTCTGCTCGGGCTTGTCCCAGTATTCGGTCAGCAGTTGGGGCGAGCGGTGCACGATCTCGCCGAGCGTGCCGGGTGCGACGTCGTTCATCTTCTCGTCGAAGATGCGCGTTTCCACATTGAGCACCGGCCGGCCGGCGGAAGCCGGACGCTCGGCGTGCTCGTCGGGACCGAGCACGGTGGCGAGCGGGCCGATCTCGCTCTGCCCGTAGCAGTTATAGAAGCGCAGTGCCGGCAGTCTGGACTGCAGTTCGAGCAGCACCGGCACCGGCATGATCGAGGCGCCGTAATACGCCTTGGTCAGCGTGCCGAGCCGCGCGGGCTCGAAGTCCGCATGTCGAAGCAGGGCAATCCACACGGTGGGCGGCGCAAAGAAGCTGGTGATGCCCTCTTCGTGAATCGTGCGCAGGCAGAAGCTGGCTTCTGGGCTGTCGGCGATCAACGTGGTGCCGCCGCTCAGCAGCAGCGGCATCAGGAACACGTGCATCTGCGCCGAATGGTAGAGCGGCAACGCCGCGAGCGAATAATCGGATGCGCGCACGTCGCATGCCGCGATGGTGCTCATGTACTCGGCAAGTAGCGCGCGATGCGTGAGCACGGCGCCTTTGGGCGCGGACGTGGTGCCCGACGTGTACAGGATCTGCGCTGGTGTGTCGTCGGCGAGATCCGCCGGCACCGGCATCGCGGTTCCGTGCGCCGCTGCGCTCAGGATGTCGCGGTCGCCGCCGCCGTGCAGGGTTCCGCTCACGCGGCAGGGCAGCCCTTCCACGCGCTCGGCGAGGGCCGGGTCGGCGAAGATCGCGTTGGCACCCGACTGCGTGACGATGTACTCGGCCTCGGCATGCGTCATCGAAAAATTGACCGGCACATGGATCAGCCCTGAACGCAGGCAGGCGAGCCACAGCAGCACGTAGGCGTCGGAGTTCTTGCCGAGGCGCGACGCGGTCGCCAGGCGCAGGCCCCACTGCGCCAGTGCGCCGGACACGCGCGCGGCGGCCTGGTCGAGCTGCTGGTAGGTCCAGTCGCGCGCGCCGAAGCGGATTGCGGTCTTGCCGGGGCTGCGCCGCACGGCGCGGACCACGGCGTCGGGGGATGGTGTTGCGCAGGGCGCGCTGCTGCTCTGACTGCATGGTGGTCTCCGTCGTTATGGTTTGGATCCAGCAAGTCTTGAAGCTCGACAGCGCAGCATACGGTTGCTGCGCGCCCATGGCAAGGCGAGCCCCTCCGGCGAGGGGCGTTGGCTTAGAGCGTCTGCGCGAGGAAGGTCAGCGCGCGGCCGTGCGCCAGCGCTGCGCTGTGCTGGTGGTAGCTCGCGCGGGCCCAGCAGTTGAAGCCGTGGTCGGCGCCGTCGTAGACGAACACCTCGGTGCCGCGCTTGCCTGCCACGGCCGCGCGCACATTGGCGACCGCATCGGGCGTGATATGCGCGTCCAGCGCGCCGTAGTGGAACTGCACCGGCACGTTCAGCGCGCTGGCTTCCTGCAGGTTGTTCTGGATGCCGCCGCCGTAGTACGGCACCGCGGCATTGACCAGGCCGCGCGCCGCGCTCAGGTAGGCGAGCAGGCCGCCGAAGCAGTAGCCCACCGCGGCAACCTTGCTGCCCGCACCGGTGTGCGTGCGCAAGCGCGTACGGTCGCGGCGATGTCACGCACGGCGGCCTCGATGTCGACGGACTTGCGCAGCGCCATGCCGCGTTCCATGTCGGCGCCGGCATAGCCGAGCTCGACGCGCGGGGCGTCGCGCCAGAACACGTCGGGCGCGAGCACGGTGTAGCCGTCAGCCGCGTACTGGTCGGCCACGGCGCGGATATGTTCGTTGACACCGAAGATCTCCTGCAGCAGCACGATGGCGGGGCCATCGGGCTGCACCCCTGCGGTAGGCAGGCTCAGGTAGGCGTCAAAGCTGCCGGTGTCGGAGTCGACGCGGATCCATTTGCTGTCGGGAATGGCTGGCATGGGGGCTGGTTCCTGATGAAGAAGGGGTGGGCAAACCGCAAGTTTGCCACCACTGGCCGCTTCATGCCGGGGATGCTTCAGTACGCCGACGACTGCCGGTAGCGCGCGTTCCAGTTGTCGGTATAGGCCTTGACCACCGCAGCATCGCCACGGACCAGCATGCCGTTCTCGGCGTTGCGCTCTTCAGCGGACTTGGTGAAGTTGAACGAGCCGGTGAAGACCGCCTGGTCGTCGAACACCATGACCTTGTTGTGGGCAATGGCCGGCTTGGTGTCGATGACGACGGGGATGCCGGCGTGCTTGAGGAAGGTGGCGCTGGTGTAGCGCTCGCTCACCTGGCTCTTGTCCACGATCACGCGCACGTCAACGCCGCGCTTGTGCGCCTGCGTCACGGCCTCGGCAATGGGCTTGCTGGTGAACGAGTAGGCCTGGATCAGCAGCCGCCGGCGCGTGCCACGGATGGCGTTGACGATCAGGTCCTGGCAACTGAGCCCGTCCGGCACAAAGCACAGCGTGTAGCCGCTGCCCGATGCGAACGGCCGGGCGTGACGGGCCGCGCCGATGCGTCCGGCGCGCGGCCTGGCCCGGCGATGCCGGCAGGTGTTTGGCCATGGCTCGTTGAAGGTGCTGCTGATGGTATCGGTGATGCTGTCGAGCGCAGAGGTGGAACGCGCCTCGGCAACGCCGGTTGCGCATGCGGCGAGCAGCAGGGCGGGCAGGGCCGCGCGTTTGAGTCGGTGAGTCACGGTGCGATTCGGTTCGGGAAAGGGAACGCCGCATTGCCACGCCGCGCGGCAATGCGGGCCCGCAGCGTAGCAGCAGGCTTCACCCCGGACAAGCCGCGGGTGTGTAACAGTCCTTTTCACCGCCTCGGTCTACTGGGCTTTCGCCGTGGGCGTGCCTATGATGGATGGAACCGCGCCGGGTGCCAGCCGGCCAAGGAGAGGGACATGAGCGACCACACCTACAAGCTCGTCGAGATCGTCGGCTCGTCGCCCGACGGCAGCGACCAGGCCATCCGCAACGCAATCAACAAGGCCAGCGAAACCATCAAGAATATCGACTGGTTCGAGGTCGCCGAAACGCGCGGCCATATCGCGGACGGCAAGGTCGCGCATTTCCAGGTGACGCTGAAGATCGGCTTCCGCGTGAGCTGAGCGCGCATTCGCGCGCCCGGCCACTCACGGCAGGCGGATTTCCTTCACATCGAAGTGCGCTTCGCCGATCAGTTCCTTGTCGTATTCGCCTACCAGCTCGACGGTGGTGTTGTGCTTGTCCTTGTATCGTTGGAGATTGGGGGCGACACAAGCCACGATGCGCGTGCACGGCTGAACCGATGCAGAACAGGCCGCCTTGTTCCCTTGTCCAAGCGTGCCCACCGGTATTGCCTTGCGAGGGAGACCGCCTATGACATCACGCACCAGGTCTCACGAGGCATGGGCCCGCTTCTACATCCTCAACGAACGCAATGAACCGGTCCAGGTGGATGACCATGGCGAATGGTCGCGCTGGATGGAGGAGAACGACCCCGTGTTCCGCCGTACCGTGCTGGAGGCTGCAGGCAGCACGGTGACCACGCGCTTTCGCGGGGTGTCCGAAGCTGCTCCGGTGGACACGCCGCTGTTCATCACGCGCGTGGCCGGCATGTCGGATCCCGGCGAGAACCGCAGCTACGGAGCCAGCTCGCTTGAGGCGGCGCTCGCGCAGCACGAACGGGTCGTGCAGCAGCTGCTGCGCGGCGAACTGGCGCGCAAGGGTCCGGAGTGACCCCGCCTGCCCTGTCGGAAAGAACGCTGCCAGCGCGCCGGTGTCCAACCTGTGTCGCCGGCCCGTCAACGAAGGCGCCAATGGAGGATCACCATGCATGACGCCGCCTTCGTACATGCCCACGCGGCCCACGCGCGCTGGCAAGACGCCCTGTCGGACTGCCGCCAGCAACTGGAGGCCCAGCTTGCGGTGGAACACGCACGGCTCGGCAGTGCGGTCGCGCTGACGCTTGGCTGGTGCTACCTGAGCGACTACTACGCATCGGCGGCCGAGCATATTCTCGATGCACTGCAACAGGCGTGGCCCGGCGTGGCCTGGGTCGGGACGACGGCGGTCGGCGTATCCGCCTGCGGCGTCGAGTACATCGACGAGCCGGCCATGGTGCTGATGGCCGCGCCATTGCCGCGCGACGCCTTCCGGCTGTTCTCCGGGCGCCAGCCACTACCGGCGGCCGGCTCCGGCTTCACGCCCCATACCGCGCTGGTGCATGCGGAAGGTTCGACGCCGGACCTGCAGGACCTGCTGCGCGAACTGAGCGAGCGTACCGCGACCGGCTACCTCTTCGGCGGCCTGTCGTCGGCGCGCAACCGGACGCTGCAGATGGCCGACGGCATTTTTGCGGGCGGCCTGTCGGGCGTATTGTTCGGCCCCCGCGTGGGTCTGATCTCGCGCGTGACGCAGGGCTGCCAGCCGATCGGGCCGGCACGCACGGTGACGCGCGCGAACCGCAATCTGCTGTTCACGCTGGACAACGAGCCTGCACTCGACTGCGTCCTGAAGGATCTCGGCCTGGAGCGCGATGCGCCGGCGCATGCCTTGGCCGAGGGGCTGTCCGGCACGCTAGCCGGCCTGAGTGCGGGCGGCGACGATGCACCAAGGCTGCCCGGCATGTTCGGCGCCGAGACCATGGTGCGCCACCTGATCGGCCTGGACGTGCAGCATCGCGTACTGGCGCTGGCCGACGTTGCCGAGCCCGGCATGAGGCTGGCATTCTGCACGCGCAACCCGGCCGCGGCGCGTGCCGACCTGACGCGCGTCGCCACGGAGATCCGCGCCGAGATCGAGAGCGGCACTGCGGGGCGTGCGCTTGGCGTGCTTTATATCAGCTGCTCCGGCCGGGGCGGGCCGCATTTCGGCGCGCCCAATGCCGAACTGCAGCTCGTGCACCATGCGCTTGGCGAACTGCGACGGCAGGGTTCTTTGCCAATGGCGAGATCGCGCGCGACCGCCTGTACGGCTACACCGGCGTGCTGACGGTGTTCACCGGGCCGGCAGGGTCCTGAAGCTGCATCCCACCCGGGCACAGCCGGCGCAGTTATGATGCCGGCTGTACCGCGTGCCGCCGTGACGGCCACGCCACCTTCATTCCGCAGACCAGGTATCCACATTGCGTTTCCTGCACACCGCCGACTGGCATCTCGGGCGGCTTTTTCATGCCCGCAGCCTGCTTGAAGACCAGGCCCATATCCTCGACCAATTTGTCGAACTGGTGCGCGCCGAGCGCCCCGACGCCGTGCTGATCGCCGGCGACGTCTATGACCGTGCCGTGCCGCCGCCGGAAGCGGTGGCGCTGCTCGACGATGTACTCGCCCGGATCGTCCTGGATGCCGGTGTGCCGGTGGTACTGATCGCGGGCAACCACGACAGCGCGCAGCGGCTGGAATTCGGTGCGCGGCTGATGCAAGCGCAGGGTCTGCATGTTGCCGGATGCACGTCCGCCACACCCGCCTGTGTGTCGTTGCATGACGCGCACGGCGAAGTGCGCATCTACGCGCTGCCGTACGCCGAGCCGGCCGTCGTGCGCGATGCGCTCGGTGCCGAACTGCCCACGCATGAAGCGGCACTGTGTGCACAGCTCGACGCCATCCGTGCGAGTCATCCGCGTGGCGCGCGCTCGGTGGTAGTCGGCCATGCGTTCGTGGTCGGCGGCGCGGTCAGCGAATCGGAGCGGCCGTTGTCGGTGGGTGGCAGCGGTGCTGTTGCGGCGCAGGCCTTCGAGGGCTTCGACCTCGTGGCCCTGGGCCATCTGCACCGGCCACAGACCCTGGACGGCCGTGTGCACTATGCGGGCTCGCTGCTGAAATATTCGCTGTCCGAGTGCGGCCATGACAAGTCCGTGTCGATGATCGAACTTGGCGCCGACGGCAGCGTGCAGATCACGCCGATGCCGCTGCGGCCGCTGCGCGACCTGCGCATCGTCGAAGGCGAGCTCGCGGCGCTGATCGCTGCCGCTGCCGATGACGCGGGGCGCGATGACTACGTCTACGCGCGCCTGAGCGACACCGCCGCGCTGCTGGATCCGATGGCCAAGCTGCGCCAGGCCTATCCCAACGCGCTCGCAATCGAGCGCACCGTACTCTCGCGTACCGGTGCGGCAGGCCAGGCGGCCCGGCGGCTGCGCGAGCAGAGCACAGGCGATCTCTTCGCGAGCTTCTTCCGCGAAGTCGCCGACACGGAACTCGATGACGGCCAGCGCACTGCGCTCGAGCAGGTACTGGCCGACATGGCCGCCGCGCAGCGGGAGTCGGCATGAGACCCTTGCACCTGACCATGCAGGCATTCGGCCCGTTCTCCGGTACCGAGGCCATCGACTTCGCGGGACTGGGCGAGCAAGCCTTCTTCCTGATCCACGGGCCCACCGGTGCTGGCAAGACCACGCTGCTCGACGCCATCTGCTTCGCGCTATATGGCGACACCTCCGGCGGCGAGCGTTCCGCCCAGGCCATGCGCAGCGCCAACGCGGCGCCGGGGACGCGCACGGAGGTCGTGCTCGAGTTCAGCCTTGGCCCCCAACGCTACCGCGTCGTGCGGTCGCCAGCGCAGGAGCGGCCGAAGCAGCGCGGCGAAGGCATGGTGAACGAGGCCCCCAAGGCCCAGCTCGACGCCTGGGACGGACAAGGCTGGGTCAGCAAGGCCGGGCAGCCGGCCAAGGTCACCGAGGCCGTTCGCGAACTGCTGGGCTTCGACAGCGCGCAGTTCCGCCAGGTCATCGTGTTGCCGCAGGGGCGATTTCGCGAACTGCTGACCGCCAGCTCGCAGGCGCGCCAGGCCATCCTGGAGCGTCTGTTCCGCACCGAGCTGTACCGGCGCGTGGAAGAGCTGCTGAAGACCGAGGCGGCCGGCATCAAGCGCGAGGCCGAACGCATTGGCGACCGGCGCCAGACGCTGCTGGGGCAGTTGGAGATGACGTCGACCGAGGCGCTGGCCGAAGGCATCGCACAGTTGCGGCAGGAACTCCAGGACCTGCAACAACACGAACAGGCCGCGCGCGCCACCTTGTCCACCGCGCAGACAGCGCTGCAAGCAGGCGAACAGGTCGCGGCGCGGTTGCGCGAACGTGCCGACGCGCAGGCGGCACACGATGCCTTGCTGGCACGCAAAGTGACCGTGGATGAACAACGGGTTCGCTTGCAGGCGGCGCGGCGCGCCACGCAGGCATGGCCTGCCATCCATCAGCTCGAGACTGCCCAACGCGACCAGCAGGCTGCGCAGGCGGCGGTGGAGCAGGCGGCCGCAGCGCTGCGGCAACAGCAAGGCGAAGCCGCTCAGGCGGGTGAGCGGCTGCAGGCCGAACTTGGCCGCGCGGATGTGCGCGAGGCCGCGCAGCGCCGCGTGATGGAGTTCGAGGCCCTGCTGCCGCGCGCACGTCAGTTTGGCAGTCTGCGTCAGTCGCTGGACGCGGCACAACGGCAACATGCGGATACCGTCGGTGCGCGGGACCGCGCCGCGCAGGCACTGGCGCAGCGGCAGGCCGAGCTGGCCGCTGCCGAAGATGAACAGCGGCGCGCACAGGTGCTCGCCGCGCAGGCGCAGACACTCGGCCTGCAGTTGCAAGCGGCACAGGCGCGCGCGAAGCAGATTGCCCGGTACCGGCAGACCGGACAGACCGTGGCGAAGGCACGTGAAGAACTGGCGCGCAGCGAAGCTGCCGCCGTGCATGCTGCAACGCGCCGGGACAAGCTGCATGACGTGCTGGCGACGACGGAATCTGCATGGCGGGGCGGACAGGCCGCGCGCCTTGCCGCCGCGCTGGCGGCGGGCGAAGCGTGTCCGGTATGCGGAGGCATCGACCATCCGTCGATCGCGCGGCACACCGGCGAACCGGTATCGGATGAGGCGCTCGAACAGGCGCGCACCGCCTCGCGCGAGGCTGACGAGGTCGCCCAGCGCGCGGCCAACTCGCGCCACGCGGCGCATGCGGATGTGGAGCGGTGGGTCGCGCAACTCGCGGAGGTTGCGGCCGATATCGGCGAAGGCGCGCAGCAGGCGGTGGAAACGGCGCAGGAACTGACGGCACAGACGGCGGGCCTGGAGCGGGAGCTGGCTGCCGCGCAGCGTCGGCGCCCCGGCTGGCGCACATGCCTGCGGCCATTGAGGAGCGGCGCTCGGCGCTTGGCGTTGCCGATGATGCGCACCGCAAGGCGTGCGGCGCCGTGGAATCCGCCGCGCAGGCGCTCGCACAGTTGCAAGGAGAATGGCGGTCCGAATGCGCGCGGTTGCCGGAAGACTCGCGCGATCCCGCGGCCATCGAAACTGGCCTGCAGCAGGTGCGCAAGCAAGTGGCCGCGCTCGGCAGCGCGCTCGAGGCAGCGCAGGCAGCCGACAAGCACGCCGCCGCAGCAATGGCCCGGGCCGAGGCAGCCAGCCAGTCGGCACTGGCAACACAGGCGAGGACGGGCGAGCGCCTGCACGAAGCCCGTCACGCGGCAGATGCAATGCTGGCCACCGCCGGCTTTGCCGACATCGCGGCCTTCACCGCGGCCCGGCTGGACGCCGCGGCCATGGAAGCGCTCGACGATACCGTGCGCACGTACGATGAATCACTCGCAGTCGCTGCACACGGCCTGTCGCGCGCGATCGCGGCGGCTGAAGGACTGTCGGCGCCCGATCTGGATGGCCTGCGCGCCGCAGCGTCGAGCGCCGCCGCTGCCGTCGAGGACTTCGTCCGGCGGCAGGCCGACCGTGCCCGCCTGCGCGACAGCCTGCGGCAATGCCAGCAGCAACTGGACGCGCTGGCCACTGCCAACAGCGAGATAGAAGCGCGCTACGCCGTGCTCGGCCGTCTGGCGGAAGTGGCCAACGGCAACAATCCGCGCCGCATGACTTTCCAGCGCTTCGTGCTGGCCACGTTGCTCGACGAGGTGCTGGAAGCCGCCTCGGTGCGCCTGCTGGCGATGAGCCGTGGCCGCTACACCCTGCAGCGCGTGCGCGAGCAGGCCGACCAGCGCTCGGCCGGCGGCCTCGACCTGGAAGTGTTCGATTACGACACCGGCGCGGCGCGGCCGGCCAATACGCTGTCAGGCGGGGAAGGGTTCCTGCTTCGCTGTCGCTCGCGCTGGGCCTGGCCGACGTGGTGCAGTCGCGCGCTGGCGGCATCCAGCTCGATACGCTGTTCGTTGATGAAGGCTTCGGAACGCTCGATCCCGAAAGCCTTGACTTTGCCATCCGCACGCTGCTGGACTTGCAGCAGGCCGGACGCTGGTCGGGATCATCTCGCACGTTGCTGAATTGCGCGAGCGCATCGATGTGCGGCTGGAGGTGAGGCCTGGCACGGCAGGCAGCCGCGCGGTACTGCAGTTGCCCTGAGCCGTGGCTCAGACGGCGAAAAACGCCTTGCAGCGGATCGCCATGATCTGTGCCTCGAACGCCCGCGCTGCCAGGCGCGGCAGCCGCACGTGCGTACGGGCGACATGCACTCGCCGGCCGGGCTCGGATGGTGTGGCATCCAGCATCCATTCCTGCCGCGTCGTGCGCAGGATCCGGTCAAGAGCGTCCTGGTGAACGTTGAAAGTCCGGGAAGTGCTGGGAATGGCGAAGGCGCGTGCCATGATGTCCGACTCCTCTTTCTATTCTGGTCCGGCCTTGTCGACCGGACTCGTTGTCTTGCAGACTTGCCGCAGCGCGCCCAGTGGTCCGGTGGTCGTCGTGTGGCATGTCTTGAATGAAGCATAGGCGGAGGCGGGCGGCCGCCGTATCGACGCCGGACCGATTGTGCGGTCGGCCCAGTCCTACAGCGGCGCGTGAGCAGCCGGCGCATCCTGCCAGCACTCCGTGTCCCTGATGCGGCCGATTACCGGACAAGCTGTTTGCCGTTGCCTTGACCCGCGTTTGGAGCGGGGTGTACTCTGTTCATAGTGCGAATTCAAGTTCGCAATAAGAACAAATACAAGCAATTCTCTTGGAACACGTCCTGGCTAGCGCGCTGTCATCGGTGCTTGCGCCAGACGCCCGTCTGGCAGGCATTGCCCGGAGACAATTTTTGCGGCTGCGTTTTGCGGCCGGTCCCGGCACCTGCGAGACCCTCTTCCCGGACTGGAACGCAAGTGATCAACAAGCTATACGACACGGTGGAAGCGGCAGTAGCCGGCATCTACGACGGCGCCACCATTCTGATTGGCGGCTTCGGCATGGCAGGCATGCCTGCGGAACTGATCGATGCGCTGATCGCCCAGGGCGCGCGCGACCTCACCATCGTCAACAACAACGCCGGCAATGGCGACACCGGTCTGGCGGCGCTGCTCAAGACCAAGCGCGTGCGCAAGATCATCTGCTCGTTCCCGCGCCAGGCCGATTCCTACGTATTCGATTCGCTCTACCACGCCGGCGAGATCGAGCTTGAGCTGGTGCCCCAAGGCAACCTGGCCGAGCGCATCCGCGCCGCCGGCGCCGGCATCGGCGGCTTCTTTACCCGCACGGCTTATGGCACGCCGCTGGCCGAGGGCAAGGAAACGCGCGTCATCGACGGCCAGGGCTATGTCTTCGAGAAGCCCATCCATGCCGACTTCGCGCTGATCAAGGCCGACTCGGCCGACCGCTGGGGCAACCTTACCTACCGCAAGACCGCTCGCAACTTCGGCCCGATCATGGCCATGGCTGCCAAGTGTCCGATCGTGCAGGTGAGCCACGTGGTAGAGCTGGGCGAGTTGGATCCGGAGCACATCGTGACACCGGGCCTGTTCGTCAAGCGCGTGGTGAAGGTCTGAGCGAAAGGAGAGCGAACATGCAAAAACTGACCCGCGACCAGATGGCCGCCCGCGTGGCCAAGGACATCCCCGAAGGTGCCGTGGTGAACCTCGGCATCGGCCTGCCCACGCTGGTGGGCAACCACCTGCCGGCCGACAAGGAAATCCTGTTGCACAGCGAGAACGGGCTGCTCGGCATGGGCCCCGCGCCTGCACCGGGCGAGGAAGACGGCGACCTGATCAACGCCGGCAAGCAGCCCGTGACGATCAAGGCCGGCGGCTCCTATTTCCATCATGCCGATTCGTTCGCCATGATGCGTGGCGGCCACCTCGACTTCTGCGTGCTGGGTGCGTTCCAGGTTTCCGAGAAGGGCGACCTGGCGAACTGGCACACCGGCGCACCGGGCGCATCCCCGCCGTGGGCGGCGCGATGGATCTGGCCATCGGCGCCAAGCAGGTGTTCGTGATGATGGAGCACCTCACCAAGCAGGGCGAAAGCAAGGTCGTGCCGCAGTGCACCTATCCGCTGACCGGCATTGGTTGCGTGACGCGCATCTACACTGATCTGGCCACCATCGACGTGACCGCCGACGGGCTGGTTGCACGCGACCTGGTGGAAGGGCTGAGCTTTGACGAGCTGCAGCGCCTGACCGGCGTTACCCTGATCCAGGGTTGACCACTGATATCGAGACCGAGAGAGAGACATGACCGAAGCCTTCATCTGCGACGCCATCCGCACCCCCATCGGCCGCTACGGCGGCAGCCTGTCCGCCGTGCGTGCGGACGACCTGGGCGCGGTGCCCTGAAGGCGCTGATGGCGCGCAACCCGAACGCGACTGGAAAGCCATCGACGACGTGATCTACGGCAACGCCAACCAGGCCGGTGAAGACAACCGCAACGTGGCGCGCATGTCGGCGCTGCTGGCCGGCCTGCCGCAAGAGGTGCCGGGCGCCACCGTCAACCGCCTGTGCGGCTCTGGCATGGACGCCACCGGCATCGCCGCGCGCGCCATCAAGGCCGGCGAAGCCACCCTGATGATCGCCGGCGGCGTGGAAAGCATGAGCCGCGCCCCGTTCGTGATGGGCAAGGCCACCAGCGCGTTCTCGCGCGATGCACAGATCTTCGACACCACCATCGGCTGGCGCTTCATCAACCCGGCCATGCGCGCGGCCTACGGCGTGGACTCCATGCCCGAGACCGCCGAGAACGTGGCCACCGACTACAAGATCAGCCGCGAAGACCAGGACCTGATGGCGCTGCGCAGCCAGGAAAAGGCATCGCGCGCACAGGCCGACGGCACGCTGGCGCAGGAAATCACCGCGGTCACCATCGCGCAGAAGAAGGGCGATCCGATCGTGGTCGAGCGCGACGAGCACCCGCGCGCCACCAGCATGGAAGCGCTGGGCAAGCTGCGCGGCGTGGTCCGTGCTGACGGCAGCGTGACCGCGGGCAATGCCTCAGGCGTGAATGACGGCGCCTGCGCGCTGCTGCTCGCAAGCGAAGCCGGCATCAAGCAACACGGCCTGACCCCGCGCGCGCGCATCGTTGGCATGGCAACGGCCGGCGTGGCGCCGCGCGTGATGGGCATCGGCCCGGCACCGGCCACGCAGAAGCTGCTGAAGCAGATCGGCATGACGCTGGACCAGATCGACGTGATCGAACTGAACGAAGCGTTCGCCGCGCAAGGCCTGGCCGTGCTGCGTGAACTGGGCGTGGCCGACGACGACAAGCGCGTCAACCCGAATGGCGGCGCGATCGCGCTGGGCCACCCGCTCGGCATGAGCGCGCGCGCCTGGTGACGACGGCGATGTACCAGCTGCACCGCACCGGCGGCCGCTTCGCGCTGTGCACGATGTGCATCGGCGTGGGCCAGGGCATCGCCATGGTGATCGAGCGCGTTGACAGTTTGCTCCCCTCTCCGCGCGCGGAGAGGGCTGGGGAGAGGGGCAGG
>LRMT01000125.1 GCA_001725945.1 Cupriavidus sp. UYMMa02A | reverse complement strand
GCGGGCCGAGCGCGCCAGCCGTGCCCGGCGTGCGCGCGAGACCGACAGCGGGGACGCGAACCTGCCCTTGCTGCAAGCGGACAAGGTGGTGCTGGAAGATTTCGGCCTGGACCTGGCGAAACAGACCTTTGAGGCCGGCCAGCTCACGCTCGCCAAGCCGCAAATCGCGGCGACGCGGGACTACCGCGGACAACTGCTGGAAATGGCCCGCATCTGGGCCAGCGAGTCGGCACGGCAGGCCGAGGTCGAACGCAAGCAGCCATCCGCACAGCCGGCCGTGGCCAATGGCGCCAGCCCTGCCCCTGGCGGCTGGAAGGTACGGATCGGCAAGGTCGGGCTCGACGGCGGCACGGCACGCCTGGCCGACTATGCGCCGGCCGAGCTCAACCGCGGCCGGCCGGTCATCCACCAGTACCGCAATATCGGCCTGACCACGGGCGTCATTGCATGGCCGCTGACCCCTGCGGCGGTGCCGGTCAAGCTGCATGCCGAATCGGGCAGGCGCGGCGTGATCAACATGGAAGGCAACGTGTTGCCAGCCGCGCCGGCCAGCCAGCTCCAGCTTGACCTGCGCGAGGTCGACCTGGCGCCAGTGCAGCCCTATGTGGGCGAGCGCCTCAACGCGGCGCTGCGCAGCGGCACGGTCACCGTCAAGGGCAGTCTGGCCGTCAACGCGCCGCCGGGCAAGCCGATTGCCGCGCGCTTCGCGGGCAACGCGCAGATGGCCAATGTGCGCACGGTGGACCGCGTGACCGGCGACGATTTCCTGCGCTGGCGCTCGCTCGCCGTTTCGGGCATCGATTTCAGCCTGGATGACAGCAAGGGGCCGATGCGCGTGGGTCTGAACAATATCGCGCTGTCGGACTTCTATGCGCGCGTCATCCTGAACGCGAACGGGCGCCTGAACCTGCAGGACGTGATGGCAGGCGGCGCTGCCAAGGGCGAGGCGCAGCCGGCCACCAGCCTGACGCAGGCGAATCCGGCTTCGGCCCCCGCGGCGTCGCACCGGTCCCGCCGCCGGCGCAGCCCGCCGCTGCAGGACCGAAGCCGGAGGTGCGCATCGGCGGCGTGTCGCTGGACAAGGGCAATATCAATTTCTCGGATTTCTTCGTCCGCCGAACTCCAGCGTAACCTGACCGGCATGAAGGGTTCGGTGTCAAAGGTCTCGTCAGGCGACCCGACGCCGGCAGATCTTGTGCTCAATGGCCGGCTCGATGACGACGCGCCGGTCAGTATCAACGGCAAGATCAATCCGCTCGGTGAGCAGCTTTTTCTCGATATCGCCGCAAAGGCTTCGGGCGTGGAACTCACGCGCCTGACGCCGTATGCGGCCAAGTACGCCGGGTACCCGATCACCAAGGGCAAGCTGACCGTGGACGTGGCCTACAAGATCGATCACGGCAAGCTCGATGCGACCAACCATCTGTACCTCGATCAACTCACGTTCGGCGACAAGGTCGACAGTCCCGACGCGACCAAGCTGCCTGTCCTGCTGGCCGTGTCGCTGCTCAAGGACCGCAACGGCGTGATCGACGTGAACCTGCCCGTGTCCGGTTCGCTGTCGGACCCGGAGTTCAGCATCGGCGGCGTGATCGGGCGGGTGATCGTGAACCTGCTGGCCAAGGCGATTACCTCGCCGTTCGCGTTGATCTCCTCGGCATTCGGCGGCGGCAGCGGCGAGGAACTCGGCTATGTCGAATTTGTACCGGGCACGGCGACGCTCACGCCCGCCGCGAAGGAGAAGATTGCTACCGTTGCCAAGGCACTCAACGACCGGCCTTCGCTGAAGCTCGAGATCAGCGGCCGCATCGACCCCGCCACCGACGAAGCCGGCGCGCGCCGTGCGTGGCTCGATGCCCGCGTGGCCGAGCAGAAGCGGCGCGCCCTGCGCAAGAGCGCACAGGAAGGCGACGAAGCCGGCGACAGCGAGGCCGGCGAGCAGGGCGCCGATGTGAAGGTGTCGAAGCAGGAATATCCGAAGTATCTCGAAGAAGTCTACAAGCGCGCCTCGATGAAGAAGCCGCGCAATTTCATCGGCCTGGCCAAATCGTTGTCGACCGAGGAAATGGAGAAGTTGCTGATGGCGAATGCCACGGTCTCCGAGACTGATCTCCGGCACCTGGCCGACCAGCGCGCGCTGGTCGTCAAGCAGGCGATGGAGCGTGACGGCAAGGTGCCTGAGGACCGGTTGTTCCTGACTGCGCCGCATCTGGACGCCGAAGGCATCAAGGACAAGGGGGCCCCGAACCGGGTCGACTTCTCGGTCCGCCAGTAGGACTGCCGTGAAAACCGCGTATCATTCGGCCCGGAAAATATGTATCGGGCCGCGGGTGCGCGGCCATTCAGGAGAGAGTTTTGCAGCAGGATCAGCTGGAAGTGGCCGTTGCCTACAAGACCTGGGTTTGCGTGATCTGTGGTTGGGTGTACGACGAGGAACAGGGCTGGCCGGAAGACGGCATCGCGCCGGGCACCCGATGGGAAGAAATTCCCGATGACTGGCGCTGCCCGGAATGTGACGTCGGCAAGGGCGAATTCGCCATGATCGAACTATGACATCGCCGGCTTGTGCCGGCGGCGTCAGTCAGGGCGGCGGTGCTCAGTGGCGCGCCGCCTGCCGGCAGATGCCAGCCCGCTGCCGCGCCCGCGCGCAGCGCCTGTAGCGCATGCGATAGGGGTGGCTGCATCGCCACAATGCCACGGCAACGGTCATGCACAGCAGCGCCACCATGACGGCGGCAAGCAGGCCGATCGACATGCGGCCCTCCTCTCTCGATATGTACTGTCCGGGCCTCGCGGCTCAGATCAGCAACGGCAATGCCTCCAGTACCAACACCGCCACCAGTGCACCGATGAGCGCACCCATGGTGCGGCAGCTGATACGAAGGAATCGGGCGGTCACCGGGATCGAGCCCATGGCGATCACGCCTACCAGTGCCATCGGGATCAGGAATACAAGATCGTGCGCCTGAAAATGCCACATGGCGGTCTCCTGTCTCTCTGTCTTGTGATCCCAGTATAGACAGTGTGTGGCGAATAAAGAGCTACATGCATCGGGATTGACCCGCATGCGTGGAGTGCGCGTTCGACGCATTGCCAGCTGTTTCTTCCACCGTCGGGGCCTGTTGCCGCCGCGCTGGCTGCGTACCGTTCTTGCCACCTGCCACCACGCAATGTGTGACACGACGCGGACTGCGGCATCTTTTTCGCCCCATGGGGTCTAATTCTGCGACCCGCGTGTCCTATCCTGTCCAAATACGCGGGCGCTGTCCCGTGATACAGAGAGGCGGAGGTGGCTATGGAACTTCATATGCATTCGCACCATTACGTGCGGCGCTCGCCGGACTGGACCGCGGCTGCGGTTTCTGGCCTGGCAGCCGGTGCGTTACTGCTGGTGCTGGAGCTGTTCTGGTCCACGATGGTGTCGGGTGTGAATCCGTGGGGTACCACACGCATGATCGCCGCGATCCTGATGGGGCCGGATGTGTTGCAGACCTCGCTGTTCAGCGTGGGCACAGTGGCTGCCGCACTGATCATCCACTTCGTGCTGGGCGCCGTGCTGGGGATGGTGCTTGCGATCATCATCGCACCATTCCAGCTGGATTCGAGCATCGGCATGGTCATGCTGGCCGGTGCGCTATTCGGCCTGGCGGTCTACCTGTTCGACTTCCATGTCATGACGCGCTTCTTCACATGGTTTGCCAATGCGCGCGGATGGCACACCCTGCTCGGGCACCTCATCTTCGGCATGGTTGCGGCGGTGTGCTACTGGAAGCTGGAAAGCAAGGATGTATCGCATTGAGCGCAGCGCACGCTCATTGACCACTTTGCGGCGCCTGATTTGCGCCGCACTGCAAGATCCCTGGTTTTGCCGCGCGCTTTGCTTCTACACGGGCCGCGTGCGACGACAACGGCGGATGGGCGATGATGTCCCAACCGCCGTTTTTTAGTTGATTGCCGCACGTGCGGGGCGACATTCCACCAGCTTGTGCAATGCGGCAAGCCTGCGCGCCCTCCCGCGCCTAAGTAGCCTTGCAGTGACCTGACGGCATGCACTAGTCTTATCTCAACCCTGCGTGACTTCCGCATCCCTCGCCCCGCGCGAGGAGGAGGTTGGATATGGCGATGGCCATCGCACTCGTAGTCATCGTCGTCGCTTCGGTGCTCTTTCATTTCCTGAGCCCGTGGTGGGCGACTCCGCTGGCGTCCAACTGGAAGCAGATGGACGACACGCTCACCATTACCCTGGTCATCACGGGCATCTTCTTCGTCGTCATCAACCTGTTCCTCGGCTACATGGTCTGGCGCTTCCGTCATGATGCGCCGCGGCAGGACGGGCAGCGCGGCCACCGCGCCGACTATCATCCCGAGAACAGGAAACTGGAAATCTGGCTCACCGTGGGCACGGCGCTCGGTGTCATGGCGCTGCTCGCGCCGGGCCTGTTCGTCTACGCGGACTACGTGCGCCCGCCGCGCGAGGCGATGGTGCTGGAAGTGATCGGCCAGCAATGGCAGTGGGCATTCCGCTTTCCGGGCAAGAGCGGCCAGCTCGGTACATCCGATCCGCGCTTCATCAGCGGCACCAATCCGCTTGGCCTGAACCCGGACGATCCGCGCGGCCAGGACAATATCGTCATCAGCGGGCCCGAGGTGCACCTGCCGCTGAACCGGCCAGTCAAGGTGCTGCTGCGTTCCCGTGATGTGCTGCATGACTTCTACGTGCCGCCGTTCCGTGCGCGCATGAACATGGTGCCGGGCATGGTGACTTCGTTCTGGTTCACGCCAACGGAAGCGGGGCGCTTCGAGATCCTGTGCGCACAGCTTTGCGGCGTGGGGCACTACAACATGCGCGGCATGGTGATCGTGGAGAACCAGGCTGCCTTCGACGCCTGGCTGGCGAAGCAGCCGACCTTTGCGATGACGCTCGCGAAGGCGGCCGCACCGCCGGCGGCAGCGCCGGCGGGTGCGCCAGGCGGTGCCGCCGCGGGTGCGGACGCAGTGCTGCTCGAAAAGGGTCACGCGCTGGCGCAGAGCAAGGGAAGTGCGGGTTGCCACAGCATTGACGGCAACCCCGGCGTCGGCCCAACCTGGAAGGGACTGTATGGCAAGACCGAAACCTTTGCCGACGGCAGCACTGCCCCGGTCGACGAGGCCTTCCTGAAAGAGGAGATCACCAATCCGCAGGCCCGCCTGGTAAAGGGGTTCGGCCCGGTCATGCCCAAGATCCCGCTGAACCGATGACGAGATCCGTGCCTGATGGCGTATATCTCGCGCCAGGGCAGCGGCGTGGGCGCGGGAGCCGCGCCGCCGGAGCCGCATCGGCAGGGGCGCGGCTGGGGCTACCACCGCGGCCGCGACCAGCTCCCAGGCGGCGCCGGCGGCTTCCGGCACCTACACGACGTCCAATGCCGCTGTGGTGCCGCCAACTGCCTCGCCCAAGGCGGCAACGAAGTGAGGAGAGACGCATGGCTTACGCCGACGATGCCGGCCACCACGGACCGCAGAGCTTCTGGACCCGCTACGTCTGGAGCCAGGACCACAAGGTGATCGCGGTGCAGTACACCATCACGGCCATCGTGGTCGGGCTGGTGGGCGTGGCGCTGTCCAACCTGATGCGCATGCAGCTCGGGTTCCCGGGCAAGTTCGATTTCATCGACGCCAACCGCTACTACCAGTTCGTCACCATGCACGGCATGATCATGGTGATCTACCTGCTGACTGCGCTATTCCTCGGCGGCTTCGGCAACTATCTGATCCCGCTGATGGTCGGCGCGCGCGACATGGTGTTCCCGTTCCTGAACATGCTCAGCTACTGGGTCTACCTGTTGTCGGTGATCGTGCTGCTGGCAAGCTTCTTCGTGCCGGGAGGGCCCACAGGGGCGGGCTGGACGCTGTACCCGCCGCAAGCCATCCTGCCCGGTACCCCAGGATATGAGTGGGGCATTATCCTCATGCTCGTGTCGCTGGCGATCTTCATCGTCGCGGCGACGATGGGCGGCCTGAACTACGTCACGACCGTGCTCCAGGCGCGCACTGAGGGCATGACGCTGCTGCGCATGCCGCTGTCGGTGTGGGGCATCTTCATGGCGACCATCCTGGCGCTGCTGGCGTTCCCGGCGCTGTTCGTGTCCGCCGTCATGATGCTGCTCGACCGGACGCTGGGCACCAGCTTCTTCATGCCGGCGATGGTGTCGATGGGCCAGCAGCTCAACTACAAGGGCGGCAGCCCGCTGCTGTTCCAGCACCTGTTCTGGTTCTTTGGCCACCCCGAGGTGTATATCGTCGCGCTGCCGGCCTTCGGCATCGTCTCGGACCTGGTCAGCGTGCATGCGCGCAAGAGCATCTTCGGCTACCGCACCATGGTGTGGGCCATCCTGGCCATCGGCGTGCTGTCGGTGGTGGTATGGGCGCACCACATGTTCGTGAGCGGCATGAACCCGTACTTCGGCTTCTTCTTCGCCACGACCACGCTGATCATCGCGATTCCGACCGCCATCAAGGTCTACAACTGGGTCATCACGCTGTGGCGCGGCGATATCCATTTCTCGGTGCCGATGCTGTTCGCCATCGCGTTCATCAGCACCTTCGTTATCGGCGGGCTGACCGGGCTGTTCCTCGGCAACGTAAGCGTGGATATCCCGTTGTCGAACACCTATTTCGTGGTCGCCCACTTCCATATGGTGATGGGCGTGTCGCCGATCCTGGTCGTGTTCGGCGGCATCTACCACTGGTATCCGAAGGTGACGGGCCGCATGCTCGATGACACCATGGGCCGGATCCATTTCTGGATCACGTTCATCGGCACCTACGCGATCTTTTTCCCGATGCACTACCTCGGCGTGCTCGGCATGCCGCGGCGCTACTACGCGTACGAGAACTACGCGTTCATTCCCGAATCGGCGCACGTGATGAACATGTATATCTCGATCGCGGCCTTCATCGTCGCGGCAGCGCAATTGCTGTTCGTCTTCAACCTCGTCTGGAGCCTCTGGCGGGGGCGCAAGGCCGACGGCAACCCGTGGCGCGCCGCCTCGCTGGAATGGCAGACGCCCGAGACGCCGCCCGCGCACGGCAACTGGGGGCCGCACCTGCCGGTGGCGTACCGCTGGGCCTATGCGTACAGCGTGCCCGGCGCGCCGGAGGACTTCATCGCGCAGAACGCGCCGCCCGAGGCCGGCGGCGCGGAACCTGAGCCGTACACCAGCCATGGAGCCGTGGCATGAACGCCGACGCCGTCTACAAAGTCACCCGCGACGAGTTCGGCGGCAATCCGTCCGGCGGCGGCCAGACCCGCAACGGGCAGGCTGGCGGCGCGCCCGCCAGTGTCGGGCTGTGGATCTTCATGGGTGTGGTCACGGCGCTCTTTACGCTGTTCCTGGCGGCGTATGCGATGCGCATGGACAGTCCCGACTGGCAGCGTATTGCCTTGCCGTGGCAGGTATGGCTGTCGACCGGTCTGCTCGCGGCCGGCAGCGTGGCAATGCAAGCTGCGGTACGCCTCGCGCGGACGGGCCGCATGGCCGAGGCACGGCGCGCACTGCGCCTGGGGGGCCTGGGCGCCGCTGCCTTCGTTGCCTCGCAACTATGGGCGTGGCAAGCGCTGCATGCCGTCAATGTCGGTCCCGTCAACAACCCCGCGGGCAGTTTCTTCTATCTGCTGACCGCCATGCACGGGCTGCACGTGATTGGCGGCCTGGCGGGCTGGGCGTTCGCGGCGGCCTTCCGCGGCAGCGGCGAAGGCGCCTTGCTGCGCATGTCGCTGTGCGCCCGCTATTGGCATTTCCTGCTTGCAGTGTGGGTGGTGCTGCTGGCCGCGCTGGGCTGGCTTACGCCCGAGATCGTGCGCTATATCTGCGGCACCGCATAGCGTGCGGCGCTAAGGGGGATCCTCATGTCATCGAACGTCTCGACACCGCCCGCCGCGCCGGGTGCCACCGCCACGGGCCTGCGCGGCCTGGTGGCGGACTGGTCGTCGGACCAGCGCGCCTTCAAGGTGTCGTGGGGCAAGGCGATGATGTGGATCTTCCTGCTGTCCGACACCTTCGTGTTCAGCTGCTTCCTGACGGGCTACATGACGGTGCGCATGGCCACCACGGTGCCCTGGCCCAACCCGAGCGAGGTCTTCGGACTCCGTGTCGGCGGGCACGACGTGCCGCTGCTCCTGATCGCCATCATGACGTTCGTGCTCATCACCAGCAGCGGCACGATGGCGATGGCGGTCAACTTCGCCTACCGGCGCCAGCGGCGCCAATGCGCGATGCTGATGCTGGCGACCGCCCTGTTGGGCGCGACCTTTGTCGGCATGCAGGCCTTCGAATGGACCAAGCTGATCGTCCAGGAGGGCGTGCGCCCCTGGGGCAACCCGATGGGAGCGCCGCAGTTCGGCTCCACCTTCTTCATGATCACCGGTTTCCATGGCCTGCACGTGACCTGCGGCGTGATCTACCTGCTGATCGTGGCGACGAAGGTGCTGCGTGGCCGGTATGAGGTCACCGGCAATTACCAGATCGTCGAGATCGCGGGCCTGTACTGGCACTTCGTGGATCTGGTCTGGGTGTTCATCTTTGCATTGTTCTACCTCTGGTGAGGCTAGCCATGGCTTCGACTCCGACTCCGACGTCCGCCACCCCTGGCTCCGCACACGGCCACGACGACACCGCGCACACCGGCCAGCAGCATCCCATCAGCCTCTATCTGAAGATCTGGCTGCTGCTGTTCGTGCTGTCCACGCTGTCCTACATGGTGGACTATGTCGGTTTCACCGGCTACCTGCGCTGGACGCTGATCCTGCTGCTCATGGTGATGAAGGCAGGCCTGATCGTCGCCGTCTTCATGCACATGGCCTGGGAGCGCATGGCGCTGATCTGCGCGATCCTGGTGCCGCCGTTGTGCCTGCTGGTACTTGTCGGGCTGATGGCGGAAGAGGCAAACTACACGTTCCTGACGCGAGGCATCTTCTTCCGCTAACCCATCGCATGCATCCTGCCACCGAAGCCATCCTGCATTTCAACCAGGGCAGGGACCCTGAGCGTTTTACACGCAAGCTCGCCGCCATTGCCGCCGACCCGTTTGCATTCTTCCGCGGCACCAACCACCTGTACGTGGCGTCGCTGCGCAATGAGGACGCGCTGCTGGACGCGCCGACCACCTACGTCTGCGGCGACCTGCACCTCGAGAACTTCGGCAGCTTCAAGGGCGACAACGGCCTGGTCTATTTCGACCTGAACGACTTCGACGACGGGCTGGTGGCGCCCCTGACCATCGATGTGGTCCGCGTGCTGTCGAGCGTGATGGTGGCGGCGGGGCAGATCGGCTTGTCCGACGAGGATGCGCGGGGCGCCAGCGAGGCAATGCTGGCCGAGTATGCGGCAGTTCTGCAGCGAGGCAAGCCGCGCTGGCTCGAACGTGCCACGGCCACCGGCATGGTGGCCACGCTGTTGCGCCGGGTCAAGCGGCGCCGGCGCGGCGAACTGATCGTGGAACGCACTGAAATGCGCAAGGGACGGCAGCGCCTGGCCTGTGATGGGCAGCACGCGCTTCCTGCCGACAAGGCGGCGCGTGGCCGGGCCCTGGAGATCCTGCGCGTTATTCGGGTCAGGGACATGGCCACCATTTCCGCGCCGAAGACGTGGCGCGGCGCGTGGCCGGCATCGGCAGCCTCGGGCTGGAGCGCTATGTGGTGCTGGCACGCGACGAGCGCGCGGGCGGCATGCCGCGCCTGATCGACATCAAGCGCGCCGCACCGTCCGCGTGGCAAGACCTGCCCAATTGCGCGCAGCACCGCTGGAGCAGCGATGCCGTGCGCGTGGCGACGGTGCAGCAGGTCATGCAGGCGGCATCGCCCGCGCTGCTTTCATCGGTCGAAATGGGAAAGGCGTCGTACCTGGTGAAAAGCCTGCAGCCCACCGCCGACCGGGTCAACCTGGCGCACTGCGACAGCGCTTCGGCGCTGCGGGAAGTGCTGGCGACCATGGCCCATGCCGCGGCCTGGGCACATCTGCGCGGCTGCGGGCATCATGCCGCCAACCGCATCGAGCAACTGCAGGAATTTGCCACCGGTAGCCGCTGGCGCAGGTCAGTGCTGCGGCTGGCACGGCATGGCCATGCGGTATCGCTGGCCCAGTGGAAGGCCTATGCGGAGGACTACCGCATGGCCAGTGGCGTCGCCACGGGCACGGAACTGCCATAGGGCGCGCGTAACGCGGTTTCTTGATGATTTCCGCGCTTCATTTGACGGATACCATCTGCATGACTGTGGCCGCCGCCAGGGCCTTGCCCCGACGATGACCGGCAGCAACATCTCATGGTCCTCAGCGCAGATTGCGCGCACACTGCGTCAGCCATTGACGCAGCAAATCCACGTGCTGCGGCTCGATGCCTTCCAGCATCTCTGCTTCCAGTTTCTTCACGGTCTCGTCGCACCGGGCCAGCAACGCCCGGGCATTCTCCGTCAGGCTCAGCTTGACGACGCGTCCGTGCGTCGGGTCTGCCTCGCGCACGATCCAACCCTTAGTTTCCATCATCTTCACAATCTCGTTGGCCGATTGCGGTGACATAAACGACCGTTCGGCCAACTGTGCGTTGGACAGGCTGCCTCTCGCCTGCAATACGGACATGGCCGTGAAGAATGGCAGCGTGATGCCATGCGGCGATAGCGCCTCGGTCAGCCGGCGCTTGACGATGCGATCGGTGCGGCCAATGAGATAGGGTAGTCGGATTGGCGCCGAATTCACCGCTTCCTGCCTGGTGGCTTGATCGACGTCCTTCGTTGTCCTTTGCCCGAACGGTCCGCGAGCGGCTCGTCTGTGAAGAGCCTGTCCACCTGCGACAGTGCGCCAGTTCCACCATGGCCTGGCGATGGAACTTGCTGGCGTCCGCCGCCAGCCACACCTCGCGTGAGTGTTCCATGATGGTTCGCGCCACTTTGACCTCGCGGAAGTCATAGTCGCGCAGCGTGCCGTCGGCCTCGATCCCCGAGATGCCGATAAGGCCGATATCCACCTTGAACTGGCTGATGAACTCCACCGTCGCTTCGCCGACGATGCCGCGGTCGCGCGAGCGTAGTACGCCGCCGGCCACGATGACTTCGCAGTCGGGGTTGTCCGCCAGGATATTGGCCACGTTCAGGTTGTTGGTGATCACGCGCAAGCCGCGGTGATGCATGAGCGCGCGCGCGATCTCTTCCACCGTGGTGCCGATGTTCAGGATCAGCGAGCACCCTTCGGGCACCGCCATGGCCACCGCGCGCGCAATGCGCGCCTTGCCTTCGGCATTGAGCACCTGCCGCTGCCGGTAGGCGATGTTCTCCGTCGTCGATCCTTCCGCGCGCACGCCGCCATGAAAGCGCGCGAGCATGCCGCCTTCCGCCAGCATGTTGACGTCCCGCCGTACCGTCTGCAGCGTCACACCGAATTTTCGCGCGAGCGCGTCGATGGAGGCGAAGCCTGGCTGCGGACTTCTTCGAGAAGGGCGGTCTGGCGGGGATTCAGGGTCATGCGAGGCATTCTAGATCAAACATAAACGAAAACAAATGATGCAGTGCACTATTGTTTTATGTTCGTTTATTTACTAAAACGAGCGTGAAGCCAAGCAATATGCGCTCGCGGCGCGCGGGCTCCCGAGGTGGCAGGGCATGTCGAACATGGAGATCGGATGCAACTGAGTCTGGAGGGCATTGCGCAGCAAGCGGGCTCGCTGCCCTGCCTTTATACGATGTCGCTTGTCCCGACGGCGGGCGCGATCACGGTGCTGCTTGGCGCCACGCAGGCCGGCAAGACTTCCCTGATGCGTGTGATGGCCGGCCTGGACCGGCCCAGCGCAGGCCGCGTGCTGGTCGATGGCGTCGACGTGACCGGCGTGCCGGTGCGCGAGCGCAACGTCTCGATGGTGTACCAGCAGTTCATCAATTACCCGTCGCTGCGCGTGTTCGACAACATTGCATCGCCACTGCGGCTGCGGCGGCAGGCCAACCGCGACGACATCGCGGCCCGCGTGCGCTCCCTGGCCGCGAGGCTGCATATCGATCACCTGCTGGACCGCTACCCGGCTGAACTGTCGGGCGGCCAGCAGCAGCGCGTGGCGCTGGCCCGCGCGCTGGCCAAGGGCGCGCCGCTGATACTGCTGGACGAGCCGCTGGTCAACCTGGACTACAAGTTGCGCGAGGAACTGCGGGAAGAGTTGACCCAGTTGTTCGCTCAGGGCGATGCCACCGTGGTCTATGCCACCACCGAGCCCGCAGAGGCGCTGCTGCTGGGCGGCTACACCGCGGTGCTCGACGCCGGCGAACTGCTGCAATACGGCCCGACGGCCGAGGTCTTTCACTATCCCGATTCGCTGCGCGTCGCGCGCGCCTTCAGCGATCCGCCGATGAACCTGATCGAAGGCACGCTGCAAGGCGGCTGGGTCGCGCTGTCGGACGACATTTCGGTCCCCGTACCCGAAGCCGGCCGCCACGGTGGCCCGGTCACCGTGGGCGTGCGTGCGGCGGCGCTGCGCCTGGACGGCGTGCGGGGATCGGTGCCTGTGCCGGGGCGCGTGGCGCTCGCCGAATTGTCCGGCTCGGATACCTTCGTGCACGCCGACACGCCCGTCGGCAATCTCGTGGCGCAGTTCGCGGCGTGTTCGATCTGCAGCTCGGCGCGCCGCTGACGCTGCATCTCGACCCGGCACAGCTCTACCTGTTTGATGACGATGGCCGGCGCCTGTGCGCGCGCGCGGCCCGGCGGGCTCGCGGCCGATGTTCCGCCTGCTGGCGCGGTGACGGGGGGCTCAGATGGCACGTATTGAACTGGACCTCGCCCATTCCTACGTGACCGACCCGCGTTCCGATGACGACTACGCATTGCTGCCGCTGAAGTTCAGTTTCGACGATGGCGGTGCCTACGCGCTGCTGGGCCCGTCGGGCTGCGGCAAGACCACGCTGCTGAACTGCATTTCGGGTTTGCTGCGCCCGTCCCAGGGGCGCATCCTGTTCGACAGCCGCGACGTGACCGACGCATCGCCGCAGGCTCGCAATATCGCGCAGATGTTCCAGTTCCCGGTGATCTACGACACCATGACCGTCGGCGAGAACCTGGCCTTTCCGCTGCGCAACCGCGGCGTGCCGCCGGCGCAGGTCCGCGAGCGGGTAGGGCGCGTGGCGGAGATGCTGGACTTGTCTGCATCGCTGGACCGGCGCGCGAGCGGGCTGGCGGCCGATGCCAAGCAGAAGATCTCGCTGGGCCGCGGACTGGTGCGGCAGGATGTGTCGGCCATCCTGTTCGACGAGCCGCTGACCGTGATCGACCCGCAGCTCAAATGGCAGTTGCGGCGCAAGCTCAAGGAGATCCATCGCGAATTCCGGTTGACGCTGATCTACGTCACGCACGACCAGACCGAGGCGCTGACCTTTGCCGACCAGGTGGTGGTGATGTCGCGCGGCAAGGCCGTGCAGATCGGGCGCCCGACGCGCTGTTCGAGCGGCCCGCGCATACCTTTGTCGGGCACTTCATCGGGTCGCCTGGCATGAGCTTCCTGCCGGCGAGCTGGCGCGACGGCGCAGTGGAGGTGGCCGGGCGCCGCTATCTGCCCGCGTTGCCGGATGCGGTAGCCGGCGCGCTGCGCGAGGCCGGCAGTTTCCGTGTCGGCGTGCGGCCCGAGTACCTGCGCCTGGCGCGACGGGGACGCGGAGGCCGTACCGGTGCGCGTCGAGCGGGCCCAGGACATCGGTACCTACTGGCTGCTGACCGGCACCGTGCAGGAGGCCGGCGCCCAGTCAGGCATGCTGCGCGCGCGCCTTGGCGGCGAAGCCGCGGCGCTGCGCCCGGGCGACACGGCGTGGCTGTCCGTGTTCAACCGCCACACCTGCTACTACGTGAACGAAGTGCTGGTGCCATGGAGTCCGCAATGAAGCCGATCAACCAGAAGGCCTGGCTGCTGGTGTTGCCTGTCGTGCTGTGCGTGGCGTTCTCGGCCATCCTGCCGCTGATGACCATCGTCAACTACTCGGTGCAGGACATCATCTCGCCCGAGCGGCGCGTGTTCGTCGGCACCGAGTGGTTCCGCACGGTGCTGCGCGACGGCGAACTGCACGATGCGCTGCTGCGCCAGCTCGGGTTCTCGCTCGCGGTGCTGGTCGTGGAGATCCCGCTGGGCATCCTGCTCGCGCTGTCGATGCCTGCGAAAGGATGGAAGGCATCGGCGGTGCTGGTCATCGTCGCCCTGTCATTGCTGATCCCGTGGAACGTGGTCGGCACGATCTGGCAGATCTTCGGGCGCACCGACATCGGCCTGCTCGGCGCCGCACTCGATTCCATGGGGTTTGACTACAACTACACCGGCAGCGCCTTTGATGCCTGGGTGACGGTGCTCGTGATGGACGTCTGGCACTGGACGCCGCTGGCGGCGCTGCTGTGCTACGCCGGGCTGCGCGCCATTCCGGATGCCTACTACCAGGCCGCGCAGATCGACGGCGCGAGCCGCTTCGCCGTGTTCCGCTATATCCAGCTGCCCAAGCTGCGCGGCGTGCTGATGATCGCGGTGCTGCTGCGCTTCATGGACAGCTTCATGATCTATACCGAGCCCTTCGTGCTCACCGGCGGCGGCCCGGGCAATGCCACCACGTTCCTGTCGCAGTACCTGACGCAGAAGGCCGTCGGCCAGTTCGACCTGGGCCCGGCTGCGGCATTCTCGATCGTCTATTTCCTGATCATCCTGCTCATGTGTTTCATCCTCTATAACTGGATGCAGCGCGCTGGCACTGCCGGCAGCGAGGACATGCCCCATGGCTGATACCCGCCACCGCGCCGCCTGGTGCGCCCCGTATTCCTGCTGGTCTACCTGTTGTTCGCCATCCTGCCGATCTACTGGATGTTGAACATGTCGTTCAAGACCAACGAGGAGATCCTGTCCACGCTGTCGCTGTGGCCCGCGGCATTCACGTTCGAGCACTACCGGACGATCTTCACCGATGCCTCGTGGTACTCGGGCTACATCAACTCGCTGATCTACGTGGCGATGAACACGGTGATCTCGATCACCGTGGCGTTGCCCGCGGCGTATGCGTTTTCGCGCTACCAGTTCATCGGCGACAAGCATGTGTTCTTCTGGCTGCTGACCAACCGCATGACGCCGCCGGCGGTGTTCCTGCTGCCGTTCTTCCAGCTCTACAGCACCATCGGGTTGATGGACACGCACTTGGGCGTGGCGCTCGCGCACCTCGTCTTCAATGTGCCGCTGGCGGTGTGGATCCTCGAAGGGTTCATGTCAGGCGTGCCGCGCGAGATCGATGAAACCGCCTATGTCGACGGGTACTCGTTCCCGCGCTTCTTCCTCACCATCTTCCTGCCGCTGATCAAGGCGGGTGTCGGCGTGGCGGCGTTCTTCTGCTTCATGTTCAGCTGGGTCGAGCTGCTGCTGGCGCGCACGCTGACCTCGGTCAATGCCAAGCCGATCGTGGCCACCATGACACGTACGGTGTCGGCGTCTGGCATGGACTGGGGCGTGCTAGCAGCAGCCGGCGTGCTGACCATCGTGCCGGGCGGCATCGTGATCTGGTTCGTGCGCCACTACATCGCGAAGGGCTTCGCGATGGGGGCGCGTGTAGAGCGTCGGCCGACGATAAGGAGATCCGTCATGCTGAGCTGGATGGTATGGACCACACCGGTGGCCGTGTTCTTCACCTGCATCGTCATCATGCTGATCGCCATGACGTTCTGGGAGGTCCGCTCGCCAGCGACGCTGCGCAAGGGCTTCCTGCCGATTGCCACCACCCGCGGCGATCGCCTGTTCATCGGCCTGATGTGCGCGGCCTGGATCAACCTCGCGTGGGTGGGTCTTGGCGAGAACATGATGCAGTGGCTTTCGCTGGCAGAGGAACCGTCCATCTGGATCAGCTTCGGCCTGTCGATGCTGGTACTGCTGCTGATCATGCGCAAGGGCTGAAAGACCGGGAGGCCCGCGCCGGCATCATGGGACATGCGGCTTATCCCTTCCCCGGGGCCGCGCCCGGACAGCAAACGGGGAGGGGACTCTTGAGGAGACACCGATGAACGTGCATGTGAAGTCTGGAATGACAGTCCTTGCTGCGCGCCGCGCTGGCATGCGGCCATGCCTGGGCTGGCGAGGCCGAGGCGAAGAAGTGGATCGACAACGAGTTCCAGCCCTCGTCGCTGTCCAAGGACAAGCAGCAGGCCGAGATGAAGTGGTTCATCGATGCGGCCGCCAAGCTCAAGGCCAAGGGCGTGACGCAGATCAGCGTGGTGTCCGAAACCATCACCACGCACGAGTACGAATCCAAGACGCTGGCCAAGGCCTCGAAGAGATTACCGGCATCAAGGTCAACCACGACATCATCCAGGAAGGCGACGTGGTGGAGAAACTGCAGACCTCGATGCAGTCGGGCAAGTCGATCTACGACGCTGGATCTCGGACTCCGACCTGATCGGCACCCACTACCGCTACGGCGCCATCCTGCCGCTATCGGACTACATGGTCGGCACGGGCAAGGAGTGGACCAACCCGGGCCTGGATGTGAAGGACTTCATCGGCACCAAGTTCACCACCGCGCCGGATGGCAAGCTGTACCAGCTGCCCGACCAGCAGTTCGCCAACCTCTACTGGTTCCGCGCCGACTGGTTTGCGCGCAAGGACTTGCAGAACAAGTTCAAGGCCAAGTACGGCTATGACCTGGGCGTGCCGACCAACTGGTCCGCGTACGAGGACATTGCCAACTTCTTCACCAACGACGTGAAGGAGCTCGACGGCAAGAAGGTGTACGGGCACATGGACTACGGCAAGAAGGACCCGTCGCTCGGCTGGCGCTTCACGGACGCATGGCTGTCCATGGCTGGCACGGCCGACAAGGGCCTGCCCAACGGCCTCCCGGTCGACGAATGGGGCATCCGCGTGGCCGAGGACAAGTGCACGCCGGTCGGGGCTTCCGTATCGCGCGGGGGCGCGACCAACAGCCCCGCCGCAGTCTATGCGCTGACCAAGTACATCGACTGGATGAAGAAGTTCGCGCCGTCGCAGGCGATGGGCATGACCTTCTCCGAAGCCGGCCCGGTGCCGGCGCAGGGGCAGGTCGCGCAGCAGATCTTCTGGTACACGGCCTTCACCGCGGACATGACCAAGAAGGGGCTGCCGGTGGTGAACGCCGACGGCTCGCCCAAGTGGCGCATGGCGCCGTCGCCGTACGGCCCGTACTGGAAGCAGGGCATGCAGAATGGCTATCAGGACGTGGGTTCATGGACGTTCTTCAAGAACACCGATCCCAACCGCCTGGCCGCGGCATGGCTCTACGCGCAGTTCGTGACCGCCAAGACGGTGTCGCTGAAGAAGTCGCTGGTCGGCCTGACGTTCATCCGCGACAGCGACATCCACCACGAGTACCTGACCAAGAACGCGGCCAAGTATGGCGGGCTGATCGAGTTCTACCGCAGCCCCGCGCGCGTGGCGTGGACGCGACCGGTACCAACGTGCCCGACTACCCGAAACTCGCGCAACTCTGGTGGAAGAACGTGGCCACGGCCGTGACCGGCGAAAAGACGCCGCAGGCTGCCATGGACAATCTGGCCGACGAAATGGACCAGGTCATGGCTCGCTTGCAGCGGGCGGGCATGAGCCAGTGCGCGCCCAAGCTCAATCCGAAGAGCGACGCGTCGAAGTGGCTGTCGAGCGACCACGCTCCCTGGAAGAAGCTGGGCGACGAGAAGCCAAAGGGTGAGACCATCGCTTACGACAAGCTGCTGCAGGCGTGGAAGGAAGGCGCGTGCGTTGACGCGCTGACCGGGGTCTGTCGGCATGGACGGGCCCCGGTGCCATGGCGGACTAGGCCGTCGAGTCTTCCAGCGGCGCGGCATAGCGGGCCTTGCCACTGCGCTTGGCTTCATACAGCGCCATGTCGGCCCGCATGAACAGCTCGCTGACGGACATGCCTTCGCCGGGCCGGTATGTGGCCGAGCCGACGCTGACGGTGGCGGCATGTTCCTGCCCGTCGATGACCACCGGCGCGAGCGCGGTCTGCACGATGGTGTTGGCAATGCGCTCGACCGCTCGGGCATCGCCGACGTTCTCCAGGATCACCGCGAACTCGTCGCCGCCAATGCGCGCCACGGCGTCGTTCTTGCGCACGCTGCCAGTCAGGCGCTGGGCAAAGGTGGCCAGCAGGTGGTCACCGATCGCATGTCCATAGCCGTCGTTGACGGCCTTGAAGTCGTCCAGGTCCACCAGCAGCAGCGCTGCCGCCCGGCCATCGCTGTCGGCGCGTGCGAGCGCTTCGGCGAGTCGGCGGTCGAAGCCTTTACGGTTGAGCAGCCCCGTCAGGTGGTCCGACAGGGTCTGCGCTTCGAGGCTGCGCAGCTTCTGGCGCTCGCTCGTGACATTGCGCGCGAACAGATGCAGGCCATGGATCGCGTCATACGCGTCGTTCCAGGCCGGCTGGCAGGTGAACTGCATGCATTCGGAACCGTCCGGGCTTTCGCGCGTGAATTTGACGATTTTGCCGGCAAACGCCTGCTCCAGGTAAGCCCGCGAGGCCAGGTACGCCTGCGTGCCCCACAGCTCGCGCAGCGACAGGCCGGCGATCTGCTGCGCTGGCAGCCCGAAGTGGCGCGCATAGGCCTGGTTGACGAAGACGAAGCGCTCGTTCATGTCGATGAACGACACAAAGTCCGGCACGTGGTTCGCAATGGCCTCGATGCGCTTTTCGCTCTCGGCGGCATGGTCCTTGGCGGCCTTCAGCGCGGCTTCGCGTTCGGAGAGCTGGCGCATGACCTCCGCGAAGGTGGCGGACAGTTCGCCGATCTCGTCCTCGCCTCCGACGGGCAGCTCCGCCGCGGCGGCGGGATTGGCGGCAACGCGGCGCACCGCGCGATGCAGACGCTGCAGCGGGGCCAGCAGGCGCCACATCACCAGCCACATCAGCAAGCCGGCGGCCAGCAGTGAGATGCCGGCAATTGCCAGCGTGCGGCGGCGCGCATCGAACAGCGGTGCATAGGCTTCCTTGGCCGGCAACACGGCAACAAGTTCCCATCCGTTCGATTCAAGAAGGTAGCGCGCGATGATCGGCTGGCGTGGCCGGATAGCTTCCCAGAAGGACTCAGGCTGGTCCGCGCCGCATGACTCGCCGATGGCCCGGGCCGAAGTCAGCAGCTTTGCGGCATCCCGATGCATGGCGTAACGCGGATTGGGGCCGGACGAGACCAGGCAATAGCTGCCCGTGACGCCGACCGGGCTGCGTGACAGCTCGCGCAGGAAGTTATCCAGGGAAAGGTTGATCACACCACCGACGACACCGCGCAGTTCACCGCCCGGCCCACGTAGCGGTACCGCCAGTATCACGCCGGGTGCTTTGGTGAGCTTGCCTTGCAGCAGGTCGGAAACGGCATAGGGCGCGCCCCGCATAATGGCGCGGAAGTAGTCGCGGTCGGCCAGGTTCATGCGCACGCCGTCCGGCACCGCAGTGCTGAAGATCATTTCGCCGGACGCGGTCGCCATGAACACCGCGTTGAAGGTTTCGGGCAGGTCTGGCATTTGTGCCGCGGCGCGCCTGAGATCCGCTGGCCGGCCGCCGAGCATGGGCGCGAATTGTTGCGCTATGTGCCGCAGCGCCGAGGCCCGGCTCTCGAACTTTTCATCGAGCTCTTCGGCCACCAGCCTGGCGAGCGAATCCTGATGGTTCTGCAGCAGCGCCTTCAGGCCGTAGTACGCGTAGTACTGCGCGGACAGCGCCCGGAGGACGATGATCAAAGTCACCACCGTGGCGGTGACCACCGCCATTCGCAGCTTGATTGAGTGACGCATGATTTGTACTTTCTTCTGCGCACTGACCCGTTCCCGGTCCCAGGGCATGTGGACTGACGACCCCGCCCTATTTGTTCGGAACCAAGGCGTCAGGTTATCAGATGTCCCCGCCATCGCCACGCGCGTCGACGGCGGACTCGCGGCATTGTGGGGCATGCGGCACTCTGCTGATGCGAGGGGTGGCAACGACGCGACGGTGTCGTCCGCTATTGCGCGCCGACGGGCCATTGGCGGATGCGCAGGATGGTTCGCTCGACCCATCGCACCGTCAGCTCGAGCAAGGCGGGCACTCGCTTGCGCGTGATGCCCACGGTGTACCGCACGGTTGCAGCGTCTACGTTGCCGACAGCCGGTTCGCAGCACCCGCAGCGCATCGCCAGCCGCAGGATGTGCAGCGGCACGAAGCGCTCGGCCTGCTGCATGTCGGCCAGGGCCGCTGCGGAGAAATGCAGCGGCAGGCGCGACAGTCCGATGAAACGCTCGCGCAGGGCACCGCCTGCGCGCACGCCGAGCGCGGCGCTCGGCGTGGAAGCCGGCGCGCGTCACGCCAAAGGCGCCGGGCTGCCACAGTGCGCCGATGGCCAGATAGGGCGCCTCGGCCTGCTGCAATCCGGCTTCGCGGCGTCATCGATCGCAACGAATCGGCCAAGCAGGTCATAGGTGAGCGCTGTCCGTCCAAAGCTGCGGTGGTAGCCGGTGACGCAGTCCAGGTCTTCGTCGTAGACCGGCCTGGCGTCGCGGGGAACGCGCGCGGGCGGATTTCGAACCAGCCCGGCGATACAGGGTGGGGTCCGGCCCAGGCGAATGCCGGTTGTGCGGCAGGCGGCTGCGACAGGGTGGGATGGGAAGGCTGAGGCATGATTCCGCTCCTGCTCGATGGTGGAGCGGACTACCGTATCTGCGCAGGGCTGGTGCCGGAATGAGACGGCGACGGTTCGTTGAAACCGGGGCGTTACAGTGTGGCGAGGCGAAATGGAAGAGGGAATGAAAAAAGCCAGCGCGAGGCTGGCTTTTTTGAAATCTGGTGGGTGGTACAGGGATTGAACCTGTGACCCCTGCCGTGTGAAGGCAGTGCTCTACCGCTGAGCTAACCACCCCAGGCTGCGTCGCTTTCGCGTTGACACATTGTCGTGCAGCTGAGAAATGAGATTATGCAGATGTTCCTGTATCTTGTAAAGCCCTTTCCTCAGGTTTTTTCTGAGGGCCGTGTCAGTGGCGGCTACGCGGCTGCAGGCTCCTGCCATACCGTCTTGCCGCCGCTGGCCTTGTCCAGTTGCTTGAGCACGGCGAGGTGCTCGGCCGCTTCGGCTTCACTCGCGTGCAGCACCGGCAGGACAATCCTGGACAGGTCTGACTGCGCGACGGAGCCGCCGGTGGCTTCCGCGCCGTCGAGCATGTCGATGACCAGGGAGTTTTGCCCGCGCGTCATGGCCAGGTAGACCTCGGCCAGCAGCTCGGCATCGAGCAAGGCGCCGTGCAGCGTGCGGTGGGCGTTGCTGACACCGAGGCGGTCGCACAGCGCGTCGAGCGAGTTGCGCTTGCCGGGGAACATCTGGCGCGCTTCGAGCAGGGTATCGATCACGCCGCCGATGTGGTCGCGGAACGGCGGCAGCCCGAGCAACCGGAATTCCATGTCCAGGAAGCCAAGGTCGAACTGCGCGTTGTGGATGATCAGTTCGGCGTCTTGCACGAAGTCTCGGACCTCGTTGACGACTACGGCGAACTTTGGCTTGTCGGCCAGGAATTCGACGGTGATGCCGTGCACGGCGATGGCGCCTTCGTCGATGTCGCGCTCGGGGTTGACGTAGAAGTGCAGGTGACGGCCCGTGAGGCGCCGGTTGACCAGTTCGACGCACCCGATTTCGATCAGGCGGTCCCCGGTGGCGGCATTCAGGCCGGTGGTTTCGGTGTCGAGAACGATTTGTCGCATGGCGCGCATTCTAGCGGACGGCAGGTCGTAGTCAGGCGAGCGACGCGACGCCGCGGTTGGCGAGCGCATCGGCACGCTCATTGCCCGGGTGTCCGTTGTGCCCGCGAACCCAGTGCCAACTGACCTGGTGCTGCTGCGCCAGGACGTCGAGTTGCTGCCAGAGGTCGGCGTTCTTGACCGGCTTCTTGTCGGCGGTTTTCCAGCCGCGCGCCTTCCAGCCGGGCAGCCATTCGCTGATGCCTTTCTGCACGTACTGCGAGTCGGTGTACACCTGCACGATGCAGGGCCGCTTGAGCGCGCGCAGCGCCTCGATGACCGCGGTCATCTCCATGCGATTGTTGGTGGTGTTGGCTTCGCCGCCGAACAGCTCTTTTTCACTGGTGCCGGCAACCAGCACCGCGCCCCAGCCGCCACGGCCGGGATTGCCCTTGCAGGCGCCATCGGAATAGATCGTTACTTCTTGCATGTGTCGTATATCGGGGCAGCCCGCACGGGCTGTCTCAGGGTTCAATGGGTGCGAACCGGCAGGATCAGTGGTCGTCGCGCGGGGTCTTTCCGTGCGTGCCGGTTGGTGTGGCCACGGGGCCGCTACGGGGGTGAGCGCGGCCTTGGCAGGTTTCCAGGCCGGCCCGACCAGGCGGATATTGCGCACGCGCTTGACGGCGGAAATCATGTACACCGCGCCAAAGATCGGCCACCAGCGGTCCCCGGCCTTTTCCATGAACGCGGCGCGCTGCAGCCAGCGGTCGGTCCGGTACGGCGGGCAATAGCAGCCGAAGCGGCCGCGGATGATGTCGAAGCCGAGCAGCTTGAGCCAGTCCTTGATGCGCACAAAGCCGATCGACTGCGCGTCGGTGGGCAGGAACGGCGTGGCGCCAACACGGTTCAGGCCCTGGCGCGCGCCCACAGGCTCATCGGGTTGAAGCAGGTCATTACCACGCGCCTCGGGCACCAGCACGCGCGACACCTCGCGCAGCACTTCGTGCGGGTCCTCGGCAAACTCGAGCACATGGGGCAAGGTGGCCAGATCGATGCTCTGCGTGTCGAACGGCAGTTCGTCGAACCGGCACAGCAACTGGCGCGCGTCGGGGTGCGCGGCGCGCGGCCCGTGGGGGCCGCTGGCCGGGTCGAGCGCGAGCGCCGAGAACGGCATCCGGTTCTCGCGCAGGGTGTCGATGGCGGGCAAGCCCATCTGGACCGCGTGATAACCGAAGATGTCCGTCACGGTCCGGTCGTATTGCTGCGCCTCCCACCGGAGCATGTATTGCCCCGGGGGCGAAGCCAGCCAGTCTTCCCAGCTTACAATCGGACGGTCAGCCATAGGAGCACACGCATGTTGAAAGTGGAGCCGATCCCCGCATTCCAGGATAACTATATCTGGGCCATCCACGACGGCCGTCATGCTGCCGTGGTCGATCCCGGCGAGGCGGCGCCGGTGGAGCAGTTCCTCGTGGACAAGGGGCTGGCTCTGGGCGCTATTGTAATCACCCATCACCATGGCGATCATCAGGGCGGTGTGGCGGAGCTGCTCGCGGCGCACCCGAGCGCCCCCGATGGCACCCCGATGCCGGTGATCGGGCCGGCAGGCGAGCGTATCGGCGGACGCACCCAAGCCGTGCGCGAGGGCGATACGGTGACGCTGCAGACGCCCGCGCTGCAACTGCGTGTGCTGGATGTGCCTGGCCATACGGCGGGCCATATTGCCTACGCCGGCGATGTACCGGACGTGGGCCCGCTCGTGTTCTGCGGCGATACGCTGTTCGCCACCGGTTGCGGGCGCTGTTTGAAGGCACGCCGGCCCAGATGCTGGCCTCGCTCGACAAGCTGGCGTCGCTGCCGGGCGAACGCGCGTGTACTGCGCCCACGAATACACGCGCAGCAATGTGCGCTTTGCGCGCGCGGTAGAGCCCGCAAACACCGCACTCGCCGACTGGGAAGCGCGCGTCGAGACACTGCGCGCGGCGGGCCAGCCGACCGTGCCGTCGACGATCGCGCTCGAGCGCCAGGTCAATCCTTTCCTGCGTTCGCGCGAACCCACGGTACGGGCGGCAGTCAAGGCGCACGGTGGCAACGTGGCGAGCGACGCAGAAACGTTCGGCGCACTGCGCGGCTGGAAAGACAGCTTCCGCTGAGCGATGCGGTCAAATCCGTCGCAGGCTGGCGCACGCCTGGCAATGGCCCGCGACGGATCGAAATCCAATTCCCTTCTGGAAAATCTCATTGACGCGAAAGCGCGTTTTTTTTAGCATCACGCAACCTTTTAGCGTCACAATTCGAGAATTTAATGAAATTTGGTCGATTACTGGCGGTGTTTGCAAGCGTGGTGCTGCTGGCAGCCTGCGCCAGCACGCCCACACCGCCCGGCGCCGATGCGTCCGGCGCCCCGACCGGCCTGACTCCCACGCGCAGCGGCAAGGATCCGCTCAACTCGCTTACCGTCGACAAGTCGATCGCGGCTGGCTCCGCCAGCATCAATGCTGATCAGCCCGGGCTGGACTGGCTGCGCGGCCCGTCCACCGATATCTGGGACCGCATCCGCCGTGGCTTCGCCATGCCGGACCTGGAGGGCACGCTGGTTGACGACCGCACGCAATGGTATGCGCAGCGACCGGAGTACATGGAACGCATGGTGGCCCGGTCGAGCCGCTATCTGTATCACATCGTGGAAGAGCTCGAGCGGCGCAATATGCCGACCGAACTCGCGCTGCTGCCGTTCGTCGAGAGCGCGTTCAATCCGCAGGCGCAGTCGAGCGCCAAGGCGGCTGGCATGTGGCAGTTCATCCCCAGCACGGGCAAGACCTACAAGCTCAAGCAGAACATGTTCCGGGACGAGCGTCGCGATGTGCTGGCCTCGACCGACGCAGCGCTTGACTACCTGGCGCGCCTCTACGACATGTTCGGCGACTGGCAGCTGGCGCTGGCCGCGTACAACTGGGGTGAGGGCGCAGTGTCGCGCGCGATCGCGCGCAACCAGGCACGGGGCTTGCCGACCGACTACGCCAGCCTGACCATGCCAACCGAGACGCGCTACTACGTGCCCAAGCTGCAGGCGGTGAAGAACATCATCGCCCACCCGGCCGCGTACGGCGTCCGGCTGCCCGAGATCCCGGATCATCCGTATTTCGTCACGGTCACCACCAGCCGCGATATCGACGTCACGCTCGCGGCCAAGCTGGCCAATATGTCGCTCGACGAATTCAAGGCGCTGAACCCGTCGTTCAACCGGCCGGTGATCCTGGGCGCTTCGAACCCGCAGATCCTGCTGCCGTTCGACAATGCGGAGCGCTTCCAGTACAACCTGAACACCTATCGCGGCGGGCTGTCGAGCTGGACCGCGGTGACCGTGGACAACCGCGAGCGGGTGGAAGCCCTGGCCGCGCGCCTGAATGTCGACGCGGACACGCTGCGCGAGATCAACAGCATTCCGCGCGGCATGCGGCTGAAGGCTGGTTCGACGGTGATGATCCCGCGCTCGGGCCACCACGACCAGGACATCAGCGCCACGCTGGCCGACAGTGCCATGCTGGCGATGGAGCCCGACCTGCCCGATGCGCGCCGCCTGGTAGTGCGGGCGGGGCGCCGGGATACCGTGACGTCGGTGGCGCACCGGTACGGGGTGTCGGCGAGCCAGGTGCAGTCGTGGAACAAGCTTTCCGGCACCAAGCTGGTGGCGGGGCAGAGCCTGGTGCTGATGGTGCCGGTCCGTGGCCGCGGGGCGGCCACGGCTGCGCGCACGGCGGCACATGCGGAGGCGGCGGACAAGCCTGAAGTGGTGCGTGCATCGGCACCCGGCAAGGGCAAGGCCGACGGGCGCAAGCGCATGACCGTGGAAGCCGCGCCGCACCATGCGGGAGGCAAGGGCTCCGGCGCTGCGCGCCCGGCGTCCGCCAAGTCGGGGTCGGCGGTGAAGGCCTCGTCCAAGGGCGCATCCAGGGCAGCAAAGTCCCGCTAACTGGCGGCAATGGCCAGATCAAACGGGGCGTTGCCTGACGGCACGCCCCGTTTTCCATGATGCCGCCACTGCGGCGCGTGTGCCTGCCCATCTGGCCGGCGCACAGGACGCCCGGCCGGTGGCAAACTAGCAGGACGATCATTACCCGCAGACGCGGAGGAGACCTGCCATGACGGCAAGCCATGCCGTGCATGCCCGTTCGCTGGCCGACCCTGAGGGGTTCTGGGCCGAACAGGCGCAGCGCATCGACTGGGAAACCCCGTTCACACAAGTCCTCGACAACAGCCGCGCGCCTTTACGCGCTGGTTTGTCGGTGGACGCACCAACTGTGCCACAACGCGCTGGACCGTCACCTGGCGGCGCGCGCGCAGCAGCCGGCGCTGGTTTGGGTGTCCACGGAAACGGACCAGGAGCGCACCTACACCTACGCGCAGCTGCACGACGAAGTCAACCGCATGGCGGCCATCCTGCAAGGGCTCGGCGTGCGCAAGGGCGACCGCGTGCTGGTCTATATGCCGATGATCCCCGAGGCCACGTTCGCCATGCTGGCGTGCGCCCGCATTGGCGCGATCCATTCGGTCGTGTTCGGCGGCTTTGCCTCGGTCAGCCTGGCGGCGCGCATCGATGACGCGCAGCCGCGCGTGGTGATCAGCGCCGATGCCGGGTCTCGCGCCGGCAAGGTGGTGCCATACAAGCCGCTGCTCGACGAGGCCATCCGCCTGTCCGGCCACAAGCCCGAGAAGGTACTGCTGGTCGACCGCAAGCTCGCCGACATGCCGCGCGTGGAGGGCCGCGATGAAGACTACGCGGCCTGGCGCGAACGCGTGGCCGGCACGCAGGTGCCATGCACGTGGCTCGAGTCGTCGGAGCCGTCCTACGTGCTCTACACGTCCGGCACGACGGGCAAGCCCAAGGGCGTGCAGCGCGACACCGGCGGCTATGCGGTGGCGCTGGCCACCTCGATGGAATACATCTTCTGCGGCAAGGCCGGCGACACCATGTTCACGGCCTCGGACATCGGCTGGGTGGTGGGACACAGCTACATCGTCTATGGTCCGCTGCTCGCCGGCATGACCACGCTGATGTACGAAGGCACGCCGATCCGCCCGGACGGCGGCATCCTGTGGCGGCTGGTGGAGCGCTACAAGGTCAACCTGATGTTCAGCGCGCCCACGGCGATCCGCGTGCTCAAGAAGCAGGATCCGGCGTTCCTGACGCAATACGACCTGTCGAGCCTGCGGCTGCTGTTCCTGGCGGGCGAGCCGCTCGACGAGCCCACCGCGCGGTGGATTCAGGAGGGCATCGGCAAGCCGGTGGTCGACAACTACTGGCAGACGGAATCGGGCTGGCCGATCATCGCGATCCAGCGTGGCGTCGAGGTCTTGCCACCCAAGCTCGGTTCGCCGGGCGTGCCGGCGTATGGCTATGACCTGCGCATCGTCGACGAGAACACCGGCGAGGAATGCGCTCCCGGCCAGAAGGGCGTGGTCGCCATCGACGGCCCGCTGCCGCCCGGCTGCATGAGCACGGTCTGGGGCGACGACGATCGCTTCGTGCGCACCTACTGGTCGGCGGTGCCGAACCGGCTCTGCTATTCGACATTCGACTGGGGCGTGCGCGATGCGGACGGCTATGTGTTCATCCTCGGCCGAACCGATGATGTGATCAATGTCGCCGGCCACCGCCTTGGCACGCGCGAAATCGAGGAAAGCCTGTCTTCGCACGCGGGCGTGGCGGAAGTGGCGGTGGTGGGCGTGCAGGACGCGCTCAAGGGGCAGGTGGCAATGGGCTTCTGCATTGCCCGCGACGCCGAACGCACCGCCACGCAGGACGCGCGGCTGGCGTTCGAGGGCGAACTGATGAAGACCGTGGAGCAGCAGCTTGGCGCAGTGGCGCGCCCGGCACGCGTATTCTTTGTCAATGCGCTGCCCAAGACGCGCTCGGGCAAGTTGCTGCGGCGCGCCATCCAGGCCATCGCGGAGGGACGCGATCCTGGCGATCTGACCACGATCGAGGATCCCGTCGCACTGGAGCAGTTGCAGTCGGCCCTCAAGGGCTGAAGTCGCCGGGCGCCCTTACGGGGCGCCTGACGGAATCCTGCGATGTGCGCCTGTCGGGGCACATCGCAGATTCGGCTTGCAAGGTCCGCGCATGCAGACTAATATTTGAAGCATAAAATATTTAAACATGATTTAGATGCGCTCCCCGCTGGCGGCGGGGCAGCCTGGCTGGAGACGACAGATGCGAGTGCTTTGTATTGGCGGCGGCCCGGCAGGCCTGTACTTCGGGCTGTTGATGAAGCTGCAGGACCCGGCCAACGAGGTGATCGTGGTGGAGCGCAACCGGCCGTACGATACCTTCGGCTGGGGCGTGGTGTTCTCCGACGCCACCATGGACAACCTGAAGCAGGCGGACCCCGTCAGCGCCGCCGAGATCAATGCGGCGTTCAACCACTGGGACGACATCGACATCCACATCGGCGGGCGCACCATCCGCTCGGGCGGCCACGGCTTTATCGGCATCGGCCGCAAGCGGCTGCTGAACATCCTGCAGGCGCGCTGCGAAGCGCTTGGCGTGAAGCTGGTGTTCGAAACCGATGTTGCCGATGATCAGGTCCTTGCGATGCAGTACGAGGCCGACCTCGTCATCGCCTCCGACGGCCTGAACAGCCGCATCCGCACCCGCTATGCCGACAGCTTCGAGCCGGACATCGACACGCGCCAGTGCCGCTTCGTCTGGCTTGGCACGCACAAGCTGTTCGACGCCTTCACCTTTGCCTTCGAAAAGACCGAACACGGCTGGTTCCAGGCGCATGCGTACCGTTTCGACGACAACACCTCGACCTTTATCGTCGAGACGCCGGAAGAAGTCTGGCGCGCCGCGGGCATCGAGCAGATGAGCCAGGAAGAAGGCATCGCGTATTGCGAGAAGATTTTCGCCAGGTATCTCGACGGCAACAAGCTGATCAGCAACGCGACGCACCTGCGCGGCTCGGCGAACTGGATCCGCTTCCCGCGCGTCATCTGCAAGCACTGGGTGCACTGGAACACACTGCCCGACGGCCGGCGTGTGCCAGTGGTCCTGATGGGCGATGCGGCGCATACGGCGCACTTCTCCATCGGCTCGGGCACCAAGCTGGCACTCGAAGATGCGATCGACCTGGCCACCGAGATCGCGGCGTCGGGCCGTTCCGCGCATGACGCGCTGCCCGCGGCGCTGGGTCGCTACGAGGCCACTCGCAGCGTGGAAGTGCTGAAGATCCAGAACGCCGCGCGCAACTCCACCGAATGGTTCGAGAACGTCGAGCGCTATGCCGGGCTTGCGCCGGAGCAGTTTGCCTATTCGCTGCTGACGCGATCGCAGCGCATCTCGCACGAGAACCTGCGCGTGCGCGATGCTGGCTATGTGCAGAAATTTGAACACTGGCTGGCCGGCCAGGCTGGTGTGCCGGCCGAAGCGCTGCGCCTGCGCGAAGACAAGCCCGTGCCGCCGATGTTCACGCCATTCCGCGTGCGCGGCGTGACGCTGAAGAACCGCGTGGTGGTCTCGCCAATGGCGATGTACTCGAGCGTGGACGGCGTGCCGGGCGATTTCCATCTGGTGCACCTGGGCTCGCGCGCGCTCGGCGGGGCGGGCATGGTGGTGGCCGAAATGACCTGCGTGTCGCCCGATGCGCGCATCACGCCGGCCTGTCCGGGTTTGTGGAACGATGCGCAGCGCGATGCATGGAAACGCATTGTCGGTTTCGTCCATGCCAACAGCGATGCGCGCATCGCCATGCAGCTCGGCCATGCGGGGCGCAAGGGCTCGACGCAGCTCGGCTGGGAGGCGATGGATCATCCGCTGCCGCACGGAACTGGCCGTTGCTGTCGGCCTCGCCGATTCCGTACCTGCCCGGCGAGTCGCAGGTACCGCGCGAAATGACGCGCGAGGACATGGACCGCGTGCGCGATGATTTCGTGGCTGCCGCGCGCCGCGCTGCCGAAGCCGGTTTCGACTGGCTCGAGCTGCACTGCGCCCACGGCTACCTGCTCTCGAGCTTCATCTCGCCGCTGACCAACCAGCGCACCGACGAATATGGCGGCACGCTCGCCAACCGCCTGCGCTATCCGCTCGAAGTGTTCGCGGCGGTGCGCGCGGTGTGGCCGGAGGACAAGCCGATGTCGGTGCGCATCTCCGCGCACGACTGGGTCGAAGGCGGCATCACGCCCGATGATGCGGTGGAGATCGCGCGCGCCTTCAAGGCTGCCGGTGCCGACATGATCGACTGTTCGTCGGGCCAGGTCACGCCGGACCAGGCGCCCGTCTACGGCCGCATGTACCAGACGCCATTCGCCGACCGCATCCGCAACGAGGCCGATATTCCGACCATTGCGGTCGGGGCCATTTTCGAAGCCGACCATGTCGACAGCATCATCGCAGCGGGCCGCGCCGACCTGTGCGCCGTGGCGCGCCCGCACCTGGCAGATCCGGCCTGGACGCTGCACGAGGCCGCAAAGCTCGGCTACCGCGACGTGAACTGGCCGCGGCAGTATGAAGCCGGCAAGCGCCAGCTCGAAACCAACCTGGAACGCGCCGCGGCCCTGGGCCGTGCCGTGGTGGAGCATTGACGATGGCAGCAGAGCTTCCCCTGCAAGGCCGGCACGCGCTGGTCACCGGCGGCGGACGCGGCATCGGCGCGGCAATTGCGCGACGGCTGCTGGCCGAAGGAGCCAGCGTCACGCTGGTCGGACGCGACGTGCAGGTGCTGGAACGCGCCGCAGACGAACTGCGTCCGCTGGTGGTCGGCGATGCCGTGCTGGTTACCGTGCCCGCCGACATCAGTGATGCCGACAGTGTCGCCGCTGCTTTTGCGGCGGCGCAGGCCCAGGCCGGGCCGGTCGGCATACTCGTGAACAACGCCGGCCAGGCGCACAGCGCGCCGTTCGGCAAGACCAGCCTGGCGCAGTGGCAGCGCATGCTCGACGTCAACCTGACCGGCACCTTCCTGTGCACGCAGGCCGCGCTGCCCGCCATGACGGCGGCGGGCTGGGGGCGCATCGTCAACGTGGCCAGTACCGCAGGCCTCGTCGGCTACGGCTACGTCAGCGCCTACTGCGCGGCCAAGCATGGCGTGATCGGGCTTACGCGTGCGCTGGCGCTGGAAACCGCGCGTAGCGGCGTGACCGTCAATGCGGTTTGCCCGGGCTACACCGAGACCGACATCGTGCGCGACGCCGTCGCCAATATCGTTGACAAGACCGGCCGAAGCGAGGCTGAAGCGCGTGCCGAACTGGCCGCGCGCAATCCGCAGCGTCGACTGGTGCAGCCCAATGAAGTGGCAGATGCTGTTGCATGGCTGTGCCGGCCGTCTGCCAGCGCGGTGACGGGGCAGGCGATCGCGGTGGCGGGCGGCGAAGTGATGACAGGATAAGGGCGTGCCGCGAGCAAGTGGCAGCACCAGCGAATCAGCAGCGAATCACGCTGCAGACCGAATCAGACAGAGAGAGAACATGACCGATATCGCACTCGACATGCGCCATCACAAGCGCAGCTTCGCGGACTACTCGCCGAAGCACTTCCTGTGGTCCGTATCGGACGACGGCAAGGTGGCCACCATCACGCTGAACCGCCCGGAACGCAAGAATCCGCTGACGTTCGACTCGTATGCCGAGCTGCGCGACCTGTTCCGCGCGCTGTGTTATGCCAGCGACATCAAGACCGTGGTGGTCACGGGCGCCGGCGGCAACTTCTGCTCGGGCGGCGACGTGCACGAGATCATCGGACCGCTGACGAAGATGACCATGCCGGAGCTACTCGATTTCACGCGCATGACCGGTGACCTCGTCAAGGCCATGCGCGCGTGTCCGCAACCGGTCATCAGCGCCGTGGACGGCATCTGCGCCGGCGCGGGCGCGATGATGGCGCTGGCCTCCGACATGCGCGTGGGCACGGCGCAAGCCAAGACTGCGTTCCTGTTCGTGCGGGTGGGCCTGGCCGGCGCCGACATGGGCGCCTGCTCGTTGTTGCCGCGCGTGATCGGGCAGGGGAGGGCCAGTGAACTGCTTTACACCGGCCGTGTGATGACCGCGGAAGAGGGGCTGCAGTGGGGCTTCTTCAACACGCTGCATGCGTCCGACAAGGTCCTGGCCGAAGCGCAGGCGCTGGCGGCGCAGCTTGCCGCCGGCCCGACGTTTGCCCACGGCGTGACCAAGAAGCTGCTGCACCAGGAATGGAACATGGGCCTTGACGAAGCGATCGAGGCCGAAGCCGAGGCGCAGGCCATCTGCATGCAGACGCGCGACTTCCGGCGTGCTTACGAGGCGTTCGTTGCCAAGGGCAAGCCCGTGTTCGAAGGCGACTGACCGTAGCCGAAGCCGCGAACCGAAGCTCGAACCAAAGAGATCCCCGATGTCCGACAAGACCTATCTCGACCTGCCCCTGCTCGACGATTCCCACCGTGCGCTGGAGCGCGACCTGGACGCGTGGTGCGCGGCGAACCTGAAGGTTGACCACAGCGATACCGATGCCGCGTGCCGCGCGCTGGTGCGCCAGCTTGGCGCTGCCGGCTGGCTGCGCTACTGCGTGCCGGCCGCGCATGGCGGCGCCCTGGCGGCGCTCGATTCGCGCTCTCTGTGCCTGCTGCGCGAGACGCTGGCCCGCCACGATGGCCTGGCCGACTTCGCGTTTGCCATGCAGGGCCTTGGCTCTGGCGCCATCTCGCTCGCCGGAAGCGACGCCGTGCGCGACCGCTATCTGCCGCGCGTGGCGCGTGGCGAGGCTATCGCCGCGTTTGCCCTGTCCGAGCCGGACGCCGGTTCCGACGTGGCGGCCATGCAATGCAGCGCGCGGCTCGACGCCAATGGTACGCACTATGTGATCGACGGCGCCAAGACCTGGATCTCCAACGGCGGCATTGCGACTTCTACTGCGTATTCGTGCGAACCGGCGAGGCGCCCGGCGCGCGCGGCATCTCTGCCTTTGTGGTCGATGCCGATACCCCGGGGCTCAGCATTGCCGAGCGGATCGACGTGATGGCCCCGCATCCGCTGGCCACGCTTCGCTTCGACAACTGCCGCGTGCCGGTGGTCAACCGGCTGGGCGAGCCCGGACAGGGCTTCAAGGTGGCGATGATGACGCTCGACATCTTCCGCGCTTCAGTGGCGGCGGCTGCGCTCGGCTTCGGCCGCGCGCGCGCTCGACGAGGCGCTGGCGCCCGTGGCCGCGCACGGCCGATGTTCGGCGGCGTGCTGGCCGACCTTCAGCTCACGCAGGCGGCCATCGGCGACATGGCGACTGCCATCGATGCGGCGGCGCTGCTGACCTACCGCGCGGCATGGCTGCGCGACGTGAAGGGCGTGCGCACCACGCGCGAGGCGGCCATGGCCAAGATGGTGGCCACCGAGACGCGCAGCAGGTGATCGACCGCGCGGTGCAGATGTTCGGCGGCCTCGGCGTCAAGGTTGGCACGCGTGTCGAAGCCTCTATCGAGAGATCCGCTCGCTGCGTATCTACGAAGGCGCGACGGAGGTGCAGAAGCTCATCATCGCGCGCGAAACGCTCGCGGCGCGTGCCGGCTGAGCCGGCACGCCAACCCGTTGAACTATCGCCCATCATCAAGTCAGCGACACAGCAGACAGGAGACAAGTCATGGCGACCACCGCCCACCTCGATACCTTCGCCCGCGACCGGCTGCCGCCGCCGCAGGCGTGGCCAGAGTTCTGCTTCAATGCGGATACCGACTACCCGGAGCGCCTGAACTGCGCCGTGGAACTGGTTGACCGGCACGTGCGCGAAGGCCGCGGCGAGCGTGTGGCGATCCGCCAGCGGCGCGATGGCGGCATCGAGACCATCGCCTTCAGTCAGCTGGCGGCGCTGAGCAACCGCATTGCCCATGTGCTGACCGAGGACATGGGCCTGGTGCCGGGCAACCGCGTGCTGCTGCGCGGCCCCAATAACCTGATGATGGCCGCGAGCTGGCTCGGCACGATCAAGGCCGGCCTGATCGCCGTACCGACCATGCCGCTGCTGCGCGCGAAGGAACTCAAGCAGATCATCGACAAGGCGCAGGTCAGCGCGGCGCTGTGCGATGTGCGGCTGCGCGACGACCTCGAGGCCACCCGGCAGCAGGGCGGCGAGTTCCACTGCCCGAGCCTTGCCAAGGCGCTGTACTTCAACGGCGAGGGCGAGGGCTCGCTGGAAGCCGCCATGGCAGGAAAGCCGGACACCTTCAATGCCTGCGATACGGCGACCGACGACGTGTGCCTGATTGCGTTCACGAGCGGCACCACCGGCCAGCCCAAGGGCACCATGCACTTCCACCGTGACGTGCTCGCGATGTGCGACCTGTTTCCGCGCCATGTGCTGCGCCCGGGGCCGGACGACATTTTTGCGGCACGCCGCCGATTGCCTTTACGTTCGGGCTCGGCGGCATCCTGTGCTTTCCGTGGCGCGTCGGCGCCAGCACCGTACTGGCGGAGAAGCTCACGCCGGACGGGCTGCTGCAGCTGATCGCGGACTTCCGCGCCACCATCGTCTGCACGGCGCCGACCTTCTATCGGCAGATGGCGGCGCTGGCTTCGCGCTACGACCTGCGCAGCCTGAAGAAGAGCGTCTCGGCTGGCGAGGCGCTGCCTGACGCCACGCGCCAGGCATGGAAGGCGGCGACGGGCATCGAGATGACCGATGGCATCGGCGGCACGGAGATGATGCATATCTTCATCTCCAGCGCGGGCGCGGACGTGAAGCCCGGGGCCATCGGCAAGGTCGTGCCGGGCTACGTTGCGCAGATCGTCGACGAGAACATGCAACCGGTGCCGCCGGGAACGGTCGGCAAGCTCGCCGTGCGCGGACCGACGGGCTGCCGCTACCTGGACGATCCGCGCCAGGCCAACTATGTGAAGGCCGGATGGAACCTGCCGGGCGACACGTTCGTCATGGACGAGGACGGCTACTACTTCTACCAGGCCCGCTCCGACGACATGATCATCTCCGCCGGCTACAACATCGCCGGCCCCGAGGTCGAGGGCACGCTGATGCAGCACAAGGACGTGGCCGAATGCGGTGTGGTCGCGCGCCGGACGCGGAGCGCGGCCAGGTGGTGACGGCCTATGTCGTGCTGCGTGAAGGCGTGGAGGCCAGCGATGCCACGCGCGCCGCGTTGCAGGACTATGTGAAGCGCCAGATCGCGCCTTACAAATACCCGCGTCGCATTGTCTTCGTGCCGGCGCTGCCGCGCACGGAAACCGGCAAGCTGCAGCGCTTCCGGTTGCGCCAGATGGCGGAGCAGTCATGAGCGCCGTATTCAGGAATTCCGTGCTGGTGCGCTTCGGGCATTGCGATGCGGCCGGCATCGTGTTCTATCCGCGCTACTTCGAGATGCTCAACGACTTCATCGAAGACTGGTTCGCACAGGCGCTGGACTGGCCCTTCGACGCGATGCACGGCGCCGGGCATGCCGGCGTGCCCACGGCCGATCTGCACTGCCGTTTCGTCGCGCCAGCCGCCTTGGGGAAATCCTGACGCGCGAGCTGCGCGTGGTGAAGCTGGGGCAGTCGAGCTTCACGGTCCAGGTCCGGTTCATGGGCCCGGACGCAGGCGTGCGGCTCGAACTGACGCAGCGGCTGGTCTGCGTCGATACCGGCAAGATCGCGCCACGGCCGCTACCCGAACCTGTGCGGCAGGCAATGACGCAGTACCTGGATGCCACGCTTGCCGCACCCGGCGGCCCCGGCATCTGACGATTCAAGGCAATTCGAGTAACCAAGAGATCAGGGAACAATCATGAAAATTCTGCAGCCGCCAGACTGGGCCGCACCGCGCGGCTATTCCAACGGCATCATGACGGAGATGCACGCCGGCAGCCGGCTGATCTTTGTCGGAGGCCAGATCGGCTGGAATGACCAGTGCGAGTTCGAGACCGACGACTTCGGCCTGCAGGTGGCCCAGACGCTGCGCAATATCGTCGCCGTACTGGCGGCTGGCGGCGCGAAGCCCGAGCACATTACGCGCATGACGTGGTATGTGAAGGACAAGGCGGAATACGTGGCGGCCTATCCGGTCATCGGCCAGCACTACCGGGACACCATCGGCCGGCATTTCCCGGCGATGACGGCCGTGGAAGTCGCCGACCTCGTGGAGCCGCGCGCGAAGGTGGAGATCGAGGTGACGGCCGTGGTACCGCCGGCTGCATAGGAACAGGCATCCGGGGTGGAGCAGGCCGGGCTGGGCGATGCAGGCACCGCCCAGCCTCACGCAAGTCCTTGAAAACTTGAGAAATTGGCTTGTGCGGGATATAATCCGAAAGTTTCGCTTTCAGAACCCTTCACCCTAGCGCCTACCGCTTTCCACCTTCCGCCGCCCCCGTCCGCGCAGCCTTCGCCAGCATTGAAATATGTGATGCAAAGAGCGCGCTGCGACCGAGTCGCGCCGCAATCGGCAACCGCCGATGCAGCCGTACCGGAACCTCCCTGGGGCACGAGGCGTTGATCAGGTCGGGCACGGGGTGAGTCCAGCAGGAGCCTACCCGTGTTACCGTCTTTCCCGTCCGCCATTCTCGCGCTTGCAGACGGCACGGTCTTTCGTGGCTATTCCATTGGCGCTTCCGGCCATACCATCGGCGAAGTGGTGTTCAACACCGCCATCACCGGTTACCAGGAAATCCTCACCGACCCCAGCTATTCCCGGCAGATCGTCACGCTGACGTATCCGCACATCGGGAATTACGGCGTCAACCGTGAGGATATTGAAGCCACGAAAGTCCATGCCGCCGGCCTGATCATCAAGGATCTGCCGATCCTGGCATCGAATTTCCGCAAGGAACACACGCTCGGCCACTACCTGAAGCAGGAAAAGGTCGTCGCCATCGCGGGCATCGATACCCGCAAGCTGACCCGCATCCTGCGCGAGAAGGGTGCCCAGAACGGCTGCATCCTGGCTGGCGAGGACAACGTGCAGAAGGCCATCGACCTGGCCCGTTCGTTCCCCGGCCTGGCCGGCATGGACCTGGCCAAGGTGGTGTCGGTCAAGGAACCGTACGAGTGGACGCAGTCGGAGTGGGCGCTCGGCGAGGGCTACGGCAAGCAGGACAAGCCGCAGTTCCACGTGGTTGCCTATGACTACGGCGTCAAGTTCAACATCCTGCGCATGCTGGCCGAGCGCGGTTGCAAGGTGACCGTGCTGCCGGCGCAAGCCAGCGCGGCCGATGCCCTGGCGCTGAATCCGGATGGCGTGTTCCTGTCCAACGGCCCCGGCGACCCGGAACCGTGCGACTACGCGATCGCCGCCACGCGCGAATTCATCGAGCGCGGCATCCCGACCTTCGGCATCTGCCTGGGCCACCAGATCATGGCGCTGGCCATCGGTGCCAAGACGCTGAAGATGAAGGCCGGCCACCACGGCGCCAACCATCCGGTCAAGGACACGGACGACGGCCGCGTGATGATCACGTCGCAGAACCACGGCTTCGCGGTGGACGCCGAGACGCTGCCGGCCAACGCGCGTGTGACGCACGTGTCGCTGTTCGACGGCACGCTGCAGGGTTTTGCGCTGACCGACAAGCCGGCATTCTGCTTCCAGGGCCACCCGGAAGCATCGCCGGGCCCGAACGACGTGGCTTACCTGTTCGACCGCTTCACGAAGATGATGGCGGACGCGCGCAAGTAAGCGCACTGCCATCACGCACAGCAACGAACTGGGACGAGCAGGAAACAAGGACACGCCATGAACGCCTTCATGCATACCGCCTTCGGCATCACCGATTTCTGGACCTATGTGCTGGGCACGATCTTCATCGTGCTGCTGCCGGGGCCGAACTCGATGTACGTGCTGTCCGTGGCGGCGCAGCGAGGCGTGCGCGCCGGCTACAAGGGTGCATGCGGCGTGTTCCTCGGCGATGCGGTGCTGATGGTGCTGTCGGCGGCGGGCGTGGCCTCGCTGCTCAAGGCGAGCCCCGCGCTGTTCTACGTGGTGAAGTACATCGGTGCGGCCTACCTGGGCTGGATCGGGTTCAACATGCTGCGCGGCGCGGTCCGTAACTGGACGGGCGCCGGCAAGGCGGACCGGGCCGCAGCCGACGCTGCCGTGGCGGCGCCGGCAGACCAGTCCAATCCGTTCCGCAAGGCACTGGTCATCAGCCTGATGAACCCCAAGGCCATCCTGTTCTTCATCTCGTTCTTCATCCAGTTCGTCGATCCGGCTTTCGGTTATGCGGCGCTGTCGTTCCTGGCGCTGGGCGTGGTCGTGCAGATCTTCAGCTTCCTCTACCTCACGACGCTGATCTTCGTCGGCGTGAAGCTGGCCGCCGCGTTCCGCCGCCGCCGACGCCTGTCGGCGGGCGTGTCGAGCGGCGTGGGAGCCATGTTCATCGGCTTCGGCGCGAAGCTGGCGACGGCCACCCTGAGTTGAATTTTCCGAATCCTGCTGGGATTCCTGATTTTCCGGCCGCGGTCCAGACGCGCCGGACCAAAAAAGAGATAGTGCAATGCCAAAACGCACAGACATCAAGAGCATCCTGATCATCGGCGCGGCCCCATCATCATTGGCCAGGCGTGCGAGTTCGACTACTCCGGCGCACAGGCCTGCAAGGCGCTGCGCGAAGAAGGCTTCAAGGTCATCCTGGTCAATTCGAACCCGGCGACCATCATGACCGACCCGGCCACGGCCGATGTGACCTACATCGAGCCGATCACCTGGGAAGTGGTCGAGCGCATCATCGAGAAAGACGCCCCGACGCGATCCTGCCGACCATGGGCGGCCAGACCGCGCTGAACTGCGCACTGGACCTGCATCGCCACGGCGTGCTGGACAAATACAAGGTCGAACTGATCGGCGCGTCGCCTGAAGCCATCGACAAGGCCGAGGACCGTCAGAAGTTCAAGGACGCCATGACCAAGATCGGTCTGGGTTCGGCCAAGTCGGGCATCGCCCACTCGATGGACGAAGCCATGGCTGTGCAGTCGCGCATCGCCCAGGAAACCGGCACCGGTGGCTACCCGATCGTGATCCGTCCGTCGTTCACGCTGGGCGGCAGCGGCGGCGGCATTGCCTACAACCGCGAAGAATTCGAAGAGATCTGCAAGCGCGGCCTGGACCTGTCGCCGACGCGCGAGCTGCTGATCGAAGAATCGCTGCTGGGCTGGAAGGAATACGAGATGGAAGTGGTCCGCGACAAGGCGGACAACTGCATCATCATCTGCTCGATCGAGAACCTGGACCCGATGGGCATCCACACCGGCGACTCGATCACCGTGGCCCCGGCGCAGACCCTGTCCGACAAGGAATACCAGATCCTGCGCAACGCCTCGCTGGCCGTGCTGCGTGAGATCGGCGTGGACACCGGCGGCTCCAATGTGCAGTTCTCGATCAACCCGAAGGACGGTCGCATGATCGTCATCGAGATGAACCCGCGCGTGTCGCGTTCGTCGGCGCTGGCCTCCAAGGCCACAGGCTTCCCGATCGCCAAGGTCGCGGCCAAGCTGGCCGTCGGCTACACGCTGGACGAGCTCAAGAACGAAATTACCGGTGGCGCGACCCCGGCTTCGTTCGAGCCGTCGATCGACTACGTGGTCACCAAGGTGCCGCGTTTCGCATTCGAGAAGTTCCCGCAGGCCGACAGCCACCTGACCACCCAGATGAAGTCGGTGGGCGAGGTGATGGCCATGGGCCGTACCTTCCAGGAATCGTTCCAGAAGGCGCTGCGCGGCCTGGAAGTGGGCGTGGATGGTCTGGACGAGAAAACCACCGACCGCGACGAGATCGTCGAGGAGATCGGCGAGGCGGGCCCGGACCGCATCTGGTACGTGGGTGATGCATTCCGTATCGGCATGTCGCAGGAAGAGGTGCACGCCGAGACCGCCATCGACCCGTGGTTCCTGGCCCAGATCGAGGACATCGTCAAGACCGAGAACCAGGTCAAGGCGCGCACGCTGGAAAGCCTGTCGACCGGCGAGCTGCGTTACCTGAAGCAGAAGGGCTTCTCCGACCGTCGCCTGGCGAAGCTGCTCAAGACCGATGCCAAGGCCGTGCGCGAGGCGCGCATCGCCCAGAACGTGCGTCCGGTGTACAAGCGCGTGGATACCTGTGCGGCCGAGTTCGGTACCAACACTGCCTACATGTACTCGACCTACGAGGCTGAGCATGGCGAGTGCGAAGCCAACCCGACCGACAAGAAGAAGATCATGGTGCTGGGCGGCGGCCCGAACCGGATCGGCCAGGGCATCGAGTTCGACTACTGCTGCGTGCACGCCGCACTGGCGCTGCACGAGGACGGGTACGAGACCATCATGGTCAACTGCAACCCGGAAACCGTGTCGACCGACTATGACACCTCGGACCGCCTGTACTTCGAACCGGTGACGCTCGAAGACGTGCTCGAGATCGTCGCGATCGAAAAGCCCGTCGGCGTGATCGTGCAGTACGGCGGCCAGACCCCGCTGAAGCTGGCACTGGACCTCGAGCGCAATGGCGTGCCCATCATCGGCACCAGCCCCGACATGATCGACGCCGCGGAAGACCGCGAGCGCTTCCAGAAGCTGCTGCAGAACCTGGGTCTGCGCCAGCCGCCGAACCGCACCGCGCGTGCCGAGGACGAAGCGCTGCGCCTGGCCGAGGAGATCGGCTACCCGCTGGTGGTGCGCCCGTCGTACGTGCTGGGCGGCCGCGCGATGGAAATCGTGCACGAGCCGCGCGATCTCGAGCGCTACATGCGCGAGGCCGTCAAGGTGTCGAACGACTCGCCGGTGCTGCTTGACCGCTTCCTGAACGACGCGATCGAATGCGACGTCGATGCCCTCTCTGATGGCAAGCGCGTGTTCATCGGCGGCGTGATGGAGCACATCGAGCAGGCGGGCGTGCACTCGGGCGACTCGGCTTGCTCGCTGCCGCCGTACTCGCTGTCGGCCGAGACCGTGGCTGAACTGAAGCGCCAGACCGCCGCCATGGCCAAGGCCCTGAACGTGGTCGGCCTGATGAACGTGCAGTTCGCGATCCAGCAGACCAACGGCGAGGACGTCGTCTACGTGCTCGAAGTGAACCCGCGTGCGTCGCGTACCGTGCCGTACGTGTCGAAGGCCACCGGCATGCAACTCGCCAAGATTGCCGCGCGCTGCATGGCCGGCCAGTCGCTGGACGAGCAGGGTGTCACCGACGAGGTCGTGCCGCCGTACTACAGCGTCAAGGAAGCGGTGTTCCCGTTCAACAAGTTCCCGGGCGTCGATCCGGTCCTCGGACCTGAAATGCGTTCCACCGGTGAGGTGATGGGCGTGGGCAAGTCGTTCGGCGAAGCCTTGTTCAAGAGCCAGCTGGCCGCGGGTTCGCGCCTGCCGGAAAAGGGCACCGTGCTGATCACCGTGAAGGACAGCGACAAGCCGCGCGCCGTCGCCGTGGCCCGCATGCTGCACGACATGGGCTATCCGATCGTCGCCACGCGCGGCACTGCCTCGGCCATCGAAGCCGCGGGCATCCCGGTCAAGGTGGTGAACAAGGTCAAGGACGGCCGTCCGCACATCGTTGACATGATCAAGAACGGCGAACTGGCGCTGGTGTTCACCACGGTGGACGAGACCCGCGGCGCGATCGCCGATTCGCGCTCGATCCGGATCTCGGCGCTGGCCAACCGCGTGCCGTACTACACCACCATCGCCGGCGCGAGCGCCGCGGTGGAGGGCCTGAAGCACATGCAGAGCCTGGAGGTCTATGACCTGCAGGGTCTCCATGCGTCGCTGGCGTAACATTGTGGCTGCTCGGGGCGCTTGCGCTCCGTCAAGGGTCCTTGGCCCGCCGATGTTGCTGTCGGCGGGCTTCTTGGCCTAAACTACTCCGAATTCGTTGATCGGCGCCTGTACTCCGGGCGCTTTCCCATCCGAAAGCCGCGGTTGAGCGGAAGTGCCCTGGCCAGGTGCCAGGCACGGTTCCAGCTCCGCTGCGGCTCATTTTTTTGTTGATCGAAAACATGAGCACCATTCCGATTACCAAGCGTGGCGCCGAGCTCCTGAAGGAAGAGCTGCACCGCCTGAAGGCCGTCGAACGTCCTGCGGTGATCAATGCCATCGCTGAAGCCCGCGCGCAGGGCGACCTGTCCGAAAATGCCGAATACGATGCAGCGAAGGAGAAGCAGGCGTTCATCGAAGGCCGCATCCTCGACGTCGAATCCAAGCTGTCGGCTGCACAAGTTATCGACCCGACGCAGCTCGACACGGACGGCCGCATTGTGTTCGGCGCCACCGTCGACCTGGAAGACCTGGAGTCGGGCAGCCCCGTGAGCTACCAGATCGTCGGCGATGACGAAGCCGACCTGGACACCGGCAAGATCTCCGTCAGTTCGCCCATTGCGCGCGCGCTGATCGGCAAGTTCGAAGGCGACGTCGCGACCGTCCTGGCCCCGGGCGGCGAGCGCGAGTACGAGGTCATCACCGTCCGCTACATCTGAGGCCGCCAGGCCAACGGAACCGGACAGTGTTTTCTTCCTCATACTCCAGCCTGCCGCCGCTGCCCCACCGTATTTTCCTGCTGCTCACGGTCGTGTGGGCCGGCAGCCTGTGGACGGTGGGCTACATGGTGGCTCCCACGCTGTTTTCGGTACTGCCCAGCCGCGAGACGGCGGGCATGATCGCCGGCCACCTGTTTCAGACCGAGGCCATCCTCGGCGTGACCATTGGCGTGCTGCAGCTCGTACTGTGCAATGTGCTGATCCGGCGCGGCGCCAATCGCTATCGCGCACTGCGCTGGCTGGTGCTGGCCATGCTGTGCTGCGTGCTGGTGGGCTATTTCGGTACCCAGCCGTTCATGGGGAATCTCAAGGAGAAGGCGACGGCGCTCGGTGTGGGCGTGTCTGAGTCGCCGTTCCGCGGCCAGTTCGGCATGCTGCACGGCGTCTCGAGCGCCTTTTATCTGGTGCAGAGCCTGCTGGCGCTGGTGTTGGTGTGGCGCGCTTCGGCGCCGCGCTCGGCCGGCGAATAGCCAGCCGGCACGGTAGAGCGGCCCGTACAGGGCCGCTGCCGTTCAGGCCAGGGCCTTCTTCTTCGTGCTGGTGGGCCGGGCGCGCGAGCGCTTGACGTTGCCGCCAGCCGTGACGCGTTCATTGCCCAGCACCGTTACTGCCTTGCGGGTAGGGCGGCGGTTGGGAGCGCCGCTAGGCTTTTTCACCGTCACGGTGCGGGGGGCCGCGCCACGGCGGGCCGGCGTGTGGCGGCCCAGGTCCTGCGGCTGGTTTTCCTTCAGGCGTGCTTCGCCCGGACGCCAGATGACGAGCAGCTTGCCGATATGCTGGATCGGCGCGGCATCGAGTTCATCGCAGATGGCTTCATAGATGCCGATGCGGGCCTCGCGGTCGTCACCGAATACGCGGATCTTGATCAGGTCGTGGGCCGCCAGGCTGCGGTCGATCTCGGCCAGCACCGCTTGCGTGAGGCCTTCCGCGCCAATCATCACGACCGGATTGAGGCCGTGGGCACGGGAGCGGAGTTCTGAGCGCTGGGCTGGAATAAGTTGGAGTGCGGACATAAATAGGCGCTGACGGCGCAGGCAATAAAGTGCTGCCAGCGGCCGTACGGGCAAATGGCGAGCCGGAGTGGCCGCCGCTGGCATGCGATTGGCGCGTATTATCCGCCAAACCAGTACAGGTTGGCGGCAAAAAACGGCAAAACAGGCAAGAAATTGCGGCGCGCCCCATCTTCGTGGCGCCGGCAGACAGGAAACAGGCGTAATCAGAATGGCCAAAGGCAAGCCCAAGAACAAGTTCAACCAGTCGTGGCTGCACGACCACATCAACGATCCGTATGTGAAGATGGCGCAGCGCGAGGGTTATCGCGCCCGCGCGGCTTACAAGCTCAAGGAAATCGACGAACAGGACAAGCTGATCCAGCCGGGTAATGTCATTGTCGACCTGGGGGCAGCGCCCGGAAGCTGGAGCCAGTACGCGCGCAACAAGCTGGCGGCCTCGCCGCGCGCGACGGGCGGCAAGCCTGATGGCGCCGTGGTGGCCATCGATATCCTGCCGATGGAGCCGGTCGCCGATGTCACGTTTATCCAGGGCGATTTCCGCGAGGAAGCGGTGTTTCGCCAACTCGAGGAAGTCGTCATGGCCGCTTCCGGCGGCGCAAAGATCGACCTTGTTTTGTCGGATATGGCCCCCAATTTATCGGGTGTGGCCTTCGCCGATGCGGCGCGCATCGAATATCTGTGCGAGCTGGCGCTGGAGTTTGCGCAGGCCCACCTGAAGGCGGACGGCGCATTGCTGGTAAAGTGTTTCCACGGCAGTGGCTACAGCCAGATCGTCGAGAAGTTCAAGCGGCAGTTCAAGGTAGTCGCCAAACGCAAGCCCAAGGCGTCACGCGACAAATCCTCCGAAACATTTATCCTTGGGCGTTACCTCAAAGTGGTGAATTGACGGATCCGACAGAAGTGGGGGCAGTCTGGGGCCCTGAAGCTATCGGCCCCATAGTTTTCCGTGTTACCCCTTCGGGGCGGGCACTGCATTACAATGCAGCTATCCGTTGGCAAGGCAATCGCAAAGGAGTTCGGCCTTGAATAACAACCTGTTTCAAAAGGCGGCAATCTGGCTCGTGATCGCGCTGGTGTTGTTTACCGTCTTCAAGCAGTTCGACAAGCCCCGTGCACAAGACGGCGTCACCTACTCGCAGTTCATGGATGACGCCAAGAACGGCAAGGTGTCGCGTGTCGACGTGCAGGGCCGCAACCTCGTGGTGTCGCCGAAGGAAGGCGCCAAGTACACCATCATCTCGCCGGGCGACATCTGGATGGTCGGCGACCTGATGAAGTACGGCGTGCAGGTGACCGGCAAGGCTGACGACGAACCCAACGTGCTGGTGCAGGCCCTGTACTACCTCGGGCCGACCTTGCTGATCATCGTGTTCTGGTTCTACATGATGCGGCAGATGCAGGGCGGCGGGAAAGGCGGAGCCTTCTCGTTTGGCAAATCCCGCGCGCGCCTGATCGATGAGAATCAGAACGCCGTCACGTTCCAGGACGTGGCCGGCTGCGACGAGTCCAAGGAAGAAGTGGTCGAGCTGGTCGACTTCCTGAAGGACCCGCAGAAGTTCCAGAAGCTGGGCGGACGCATCCCGCGCGGCGTGCTGCTGGTCGGCCTCCGGGTACCGGCAAGACGCTGCTGGCGCGTGCCATCGCCGGCGAGGCCAAGGTGCCGTTCTTCAGCATCTCGGGTTCTGACTTCGTTGAAATGTTCGTCGGCGTGGGCGCGGCCCGTGTGCGCGACATGTTCGAGAACGCCAAGAAGCAGGCACCCTGCATCGTGTTCATCGATGAAATCGACGCGGTCGGCCGCCATCGTGGCGCCGGCATGGGCGGCGGCAACGACGAGCGCGAGCAGACCCTGAACCAGATGCTGGTCGAGATGGATGGCTTCGAAGCAACTCGGGCGTGATCGTGATCGCCGCGACCAACCGCGCCGACGTGCTGGACAAGGCGCTGCTGCGTCCGGGCCGCTTCGACCGCCAGGTCTATGTGGGCCTGCCGGATATCCGCGGCCGCGAGCAGATCCTGAAGGTCCATATGCGCAAGGTGCCGATCGGCAACGACGTGGACGCATCGATCATCGCGCGCGGCACGCCGGGGTTCTCGGGCGCCGACCTGGCAAACCTGGTCAACGAAGCCGCGCTGTTCGCCGCTCGCCGCAGCAAGCGCGTGGTCGACATGCAGGATTTCGAGGACGCGAAGGACAAGATCTACATGGGTCCGGAACGCAAGTCGACGGTCATGCGCGAAGAAGAGCGCAGGGCCACGGCTTACCACGAATCCGGCCATGCGGTGGTGGCCAAGCTGCTGCCCAAGGCAGACCCGGTGCACAAAGTCACCATCATGCCGCGTGGCTGGGCGCTGGGCGTGACCTGGCAGCTGCCGGAACATGACAAGTACTCGAAGTACAAGGACAGCATGCTGGAAGAGGTCGCGATTCTCTTCGGCGGCCGCGCGGCGGAAGAGGTCTTCCTCAACGCCATGAGCACCGGCGCTTCCAACGACTTCGAGCGTGCCACCAAGCTCGCCCGTGACATGGTGACCCGCTTCGGCATGAGCGATTCGCTTGGCGCCATGGTCTACGTGGACACCGAGCAGGACGGCATGTTCGGCAAGCTGTCGTCGAAGACCGTGTCGGAAGCCACGCAGCAGAAGGTCGACGCCGAGATCCGCCGCATCATCGACGAGCAATATGCGCTGGCCAAGCGCCTGCTCGAAGAGAACCGCGACAAGGTCGAAGCCATGACCAACGCGCTGATGGAATGGGAAACCATCGATGCCGACCAGGTCAACGACATCATGGCCGGCAAGCCGCCGCGTCCGCCGCGCAGTGCGTCGGGCCCGAACGGTGGTGGCAATGCGCCGTCCGGCGGTTCGCCGGTGTCGCCGACCAACGCGCCCGCCACGGCCTGACGGCACGGATCGCGCTGTCCGCGAGACTGTGACTACCTAGCTGTTCCGACAAGCCGGTGCCTTTCGCACCGGCTTTCTCGTTTCTGCGCGGTCCGTGCGCAGATCCTCTTCGTCCATTTCCGGTTTTCTACCTTGCAGCAGACCTCCCAATCCAGGCATTTCCAGTGCGGACGCTTTCGCTTTGCGCTGGATCGTCGCCCGCTCGTCATGGGCATTCTCAACGTCACGCCCGACTCGTTTTCGGATGGCGGCAAGCACGCCACGCGGGACGCGGCGCTACGGCACGCGGAGCAACTGATCGCGGAAGGTGCGGACATCATCGATATTGGCGGTGAATCAAGCCGTCCGGGTTCCGACGCATTGCCGCTTGATGAAGAGCTGGCGCGCGTGATCCCGATCGTCGAGGCGCTGCGCGACTGCGGCAAGCCGCTGTCGATCGACACATACAAGCCCGAGGTCATGCGCGCATCGCTCGCAGCCGGTGCCGACCTGATCAACGATATCTGGGGCTTCCGCATGCCCGGCGCGGTCGAAGCGGTTGCCGGCGGGCAAGCAGGCCTGTGCGTGATGCACATGCAGCGTGACCCGCAGACGATGCAGGAAGACCCGCAGTACACCGACGTGGTGGCCGAAGTGGGCGCCTTCCTTGATGAGCGCGTGGCCGTGCTACGCCAGGCTGGTGTCGACTCGGCCCGCATCACGCTGGACCCGGGATTTGGCTTCGGCAAGACTCCGGATCATAATCTGCGCCTGCTGGGCCAGTTGCCCGCGCTCGCGAAGGCCGGGCTGCCGTTGCTGGTGGGCTTGTCGCGCAAGTCGACGCTTGGCGCGATCCTGGGCGGCCGGCCGCCGCTGGAGCGTGTGGCGGCCAGTATTGCCGCGGCGGTATGTGCGGCGGAGCGCGGTGCCTATATCGTGCGCGTGCATGATGTGCAGGACACGGTGGATGCCCTCAAGACCTGGTGGGCGGTCAGGAACGAGGCCGTGACGCTGGTTGAACAGTAACATCGTAGTTGGGCGTAGTTGCCAGACAGAGCAAGCAAGAGAGGATCAAAGGGAATGACGCGCAAGTATTTCGGGACTGATGGCGTACGGGGCAAGGTCGGCGAACTGCCGATCACGCCGGATTTCGTCATGCGGCTGGGCCATGCCGCCGGCAAGGTGCTGGCCCATGGCGCCCCCACCGGGCAGGGGCGGCCAACCGTGCTGATCGGCAAGGACACGCGGATCTCGGGCTATATGCTTGAGGCAGCACTTGAGGCCGGCTTCACCTCGGCCGGCGTACACGTACTGCTGACCGGGCCGCTGCCGACGCCGGGCATTGCCTACCTGACGCGCGCGCTGCGCCTGTCGGCGGGTGTTGTCATCTCGGCCAGCCACAATCCGTACTACGACAACGGCATTAAATTTTTCTCGGCCGACGGCGACAAGCTTCCCGACGAGGTCGAAGCAGAGATCGAGGCGGCCCTCGAAGAGCCCATGCTCTGCGCGCCGTCCGATGAGCTGGGCCGAGCCCGGCGCATCAACGACGCGCCCGGGCGCTACATCGAATTCTGCAAGAGCACGTTCCCGAACAGCCAGGACCTGCGCGGTCTCAAGCTGGTCGTGGACTGCGCGCACGGTGCCGCCTATCACATTGCTCCGCATGTGTTCCATGAGCTCGGCGCAGATGTCGTGGCGATCGGCAACCAGCCGGACGGCCGCAATATCAATGACGGCTACGGTGCGACGGCACCCGGCAAGCTGATCGAAGCGGTCAGGGAGCATGGTGCAGACCTCGGTCTCGCGTTCGACGGCGATGCGGACCGCCTGCAGGTCGTGGACAGCGAAGGCCGTCTCTACAACGGCGACGAGCTGCTGTACCTGATCGTGCGCGACCGCATGGCGGCAGGACACGCGGTCGAAGGCGCAGTCGGTACGCTCATGACCAATATGGCCGTGGAGCTGGCGCTCAAGCGCATTGGTGTGGAGTTCGTGCGCGCGAAGGTTGGCGACCGCTACGTGCTGGAGGAACTGAACAAGCGCCACTGGACGCTGGGCGGCGAAGGCTCCGGCCACCTGCTGTGCCTGGATCGGCACAGCACCGGCGACGGCATCGTCTCGGCGCTCCAGGTGCTTGCCGCGCTGCGCCGCAGTGGCAAGACGCTGGCCGGCTTGCTCGAAGGCGTCAACCTGTTCCCGCAGAAGCTCATCAATGTCCGGGTCGAGAAGGGGTTTGACTGGCAGTCGCATGCCGGCCTGAAGGCGGCGCGTGCTGTGGTGGAGCCGGAGTTGGCGGGCCGCGGTCGGGTGCTGATCCGTGCCTCGGGCACCGAACCCGTGGTCCGTGTGATGGTCGAGGCCGAGCAGGCCGAGACCGCCGAACGCGCAGCGCAGACATTGGCAGAGGCTTTGCGCGCCTGAGGCGATCGCCCCAACAATATCCGCACCACCGCGCCGGGCATGTCCCGGCGTTTTTGTCCAATAACGCAATTAACCGAACAAATTTCCCGACGTCCGTGGGGAGGGGGCAAATCACCTTTCTCCGCGTCCCTGCTGGCTTCCAAGAAGATTCATGGATGTCACAGGATTGTCATATACGGAGCTTAGAGTTCGTCTTGTCAAAAATTTGTCATTCCCAACCAATGTTCTCTGGAGGACATATGAAGCTGGTCAAGACTGCCGTAGCAGGCATCGTTTCGATAGTCGTGGCGGGTACTGCGTTTGCGGCGGAAATTACCGGTGCAGGCGCTTCTTTCCCGGCGCCCGTCTATTCCAAGTGGGCCGACGCATACCAAAAAGCAACGGGTAACAAGGTCAACTATCAATCCATCGGTTCGTCGGGCGGCATCAAGCAGATTGGCGCCAAGACGGTCGATTTCGGCGCCTCCGACGCCCCGCTGAAGGACGAAGACCTGAACAAGCAGGGACTGGTCCAGTTCCCGACGGTGATCGGCGGCGTGGTACCGGTGATCAACCTGCAAGGCGTGAAGCCGGGCGAGCTGACCATCACCGGCGAGGTGCTGGCCAACATCTACCTGGGCAAGATCAAGAAGTGGGACGATCCGGCCATCAAGGCGCTGAACCCGCACGCCAAGCTGCCGAGCCAGGACATCCTGCCGGTGCGCCGCGCTGACGGTTCGGGCACGACCTTCATCTTTACCAACTACCTGTCGAAGGTAAGCCCGGAATGGCAGAAGTCGGTGGGCGAGGGCACCACGGTCAACTGGCCGGGCGGCGGTACCGGCGGCAAGGGCAATGAAGGCGTGGCCGCTTTCGTGCAGCGTCTGAATGGCGCGATCGGCTACGTCGAGTATGCCTACGCCAAGCAGAACAAGATGACCCACGTGAACATGAAGAATGCGTCGGGTGCCGTGGTTCAGCCGGGTGACGACGCGTTCAAGGCGGCCGCCGCCGGCGCGGACTGGACCAAGAGCTACTACCAGATCCTGACCAACCAGCCTGGCAAGGCCGCATGGCCGATCGCCGGTGCCACCTTCATCCTGGTCCACAAGAGCCAGGAGAAGTCTGCGCAGGGTGCGGAAGTGCTGAAGTTCTTCGACTGGGCCTACAAGAGCGGTGGCAACATGGCCGCCGACCTGGATTACGTGCCGCTGCCGGAAGCGGTCGTGAACCAGATCCGCACGACGTGGAAGACCAGCGTCAAGGACGCTTCGGGCAAGGCTCTCTACTAAGCCACTGCCTGCATGGCAGCCGGCCGTGGCATGTGCCGCAGCCGGCTGAGTGGCCCCCCGGCTTGCTGCCGCGCCTGCCAAATCATCGACCGTATCCTCTGCACCATGGCGACTTCGTCCGAAATTTCAGCCGTCCGGCCGCCCAGCCGAACCGGCGACATCCTGTTCGGCGGCCTGACGCGTGGGGCCGCCATCGTGACGCTGCTCCTGCTGGGCGGCATTATCGTGTCGCTGGCCATCAGCGCCTGGCCTTCGATCCAGACATTCGGCGCCCGCTTTCTATGGACCGCGGAGTGGGATCCACCCGCGGACGTCTATGGCGCGCTCGTGCCGATCTACGGCACGCTCGTGACATCGCTGATCGCCCTGATCATCGCCGTGCCGGTCAGCTTTGGTATCGCACTGTTTTTGACCGAGTTGTCGCCGGCCTGGCTGCGCCGTCCGCTCGGCACCGCCATCGAACTGCTGGCCGCCGTGCCGTCGATCGTCTACGGCATGTGGGGCCTGCTGGTGTTCGCGCCGATCTTCGGCGAGTACTTCCAGAAGCCGCTGGCTGCCACCGTCGGCCAGTTGCCAGTGATCGGCAAGCTGTTCCAGGGCGCTCCGCTGGGCATCGGCTTGCTGTGCGCCGGCGTGATCCTGGCGATCATGATCATCCCGTACATCGCTTCGGTGATGCGCGACGTGTTTGAAGTCACGCCGGTGCTGCTCAAGGAATCGGCCTACGGCGTGGGTTGCACGACCTGGGAAGTGATGTGGAAAGTGGTGCTGCCCTACACCCGCGCCGGCGTGATCGGCGGCGTCATGCTCGGCCTCGGCCGTGCACTGGGCGAAACCATGGCCGTCACCTTCGTGATCGGCAATACCAACCTGCTCGACAACGCGTCGCTGTTCTCGCCGGGCAACAGCATCACGTCCGCGCTGGCCAACGAGTTTGCGGAGGCGGGCGCAGGCCTGCACACGGCTGCGCTGATGGAACTGGGCCTGATCCTGTTCTTCATCACGTTCGTGGTGCTGGCGCTGTCCAAGCTGCTGCTGCTGCGACTGGCAAAGAACGAGGGGGCAAAATGAACCAGGCCAGCCACGCTGTGTCCTCCGCATCGATTCCGGCCGTACGGCCCGACGCCGATGCCGTGCGCACGCGCCTGCAGGCGCGCCGTCGCCGCACCAACCTGATCGCACTGGCCGCCTCTCTGGGGGCGATGGGCTTCGGCCTGTTCTGGCTGGCGTGGATCCTCTACACCACCGTCACGCTGGGCGTGGGCGGCCTGTCGCTGGACCTGTTCACGCAGATGACCCCGGCGCCGAACACCGCCGGTGGCGGCCTGGCCAACGCGATTTTCGGCAGCTTCGTGATGGTGGGGATGGCCACGCTGTTCGGCACCCCGCTGGGCATCATGGCCGGGATCTACCTGGCCGAGTATGGCAAGTCGTCGCCGCTGGCCAGCCTCATCCGCTTCATCAACGACATCCTGCTGTCGGCGCCGTCGATCGTGATCGGTCTGTTCGTGTACGCGCTGGTCGTGACCCGCATGGGGCACTTCTCGGGCTGGGCGGGCGTCTGCGCGCTCGCGCTGCTACAGGTTCCGATCGTGGTTCGCACGACGGAGAACATGCTGAACCTGGTGCCGAATGCGCTGCGTGAAGCGGCCTTCGCACTCGGCACGCCGAAGTGGAAGATGGTGCTGTCGATCACGGTGAAGTCGTCCTACGCGGGCATCGTCACTGGCGTACTGCTGGCCGTGGCGCGTATCGCCGGCGAAACCGCGCCGCTGCTGTTTACCGCACTGTCCAACCAGTTCTGGACCAGCGACCTGAACAAGCCGATGGCAAACCTGCCTGTGACCATTTTCCGCTTCGCCATGAGCCCGTTCACGGAATGGCAGCAACTGGCCTGGGCAGGCGTGTTTCTGATTACGATCGGTGTGCTTGCGCTCAATATCGTAGCGCGCATGCTGTTCAAGAAGTGACCGGCGCGCGATTCCAGGAATCGGACCGGAACCCGAATATCTAGCGAGATACCAGCATGACTTCGACTGTCATCGACATCCCCGACTCGGTACGCGCCAAGATCGATGTGCGCAACCTGAACTTCTACTACGGGCAGTTCCACGCCCTGAAGAACATCAACATGTCGATCCCGGACCGCAAGGTCACGGCCTTTATCGGCCCGTCGGGCTGCGGCAAGTCCACGCTGCTGCGCACGTTCAACAAGATGTATGGCCTCTACCCGGAACAGCGTGCCGAGGGTGAGATCAACATGGACGGCGAGAACCTGCTGACCAGCCGCCAAGACATCGCGCTGCTGCGAGCCAAGGTGGGCATGGTGTTCCAGAAGCCGACGCCGTTCCCGATGTCGATCTACGACAACATCGCCTTCGGCGTGCGCCTGTTCGAGAAGTTGTCGCGCTCGGAAATGGACGACCGCGTGGAATGGGCACTGTCCAAGGCCGCGCTGTGGAACGAAGCCAAGGACAAGCTGCACCAGTCCGGCTACGGCCTGTCGGGCGGCCAGCAGCAACGCCTGTGCATTGCGCGCGGATTGCAATCCGTCCCGAAGTCCTGCTCCTCGATGAGCCGTGCTCGGCGCTGGACCCGATTTCCACGGGCCGTATCGAGGAACTGATCGCCGAGCTGAAGGACGAATATACGGTGGTGATCGTGACCCACAATATGCAGCAGGCCGCCCGCTGCTCGGACTACACGGCCTATATGTACCTCGGCGAGCTGATCGAGTTCGGCGAGACCGAGAAGATCTTCATCAAGCCGCATCGCAAGGAAACCGAAGACTACATCACTGGCCGGTTCGGCTGATGCCGGCCGACGTGCCCGCCAACGCCCCGGTAACCCATAGCGGTCTGGAGAATCCCATGCCCGACAAGCACCTGTCCACCCAATTCGACGCCGACCTCAACGCCATCAACACCAAGCTGCTGCAGATGGGTGGCCTGGTCGAGTCGCAGATCCAGTTCGCCATGCGGGCGCTGGCCGATTTCGACAGCTCGCTGGCCGACCAGGTCATCGAGCGCGAGCAGCAGCTCAACGCGCTGGAAATCGAGATCGACGCCGATTGCGGCAATATCATCGCGCGCCGCCAACCCACCGCACGCGACCTGCGCCTGGTGATGGCCATCTCCAAGACCATCACGAACCTGGAGCGCGCGGGCGACGAGGCCGAGAAGATCGCCAAGCGCACCAAGCACATCATGGAAGACGGGGCGGCGCATAATATCAACTACGCCGAGGTGAAGCTGTCTGGCGAGATGGCCATTTCCCTGCTGCGCCAGGCACTGGACGCGTTTGCCCGCCTGGACACGGTGGCAGCCGCGCGCATCGTCAAGGAAGACAAGGCCATCGACGACGAATTCCGCGGCTTCGTGCGCAAGCTGATCACCTACATGATGGAGGACCCGCGTACGATTTCGGTCGCGCTGGACTTCCTGTTTGTGGCAAAGGCGGTCGAGCGTATCGGCGACCATGCGAAGAACATTGCGGAGTTCATCATCTATATCGTGAAGGGGACGGATGTCCGCCATACCTCGCGCGAGGATATGGAACGCGAAGCCCTGAGCTGAGCGGCGTCACCTGCGGAGAGACAAACACATGCCAAGCAGTATTCTCGTTGTCGAAGACGAACCGGCGATTGCTGAACTGATTGCCGTCAACTTGCAGCACGCGGGCCACTATCCGATCCGGGCCTATAACGCCGAGCAGGCGCTGTCGCTGATGAGTGACGTGCTGCCCGACCTGGTGCTGCTGGACTGGATGCTTCCGGGCAAGTCAGGCGCCACCTTCGCCAAAGAGTTGCGTGCGAACGATCGCACCAAGCAGATCCCCATCATCATGCTCACTGCCCGCAGCGAAGAGCAGGACAAGGTGATGGGCCTTGAAGCCGGCGCGGACGACTACGTCACCAAGCCGTTCTCGCCCAAGGAACTGCTCGCCCGCATCAAGGCCGTGCTGCGCCGCCGCGCGCCGCAGCTCACCGATGACGTCGTGGCGATCAACGGCCTGCGCCTGGATCCGGCCACGCACCGCGTAACTGGCGAAGACGGCGGAGGCCCGATCAAGCTCGATCTCGGGCCTACCGAGTTCCGCTTGCTTCACTTCCTGATGACGCATCCCGAACGCGTGCATAGCCGCACGCAACTGCTGGACCACGTCTGGGGCGACCATGTCTTCGTCGAGGAACGTACGGTCGACGTGCACATCAAGCGCCTGCGTGCGGCGCTGACGCCTGGGGGCTACAGCAACATGATCGAAACCGTGCGTGGCAGCGGCTACCGGCTGGCCCGTACACCCGGCAACTGAGCCAGGTTCCGACGGCCGCTGCGCCAGTTGTCACGAATTCGTGGCAAACTCTGCCGCAAACGGCGGTTTCACCGCCATCTGCCCGCCTTGCGGCTCCTGAGTTTCCCTTGCGCGCATGAATGTCATCTGGGCCCGCTCCGTGGCCATCCTGATCAGCCTGGTGGTGGTTGCTGTCGGCGTCTATTTCCTGGCCGGCGGGATACCTGCGCTGCTTGTGATGACGACTGCGCTGGTGTGCCTGGTGGCATTCCACCTGTTCCAGATCAACCGCCTGTGGAAGGTACTCGATGCCCCGGCGTACGGCGAGATCCCGAGCGCGTTGGGGCTGTGGGGCGAGGTTTATTACCGCCTGCACCGGCTGGTCAAGCGCTGGCGCCTGCAGGTGCTGCAAGTCGAACAGCAGCATACGCGCTTCATCCAGGCTATCCAGCTTCGCCCAACGGCGTGCTGATGCTCGACGACGCCGACCAGATCGAATGGTGCAACGACGTGGCCGAACAGCACTTCGGCCTGAGCGCGCGGCGCGATGTTCGCCAGCGCATCACGCACCTGATCCGTCGCCCGGAATTCGTTCACTACCTCACGCGGCAGCGCTTCGATGAACCGCTGGCCATGCGCGACATGGGCGAGCACAAGCAGGGCGTGATCTCGGTCCAGGTGTTGCCATACGGCGACAACCGCAAGCTGGTCATCACGCAGGACATCACCAAGCTCGAGAATACAGAGGCCATGCGGCGCGACTTCGTGGCCAATGTATCGCACGAGCTGAAGACGCCGCTGACCGTGCTGACCGGCTTTCTCGAGACTGTGCGCGACCTGCCGGTTTCGGAGGAAGATCGCCGGCGCTATGTCGACATGATGCTGGTGCAGTCCGTGCGCATGCAGAGCATCGTGGAAGACCTGCTGGCGCTGGCCAAGCTGGAAAGCGATGCGCAGCCGCCCGGGCAGGAGCTCGTGCCGGTCCGGGAAATGGTCGATCACCTCGTGCACGACGCCGAGGCGCTGTCGCAGGAGCGTCACCACATTGCCGCGGAGATCGATCCGACTGTGGGCCTGCGCGGCACCGAGACGGAGCTGATGTCGGCGCTGGGCAATCTGGTGTCGAACGCGGTGCGCTATACGCCCGCTGACGGGCGTATCACGATCCGTCTCGGCTGGGACGACGGGCATGCCGTGTTTTCGGTGACGGATACCGGCCTTGGCATTGCACCCGAGCATATTCCCCGCCTGACCGAGCGTTTCTACCGCGTCGACCGCAGCCGTTCGCGCGACACCGGCGGCACCGGCCTGGGCCTGGCCATCGTCAAGCACGTGGTGTCTCGCCACCATGCCGAGCTGCGTGTCAGCAGCGAAGTGGGCCGGGGCAGCGTGTTTCGCGTCATCTTCCCGCCGGAGCGCAGTGTGCGCGAGGCCCCGGGGCCGCGGGTTCTTCGCGCCGCGCTGCCTGACGCGCGCGCCGGGCGCTAGGTGTTGGGGGGGCGGCGATATTCTTTCAACGTTCAAGTCCGATCTCAAGCAAAGCGGCCCGCAGAAGCGGGCCGTTTTTGTCTGGCGTCCTATTACGCGCTGCTGAACAGGGTCAGCAAATCGTGCTGGCTCGTGTACGGTTGCTTGGAGCGCGTCTGCTTGCGGACGTAGTTGCCGTCGGGCTGCATGATCCAGGCCGAGGCATTGTCGCGCAGGTGGACCTGCAGGCTTTCCTTGATGACGCGCGTCTTGAGCACCTTGTCCAGCACGGGGAACGCGACTTCCACGCGGCGGAACAGATTGCGGTCCATCCAGTCGGCACTCGACAGGTAGAGCACTTCCTCGCCGCCGGCAAGGAAATAGTAGACGCGGTGGTGCTCGAGAAAGCGTCCGATGATCGAGCGCACCGAGATGTTCTCGGACATGCCTGGCACCCCCGGCATCAGCGCGCAAACGCCGCGCACGATCAGATCGATCTTCACCCCTGCGCGTGACGCCTTGTACAGCTCGTCGATGATGGACGGCTCGAGCAGCGCGTTCATCTTGGCCATGATGCGCGCAGGCTTGCCTGCCCGCGCATTGCGCGCCTCGGCACGGATATGCTCGACCAGGTTGCTATGCATGCTGAATGGCGACTGCCACAGGTGGTTCAGCCGGATCGTGCCGGCCGTGCCCGTCAGAAGCTGGAAGACGTGGTGCACATCCTCGCAAATGGCCTCGTTCGCCGTCAGCAGGCCGAAGTCCGTGTACAGGCGTGCCGTGCGCGGATGGTAATTGCCGGTGCCCAGGTGGGCATAACGGCGCAACTTGACCTGCTTGGCCTTGGCCCCTGCAGGCTCGCGCCGTACGATCAGCAGCATCTTGGCGTGGCACTTGTGGCCGACCACGCCATAGATGACATGGGCGCCGGCGGACTCCAGCCGCTCGGCCCAATTGATGTTGGTCTCTTCGTCAAAGCGCGCGAGCAGTTCCACGACGACAGTGACTTCCTTGCCGTTGCGCGCTGCCGTCATCAGCGCTTCCATGACCAGCGATTCATTGCCGGTCCGGTACACGGTCTGCTTGATGGCGACGACGTTCGGGTCGGTCGCGGCCTGCAGCAGCAGGTCGAGCACGGAATTGAAACTCTCGTAAGGATGATGCAGCAGCACGTCCTGCTGGCGGATGACATCGAAGATCGGCGCGCCGCTGGCAAATGGCTTGACCGGTGCGGGCACATGCGGCGGGAACTTGAGTGCCGGACGGTCCACCATGTCGGGGATTTGCATCAGGCGGACGAGATTCACCGGGCCCGAGACGCGATACAAGTCCTGCTCCCCCAGTCCGGATTCCAGCAGCAGGCGGCGCGAAAGCGCCGGCGGCGTGTCCGATGAGACCTCCAGTCGCACGGTGTCGCCAAGTGGCGCGTCGGCAGTTCGCCCTGCAGCGCTTCACGCAGGTCGGTGATCTCGTCTTCGGACACGAAGAGGTCCGAATTGCGCGTGACGCGGAACTGATAACAGCCCTGGACGTCGATGGACGGGAACAGCTCGTGCACGAAGCCCTGCATGAACGAAGACAGCATCACGAAGCCGAACGGATAGCCTGAGAGCTTTTCGGGCATCTTGACCACGCGCGGCAGGGCTCGCGGCGCCTGCACGATGGCAAGGTCGGCCTCGCGCCCGAAGGCGTCCTTGCCGGAGAGCTCGACCACGAAGTTCAGGCTCTTGTTCAGCACGCGCGGGAACGGATGGGCCGGGTCAAGGGCGATCGGCGTAAGCACAGGGCCGAGTTCGCGTACGAAGAAATCCCGGGCCCATTCGCGCTGCGTATCGGTCCAGGTGGTTGTCAGGTGAAAAAAGATGCCTTCCTTCTCAAGAAGGGGAAAAATGACGTTCTGCAGCATGTCATACTGCGAAGCAACAAGCTGCTGCGTGCGTGCTGTGACAAGCTGGTAAGCCTGCTGGAACGAGAGCCCGTCGGGAGTCAGGCCGGAGGCGTTGTCGCGCATCTGTTCCTTGAGCCCGGCCATGCGGATCTCAAAAAATTCGTCCAGATTGCTGGATACGATGCAGATGAACTTGAGTCTTTCCAGCAGCGGGACCTTCGGGTCTGCTGCCTGTGCCAGAACACGTGCGTTGAATTCCAGAATGCCCAGCTCGCGATTGAGCAGCGTGCTGGACGGTGTCGTCGACATGGTCATGGCTTTCTTTTGGTAATGTGGCGACTTTTCCATAGATTCATGTCGCTTTTATGACACTTTGATTTTGTCATGATGTTGACATGCCGAAGACATAATTTTTCGGGTTGCCGGTCGCCACTCTGGCGGACCGCCGCGCTCGCACGACGCGCGCCCGGCATTCCACGCGTTTCAGCTTTTCAGATATCGAATGAACAACACTCCACGCCTGCTGGCCGCCGTCGATATGGGCTCGAACAGCTTCCGCCTGATGATCGGGCGGGTGGACGAGACCCCCACCGCCAACGGCCCGGCCAGCCAGATTTTCCAGGTCGACGCGCTGCGCGAGCCGGTGCGGCTGGCGGCAGGTCTGACACCGGACAAATACCTCGACCAACCGGCACGCGCCGCGGCATCGATGCGCTGCGCCGTTTTGGCGACCGGCTGCGTGACTTCTCGCAGGACCAGGTGCGTGCCGTGGCGACCAATACGCTGCGCGTTGCCAAGAATGCCTCCGAGTTCCTGATCGAGGCCGAAGCCGCGCTGGGTTTCCCGATCGAGGTCGTCGCAGGGCGCGAAGAAGCGCGCCTGATCTATCTGGGTGCGTCGCACGACGCGCCGGTATGCCAGGGTAACCGGTTGGTGGTCGATATTGGCGGCGGTTCGACCGAATTCATCATCGGCAACGGCTACCAGTCGAAGCTGATGGAAAGCCTGTATATCGGCTGCGTGTCGCACAGCCGCCAGTTCTTTCCAAGCGGCAATGTCGACGAGTATGCGATGAAGCAGGCCGAGCTGGCCGCGCGGCGCGAGATCCAGGTGCTGGTGCGCCAGTACCGTGCGGCGGGATGGGAGCAGGCAGTCGGTTCATCAGGCACGGCGCGCGCACTGGCCGAACTGATCGAGCTCAACGGCATGAACGACAATCCGTCCGAGCACGGCATCACCCGCGAAGGGCTGGAGCGCCTGAAGCGCGCGCTGATCAAGGCCGAGAACGCCAACCGCGTCAAGCTGGCAGGCCTGAAAGCGGATCGCATTCCGGTGCTGCCGGGCGGGCTCTCGATCATGCTCGGTGTGTTCGCCGAACTCGACATCGACCGCATGGACGTGACCGACGGCGCGTTGCGTCTTGGCGTGCTCTACGACCTGCTGGGGCGCAGCCATCACGAGGATATGCGCACCGTCACGGTGGACCAGTTCATGCGCCGGTACGGTGTAGACCGTGCGCAGGCCGGGCGCGTGCGCCGTGCCGCGACCGCGTTGCTGTCGCAGTTTCCCGATCCGCCTCACGAGCGGCGCGAGGACAATCTCGGGCTGCTGGGCTGGGCCGCCAGCCTGCACGAGGTCGGCATGTCGATTTCCCACAGCGGTTACCACAAGCATTCGGCGTATATCGCAACGCATGCGGACATGCCCGGCTTCTCGAAGACCGACCAGGCGCGCCTGGCGGCCTTGCTGCTTGGCCATGCCGGCAAGCTGGGCAAGCTCTCCAGCAGCAGCAAGTTCCTTGACTGGCGCATGTTGTTCAGCCTGCGGCTGGCATTCGTGCTATGCCGCCGGCGCTCGGATGCGCCGCTGCCGGATATTCGCGTGTCGCAGCGTTCTGACGCGCTCGACGAGGGCTTCGAGGTTCGCATGCCCAAAGCCTGGATCGAAGCCAATCCGCTCGTCGAATACAGCCTTGCGCAAGAGGCCGACGAATGGCAGCGCATCGGCAAGCGCTACAAGGTGGTGTACGGCTGAGTGGCGGCGCGTGGCGCCAGACAGAAATGACTTACGGCGGCCATTGGCCGCCGTTTTCAATGCGCCGAAACGATTCAGGCCGTGCGGTTCAGCCCGAGGAAGTGGCGGGCATAACGCGGATTCATGTCGTCTACGCGCAGCAGCGTCAGGAAGTCGGCCACGTTGAAATCCGGATCCCAGGCCGGTAGGCCGCAGATGCGGGCGCCAAGGCGCAGGTAGCCCTTGATCAGCGCCGGCGGATCGACGTCGAGCTGCTGGTTAAGGTCTTCGACGGGCAACGGCAGGCGCGGAAACGCGTGGTATTCGATCGGCGCGAGCGAACGCTCGCTGAACAGCCGGTACAGGCTGGCGGCATAGTGGCCGCCGTCGCTCATCGGCACGCTGGCGCAGCCGAGCATGGATTCAATGCCCCAGCGCTGCAGGTACTCGCCCAGGCCGCCCCACAGGGCCATGATGACGCTGCCAGAGCGGTAGTCGCGATGCACGCAGGAACGGCCCAGCTCCAGCATCTTGGGGCGCAGGTGCGACAGGCGGACCAGGTCGAATTCGGATTCGGCATACAGGCAGCCGATGCGCTTGGCCTGGTGCGGGGGCAGCACGCGGTAGGTGCCGACGACCTTGAGCGTGACCGTGTCGCGCACGATCAGGTGGTCGCAGAAGGCGTCGAACATGTCGACGTCCAGTTCGGGGACTTTTGACGACAGGCGTGCGCCCATCTCTTCGGCAAACACCTTGTAGCGCAGGCGCTGCGCCTCGACTACTTCATCCTGGTGGCGCGCCCACGCCACGCTGAGAACAGGCGATTCATTTGCCGGTGTATCCGACGGGCGATGAAGACGCCTCCGCGCCGACTGGCCGAGGCCATTGGGCAGGGAGTCGAAAAGCGGCTGGGTAGGCGTCGGAAGGTCTCGCATCAGTGTGTCCTTTTGGTGACGAAACTGCTGCGATGCAATGTAGTGAGCCGCGGTGACATTGCCATGACCCGGCGATGACGCTTCCATGACGCGTCCCGGCGCGGCGTGAGAATCGAGCGAGGCGGTCTGGCGAAGATCGCCGGGGGAGACGGGCTGGGTGAATGGGGTGGGCAGGGCGGGCGTGCTGGACATGCTTGTTTCTCCGGGTCACGAGCGCCGGACGTACCGACGGACCACGCGACTCTAGTGAGCGGAGAAACGAGCAGCTATCGCACTTTGCCGATTTTCCCGGCGGTGCGCGGCCGCTGGCGGACCCACACCGGGTTCGGCCGGGATTTCAGAATTTCCTTGGTGGTGCGTGTCAGAGGAACTCTGGATTGATGACCGCGCGCAGCACGGTCTGTGCTTCGCTTTCGCGGGTACGGCTCGCCAGCCACCAGATCCCGCTCTTGCGCACGCTCCAGTCCATTTCCGTGCCGGCCAGCAGCAGGCTGGCCAGCCGTCCAAGCCAGGGTTGGTGGCCGACCACCACAACGTTTTCGTCGCCTTGCGGCCAGCCGATCGCGTCGAGGACCGTGCTGACGTCCGCGCCCGGCGCGAGGTCGTCCACGATTTCACTTTTGCCGGTGAACGCGGCAGCCGTTTCACGCGTGCGCAGCGCGGGGCTGCATAGCACGCGGGTATGAGCAGGCAGTTGGGCGCGCAGCCACGCCGCGGAGGCGTCCGCCTGCTTGCGCCCGCGGCGCGTGAGCGGGCGCTGCAGGTCAGCGTGCCGGCTGAGGCTCAGCGGATCGGGAAGCTCTTCGGCTTCGGCGTGACGCCACAGGATCAGGTTCATGTCGGAGCGGGGCTGGGTTCGTGCTTCGAGTATGGTGAAGCCGTCCGACAGGCGCAAGCGGGTGGGCCGCGAGAGGCGATCGCCCAACAAAACGGGCTGCCTGTCAGGCAGCCCGCAAGTGTCTCCGAGCGTCGTGTCAGGCGCGTGACACACGCTGGTGCGCAAGCGTTGCGCTGAGGCCGGGGCCGGAAGTCGCTCCAGGGCCCGGCGCTGGCAAAGACTCAGGACTTGTGGCGGAAGTTGATGCGGCCCTTGGTCAGGTCGTACGGCGACATTTCCAGGGTGACGCGGTCGCCCGCCAGAATGCGGATACGGTGCTTCTGCATCTTGCCCGATGCATAGGCCCAGATCTCGACGCCGTTCTCGAGCATGACCCGGTAACGATTGTCGGGCAGGGCTTCCGACACCACACCGCCAAATTCAATGAGTTCTTCCTTAGCCAATCTCTCTTCCTCGTTCGGCAGCCAGCAGGCTGCAATGGTTACATTTTACCGATCCAATGTGACGCGACGTACAGGCATGCCGGTCCGGCGCAAGTGCACAGGGCTTGCCGCATGGCGGCGGGTCGCGCCTTGGGTTTGTCCCAGGCAAGCTGACCAGGGCCAGGCGACGCAGCAGGCCGCGTGCCATCCGGTCCAGTTAGGGAATCGTCCAGGGGCGCAGTCTGCCGGCCGATCTGTCTTGCCAATTACGGCCGCAGAACCTCGGCCGTGCGAGTCGCGGATGCGCGGGCTGTTACCGGTCGCTCGCCATGGATATAAGGCTGCGGAAGGATCCGAAGAGCCGGCCTCCACGCTGGTGAGAACGCCCGGTGACAGGATGCGCAGACATCCCGGGGCTAACGATACATTGTACCACCGGCGCGGGTTTTCAATGACTCAGGCAGAACTTGTCGGGGCGAACGCGGTCGTCCCGCGGGGGACGTTGCCGAGCGCGCTAATGTGATTCATTATCAATTTTCGGTGGGCGTGCGACGCTTGGTATTTGTGGGATATGAGCTAGAACTAACTCATGGCCCTCTTTGCGGAGCGGCCTTGCTACCGGAGGTGTTCATGGAACTCCACATGCAATCGCACCACTATGCGCGTTGCCGGCCCGACTGGCGCGCCGCCGTAGTCGCCGGCCTGATCGCCGGAACGGTGTACATGGTGCTCGAGCTGCTCACGGCGCGCTTCCTGTTGTACCTGGGCGCCTGGGATACGGTGAAGATGGTGGCCGCCATCATCCTGGGCCGGGAGGCCCTGGCATCTGCGAACGCTTTCAGCTGGACCATTGTGCTGGCCGCGGCGACGGTCCACTACGCGCTGTCGATCATCCTGGCCGCCGCGCTCGCGCTGATCCTCGGTTCGTTCCGCCTCGATTCGAGCATGGGCCTGGCATCCCTCGTCGGTATCGTGTTCGGCGTCGCGGTCTACCTGGTGAATTTCTACGCGCTCGGCCGCTACTTCAACTGGTTCGATGAAGCCCGTGGCTGGGAAAGCCTGTTTGCGCATGCGCTGTTCGGGCTGGTGGCCGCCGACGCCTATTGTCATTTCGAGCGGCGCAATGCCGCGGCGCATATGCCGCAGCCCAGCTCGCCACCATAACGGTAAGGGGCGATACGGAAAGAAAAACGGCTTATGCCTTGCGACATAAGCGTTTTTATCGTACTGGTCGGAGCGATAGGATTCGAACCTACGACCCTCTGATCCCAAATCAGATGCGCTACCAGGCTGCGCTACGCTCCGAAGCCGGCCATTGTAGCCGGCCCGCACCGGAAGGTCAATCGCAGCAGAAGGGTTTTGTTCACGGCACCTCGGCATGCCTGCGCTCGCACCCCGCTTCGGACGGCCAACTGCGGCTTGACTTGAGGTCGGGCCCGGCGATAATCGCCAGACCGCCGCAGTCCGCCCGTCGCTGCCGGGACAAACGACGGAGCGACCCCCGAGCGGACTGACCCGACCATGATCACAAGAAGCGCTCACACCTGCGGAGAGCGTGCTGGCCGTGCCAGTCTGTTCGCGCTTGCGTCGGCTGGTGGATGTCCGGAACGAGTATGGGTATGGCGGCAAATTGAGAAACGACGGTCCCGAAGCAGGACCGACATAAAAGGGACGGCAGCGTCGTGCGGGGCGCTGCCTGTCGCTGGACGGGAATGAAGATGTTTCAGTCGCACATGATTGTGCTCATTGCAGGCCTGTTTGCGCTGCAAATGGCGGTGGTTTGCGCCGTGCTGCGCCGCTCGCCGGGAATGGAGTTGAGCGGCCTGACTTCGTGGGCGCTCGGTGATCTCCTGGCGGCGTCAGCGGCCGCCATGCCGGCCCTGGCCGGGGTCGCCGGCTACTGGCTGGCAGACCATGCCGTCGATATGGTCCTGTTCTCGGGAATCTCGCTGATGGTCGTGGGAACGAGACATTTCGCCGGGAAGCACGGGGGCGTCCCCATGCTGTTCGTCCTTAATCTGCTATTGGCGGCGGTAATTGCGGGCGGCGCGTGGTGGCCGCATGCCGACTTGCTGCGGACACTGCGTCCCTGGATGCCGGTGGCGCTCGGACTCGGACAGATCCTCTTGCTGCTGGACCTCGTCCGCCACGTTGTGCCGTTACTGCCGCAAAAGCGCGGCACGGGCAGGTTCGCTGCACTGTCGCTGGTACTGATTGCCGCAAGCTGTGCCGGGCTGAATGCGTGGAATCTCGCCGCTGCCATCGTCCAGCCGGGCGTTGTCGGCCCCCTGGCCCAGGACGGGGCGCTGATTGTGCTGGACATCTTTGCCGTGGTGGGACTGTCGATCAGCTTTGCCTTGATGGCCCACGATCGTCTGCGCCGGATGCTGGAGCGCAAGGCGAGTCACGACGATCTGACGGGCCTGCTGGCGCGCGGAGCGTTCTGGCAGGAACTCGAGGCCGCAAGCGCGCAGGCGGACCGGCACGGCAAGCCGCTCACAGTGGCGTTCATCGACCTGGATCACTTCAAGGCCATCAACGACGTGTACGGGCATCTGGGCGGCGACAGCGTGTTGAGGCATTTCGCGGGTCTGCTGCGCAAGACGGCGGGGCAGCCGGACATCATCGGTCGGCTAGGCGGCGACGAATTCGCCATCGTCATGCCTGAAACGACGCTCGAACGGGGGCGCGCGACGAGCCTGCGCCTCAGCACGACGGTGAAAAACACGGCGTGCCCCTCGGAGCCCGATGCGATTGCCTATACCGTCAGCATCGGCCTGGCGCAGCGCGAGCAGGCGGAAACCGTGGAGCACCTTATGCGCCGCGCCGACCAGGCGCTCTACGATGCCAAGCAGATGGGCCGCAATTGCGTATCGCTGCATCGTGCCGGCAAGCCAGCGCACGGGGCAGGGGAGGAAGCATCTGCGCACTGGCGGCAGCGCGCGGCCCCCTGAGCTGCCGCGCCGCTTCGTGCTGCGGTAGAATGCTGCCCTTCGCGTCCTTAGCTCAGTTGGATAGAGCACTCGCCTTCTAAGCGAGCGGTCAGAGGTTCGAGTCCTCTAGGACGCGCCACGGTTTTCGGCAGACGGTGTCGATCACTTCGATGTCTGGAATGAAGTCCCGCAGCGCCTGCTGTACTGCCTCGCGGTCATTGCCATCCAGTGCCGAACTGTGACCGTGGTAGAGTCATCCGTCCTTTCCCATCGCGTAGCCTTATGTCCCCACCCGTTGCGCGCAAAGCCGCCGATGCGGCAGACCATCAACCGGACATGGAAAGCACTGCCGATGCGCACAGTGCGGCCACGCCGATTCCGGAATTTGCTCCCGCGAAAACAGCTCTGGTGGTCATGCATTACCAGACCGACATCCTGGCGTTGTTTCCATCGGTCGCCCCCACGTTGCTTGCCAATACACGCAGGCTGTGTGACGCTGCGCGCGCCAGCGGTGTCAGCGTCTATTTCGCCAAGATCCACTTTCGGACGGGCTATCCGGAAGTCAGTCCGCTGAACCGGAACGGGCAGGGCATCAAGCAGCTGGGTCTTTTCGTCGACGACCATATCTGTCCGGAGCTGGGCCAGCAGGCCACAGAGCCGCTCATCGTCGCGCATCGCGCCAGCGTGTTCTTTGGGACGGACCTGCAGGTGCGGCTTTCCGCGCAGGGCATCGACACCTTGCTCATGGTCGGCATTGCGTCGACCGGTGTGGTGCTGTCGTCGGTCGCGTATGCGAGCGATGCGGACTTTCGGTTATTTACGGTCAAGGACTGCTGCTACGACCCGGATCCGGTCGTGCACGACCATCTCTTTTCAACGGCGTTCGATTCGCGCACGACGGTGCTGTCGCTCGCTGAGGCCTTGCGGTTGCTGGCGTAGTCTTGCTGGCAAGGCGAAAGTCGATCACCGTGCGGAAAAAGGGGATCGTCGCCACCCGCCTGCTCAAGGCGCCAGCCACAGCAACGCTGCATGGAGCAACACGCCTACCGTGCCGCCGACGATCGTGCCGTTGATGCGGATGAACTGCAGGTCGCGGCCGATTTCGGACTCGATCTTTCTCGTGATCTCGTCAGGTCCCAGCTCTTCACGACTTCGGCGATCAGCGCGGGCACCTGATGGCGATAGCGGATGACTGCCGCATGGACGAGTTGCAGCCACCACGCATTGAGCCTGTCCTGCTGGGCCGGATCATCCCGGACGCTCGCGCCGAGCGACGCCAGCATGTCTGCGACCATGGCGCGCAGCCAGGAATCCTCACGCACTGCTTCGGTACTGAGCCACACGCGCAGACGGTGCCACAGCATGCGATAGCTGTCCTCGCGCTTCAGGTAGCGGATGCAGTCGCGCATCCACAGCCTGCCCGTGCGCCGGTAGCGCTCGGACGTGCGCAGGCGGACGATGAGCGCTTGCATGGCTTCGTCGAGCTGCAGCCGCAGCGGATGGTCCGGCGCGGAGCGGACTTCATGCAGCAGTGCGATCACGCCTTCGACGAACTTGTTGACGATGTAGGCGTCGAGGCGGACCGGCGTGTAGCGCGATGCCTCGCTGAACTTGGCCTGCAGCAGGCCAGAATTCGCTGTGAGCCATTGTTCGGCGGCACGCAGGCCGCGATCGAGCAACGGCTGATGCCGCTGCTGCTCGGTCAGTACCTGCAGCAGGTTGCCGGCCAATGCGGAGACATCGAGTGTACGTAGCCAGGGCAGGGCACTGCGCTCGAACAGCCGCGCGACGCTGTCATCGTCGAGCACCCGCAGCAATGCGGGCAGCGAATCCACCACGGGATCCGCCAGCGTGCGGCTATTGACGGGACTGGCCAGCCAGCTCGCGGCGACCTTTGCCATGTTGTGCGCGCGCAGCCGGTCGACGATCAGTTCGGGTGCGAGGAAGTTCTGCTCGACAAAGCTGCCCAGGCTGTCGGCGATGCGCATCTGGTTGCGCGCAATGATCGCCGTATGCGGGATCGGCAGGCCGAACGGGCGGCGGAACAACGCGACCACCGCGTACCAGTCGGCGACTGCGCCCACGGTGCCGGCTTCGGCAAAGGCGCGCACCCAGGCGAGCCAAGGATAGCGAGCCTGGCCCAGAGCGCTGAGCACCAGCAGTCCCAGCATGGCCGCCAGGATGGCGGTCGCCGTCATGCGCATGCGCCGCAGGCCGGTCTGCCCCGGCGTTGCGGGCGCCTCAGTTTGCGCTTCTGCGGCAATCATATTTGCAGAAAAGTGCGCACCGCTGCACTGTCGTCGTTGCTGACATCGGCAGTTCCCGCATGGCGACCGCAACGAGGCTGACAGGAAAGCCCGTTCCTTGGCGCCAAGAAAGCACGTCTGTTCCTAGCGCGATCAGGTGCAATTGGCGCGATACGTTTCCTGCAGCGACTTGCGCGTCTTGTCCCGTTCGATCTTCGGGACCGGACGTCCTTGCGCATTCTGCGTCGAGGTGCCAGGCGACTGGTAGGTCCGCTGTTTCGACGTCGCGTTGTATTCTTCTTTCAGTGCCTCGCACTTGGCCCGCCTGGCTTCCTCGGGGTCGGTGCTGCCGCCCGCGGCGGCGATAGGGGTTGCTGCCTTCCTGTACGGCCTCGGATATAGCGTTTGCGGCTCCCTGGCCCGGGGCGGACTGCGCCAGGCAGATGGTGGCGAGGCCCAGTGCCGTCAGGCCGGTGAGCAACAACGGGAGAGGCTTGCGCATAAGGCTCCGGCGAAAGGAACGCCGCCGGCATTCGCGGCGGACTAGACTAAGCGTAACGACGGCGGGCCTAGTATGTCAAAGCGGAAACGGCAGTTGCATGGCACCGCCGGTGCCGCGCGGTTTCGCGATTGGGACTTCCATGGACAAGAATTGAGATCCGATACCAACGCGGCTGCCTTGTACTCCACCACGGATGAACTAAAACATATGACGATGCGGCCACAAAAACGGCCGTAACAGGAAGAGGGAGCACATCATGGCCGTGTTGTTTCTGGGAAACATCGATCCCGGTACCACCGACGAGGAGGTCCGGGACTTTCTGACCAAGTATGGCCTGCCGGCCTTTGACGAGATCGAACATGTGGCTGGCGATGGCACGCATCCGGGCGTGACGGTGGTCTTCAATACGCTAGACCCCGAAGCGCTGCGCAAGCTCCAGCCCCGCATCCACGGCATGTTCTGGAAGGGACACCAGATCAACGCGATGGTCATGGCCGAGCGGTTCAGGTAACGCCGGTTACTCACCATCAGGTGCCGCCATGGGCTTTCTGAGGTGGATCCAGCGCCGCGGCCGTCCGCCGCGGCGCCGCGACGACAAGGAGCTGGCCGCACTGACCGAGCGCGTGACGGCACTGAGCCCGCGCCTGCGGCTGGTCCCGCACTACGAGAAGCGGTTGGCGTCACGGCTTGGCACGGCGGTGGAAGCCATTCGCGCCACCGTGATGGGGCTGCCCGCGCCGCGCGAGGCGAGCGAGGCCGCCTGGGCCGACGACCCGCTCATCCATGCGTACTTCGGCACGCCTGCGGATGTAACCCGTGCCTTCAGCCGTTCCCCGGACCTGCGTGAGTTCTTCGACCGTAAGCCGCAGGTGGAGTGGGCATATGCCGTGCTCGGCATGGCCATGAACGAGCGCCGCACGCTCGGCGTGGCGCTCGAAGGCGAAGTCATGCACTCGGACGTGCCCCAGACCCTGGTGTCGTTCAGCGACTACCAGGTCAGAATCTGCGCCGAATCGGACGCGGCCCTGCGTACCGAGCTCGTGCTGCGCATGCTGGACCAGCTTGCCATCGAAGCCATGGCACGGTATGCGGCCGGCCAGGGCCGGCGCGATACGCTGGAGCGCGAACTCGGCCTGCTCAGGGCGCAGCTCAGACTCTATGAGCGGCAGGGTGCGGGCTTGCGCTCGATGGTGGGCGGCGAAGTCGTCGATGGGACGACCGTGCAGGCCGTCAGGGACGAGATTGCGAGCAACGACAGCGAACTGGCCGCGCTTGGCCACGCTGGCGACACGCTCGCGCGGCAGCTCGAATGCCTCGGCGAAGTGCTCGGCGATGCCGCCAACCGCCTGCATGTCGAAAGACGCCGCATCCGCCTCAGCCAGGTGAACGTGGTGCTGCCCGCGGACAGCACCGTGCCCGGCGACGACCTTGAGTTGCTTTGCGCGCATGTGCCGGGCGATCCGCCGGTCGTGCGGTGGTTTTCGATCGTGCGGTACGCGCGGGCCGGCATGCTGTCGCAGGCCACGCTGCTGGACGAGGCGGCACGCATGTTGTAGCCCCCGCGCGGAACCGCCGCGCGGTATTCCCAACCTGGTGCAAGGAGCAAGCATGAACCCCAGCAAGGTACTGGTAGCAGCCGTCCTGGCCGCGGCATCCCACGTGGCCATGGCCCAGCCCGAAACCCGTGTGGAAGCGGCATCGGGCGTGGGCGCTGCCATGGTGACCGGCACGGTCAAATCCACGGCGACGATCACGGCGATCGACGCCGCCACGCGGACCGTGTCGCTGAAGAACAAGCAGGGCAAGGTCACCGACGTGCAGATCGGCGACGAGGTGCGCAACTTCGACCAGCTCCGGGTTGGCGACGTGGTCACGGCCGAATACAAGGAGGCCTTGTCGGTCAACCTGACCAGGCAGACCGGCATGCGCTCCAGCACCGAGCGCCAGGTCGAGGACAGGGCTGAGCCCGGTGCCAAGCCCGGAGGCATGGTCGGGCGCGAGGTGACTGTTACGGCGGATGTCGTCTCGGTGAACACCAAGACCGGCAAGGTGACCCTGAAAGGGCCGAAGGGCAGGATGGTGGATCTGCACGTCGAGGATCCGCAGCAGCTCAAGGGCATCCGCAAGGGCGACCAGGTGCAGGCGGTCTACACCGAAGCATTGGCGGTTTCTGTCACGCCCAAGAGCAGCCATTAAAACTACGGCTCGCTCTGCGCAGGCTGCGGCGCGCGCGCGCCGTGCCTGCGCCGCCAGACCACGGGTGCTTCACCGAACTGGGCGGAAAACCATCGCGTGAACGAGCTTGCGGAGCCGTAGCCGAGCAGTTCAGCGACGCGCAGCAGCGAGTACTGCGGGTTCTCCACATAGCGCCGCGCAAGTTCGCGGCGCACTTCGTTCAGGATGTCCGTGAACGTTTCGCCGGCCTCGTCGAGCTGGCGCTGCATGGTACGCAGCTCAGGCCAAGGCCCTGCGCCACGCCGTCGCAGGTCGCGCGGCCCATGGGCAGCATCAGGTACACGGCACTGCGCACGTCGCGGCCGATCGACGGGGCATTCACGCGCGGCAGCGTGTCGACGAAGCGCTGCGCATAACGCGCCATACCCGGATCCGCGGTCGGGATGGCCGCGTCGAGATCGGCCGACAGGCACGTAATTCCGCTGAACTCGCTGTCGAATTCGAGCGGGCAGCCGAACAGGCGCCGGTGGACCTGCAGGTCCACCGGGGCAGCGTGCGTGAAATTGACATTGAGCGGATGCCAGTGCGCACCGAGCAGCGCACGGCACAGGCGGAACACCACCCCGAGCGCCAGTTCGCTGGCCTGCCGGGAAGGCGTATCGAGCACCACCTCCTGGCGGATGACGACAACCTTGCCGGCGTCTTCGAGCAGGATGGCGAGCGACTCGTTGACCAGGTGCCGGTAGCGGATGATCGTGGCCAGCGCGTCGCGCAGCGTAGGCTGCTGGCTGATCAGCAGGCTCATCACGCCGAAGTCGGAAAGCTGGCGCGATTCCGCCATGCGCAGCCCGAACGTTTCGCATCCAGAGGCCTGGGCTGCAAGTTCGAGCAGCCTGGCGCCGGCGTTGACCGACACGCGCTGGTCAGGATCGCTCAGCAGTGCGCGGCTTAGCCGGGCCTCCCGCAGCAGCGGCTGCGGGTTGAGGCCGAGGTCCCGGGCGACTTCAAAGAAATTGGTCAGCGCGGCTGCGCGCACCAGCGTGTCCAAGGCTTGTCTCTCGATCTTGTTCTGTGTGCGGTGCGCGCCGTGCGGCGGCGTCCGCGTTGTCTTCGCAGCGGCATCATAGGCGGTCGTGGCATGAAATGCAAAGTCGGCGGAAGCCAATGCAAAGCGGCGCCCTTCGGCAACTCCTACAGTTCACGGCATGAGCGGCGCCCATTGCGCCGACGAGAGATCAAGGAGACAGCAGATGGCAAAAGTCGTGCGGATGTACGAGACCGGTGGACCGGAGGTCCTTCGCTACGAAGACATGGAAGTGGGCGATCCGGGGCCGGGCCAGGTGCGCATCCGCCACGTGGCGGTTGGCCTGAACTATGCCGACACCTATTTCCGCAACGGTACTTACCCGGTTCCGCTGCCCGCCGGCATGGGCGTGGAGGCGGCCGGCGTGGTGCAGGCGGTCGCGCCGGTGTCAGCAATGTAGCGGTGGGCGACCGCGTGACCTATACCGGTTTCGTCAACACGCTCGGCGCGTACAGCACCGAGCGCCTTGTGCCAGCCGCGCGCTGATCCGGCTGCCCGAGACCATCGGCTTTGAAACCGCCGCCGCCATGACCATGCGCGGCTGACGTCCGCGTACCTGATGCGCCGCATCTACAACTTCAAGTCTGGCGACACCATCCTGCTGCACGCGGCAGCGGGCGGCGTCGGCCTGATCGTGTCGCAATGGGCGAAACTGCTCGGCCTGACGGTGATCGGCACGGTATCGAGCGAGGCCAAGGCCGAAGTCGCGCGTGCCCATGGTTGCGACCACATCGTCAACTACAGCCATGAGGACGTGGCCAAGCGCGTGCGCGAACTGACCGACGGTGTCGGCGTATCGGTCGTCTTCGACAGCGTGGGCAAGAACACCTTCATGGGGTCGCTGGATTCGCTCAAGCGCCGCGGCACCATGGTGTGCGTCGGCACAGCGTCCGGCCCGATCCCGCCGTTTGACCCCGTGCTGCTGGCAATGAAGGGCTCCCTGTTCCTGACGCGTCCGGCACTGGCCGATTACATCGCGGACCCTGCGGAGAAGGCCGAACTGGCCGCCGAGATTTTCGGGCACGTGGGCGCGGGCCGGATCAAGATCGAGATCAACCAGCGCTATGCGCTGGAAGACGCAGTGCAGGCGCATCGGGACCTGGAGTCGCGCAAGACCACCGGTTCGTCGATCTTTGTCATCTGAGGAGCCGGCCATGCGAGTCAAGCAACTTACCTGTGCGCTGGGCGCGGAACTGGTCGGCGTGAATCTCGCCGACGCTGTCCGTGATGACGGACTCTTCGCTGAAATCCGTTCACTGCTGCTGCAGCATCGCGTGCTGTTCCTGCGCGACCAGGAATTCAGCCGTGCCGAGCATGTGGCGTTCGCACGCCGCTTCGGTGACCTGGAGGACCACCCCGTCGCGGGCAGCGACCCCGAGCATCCGGGCCTGGTCCGCATCTACAAGACGCCGGACCAACCGAACGATCGTTACGAGAACGCGTGGCATTCGGACACCACGTGGCGCGAAGCGCCGCAGTTTGGTGCCGTGCTGCGCTGCGTGGAATGCCCGCCGGTCGGCGGCGACACGATGTGGGCGAACATGGCGCTCGCCTATGAGCGCCTGCCCGAACATATCAAGACGCAGATCGCCGACCTGCGCGCACGCCACAGCATCGAGGCGAGCTTCGGTGCGGCCATGCCGATCGAGAAGCGCCTCGCGCTCAAGGCACAGTACCCGGATGCCGAGCATCCGGTAGTGCGCACGCATCCCGAAACCGGCGAGAAGATCCTCTACGTGAATGCATTCGCGACGCATTTCACCAACTTCCATACGCCGGAACGCGTGCGCTTCGGCCAGGACGCCAACCCTGGTGCGCCTGACCTGCTGCGCTACCTGCTCAGCCAGGCCTACATTCCCGAGTACCAGGTGCGCTGGCGCTGGGAACCGAACAGCGTGGCGATCTGGGACAACACCGCCACCCAGCACTATGCCGTGATGGACTATCCGCCTTGCCACCGCAAGATGGAACGCGCCGGCATCATCGGCAGCAAGCCGTACTAAATAGAGCGGAGAGAGACACTAGATGCAGCAAAACCTGATCGTATCCACGCCATCGGCGTACTCCTATCCGCTACTGGTCAAGCAGTTGCTGATTCATTCGTTGAGCCTCTACGGCGACCAGGAAATCAGCTACCGTGGCGAGATGCGCTACTCGTACCGCGACTTTCGCCGCCGCGTGGGCCAGCTTGCGTCGACGCTGTCCTCGCTCGGCGCGAAGCATGGATCCACCGTGGCGGTGATGGACTGGGACAGCCATCGCTATCTCGAGTGCTATTTCGGCGTGCCGATGATGGGCGCAACGCTGTTCACCGTGAACGTACGCCTGTCGCCGCAGCAGATCCTGTACACACTCAACGACGCCGACGCGGACATCGTGCTGGTGCATCCGGACTTCGTGCCGGTGCTCGAGCAGATCCACGGCCAGCTCACGTGCAATCCGCGCTTTGTGCTGCTGGCCGATGGTCAGCCCGCGCCGCAGACGGATCTGCCTTTCGTGGGTGAGTACGAGGCGCTGCTGGCGGCCGCGTCGCCGGATTTCGATTTCCCGGAGTTCGACGAGAACACCAAGGCGGCGACTTTCTACACCACCGGTACCACCGGCGATCCGAAGGGTGTTTGCTACAGCCATCGCGACATCGTGCTGCACACGCTGGCCACGTCCACCAGCCTCTGCTCGCCGCGCGAAGGACAGCGCATGCATCGCGAAGACGTGTACATGCCGATCACGCCGATGTTCCACGTGCTGGCCTGGGGCATACCGTACGTCGCCGTCATGCTGGGCCTGCGCACCGTGCTGCCTGGCCGCTACGCGCCGGACATGCTGCTGAGCTGCGCAAGGAGGAGAAGGTCACGTTCTCGCATTGCGTGCCGACCATCCTGCAGATGCTGCTGCAGTCCTCGCAGGACAGCGCGCAGGATCTCTCCGGCTGGAAAATCATCATCGGCGGTTCCGCGTTGCCACCGGCACTGTGCGAGGCAGCGCTCGACCGCGGCATCGACATCTTTGCCGGATACGGCATGTCGGAGACCGGCCCGATCGTTTCGCTGGCGCAGTTGCCTCCAGGCGTGACGCCCGCGGACCGCGCCGATGAAGTCCGCATGCGCTGCTCGACGGGGCGCCCGGTGGCGATGGTGGATTTCCGCATCGTCAGCGAAGACATGCAGGACCTGCCGCGCGACGGTGCAAGCCGCGGCGAGATCGTGCTGCGCGCGCCGTACCTGACGCAGTCGTATTTCAAGAAGCCGGCAGCGTCGGACGAACTGTGGGCGGGCGGCTACCTGCATACGCAGGACGTCGCGGTCATGGGCCAGGACGGCTTCGTGCAGATCGTCGACCGCATCAAGGATGTCATCAAGACCGGCGGCGAATGGGTGTCGTCGATCGAAGTCGAGAACCTCATCGGTGAAGTGCCCGGCGTGCAGGAATGCGCGGTGATCGGCGTGCCCGATGCCAAGTGGGGCGAGCGGCCGATGGCGTTTGTCGTGCGCAAGGCCGGGGCGGAGGTTGGCGCGGATTCCATCCGCGAAAAACTGCTCGGGCATGTGGATACACAACGCATCAGCAAGTACGCGGTGCCGGAAGCGGAACGGATCGCGTTCGTAGCGGAGATTCCGAAAACCAGTGTGGGGAAGATCAACAAGAAGCAACTGCGGGAACAGGCAGTCTGAAGGGTAGGAAGGGAAGTTTGGACGCTGGTCTTTGAAGGGGGACCAGCGTTTTTTGCTTTGGCGCCTGGCCATCAATCTGCCGGCGCCAGCACGGGTCTCACTGAATTTTCAACCCCACCGTCTTCGTCATGGCCTGGTAGGTCGGCCACGTGCGCGCGATGAACTGCTGCAGAGCTTCGCCGGTAAGAGGCGTGTCCTGGCTGCCAAGCTGATCGCGCACGTTCCTGACGGCCTCCGACTCGGCGACCGACTGCCGTACCAGCGTCGCCAGGCTGGTTATGATCCCGGGGGGCAACCCGGCGGGGCCCAGCAACATATTGCACTCGGCCAGGTTGCCGAAGATCGGGTCGGTGATGCCCTCGTCAGCCCAGGTCGGGACGCCGGGCAGCTTCTCGGTGCGCGGCCCGGAGATCACCAGCAGCGGCTTGAGGCCGCCGGAAGCGAGCCCGCCCGACATGCCGAGCAGCGAGCCCGCGCCGATATCGATATGGCCAGCCAGCAGGTCGCCGATCATCGCGCCGGTGCCCTTGTAGTTGATGATATCGAGCTGGGCCCCCGTCAGCTTCTTCAGTTGCGCCACCATTAACTGCCAGCCCGAGCCGATGCCGTAGTTGCCCACGCTGACGGGCCGCTTGCGCGCCAGTGCGATCAGCTCTTTGAAGGTGCTGGCCGGCAGCCCCTTGGTCGCGACCATCACGCCGACGCCGGTACTGATGGACGCCACCGGCGCGAGGTCGCGTGAGGGATCGATCGGCGGTTTCTTCAGCAACACCGGCGCCTGTGCCAGTTGGCTGTGCAAGGTGCAAAGCAGCGTGTACCCGTCTGGCCTGGCGCGCGCCACCGCTTCCGCAGCGATCATGCCGATGCCCCCGGGCTTGTTCTCCACCACTACCGGTACTTTCAGCTTGCTGGAAAAGAACTCCGCAAAGGCGCGCGCGGTGCTATCGTTGGACGAGCCCGCGCCTGCGCCGCGATGATCCGGATGGGGCGCGAGGGCCAGTCGGCGGCCAGCGCGGGGCGTGGCAGCAGCCAGGGCAGGGCAGCCGCCCCGGTCGCTGCGCCGAGCACCCTGCGCCGGCGAAGGTTGACGGTATCCGCGGGCAGGTCGTTGCCCGGACGAGGAAGGGAACGCATAGGTTGACTCCTGAAGACTCCAGGCAGCCTTGCCCGCGAGGCTCGCAGGCAAGGGGCGGGCCGCGGCGATGCGCCGCAGCCAGAACAATGGACAGGTCACTACATGCCGATCAGGTCGCCCGCTGCACCAGGTTCCTGACGATGCGGACCGAAGCGATGTCGATCATCTTGCCTTCGTACTGAACCGCGCCGAGCCCTTGGGACAGGGCTTCGTCATAGGCGCGGATCATGTCGCGGGCGCGCGCCACGTCGGCGGCCGAGGGCGAGAAGACGTCCTGGGCGAGTTCGACCTGCGAGGGATGGATGGCCCACTTGCCGACCATGCCGAGGATCATGGCGCGGCGGGCTTCCTCGCGGAATGCGTCGGGACTGCGGAAGTCGGCGAACGGGCCGTCGACGGCGTCGAGCCGGTTGGCGCGCGCGGCGATCGTCAGGCGCTGGCGCTGGTAGTGCCAGATGTCTCCCGGATAGCCGCCGCTTCCACCAATGTCGCGCATCGACACGCCCTGGCTGGCGGAGTAGTCGCCCATGCCGAAGATCAGGCATTCCAGGCGCGGCGTCGATGCGGCAATGGCCTCGACGTTCATCATCGCCTCCACCTCTTCGATCAGCACGTCGATGCCGATGCGGTGGCGCAGGCCGAGCTTCTTCTCCATCATCGACAGGAGCTTGTCGACGAACTGCACGTCCGCCGCCGACATGGCCTTGGGCAGCATGATGACGTCGAGGTTGCGGCCCGCGCCTTCCACCACTTCGATGATGTCCTCGTAGGCATACTCGGTGGTCAGGTCGTTGATGCGCACGCAGCGCGTGGTGCGCCCCCAGTCGAGCCCGTTCAGGCGTCGACGATCTTGCGCCGCGCCGGGCGCTTTTCGCTCGGCGCCACGGCGTCTTCCAGGTCAAGGAAGACGAAGTCGACGCCCATGCCCGCGGCCTTCGCCATCATCTTCTCGCTCGAGCCCGGCACGGACAGCTGGCAACGGCGCAGCCGCCTGGTTCGTTCCTGCATGATGTTGTCTCCTGCTGGTTGTATTAGGGTTGTGGGTCAGTTCTCGCGGCATGGCCAGACTGCTTACTGCACCACGCCGTCCGCGCGCAGCGCGGCGATCTCCGCGGCATCGAAGCCGAGGTCGGCCAGCGTGCGGTCCGTGTGCTCGCCGATCATCGGGGCCCGATGCCGTACGCCGCCGGGCGTGGCGCTCATGCGCACCGGGCTGCCCGCGATGGTCAGTGCGCGCGCAGCGCCAGGCTGCTCGGCTTCGACCAGCATCCCGCGAATGCGGAAATGCGGATCGTCGAAGATGTCGGCGGCATCGAACACCGGACCGAACGGCACTTCGCCGCCCAGCATCTCGGCAAGCGCGCGCTTGGTGTGGCGCACGGTCCAGGCGCCGACCGCCTGCTCCACCTCGGCCCGGTGTCGCACGCGCAATTCGTTGGTGGCAAAGCGCGCATCGCCGGCCCATGGCGGATTGCCCATGCGTGCCACCAGGAGTTGCCAGAAGCGGTCGTTAGGCACGCCCAGGCTGATAAAGCCGTCGCTGGCCGGAAAGAGCCCGAACGGGCAGAGCAGCGGGTGGCCGTTGCCCTCCGGACCCGGCGCCTGCGCGGTGGTGCTGTACTGGAACACCATGCGCTCGCACACTGCGAGCACAGCATCGACCATGGCCACGTCCACGAACTGGCCGCGGCCGGTGCGCTGGGCGTGCCAGCAGGCTGCCGCGATGCCGTAGGCAAGGAACATCGCCGGCACGATGTCTCCGCGCCCGGGCCGATCTTGGTCGGCGCGCCGCCGCGCTGCGGCCCGGTAATCCCCATGATCCCGCCCATTGCCTGCGCGACCGGATCGTAGGCGGGCCAACCGGCGTAGGCGCTCTCGCCGCTGCGCGGATCGCCGAAGCCCCGCAACGCCGCGTACACCAGCTTCGGGTTCTCCTCGGTGAGCCGTTCGTAGCCGAGCCCGAAGCGCTCCATCACGCCAGCACGGTAGTTCTCGACCAGCACGTCGGCGCCACGCACGAGCCGCAGCAGGGCCGCGCGCCCCGCAGGCTGCTTCAGGTCCAGCACCAGCGATTCCTTGTTGCGGTTGATGGAACCGAAGTAGCCGCCATAGCCGCCTGACTCCATCCGCAGCGCGCCGTCGAGATGCGGGCCATTGCGCCGGGTCTGGTCGCCGCCGGGCGGCTCGATCTTGATCACGCGCGCGCCCTGGTCTGCGAGCATCATCGAGCAATACGGGCCGGCCAGCATCTGGGTCAGGTCGAGCACCACCATGCCCTCGAGTGCGCCGGTTGCGGGGTCACCTGCGCGGCCGTCTGCGCTCATCGCGCACCCCAGTGGCTCTTGCGCTTGATCAGCGCGGTGCGCTCCGCCTGCACACACAGCTTGTCGTCCTGGTTCACGCCGTAGTGGCGGAAGCGGACGATGCCCGCATCCTCGCGCCCGGCGTCTTCCTTGCCCAGTACCTCGGTGAAGGCGTAGAGCGTGTCGCCGTGAAAGACCGGATTCGACAGGCGGATCTTGTCCAGCGTCAGTTCGCACAGGCAGTGCTCGGCGGTGTCCTGTGCAGCCAGCCCGAGCACCATCGACAGGTTGATCCCGCCGAACACTACGCGCTGGGCAAAGATGCCGCCGGCGGCACGGCGCATGGCATCTTCGTTGAAGTGCCCCTCGGCCGTGTTCATGACCATATTGGTCAGCATGACGTTGTCCATCTCGGTCACAGTCTTGCCGCGCGCATGGCGGATCAGCATGCCGGTCTCGAAGTGCTCGAAGTAGCCGTCGGGACTGGTGAGTGCGGAAAGCTTCATGCTGCCTCCTTTCCCTGGCGGGCCTGATTGCCGAACGCACGGCTGGCGATCATCCCTTCGACCTCGGACTTGCCGAGCAGGCTGTTGGCGATGATGCGCTGCTGGATTTCGGAAGTACCCTCGAAGATCTTGGTGAGCCGCGCATCGCGCCAGTAGCGCTCCACCGGGAACAGCTTGGTATAGCCGGCGCCGCCGAAGATCTGCAGCGCGGACGAAGTCACGCGCTCGGCCATTTCCGAGGCAAAGTACTTCACCATCGACGCCTCCTTGTCGCAGCGGCGTCCGCTGTCGATTTCGTTGCAGACGAAATAGAGCAATTGCCGCGCGGCCTCGATCTCGGTGGCCATGGTCGCGATCTTGAAGCGGATCGCCTGGTATTCGGCAATCGGCATGCCGAACTGGCGGCGCTCCAGCGAATAGGCGATTGCGTCTTCGAGCGCGCCCTGCGCAAGGCCGATCGCCCGGGCCGCGGTATGCGCACGCGCGCCTTCCAGCCCCTTGGCCATCAGCAGGAAGGCCTTGCCTTCCGGACCCATCAGGTTGCGCTTGGGCACGCGCACGCCATCGAGCGCCAGCTCGAAGGTCTTCCAGCCGAAGTACCCGATCTTGGGAATCGGGGAGCCGGTCATCCCCGGGGGGAAGCCGCCGCGCTGCTTCTCGATCATGAAGCACGAGATGCCTTCCCAGCGCTTGTCGGGCGACGGCGGCGCGCGAGGTGCGCGCAAACAGGATCAGGTAGTCGCGCCGTCGGCAAAGGTGCACCAGTACTTGTTGCCCGTCAGCACCCATTCATCGCCGTCCAGCACTGCGCGGCACGAAATCGAGGCCAGATCGGATCCTGTATCCGGCTCGGACAGCGCGCTTGCATTAAGGAACTCGCCGCGCACCACGCGCGGCAAATATTCCTGCCGCATGTCCTCTGGCATCGACTTCATGATCCAGCCGCCCTGGGCACGGGCGACGATCGACGCCACCGACATCCAGCCACGCGACAGCTGCTCGCAAATCAGGCAGTACTCGAAAATGCCAAGGCCCAGGCCGCCGTACTCCTCCGGGATGGTGATGCCGAAGTAGCCCATCTCGGCCAGCTTGTCGCGCAGCGACATTGGAATCTCGGCATCTGGGCCGTCCAGTGCATTGGCCACCGGCAGCACCTCTTTCATCGTGAATTCACGCGCCGCATCGCGGATCATGCGGCGCGCTTCCGTCATGTAACCCAGACCGTCTCCTGACATGTTTATCCCCTCATCCTGACCAGATTCGAACGCTTGAACTCGATGACTGCATCGCCCTGCTGATTGGTGCCGCGCGTGTGCCACGTCACGATGCCGTAGCCCGCTCGGTTGCTGGCGGGCCGGCGCGACACCACCTCGGAGGTGGCATAGAGCGTCTCGCCGGGGTAGACCGGTTGCAGGTACGCCAGCTCGTCCACGCCGAGAAACGGACCGCCGCCCTCGGACAGGTCTTCCACCGACAAGCCGAACACGGTGTTGAACACCAGCAGCGGATTGACCGGCACGCCGGGGTGCCCGTTGGCCCGCGCCACTGCCTCGTTGGTGTACTGCGGGTTGTACTGCAGGGTCAGCACGGAGAACATGGTGTTGTCCGACGCGGTCACGGTGCGGCCCCAGTGATGCTCGAAGAGTCTGCCGGGCTCGAAGTCCTCGTAGCGGTTGCCACGGCTGCGCAACTGGGCGTTGGCTTTCAGGCGACTGACGACCGGGTCAACAGCGGTCTCGGCAGCGGGATCGATAGATGTCATTGGATTGCCTCAAACAAGGGTTCGACAGAAGGAAGCCGGTCCAGCGTCTCCACCACCGACACCAGCTTGGCGAATTTGGCCGCGCCGACCCGCGGCACCACGATGGCCTGCGCCTTGTCGACCAGGCGCCGCCATTGCATGCCAAGGTCCGAGGCCGGCACAGCGACGTTGGCCTGCCCACGCAGCGTGCGGCCGTCGGTCGTGAGGATCTCGACCGTGGCGGCGTTGCGGTCCGCGCCGGGCACGACCTCCAGTGCGATCCGCTGCCGCGCCCTGACGTAGCGCGGCGCGTGCGCGGTCTCGGACGAATACACTGCGAGCGACGCAGTGGGCGCGCCGTCCATCGCCAGCGCAGCCAGATGGTGGATCGCGAACTTGATCTCCAGGCCAGTCTGCGGACTGGGGATATCGCACACGCCACGATGCGGACCAGACACGAAGATCGTCATCGACTCCAGCGCGTCCAGGTCGATCCGGTGCTCGCGGCATAGCTGGCCCACGGCTTCGATGGTGGAATGCGTGAGGTAGCAGGAGGCATGGAACTTGAACAAGGTGCGTTCAATGGCCATGCCTGCGCGGCGCTCGAAAGTCGTGGGGAACGCCGGTGCCGCGGGCGCTGGGTGCGACCAAAGCCCTGTTCGCACTCGATGCCGCAGGGATTCGCAGTGAACCCTCGCGCCGCCAGCCGCGCCGCCATCACGCCGTTCATGGCGGCCTTGCCGGCGTGCAGCGGCTTGGCCATCGTGCCGAACATGCATTTGAGCCCGGCCGCCTGCGTCGCGGCCAGCCCCAGTGCATGGGCCGTCGCGGTGGGGTCGAGCCCACCCAGCCTCGCGCATGCGGCGGCCGCGCCAAGCGCGCCGGTGGTCCCGGTTGGGTGCAGGCCGAGGCGATACTGTTCCGCGCCGACCACTTCGCCGATCCGGCTTTCGACTTCATGTCCCAGGATCAGCGCGCGCAACAGGTCCTTGCCGCTTGCGCCGGCAGCCTGTGCCACAGCCAGCGCGGCCGGCGCCACGGGTACCGTCGGATGGCCGTGCATCGCCGAGGTGACGTCGTCGAAATCGAGGGCGTGGCCGGCCGCACCGTTGATGAGCGCGGCCTGCGCCGCGTCGGCGCGCAGCGGGCTGCCCACCAGCGCGCACGGCAACGCCTGCGGGCTCCCATATTCGGCGGTGAGCATTTCCACCAGCGGCTCCCGGGCGGCAGCGACGGTGACCGCGATCCAGTCGAGCATGGCATGCCGTGCCCACGCGAACGCCGGTGTGCCGATCGCGGCATCGTCGACCGTGCTGATCCAGCCGGCCAGCGCCCGGGTGAAGCCGATGCCGTCCGCTGTTTTGTCGAAGGTATGGTCAGGTTCCACTCGGAGGCATCGCCGCTTTGTCCGGCGCCGTGTTGTTGTCGATGGACCGAGTATTGGCGAATGCGGCAACGCAAGGCATCACATATGTGATGGATTCTGATCCGGTGCGTTGATCACATATGTGATAGCCGCGGAAGCCTGCGGGCCGGAAACTTTCGTCTGCGGTCATGCTGGCCGCCCGACCTCCGCCGCTGTGGCACCCGCTCAACCCTTGCCGCTCTATCTCATGACCATGAACAAACCGCCCCCCGCCGCTCCGTGCTCTACGTGCCGGCGACGAACACCCGCGCCATCGAAAAGGCGCGCAACCTGCTTTGCGATGTCATCGTGTTCGACCTGGAAGACGCGTCGCGCCGGCGATGAAAGGCCACGCCCGCGAGAATCTGGCCAGCGCCTTTGCTGCGCGGCCATTCGCGGTGCAAGAGACCGTGATCCGCGTGAATGCGCTGGACACCGCGGAGTTCGCTGATGACCTGCGCGTGGCTGCCGGCTGCCGGCCGAACGCGATCCTGCTGCCGAAGGTCAACACCAGCGCCGACCTCGAACGCTTCGCCGCAGCGCTCGGCACCATCGTCGATGGCTCGGCACCCAGGCTCTGGGCCATGATCGAAACTGCTGCCGCGATCCACCACATTGACGGCATCCTGCATGCGGGCCGAAACAGCAGCTGCAGCTGGACTGCCTGGTCGTGGGAACCAATGATCTCGCCAAGGAGACCGGGGTGTATCCGGGCGAGAACCGAGCATATCTGCTTCCCTGGCTGATGTCGGTGGTGCTGGCGGCCAAGCGCCACGGCACGGACGTGCTCGACGGGGTGTGGAACGACTTCGGCGACCGTGCCGGCTTTGACAGCGAAGTCCTGCAATCGGTCAGGATGGGCTTTGACGGCAAGACGCTGATTCACCCGTCGCAGGTGGACCCGGCCAACGCCGCATTTACCCCATCGGAAGCCGCCATAGCCGATGCGCAGGCGATCGTTGCGGCCTTCGCGCGGCTGGAGCACGCCGCGGCAGGCGTGATCAACCTGGACGGGCGCATGGTCGAGCGCCTGCATCTGGAGCAGGCCACGCGCCTGCTGGCGCGGCTCGATGCCATCCGGTCGCGCAGGGAATTACCCCGCAGCTGAATCAGGTCCGGCGGCGCTCAGCAGTCCTGGGCCACCGCCAGCACGGCGGCCAGCAGCTTCTTGCGGCGCGCATGCAAGCGTGCTACCGGGCCGCCGATGCCGATCCCGAGCCATTGCCCGCGTATCGGCGTTGCCACCAGCGTGGCAATCACACCGCGCCCGGCGTGGCCAGGCTGGCCGACTCGTAATAGCCCTGGCGGCGCGCCTGCTCCACGGCGCGCAGGATCTCGGTGGGCCGGGCCGGCGGCTCGCCGGGCGCGGCTTCCGCGTTGTAGCGGCGCAGCAGCCGCCCGCTCTGTTCATCCTCCATCCGGCTCATCAGCATGATGCCGATGGCGGTGCGGTGCATCGGCCGGAAGGTGCCCGACGAGACCGACAGCCGCAGCGCGTGGCTGGATTCAATGACCGACAGGTACTGCAGCATATTGCCGCTCTGCCGGCCCAGCAGCACCGTCTCGCCGGTCTCGCTGGAGAGCCGGCGCATGGCATCGTGGACCGACGCGCCGGCGCCTTGCTTTCTCGTGGTCCAGCCGCATAGGAACGCCACGCGTACGGAGGGGCAATAGCTCCGCATCTGCGCATCGAACTCCACGTAGCCGCGCGCTACCATGGTCCGAAGCAGCATCGAGACACTGGATTGCGGGATGCCGAGGCGCTCGGCAATCTCGCCAATGCGCAGCGGCCGGCGCACCCGCTCGAACAGCTCCAGCACATCGAATACGCGATTTGCGGATTTGACCATCCCGCTATCCACTTGAGTGCCTCCCTTTCTTGTGCGTCTGATGGCGTCATCTTGCGTCGTGATGACGACGAGCTGCGCGTCGCCTTGCCTCGACCGATGAAGAACCATAAAAGTATCACGCGCTGCCCTTGCAGGGTGTCAACACCAGCACAGCGCCCCGGTGGGCAGCGATATGGTCGGTCTTGTCGCTTTTGATCTCATATTGAGGATCGTCTTCCGACGCGCGATGAACATGCCCCTTATAGTCGAAATCCTGCTTATGGACGGCAATGATGGTGCCCGACACCCGGCCAGCCTCGGAATTCCAGCTGACATGGTCTCCGACCTTGAACCGCTTCGTCATCTTGCGAGACCCTCCGTCATTGCGGGTGCGGTCGGCGGCCCGAGGAGCCGCTGCTCACGCCGGGGTCTGCTGCTCGAATGCAATCTCCGTGCGCAGACTGTCCAGGTCGCGTCCGACCGTTGCGACCGCGAGTTGCTGGTCACCGCGCCAATAGATCACCTTGCAGGCGTGCGAGCCAGGGTCGCCGTCGATGTCGATGCGATCCCATTGCTCCGCGTGGCCCACATAGTTGATGGCTACGTCGTAATGCTGGCTCCAGAAGAAGGGCACCGCCGCAAAACGCAGCTGCCGTCCCAACATGTTCTGCGCCGCGACCACGCCCTGGCGCTCGGCGACTACCCAGTGCTCGACGCGGATGCGCTCACCGGTTCTCGGGTCTGGCCAGCGCGCGATGTCGCGGCGGCGTAGATGGCCGGTGCAGTGGTCTGGAGATAGCCATCGACCACTACGCCGCGGTCCATGGCGAGGCCGGCGTCTTGCGCCAACGCAACGTCAGGGCGAACCCCGACGCCAGTGACCACCAGGTCGGCGCGCAACTCCGCGCCCGTCGATAATTTCACGCGATCCGCTTCAATTTCCGAGACGGTGGCGCCGAGGTGGAAAATCACGCCGTGCGATTCATGCAGCGTCTTGACCATGTCGCCCAACTCGGCGCCGAGAACCCGCTCCATCGGACAGGCTTCCGGTGCGACGACATGCACTTCCAGCCCCCGCGTGCGCAACGAGGCCGCGACTTCGAGTCCGATGAAGCTCGCGCCCACCACGACACAATGATGCGCGGTTCCGAGGCTTGCTATCAGGGTGTCGCAGTCGGCCAGCGAGCGCAGCACGAACACATGCGGCAAGGTCGCGCCAGGGACCGTAAGCCGTACCGGCTCGGCGCCGGTGGCAAGCAACAGCGCGCCATAGCGGATCTGGCTCCCGTCCGCCAGCGTGACGGTCTTCCCGGCAGGATCGAGCCGGACCGCGCGCTGACTGCATCTCGCGTCGATGTGGTGGTCCGCGTAGTACTCCGCAGACCGCAAAGGAAGCCAGTCCGGCTGCGCGGTGCCCGCCAGGTAGTCTTTTGACAGATTCGGGCGATCGTACGGCAAGGAAGGATCCGCACTCAACAAGGTGACCGGACCGTCGTAGCCTCGCGCCGCAGCGTCATGGCAGCGGCATTTCCCGCTGCGCCGCCTCCGATGATGAGTATGGATTCAGGCAGTTGTGCCGCGGCCAGCCGCGGCGGTCGCGTGTCCGGCAGTTCCTCGCACACGACGGCCTGGCCGTCGCGCCGCTCCACGCGCCAGCGTTTCAAGCCGTCGAGGGCAGGTGGTCGGATGGGCAGGCCTGTGCGCAGGCTGAAGCAGGCATGGTGCCAGGGGCACCGGATCGTCTCGCCGGCCAGCAGGCCGTCCGCCAGTGGCGCGCCATAGTGCGTGCAGGTCGCACCGACGGCAAACAGTTCGCCGGCCTGGCAGACGAGCAAGGCCGGCTCGCCGCCAACGTGGCCCTTCACGATGCCGCCTTCCACGACGTTCTCCAACGGAACGCCTTGCGCGAGATCGGGCTCGGCCGCAGAGGATGAATGTTCAGTCACTTCATCACTCCTTGCTTGTCAGGGGGATAAAGGCATTATCTACCTGATTCCGCGAGGGAAAAGCCTTGACCTGAGAGTTCAGTGCTGCCGGCGGGCCATGGCCTTCAGGATATAAAAAAAGCGCCCTTTCCAACATAGAGCGCTTCCTGACCACTGAATACCAATCGAAAAATCCCGTCAAGGCTGAATATTGAACGCCTTGACGATCTGCCCATTGCGCTCATACTCCGCCCGCAGCGACTGGCTCAACTGCGCCAGCGTCTGGGGCGCCATCGGCTCATAGCCCATCGATTCCATGCGGTCATGCAGCTTGGGGGTCGCCGCAGCCTTGTACGCCGCAGCCTGGATCTTCTGCGCCAGTTCGACGGGCACCTGCGCCGACGTGACCACGCCGATCCAGTTGCTGAAATCCATGTCCGCATAACCGAGTTCGGCAAAGGTCGGCACCTGCGGCAACAGCGGCGAACGGCTCTTGGAGGCGACCGCGAACGCCTGCAGCTTGCCGGCCTTGATCATCGGCAGCGAGGTCACCATGCCGTCGTACATGACAGCGATCTGCCCGCCATGACCTGGGTCAGCGCCGGACCGAGCCGGCGAACGGCACGTGCTGCAGGTCCAGGCCGGCCTTCTGGTTCATGATCATGCCGGCATAGTGCGATGCCGTCCCGGCGCTGTAGGACGCGAAGCTCAGTTTGCCCGGATGCGCCTTGACGTAGCTGACAAGGGCCGGCAGGTCCTTGGCCGGCAGCGTCGGCGCCCCGACCAGCACCATGCGGGACCGCGCTATGGCAGCCACCGGACGGATGTCCTTCATGGTGTCGTACTGCATCTTCATGACATGCGGCACTTCGGTCAGTACGTTGGTTGCCGTCACCATGATGGTCTGGCCATCGGCCGGCGCCGCGAGCAGCGTATTGATGGCGATGCCGCCGCCGGCCCCGGCCTTGTTGTCGACGATGACCGGCTGCGAGGTCAGCGGAAAGCTGGTCGGCCAGCAGCCGGGCCATGACATCCATGGTGCCGCCGGCGGGGGCCGGCACCAGCAGGCGCACGGGCTTGCTGGTCCAGGCCATGGCCGCGGGCATGGCCAGGGCCATGACGGTGGCGAGCGCGGCACGGCGCATGCGAAGCAGGGCAGGGCGTCTTTTCATGTTGGGGTGTCTCCTCCGTTGTAAGTATGGATATCTGACGCGCCCGCGACCGCCGCCCCATGGGACGGGACGGGCGCCGGGTACAGCAGGTTCGGCCATTGCAGGACGGCCTTGCTCCTGCAATGGCGCAGGCCGTTCAGGCAGCCGCCCGGGTGGCAATCTGCTTGGCCCGCGCAAGCGCCCGCTGCATGGCTTCCAGCAGCGCGGCAGGCGGCCGCGATCCGGACACGCTATGCGTGCCATTGAAGATGAAGTGCGGCACGCCGACACCGCTGCGCGGCGCAGGATCTTCAGGTCCGTTCAGCGGGGGCAGCCAGTCCATGTCATGTCGCACGGGGGTATTTTCTTCTGCGGGTACCTGAATGCCGCATTCGGCCAGCACTTCGCCGAGCACGTGTCCGTCGCCGATGTTGCCGCCGCCGATGAAGTAGCGCGTGAACAGCTTGTCGATCAACGTCGCGGCTACGGCAGCTCCGTCCTGCTTGCGTACGAAGCGCACCAGGCGATGGGCGAGTACAGTGTTGGGAAACGTTTCGATTCGATCCAGTGCCAGCGTGAGGCCGGCTTCGCGTGCGGCTTGGATGACTTGCGCCTGGCGTACCGCTACTGCTTGCGGGCTTCCGAGCCGTGCGACGTAGAAGTCGCGGTAGGGGATGCCATCCGGCGGTGTCGCGGGAATGAGCGGGTAGGAACGCCACTCGACCCGGACGTCGCGTCCGGCGTTCACGCGCGAGCAAGCCGATTGCGCTTTCAAGGTGCCGCTTGCCGATCAGGCACCACGGACAGATCAGGTCGAAATACGCTTCGACCGAAAGAATATTGGAAGGAGTCATGGCAACTCATGGCAACTGCGGGATGACACAGGAGAATGTGCGCGCGGCGGTCAGGCGCAAGGCGCCGGCACGCTGCGCCGTGAGCGGCGTGCCGGCACGGAGGCCATCACCTCGGCACGCTCGGTATCGGTCATCTGCTCCCAGCGGCCAATCTCCACCAGGGTCCTGCCGCAACCCTGGCAGTACTTTCCCGCCTGGTCCATGCGGCAGATATTGATGCAGGGATTCGCGACGGAAGTAGATGCGTTCATGATTTCATTCGCTCGAGACACAGCTTGCACAGCTTGCGGTACGGTGGCCGGTCCGGGGCAACGCCCAGGACCGGCCAGCCGCCCGCGTCAGGCCGCCTTGCGCAGCGGCAGGTTCTTCTGGCCGGCCTTGCGGTTGGGGGCCATGCCATGGGCTTCCAGCGTCTCGTCGGCGCTGTCGTACCAGGTGCCGATGCGGTAGATTTCGCGCGCTTCCTTGCCCGAGGCGATCTCGCGGCCCAGTTCCTTCGCCACGCGCACGCACTGCTCGATCTGCTGCACCGAGGTCATGCGGTTGCCGTGCTGGTCGATGATGGTGTCCTCGATGCCGCAGCGCGGGTGCAGGCCCATGGACATCGCCATCATGTTGAACGGCAGCACGTTCTTCAGCAGCGACTCGGCGGTCAGCGTGCAGCCGTCCGGCGCGCGGTGCACGAAGTTGAAGAAATTGAACGGGTTGGGGCCGTCGAAGCCGCCGCCGATGCCGATCCACGTCAGGTTCAGCGGGCCCTTGTAGAGGCCGGCGCGCACCATGCGCTCCAGCGTTTCCATGGCATGGATGCCGGTGAGCTGGAAGTGCGGCTGGATGCCGGCGTTGCTCAGGCGGCGCAGGTGCTCTTCGACCCAGCCCGGACCTGCCGGCACGGTCATTTCGCGATAGGCTTCGATGAACGCCGGGTTGGACAGCGACGTACCCGCGAGGTATTCGGGGTACAGCAGCTCCATGATGTTCATCTGCGTGGTGTTGATGGCCACGGTGACCTGGTCCGGCGTCGGATCGAGATCGGCCAGCATGTGGCGCGTATCGTCCGACAGCCACTTGGCGGCCTGGCCGTCATCTTCCGGCGCGAACGAGATCGAGCCGCCGACCTGGATGATCATGTCGGGCACCGCGGCGCGCACGCCGGCGATCAGCTCGTTGAACTTGGACAGGCGCTTGGAGCCCTTGCCGTCCAGCTCGCGCACGTGCAGGTGCAGCACGGTGGCGCCGGCGTGTAGCAATCCACGGCCTTCTGCACCTGCTCTTCCATGGTCACCGGAATGTCTTCCGGGAAGTCCTGCGGCATCCACTCGGGGCCGTACGGGGCCACGGTGATGACCACTTTGTCCTGGTTTTCGGGGTGCAGGGAATCGTCGAGGAATTGCATGCGTTGCTCCTGATATATGCGTGGCTGCCGACGTGGCATGCTGCCGCTTTGCGTTGTCCTGGGAACCGTTGTTCCGATGCCAGAAGTATCGGCCAATGGCGCAGAGAAATTTGACGATCGGGGACGATCGATTTACATTTCGGGACAGTCAGGGAAAACGCGATGTCCTACTACCTTCGCAGTGCCAGCCTCACCAACTATGTGGAAGTGGCCCGAGCCGTGGGACTCGATCCGCATCAGCAGCTTCGCGCGGCAAGGATCAGCCGCGATGTGCTGCTCGATCCGGATATCCGCGTGCCGGCGAACAAGGTCGGGCGCCTGCTGGATGACTCCGCCCGCGCCGCGCAGGCCGACGATTTCGGCCTGCGCATGGCCGAATTGCGTCAGTTCTCCAATCTGGGCCCGCTGGCCTTCGTCGTGCGCGAGCAGCCGACGCTGCGGCGGGCGCTCGAGTCGATGGTGCGCTACATGGGCCTGCAGAACGAAGCGCTCGCGATGCGCATGGAGGAGGCCGAGGGCCTCCTGATGATCCGCCTGCATATCCTCAACGAAGTGCCGGGCACGCTGCGCCAGGCCACCGACCTCGCGGTCGGCGTGATCTATCGCATGCTGAGCGTGTTCCTGGGGCCGTCGTGGCGGCCCCGCAGCATCTGCTTCACGCATGCCGCGCCAGCCAGCCAGGCGACGTTTCTGCGGGTCTTCGGCATGCCGAGTCTGTTCAACCAGGACTTCGATGGCATCGTCTGCGTTGCGGAGGACCTCGAGGCGCCGCTGCCATCCTACGACCCGGTGATGGCGCAGCAGGTCAAGCGCTATCTCGGCACCCTGCTGGCCCAGGCGAACACCACGATGCCCGACAAGGTGCGCCAGCTCGTCCATGTGCTGCTGCCGACCGGCATGTGCTCGGTCGACCGCGTTGCGCAGCACCTGGGTGTCGATCGCCGTACGGTGCACCGGCGCCTGGCGCAAGAAGACAGGACCTATTCGGACATCGTCAATGAAGCGCGCGCCACCCTGGTGGTGCGTTATATCGACAACCGCGAACGGCCCTTGTCCGAGGTCGCCACGCTGCTCGGGTTCTCGTCGCTGAGCGCGTTCTCGCGCTGGTTCGGGGGCGAGTTCGGTTGCAGCGTGTCGAAATGGCGCGTGCAGCACGACGGCGGAGCGAAGCCAAGCACGTAGCCTGGCCGATTCTCAGCGCGCGGCAGCTGTGACAAAATGCGCCAGCCGCCATTCATTCCTCGCACGCATTGCCAGCGCCCCGCGTGAAAGACTTTTCCGCCACCGTTCCCATCTCCGTCGTCAATGGCTTCCTGTCGGGTGCCGATCCGGAGGCCATGGCCCGGCTGGCGGACTGCTCGGGGATTGCGCCCGAGTTGCTGGCCGAGCCCGCGGCACGGGTCACGCAGGAACAGTTTTCGACGCTGTACCGCCTGCTCGCCAAGGAACTCGACGACGAGATGCCGGGCATTTTCAGCCGGCCATTGCGCAATGGCACGCTCAAGTACCTCTGCCTGAGCCTGCTCGACGCGCCACGGCTCGAGGTGGCGCTGCACCGCTTCGGGCAGTTCTTCCACCTGATCCTCGACGATTTCCGCGTGGAATCCCGGCGCGAGGACACCAGCGGCATGGTCGAGCTCGCGGACAATCCGGCCGGTCCCGTGGTCAGCATGCTCGGGCGCGAGCTGATGCTGAAGCTCGTGCATGGCGTCGCGTCCTGGCTGATCCGCCAGCGCATTCCGTTGCAGGCCGTCGAGATGCCGGACGCGCGGCCATTGCCGGCCAGCGACCATCTCTACCTGTTTCCCGGCCCTGTGCATTTCGACCGGCGGCACACCCGGCTGGTCTTCGATGCCGCCTATCTCGACCTGCCCGTGCGGCAGCGCAAGCCCGATCTCGAAAAGTTCCTGGCGCGCGCGCGGAGGACTGGATCTTCGTCTCGTTCGCCGAGGAGATGACTTGCCACAGGGTCCGGCAGTACGTAGCCGACTGCCTGCCGGCGTCGCCGACCATCGACGCGGTGGCGCACGCGCTGCATCATTCCGTGCGCACGCTATGCCGCCGGCTGTCTTCCGAAGGCACCACGTTCCAGGCCATCAAGGACGAGGTGCGGCGCGATATTGCCATCCGGCGCCTGACGCGCTCCGAGGACCCCATCGCGGCCATTGCCTTCGATGTGGGCTTCGACAATCCCACCGCCTTTCATCGCGCCTTCCGCCACTGGACCGGCAGCACGCCGAACGCCTACCGGCGCGCGCCGTGATCCTGCGCGGCGACTGGCGATGCTGGCCGCCGACTGACAAATCCTGCCACATCGGGCGCTCTGACGGCGCACGGTCCCCCTGCGTGCCGCGCCATCGCGCAAAGCGGCACGATTTGTCAGTCAAAGGGCGGGTTTGGGTAATCGTTCCTGCAGGGACGGCCCTTACGATCGGTCCATCAATGATCGCAGCGCTGCCGGGTACGGAAAGCCCGGGGTGGCGCCGCACTGCCGCGAGAGGACCGAGATGAGCTATACCGCGCCTACCAAAGACATGCTGTTCGCCATGCGCGAACTGGCCGGACTGACAAAGATTGCCACGCTGCCGGGCTACGAGGATGCCACGCCCGAGACGGTCGAGGCGGTGCTCGAGGAAGCCGCCAAGTTCCACGGCGAAGTGCTGGCGCCGCTGAACGCCGCGGGCGATCGCCAGCCCAGCAGCTGGCACGACGGCGAAGTGACGACGACCGCGGGCTTCCGCGACGCGTTCCGCCAGTTCGGCGAGGGAGGCTGGCAGGGCGTCGTGCATCCGGCCGAGTTCGGCGGCCAGGGCCTGCCCAAGCTCGTGGCGGCGCCGTGCATCGAGATGATGAACGCGGCCAATATGTCGTTCGCGCTGTGCCCGCTGCTGACCGATGGCGCCATCGAAGCGCTGCTGACGGCCGGCTCCGACGAACTCAAGCAGCGCTACCTGCCGCGCCTGATCGCCGGCGAGTGGACCGGCACCATGAACCTGACCGAGCCGCAGGCCGGCTCGGACCTGGCACTGGTGCGCAGCCGCGCGGAACGCCAGGGCGACGGCAGCTACAAGGTGTCGGGCACCAAGATCTTCATCACCTACGGCGAGCACGATATGGCGGAGAACATCGTGCACCTGGTGCTGGCGCGCACTCCCGATGCGCCCGAAGGCGTGAAGGGCATTTCGCTGTTCCTGGTGCCGAAGTTCCTCGTCAATGACGACGGTTCGCTCGGCGCGCGCAACGACGTGCAATGCGTGTCGATCGAGCACAAGCTCGGCATCAAGGCGAGCCCGACCGCGGTGCTGCAGTTCGGCGACCATGGCGGCGCTACCGGCTACCTGATCGGCGAAGAGAACCGCGGCCTCGAATACATGTTCGTGATGATGAACGCCGCGCGCTTCGGCGTGGGCGTGCAGGGCATCGCGATCTCCGACCGCGCTTACCAGCAAGCCGTGGCTTATGCGAAAGAGCGTGTGCAAAGCCGCCCGGTCGATGGCTCCGCCAAAGAGGCGGTGGCGATCATCCGGCATCCCGATGTGCGCCGCATGCTGACCGAAATGCGTGCGCTCACGGAAGGCGCGCGTGCGCTGGCGCTCGTGGCGGCCGGCTATTCCGACCTGGCGCACCGCGCGCCCGATGCCGGAACGCGTGCCGGGTACGAGGCCGCTTACGAATACCTGGTGCCCGTCATCAAGGGCTGGAGTACCGAGATGTCGCTGGAGGTAACCAGCCTTGGCGTGCAGGTACATGGTGGCATGGGCTTCATCGAGGAGACCGGTGCGGCCCAGCATTACCGCGATGCACGCATCCTGCCGATCTACGAAGGCACCACGGCCATCCAGGCGAATGACCTCGTGGGCCGCAAGACCGTGCGCGACGGCGGTGCGGCGGCGCGCGCCATCCTCGCGGAAATCGACACGACGCTCGAGGCGCTGAAGGAATACGCCGATGGCTGCCGCAACGCGGCGTGCAGCGCCATGCTGATGCGCCTCGGCATTGCGCGGCTGGCGCTCGGTAATGCGATTGAGCACGTGCTCGACAAGACCCGCAAGGATCCGAACGCGGTGTTCGGCGCCAGCGTCGCCTATCTCAAGCTGACCGGCATTGTGCTGACGGGCTGGCAGATGGCGCGCGCGCTGATCGTGGCCACACAGAAGCGCGGCGAAGACGAAGCGTTCTACGGCGCCAAGATCGCGACCGCCGAGTACTTTGCCAACCATATCCTGCCGCGCGCTTCAGCGCTCGAAGCCGCTGTCATCAGCACGACTGGCCAGGACGGGTTCCTGGTGCTGGACGAAGCCTGCTTCTGACCCGGCGGACCGGAATACAAGCAAAGGAAAAGAAGATGGCAATCGAAGGCTACAGCATGGCCACGCTTGACGCGTTCGTCGGCAAGGAGCTCGGCGTATCGGAGTGGGAGGAGATCGACCAGGCGCGTATCGATGCATTCGCGCAGTGCACGGGCGACCATCAATGGATCCACGTGGACGTGGATCGTGCCAGGCGCGAAAGCCCGTTCGGCGGCACCATCGCCCACGGCTACCTGACGCTCTCGCTCGTGGCGAGCCAGCTTGCCGATATGGGCGTTGTGCCGCACGACGCGAGCGCGGCGGTGAACTACGGGCTGGAAAAGACCCGCTTCCTGACGCCGGTGAAGGCCGGCGCGCGCGTGCGCAACCGGGTGAGCTTGCTTGCTGCCGACAGCAAGGGAGACGGACGTGTCCTGCTCAGGACGGAGAACACGGTGGAAATCGAAGGCGAGCGCAAGCCCGCGCTGGTGGCCGAAGCGCTTGCGCTGCTGGTCGCCTGAAACATGAACAAAGGCAGGACGAGGAGTGGCAGCATGACGACAGCCGTGAGCAAGAGAGAGCCGGCGAAGCGGGCAAGGAAGGCCGCAGCATCCGCCGCGGTTGGGGCGAAGATCATTGACCGTGCGCCGGCCGTGGCGGGTCCGAATCCGTTCGTGGGCCTGCGTCCCGAAGACCTGGTCAGCACCGCGCAGCAGATTGGCGCGCAGTGCGTGCAGGAACCGACGCTGCTGCTCGAGCAGCAGACCCGGCTCGCACAAGATCTGCTGTCTGTCGTGGACGGTTCGGCGCCGCCGCCGGCCACGCGCGACCGCCGCTTTGGCGATCCGGCCTGGCTGGAAAATCCCTTCTACCGCATGGCCCTGCAGGGATACCAGCCTGGCGCGATGCGCTGACCGGCTTTGTCACCCGCTCGGTCATGGATGGGCGCAGCAAGGAGCGCGCGCAGTATTTCACCGATCTGTTGATGGACGCGGTGGCACCGACCAACACGCTGCTGGGCAATCCCGCCGCGCTGAGGAAGACGCTCGAGTCGGGCGGCCTGAGCCTGGTCAGCGGCCTGGTCAACCTGTTGACCGATACGCTGACCAACCAGGGCATGCCGTCGCAGGTGGACAAGGGCGCCTTCCGGGTCGCAAGGATCTTGCGGCCACGCCCGGTGTCGTCGTGTTCCGCAATGAGGTACTCGAGCTGATCCAATACACGCCGACCACCGCGAAGGTCCATGCCCGGCCGCAGCTCATCGTGCCGCCACAGGTCAACAAGTTCTACGTGTTCGACCTGTCGCCGGGCAAGAGCCTGGTCGAGTACCTGCTGCGCAATGAACTGCAGGTGTTCATGGTGAGCTCGGCGCAACCCCACCGCGGTGCACCGCGACTGGAACCTCGACACCTATGTGGGCGCGCTGGTCGAAGCGATCCACGCGATCCGCGACATCACCGCCAGTCCCCACGTGAACCTGCATGGCGCGTGTTCCGGCGCGATGACGATGTCGGCGCTGATGGGATATTGCGCGGCACGTGGTGAAAAGCTCGTGCACGCGGCCACGCTGATGGTGTCCGTGTTCGGCCTCGATGCGCAGTCCCAGCTCGGGCTGTTCGCGACGCCGGAAGCCCTCGATGCCGCGCGGCAGGGCAGCCAGGCGCGCGGTGTGCTCGATGGCGAGGAACTGGGGCGTGTGTTCGCGTGGCTGCGGCCCAATGACCTGGTGTGGAACTACTGGGTCAACAACTACCTGCTGGGCAATGCGCCGCCGGCGTTCGACATTCTCTACTGGAACAACGACACCACGCGCCTGCCCGCGGGCCTGCACGGCCAGTTGCTGGACATGCTGTCGTTGAACCAGCTCGCGACGCCGGGCGCGCTGCGCGTCCTTGGCGAGCCCATCGACCTGTCGGCCGTGGATTGCGACAAGTACGTGCTGGCCGGCATGACCGACCACATCACACCGTGGAAGGGCGTGTTCCGTTCGGTGCGCGCCTTCGGCGGAAAGACCGAGTTCGTGCTCAGTTCCAGCGGCCATGTACAGAGCCTGATCAACCCGCCCGGCAACGCCAAGGCGAAGTTCTACCTGAACGACGCGCAAACGGCGGATCCCGAAACGTGGCTTGACGGTGCCGCGGTCACCCAGGCGTCCTGGTGGGAACACTGGGGCCAGTGGCTGAAGACGCGTTCGGGCCCGCTGGGCGACGCACCGTCCCGTGCGGGCAGCGAGCGCCATGCTTCACGCGGCGATGCGCCGGGGCGCTACGTGTCCGAGGCATAAAGCCCCGGCAATCGATTTCTGCAACGCAAACTGTAAGGAGAGTAAAGATGGAAGCCACCAATGCCGCGGGCGCCTCGACCCGCAAGCTGTTCGATTTTGTCAAACAAAACCGCCTGGACCCCGTGGCGATCCTGGAATCGCGCCGCAAGGACATCGAGGCGATCGCCAGCGTCAACGCCACGCTGCTGGCCGGCCTGCAATCGCTGGTGCGCCAGCAGGCCGAGTTCCTGACGGACACCGCTGCCGAACTGCAGTCGCTCGCGGTTCGCGGCCAGGCCGCGGACGGACAGCCCGCGGCCAAGGTCGCGGAGGTGCTGCCGCGTTCGCTGCACAAGGCCGTGGCCGGTCTGCGCGGGCTGACCGACACCGTGTACAAGGCCCAGGCCGACAGCATTGCCACGGTCGGCAAGCGCCTGGTCGAAAACGTGGAAGAGGTGAAGGGCATCCTTCGGCCCAAGCAGTAAGTGCAGGCAAGCATGGCCACCGGTGGCCATGCTTCGCTGCATAACCTCTTCGGGACGACTTGATGACAACTAACAATGCCGGCGTGAAGCTGGACAGATCATGCACACCCGTATGGTGGACCTGGACGGCCAGGTGCTCAGGGTTGGCATCCGGCCCGGCAGCGGCGAACATCCGCCGTTGCTCATTTTCAATGGCATCGGCGCCAATCTCGAACTTGTCGAACCCTTTGTCGATGCGCTGGCCGATGTGGAAGTGATCATCTTCGACATCCCCGGCGCCGGCGGCTCCCCCGCGCCGCTGCTTCCCTATCGCTTCTCGAACCTGTGCGTGATGGCAGACAAGCTGCTGTCGCGTCTTGGCTATACGGGTCCCGTTGATACGCTCGGCGTTTCCTGGGGCGGGGCATTGGCGCAGGAGTTCGCGCGGCTTTATCCGCGGCGGTGCCGGCGCCTGGTGCTGGCCGCCACGTCGCCGGGGGTCCTCATGGTGCCGGGAAGACCGTCCGTGCTTTCGAAGATGATCGGCATACGGCGTTACACCGATCCGCAGTACCTGCGGCGTGTCGGGGCGGAACTCTACGGCGGCGCCTTCCGTGACGATCCCTCATTGCTCGATGCGCATGGCTGCCACATGCATCCTCCGCGTGGACGTGGCTACCTCTATCAACTGCTGGCCGCATGGGGTTGGAGCAGCCTGCCGTGGCTTGGGGCGCTGAAGCAGCGCACGCTGGTCCTGCATGGCAGCGATGATCCGATCGTTCCGCTGGTGAATGCGCGAATTCTTGCAAAGTGCATCAGAAATTCGCAGCTTCATGTGTTCCAGGATGACGGGCATCTTTTCCTTGTGACGGCCGCGGACGAACGGCGCGGGTGGTGGGGAAGTTCTTGCGCGAAGCGGATCTCTGACGCAACGCTTGTCACTGGGGGCACCGCTCCGGATCCTCCGAAGTGGTGCTCAGGTCCCTTTGCGGCTCGGGAGGCGGAAGACAGATGGAAATGCTAACGCCGCCGGGATGTACCATACTCCATGCGGTGAGCCGAGGCTCCGTTCTCAATATCAATACCAAGAATTGAGGAGCTCTGTCATGAAGCCATATCGCATTGCAGCGCTGGCCTTTGTACTCGCGGGATGTGCCATGAACCAGGGCACGCCAGGCAGTACGGGCAGCACAGGCAGTACGCAGGCGTCGCGCACCGAAAGCTGCAAGCCGACGTCAGAGCAGGAGATTGCAGCGCTGTTTGACCGGTGGAATCGCACATTGCAGACAGCCGATCCGCACAAGGTGGTGGCCAACTACGCAGAGCGGTCGATTCTTCTTCCGACGGTATCGAACAAGCCTCGCTTGACGGTTGCGGAGAAGGAGGATTATTTCCAGCATTTCCTGGAAGACGCGCCATCGGGGAAGATTGACTTCCGCTGGATCGAGCTGGGATGCAATTCGGCGGTGGATGCGGGGCTCTATACGTTTACGTTTGCCCGAACTGGGGCGGTCGTCAAGGCGCGCTACACGTATACCTATCGTTGGGATGGGGCGCGGTGGCTGATTACCAGTCATCACTCTTCGCTATGCCGGAGAAGATGTAGTTTTGGTTGGGGCTGGGTTGTCGTGCTTGGCATAAGCGGCTGTTTCGCCGGCCGGCATTTGCCGCACATGCGATGACCTGCAGCCTTGTTTCCCAGTCGCTGACGACGTCGGCGCAGCCGCCGATCCGCAGGCCATGCAGCGCACTGCGGTGCATGGCTACCGGTCCGTTGTGGCGCCGCTGGCCTATCGTTTGCACCGGTTTGACGCCTGAGCCGGTCTCGCAAAGGTCGCCCGGCCCCAAATCCGAACACTGACTCGAATCTGGTGACGCCTGTGCCCGAAGCCCGGCGCGGGGCGCTAGAATTCCCGCTGCGACTCCGCTTGGTTCCGCGTGAACCCGACAAGATCATGACCTACTGTGTTGCCATGCGGCTCGATGCCGGCTTGGTATTCCTCTCCGATTCGCGCACCAATGCCGGTGTCGATGCGATTTCCACTGCCCGCAAGATGACCGTGTTCGAAGAGCCCGGCGACCGCGTGATGGTGCTGATGACCGCCGGAAACCTCGCCATCAGCCAGTCGGTGCGCCAGTGCCTGGTCGAGGGGCGCGACGAAAAGCGCTCGCTGTGGACCGCGCGCGATATGTTCGAAGCCACGTCCATCGTCGGCGAAGCCGTGCGCCAGGTGCACAAGCGCGATGCCCACGCGCTGCGCGATGCCGGTATCGAGTTCAACGTCAGCCTGATCTTCGGCGGCCAGATCCGCGGTGAGCGCATGCGCTTGTTCAATGTCTACGCGGCCGGCAATTTCGTCGAGGCCACGCCCGAGAACTGCTTTTTCCAGATCGGCGAGGCCAAGTACGGCAAGCCGATTCTGGATCGCGTGGTGCATCCGTCGCTGCCGCTCGGCGAAGCCGCCAAATGCGCGCTGATCTCGATGGACTCCACGCTCAAGTCGAACATTTCGGTGGGTTTGCCGCTGGACCTGCTGGTCTACGAGGCCGAATCGCTGCGGGTGACGCGCTTCATCAACATCGACGAAAAGAACGCCTACTTCCGCATGATCCGCGATACCTGGGGCCTGCGGCTGCGGCAGGTGTTCGGCGAGATCAACGATCCGGAATGGGATGCGTCCCGCGAGGCGGAGTTTCCGCTTGCCCGCACGGATGAGGCCGATCGCTGGGGCCAGCCTGTGCGCGCCACGCGCGAACGCTCGCGCACGCAAGACTGAGCGGGCAGGGCAATGCGCGAGATCATCCATTTTCCCATGCCAACGGCTTTCCGGTGCCGACATACCGCAAGCTGTTCTCCGAGCTCGAGGGCGATTTCGAGTTCCGCGCCGTGGAGCGCTACGGGCACCGGCCCGAATTCCCCGTGACGCGTGGCTGGCCCCACCTCGTGGAGGAGCTGCTCGATTCGCTGCAGCGCCAGTATCGCGAGCCGGTGTGGCTGGTGGGGCATTCGCTGGGCGGCTTCCTGTCGCTGATGGCCGCGCTGCGGCGCCCGGAGTGGGTGCGCGGCGTGGTGATGCTCGATTCGCCGATCATCGCGGGCTGGCGCGCGTCGCTGCTGAAGACCGCGCAGCTTTTCGGCATGGACGAGAAGCCGGGGCCCGCCGCGGTGACCAGGAACCGCCGTACGCACTGGCCAGATGCCGAGGCGGTGTGGGACCACTTCCGCGCCAAGCCCAACTTCGCGGTCTGGGACCAGGAAGTGCTGCGCGACTATGCGCTGCATGGCACCGAGCCGACGGGCAAGGACGATGAGCGGCAGCTGCGCTTCAACCGGGAGGTCGAGTACTGGATCTATCGCACCTTGCCGACCAGCCTCGGGCGCAAGGTCGCGCGCGGCGCGCCCGTGCCGGTCGGTTTTGTTGCCGGCACGCGTTCGCGCGAGGTCCGGCAATGTGGTCTCGACGCTACTCGGAAGCTGGTCGGAGAGAACCTGCGCTTCATCGAAGGCGGCCATCTTTACCCGATGGAACGGCCACAAGAGACCGCACAACTGATCCGCGAACTGATCGCGGCAATGCGGCGCCAGGGCCGTTGAGCCGCAAGCGGCGCATGCGCCGCAGACGTGCTGCCGGCCGGTGCGTGTCACAATTTGCGGGCATTCGGCGGCCGGGGTCTCATGTATAATCCCAATTTCCCCGGCAAGCTCGGTTTATGACCAAATTCGTCTTCGTCACCGGTGGCGTCGTCTCTTCTCTCGGCAAGGGCATCGCTGCTGCCTCGCTCGCGGCCATTCTCGAGTCGCGCGGCCTCAAAGTCACCCTCCTCAAGCTAGATCCTTACATCAACGTCGATCCCGGCACGATGAGCCCCTTCCAGCATGGCGAGGTGTTTGTCACGGAAGACGGTGCGGAAACCGACCTCGATCTCGGCCACTACGAGCGTTTCGTCTCGGCCAAGATGCGCAAGTCGAACAACTTCACCACGGGCCAGATCTACGAATCGGTGATCCGCAAGGAGCGCCGCGGCGAGTACCTGGGCAAGACCGTGCAGGTGATCCCGCATATCACCAACGAGATTCAGGCCTTCATTGAGAGGGGTGCCGCCGCTTCGCACGACGGCAAGGCCGACGTGGCGCTGGTGGAAATCGGCGGTACCGTGGGTGACATCGAATCGCTGCCGTTCCTGGAAGCCGCGCGCCAGATGAGCCTGCGCATGGGCCGCAACCGCTGCGCGTTCGTGCACCTGACCCTGGTGCCGTTCATTGCCAGCGCCGGCGAGCTGAAGACCAAGCCGACGCAGCACTCGGTGCAGAAGCTGCGTGAAATCGGCATCTCGCCGACCGCGCTGCTGTGCCGCGCCGACCGGCCGATCCCCGACGACGAGCGCGCCAAGATTTCGCTGTTCGCCAACATCCCGCAGGAAGCCGTGATTTCGGTTTGGGATGCCGACAGCATCTACAAGATCCCGCAGATGCTCAACGAGCAGGGCCTGGACCGCCTGATCTGCGAGGAGCTGCGCCTGGATCCGAAGCCGGCCGACCTGTCGATGTGGCAGAAGCTGGTGAACGCGCAGGAACACCCGCAGCACGAGATCACGATCGGCATGGTTGGCAAGTACGTCGATCTGACCGAGTCGTACAAGTCGCTGATCGAGGCGCTGCGCCACGCCGGCATGCATACCGCCACGCGCGTCAACATCGAGTACATCGATTCCGAGGAACTGGAATCGGGCCATCTCGAAGTGCTGGCCCCGCTGGACGCCATCCTGGTGCCGGGCGGCTTCGGCAAGCGCGGCACGGAAGGCAAGATCCGCGCGATCCAGTACGCCCGCGAAAACAAGATTCCGTACCTGGCATCTGCCTGGGCATGCAGCTTGCCGTGATCGAGTTCGCCCGCCACGTGGCGAGCATGGCTGACGCCAACTCGACCGAATTCAACGTGGAAACCGAACACCCGGTGGTCGCGCTGATCACCGAGTGGGTCGACCGCGAAGGCAAGGTCGAGCAGCGCTCGGCCGATTCCGACCTGGGCGGCACCATGCGCCTGGGCGCGCAGCGCGTGCCGGTCAGGGAAGGCACCAAGGCCAGCACCATCTATGGCGCCGAGGTCAACGAGCGTCACCGCCACCGCTACGAGGTCAACAACCACTACGTGCCGACGCTGGAAAACGCCGGCATGGTGATTTCGGCCCGTACCCCGACCGAGAACCTGCCCGAAATGATGGAGCTGCCGGAGTCGATGCATCCGTGGTTCGTCGGCGTGCAGTTCCACCCGGAATTCACCTCCACGCCGCGTGACGGCCATCCGCTGTTCAAGGCCTACGTCGAAGCCGCGCTGGCCGGCCAGCAGCGCAAGGGCGCCTGAAGCCCGGCGCCAAGCAGGAGACTGTCATGAAACTCTGTGGATTCGAGGCTGGCCTCGACAAGCCGTTCTTCCTGATCGCCGGCCCGTGCGTAATCGAGTCCGAGCAGATGGCGCTGGATACCGCCGGCGAGCTCAAGGTGATCACCGGTGAACTGGGCATTCCGTTCATCTACAAGTCGTCGTTCGACAAGGCCAACCGCTCGTCGGGCAAATCGTTCCGCGGCCTGGGCATGGAAAAGGGCCTGGAGATCCTGGCGACGGTGAAGCGCGAGATCGGGGTGCCGGTGCTGACCGACATCCACGAGATCGACGAGATCAAGCCCGTTGCGGCCGTCGTCGACGTGCTGCAGACGCCGGCTTTCCTGTGCCGCCAGACCGATTTCATCCGCGCGTGCGCCCAGAGCGGCAAGCCGGTGAACATCAAGAAGGGCCAGTTCCTGGCGCCGCACGACATGAAGAACGTGATCGACAAGGCCCGCGACGCCGCGCGCGAAGCCGGCCTGCCCGACGACGTCTTCATGGCTTGCGAGCGTGGCGTTTCGTTCGGCTATAACAACCTGGTCTCGGACATGCGCTCGCTCGCGATCATGCGCGAGACCGGTGCCCCGGTGGTGTTCGACGCCACCCACTCGGTGCAGTTGCCGGGCGGGCAGGGCACCAGTTCCGGCGGCCAGCGCGAGTTCGTGCCCGTACTGTCGCGTGCCGCCGTAGCGACCGGCATCGCCGGCCTGTTCATGGAAACGCACCCGGATCCGAGCAAGGCCATGTCCGATGGCCCGAATGCGGTACCGCTGTCGCGCATGAAGGAACTGCTGGCCGTACTCAGGGATCTGGACGCGCTGACCAAGCGTGCCGGCTTCCTCGAGGATAACTTCGGCTGGCCGGCCTGCGCCTGAGCAGGCCCCGGTTGTCACGGCCGCTGACCCGGCCGTGACAAACCGTATCGAAAGACAATACAAAACATCGGGAGATACAGCATGGCCGCGGGCTTTATCATCGCCTACATCGACGTGACCGACCCCCAGCAGTACGAGGAATACAAGGTGCTCTCCACCAAGGCCATGCAGATCCATGGCGCGGAGGTGCTGGTGCGCGGCGGCAAGGCCGAGAACCTCGAGGGGGATTGGGCGCCGACCCGTGTCGTCGTGCTGAAATTCCCCAGCTTCGAAGCCGCCAAGGCCTTCCATGACGGGGAGGCCTATCGTGCTGCCCGCAAGGCTCGCGAGCATGCGGCGCGCATGAACATGATCGTGGTCGAGGGCGCGGCCTGAGCCGGTCCCGGCGAGCGCTTTTCAGGCGTGACATCGGCCTGACACACGAACAGGTTGCAGTAATCAGCAGCAGCAAGAATCAACAGTCAGAGAGGAATTCATGAGTGCAATCGTAGATATCATCGGTCGCGAAGTTCTCGACTCGCGCGGCAATCCCACCGTCGAATGCGACGTGCTGCTGGAATCCGGCGTGATGGGCCGTGCGGCAGTGCCGTCGGGCGCTTCGACCGGTTCGCGCGAAGCCATCGAGCTGCGCGACGGCGACAAGGGCCGCTACCTGGGCAAGGGCGTGCTGAAGGCCGTCGAGCACATCAACACCGAGATCTCCGAAGCCATCATGGGCCTGGACGCTTCCGAGCAAGCGTTCCTGGACCGCACCCTGATCGACCTGGACGGCACCGAGAACAAGGGCCGCCTCGGCGCCAACGCCATGCTGGCCGTGTCGATGGCCGTGGCCAAGGCTGCCGCTGAAGAAGCCGGCCTGCCGCTGTACCGCTACTTCGGCGGTTCGGGCGCATGCAGATGCCGGTGCCGATGATGAACATCGTCAACGGCGGCGCGCACGCCAACAACAGCCTGGACATCCAGGAATTCATGATCATGCCGGTGTCGGCGACCAGCTTCCGTGAAGCCCTGCGTTGCGGCGCCGAGGTCTTCCACGCATTGAAGAAGATCCTGGCCGACAAGGGCATGTCCACCGCCGTGGGCGACGAAGGTGGCTTTGCGCCGAACTTCTCGTCGAACGAGGAATGCCTGAACACCATCGTCCAGGCGGTCGAGAAGGCCGGCTACAGCATGGGCGAAGACGTGCTGCTGGCGCTGGACTGCGCCGCGAGCGAGTTCTACCACGAAGCCGAAGACGTGTACCAGCTCGAAGGCGAAGGCCTGAAGCTGTCGTCGACGCAATTCGCCGACTACCTGGCCAACCTGTGCGACAAGTTCCCGATCGTCTCGATCGAGGACGGCATGGCCGAGGGCGACTGGGACGGCTGGAAGACCCTGACCGACAAGCTGGGCAAGCGCGTGCAGCTGGTGGGCGACGACCTGTTCGTGACCAACACCAAGATCCTGAAGGAAGGCATCGAGAAGGGCATCGGCAACTCGATCCTCATCAAGATCAACCAGATCGGCACGCTGACCGAGACGTTTGCCGCCATCGAGATGGCCAAGCGCGCCGGCTACACCGCCGTGATTTCGCACCGTTCGGGCGAAACCGAAGACAGCACCATTGCCGACATCGCCGTGGGCACCAACGCCGGCCAGATCAAGACCGGTTCGCTGTCGCGCTCGGACCGTATCTCGAAGTACAACCAGCTGCTGCGCATCGAGGAAGACCTCGGCGATATCGCCAGCTACCCGGGCAAGAGCGCGTTCTACAACCTGCGCTGAACCCAGGCAGGCGCCTGACGCGCCCCTGACGGCGGCGGCACGGATTTCATCCGGCTGCCGCCGTTTTTGTATTCGGATTTGTATCGAAATCTGGCCGGCATTGCCTTATGGCCCGAGTTCGCACATCATTGTGCGGAAATTTCCGTCCGCCACGCCTCATGCGCCTGATTTCTTTGCTGTTGTTCGTGCTGTTGCTCGCCATCCAGTATCCGCTCTGGCTCGGCAAGGGCGGTTGGCTGCGGGTCTGGGAACTCAACCGGCAGGTGCAGGAGCAGGCCACGCGCAACCAGACGCTGAAGCTGCGCAATGCCAAGCTGGAAGGCGAAGTGAAGGACCTGCAGGATGGCACGGGTGCCATCGAAGAGCGCGCCCGCTATGAGCTGGGCATGGTGAAGGACGGCGAGGTATTCGTGCAGTTCGTCGCACCGGCGCCGAAGGTCAGCGCCACGCCGCCGCTGCCGCCGCCCCCGAATTCCACTGCGGCCACCGGCCGCCACTGAGCCCATGCGGACTGGCCAGCTCCGTCGCGGGCGGGCTTGCCGCCACTACCACCGGTACGGGTAGCCGCCCCAGTAGCCGGGCGAACTGATGCCCACGCCACCGCCCCAGTGGCCACCGCCCCAGCCTCCATAAAAGAGATTCCAGCTTGTGGTCGGATAGGCGTATGCGCGATAGGCCGCCTCGTATGCCTGTTGCTGGTGGATGGCGGCTTCCTGGTCGCGCAGAATTTGCTGGTTCAGGGCGTCCAACTGCTGCCTTTGCTCGGGGCTGAGTGGGGTGGCTGGCGTTGCATCCGGAGCCAGCCTTGCGGTGGCGGGGCTTCCGTTCACATCGCGCGGCACCGGAGCGGCGCAGCCGCCGGCCAGCAGCGTGGCGCCAGCAAGGCAGGCAGAGAGGGGAAACGAGCGGCAGGCATGGCAGCGAAGGATGGGAGCACCAAGTACCAGGCGCCAGACTCGAACCTGGCGCCATTGACAACAGCTTAGCTGTTGGACTGGCGCCCTGCAGGGCGGTTCACACCCGACATGCCCGTCGTATCACCGGCCCAACGGGCCGGTTCCGGCTCAGTGATGGTGATGAGCACCTTCGCCCGCGCCGGTGGCGATATGGGCCGGCGTAAAGAGCTGGGCGCAGTCCACGGCATCGAACTCGTAGCGCTGGCCGCAGAAATCGCAATGGATTTCCACGTTGCCGCGCTCGGCCAAGATACTGTCGATTTCTTCCTGCCCCAGCGACTGCAGCATGCCCGCCACCTTGGGACGCGAGCACGAGCAATGGAAGTGCGGCGTCATCGGCTCGAACACGTGCAGGCCGGTCTCCTGCAGGTCTTCCCAGAACAGGCGGCGCAGCAGCGTGTCCGGCGTCTCGGCCAGCAGCTCTTCCGGCTTCAGCGTGTTGCCGAGCTGGCAGGCGCGGTCCCAGGTATCGAGGTCCTGCGCACGGCCCTGGCCCGACAGGGCCGCCCCGGTTTCGCCGACCTCCTGCGTGCCGCCGTACGACGGCAGCTTCTGCAGCAGCATGCCCGCCGCGGCATGGTCGTCGGCGGCCAGCCACAGGCGCGTGTCGAGCTGCTCGGAGGCCTGCATGTAGTGCTCGAGCACGGCGCTCATCGAGGCCAGCGGCCCGTGGGCGTCGGCCAGCGGCACGATACCCTGGTAAGGCTGCTGGCCCGGCAGCTTGTCCTTGGGGTCCAGCGTGATGGCAAAGCGGCCGTGGCCGTGGACATTGACCAGCTCGGCCAGCGTGGCGTCATCGGCGATCTTCGCGTCGTCGGCCAGTTTGGCCGTGGCGCGCATCGACAGGTCGGACAGGCATTCCACCACCAGCATGCGCACCGGACCGTCGCCATGGAGCTGCATGACGAGCGCGCCGTTGAACTTGAGGTTGGCCGACAGCAGCGCGGCGGCAGCCATCATCTCGCCCAGCACGCGCCGCACCGGCGCGGGATAGCGTGGCGGTTCAGCACTTCGCGCCAGGTGGCTTCCATGCGGACCAGTTCGCCGCGCACGGGGGCCGCGTCGAACAGGAACTTCTGCAGGGTGTCGGTAGTGGTCGTATCGGTCACAATAATCTGTCTGTCAATCGGTTGTAGCCACAGCGGCGCGTATCAGTCGATCCGCTTGAGCTGTTGCTTGTACATGGCCTGGCGTGTGGCGTAGGTCTCGGCATTGCGGTAGAGGTTGGCCACGTCCTGGTCGGTCAGTTCGCGCACCACCTTGGCCGGCGCGCCCAGGATCAGCGAGCGGTCGGGGAACACCTTGCCTTCGGTGACCACGCGCCCGCGCCGACCAGGCACTCCTTGCCGATCACGGCACGGTTCAGCACCACGGCCTGGATGCCGATCAGCGAGCCCTCGCCGACGGTGCAGCCATGCAGCATGGCCTGGTGGCCGATGGAGACCTTGTCGCCGAGCGTCAGCGGGCAGCCCGGGTCAGTGTGCAGCACGGAGCCTTCCTGGATGTTGGTGTCCACGCCCACCACGATCGGTTCGTTGTCGCCCCGGATCACCACGCCCGGCCATGCACTGCGCGCGACTTCATGGTCACGTTGCCGATGATGGTGGCTTCGGGAGCCACATAGGCGTCCTGATCGATATTGGGAACGAGTTCGCCGAGCTGGTACAGCGCCATGGAATCTCCTGCACGAAAATAATGATTTGGGGATTGCCGCCGGTCTTTAAAGAGCACCGGGGAATTGCCGCGGGACCGGCAAGAGGCGCCGGCACGCCGCAAGCGGGGCCGGGCGCGCCCGGCGTGGCTCTACAATGGCGGCAGACCGGATTTTACGCCCATGCCAGAGATTTCACCCGCCGCCCGTTTGCCTGATCCTTCACAATCGCTGCGCCGGCAAGCCCTCGATGTGCTTTGCCTGACCGATGCGCGGGACAAGGCCAACGCCGCCCGCGCGCTTTTCCGGCGCGTGGCGCAGGCCGATATGGGCCGCCTGGGCACGGACGATCACATTGACGCAGACGTCGCGCTGATCATTCCCGGCCGCCCGTCGCGGCCCGACCTGGTGCCGCCGCAACAGGTCGAGCGCCGCCGTTCGCTGCATACCGATGCCGGCCGTGCGGCCTTGATCCATGCGCTGTGCCATATCGAGTTCAACGCGATCAACCTGGCGCTCGATGCCGTCTGGCGCTTTTCCGGCATGCCGGCGGACTACTACCGCGACTGGCTGCGCGTGGCCGACGAGGAAGCTTTCCATTTCACGCTGCTGGCCGACCATCTCGGCACGCTCGGATTCCATTACGGCGATTTTCCCGCGCACAACAGTCTGTGGGAGATGTGCGACCGCACAGCGGGCGATGTGCTCGCGCGCATGGCGCTGGTGCCGCGCACGCTGGAGGCGCGCGGCTCGATGCCTCGCCACCGGTGCGCGCCAAGCTGGCCAGCGCGGGCGACCACGCGGCCACAGCCATCATCGACATCATCCTGCGCGATGAGGTGGGGCACGTGCCATCGGCAACCGCTGGTACCGCTGGCTGTGCACGCAGCGCGGGCTGGATCCGGTATCGACCTACGCCACTCTGGCGCAACTTCACCGTGCGCCAAAGCTGCGCGGCCCGTTCAACCTCGATGCGCGCCGCGCTGCGGGGTTTGACGAGGACGAACTGGCGTGGCTGGAGGCGTCTGCCGGCTAACCCTTGCTGGCAGCGCGCTCCTGTTCCATCAGTCTGAGCACCCGCCGCTGGACCTTGCCTGTCGTCGTCATCGGCAACTGGTCGATGAACTCGATCTTCTTCGGATACTCGTAGGGCGCAAGCTGGCCGCGCACATGCTCCTGCAGTGCGGTGACCAGCGCCGCGTCGCTGTCGAACGACCGAGCCACCGAAGGCGTGAGCACGATAAAGGCCTTGACCACGGCGCCGCGCTCCGGGTCCGGCGAGGGCACCACCGCGCAGTTGGACACGGCCGGGTGCTTGAGCAGGCAATTCTCGATCTCGCTCGGCCCGATGCGGTAGCCTGACGACTTGAACACATCGTCGGCGCGGCCCTGGTACCACAGGTAGCCGTCCGCATCGACACGGGCCATGTCGCCGGTGCGGCACCAGCGCAGGCCATCGCGCTCCACATACCTGGCGGCGGTGGCAGCTTCGTTCTTCCAGTAGCCGAGGAAGAAGACCGGATCGGGATGGCCGTGGATGTCGGTGGTACAGACCGCGACCTCGCCATCCTCGCCAGGCGCGCACGGCCGGCCTTCATCATCGATCACTTCCACGCGATGGCCCGGGTAAGGCCGGCCCATCGATCCGGCGCGCGCGGGCCAGCCCAGGCGCGCTTCGTCGTGCTGGGCCGTGCAGTTGCCGACGATATAGTTGATTTCGGTCTGGCCGAACATCTCGTTGACGACCACGCCCATGGCATCGCGGCACCATGTGAACACCGTTTCGCCGACCGCCTCGCCGGCGCTCATCAGCGCGCGAAGCTTCAGTGTGTAGCGCTGCCGCGGCTCGGGGCAGGCCTTCATCATCTGCTTGAGTGCCGTCGGAAACAGGAAGGTATTCGTGACGCCGTAGCGTTCCAGCAGTTCGAAGGCACGTTCGGCTGTAAAGCGGCCCTGGTAGCCCACGATCGGCTTGCCGAAATAGAGCGCCGGCATCAGCGCATCCCAGAGGCCGCCGGTCCAGGCCCAGTCGGCCGGGCTCCAGAATACGTCGTCGTCCTGCGGATACCAGTTCTGCGAGCACACGAAGCCGGGCAGATTGCCGATCAGCGCGCGGTGCGGGATCAGCGCACCCTTGGGCGGGCCGGTGGTGCCGCTGGTGTAGATCAGCACGGCGGCTTCGTCGGCCTTGGTCCGCTCGGCGGTGAAGGTCGGCAACTGCGCGGCGAGCAGGACGTCCCAGTCGTGGTCGCCGCGTCCGCGCGCGCCGCCGGCGGCAATCACCATGCCCAGCGTCGGGCATTCGGGACGTGCGCCGAGGACGTTGTCGATCGAGGTCTCGTCGGCAATCGCCACCACGGCTTCGCTGTGGCCGATGCGGTAGGCGAGGGCTTCGGGCCCGAACAGCATCGACAGCGGCGTGGCGATGGCGCCGAGCTGGGAAATCGCCATGTAGGCGACGGCCGTCTCGATGCGTTGCGGCATGACGATGGCGATGCGGTCGCCACGCTGTACGCCAAGTGCGCGCAGCGCTGCCGACAGCCGGTTCGCTTCCGCCTGCAGATACGCGTAACTGAACGCGTCGCGGCGGCCGTCCTCATGCTCGGTATGGATCGCGATGCGGGCGGCAGTGGCCGGGTCGCGCGCCCAGCGTCCGCAGCAGGCTTCGGCCAGGTTGAAGTGTTCGGGGACTTCCCAGCGGAAGGCCTCGTAGAGCGCCTGGTAGTCGTCGCGCCGGCTTTCCGGCAGGGCCGCAACAGCCATGCTGCTGTCTCCTTGAGAGTCTCGTTATAATTCTGCGAACGATCGTTCTATTCTTAGCGGGCTTCCATGCCGGCCCTGATACTCGCGCAAGGCAGGGAAGGAATCCGCAACCAGGGGAGACAGATGACAATCAAGGAAACCTCGCGCTCTGAATTTATCACGTTGCGGGGGCTGCGCTACCACGTGCGGCAGTGGGGCACGCCGGGCGCGCCAAAGCTGTTCATGCTGCATGGCTGGATGGACGTGGCGGCATCGTTCCAGTTCCTGGTGGACTGCCTCGAGCGCGACTGGCACGTGATCGCGCCCGACTGGCGCGGCTTTGGCGAGAGCGAATGGCCGACGCGCCATCCGGGCACCGAGTCATACTGGTTTGCCGACTACATTGCCGACCTGGAGGCGCTGCTCGACCACTACCAGCCTGAAGGGCAGGTCGACCTCGTGGGACACAGCATGGGCGCCAACGTGTCCTGCCTGTATGCGGGCATTCGGCCCGAGCGTGTGCGCCGTGTGGTGGACCTCGAAGGTTTCGGCATGACGCAGACGCGTGCCGAGCACGCGCCGAAGCGCTATGCGCGCTGGCTCGACGAACTGCGCGAGCGGCCGGAACTGCGGACCTACGATGATGTGGCCGGCGTGGCCGCACGGCTGCAGAAGACCAATCCGCGCCTGCCTGATGATCGCGCCGCATTCCTGGCCGAGCACTGGTCGCGCCGCAATGAGGCCGGGCGCTGGGAAATCCTCGGCGATCCGGCGCACAAGCTGGTGAATCCGGTGCTGTACCGGCTCGACGAGGTGATGGCGATCTGGGCACAGGTGAGCGCCCCGGTGCTGCATGTGGAAGCGCGCGATTCGGAAACGCTGCGCCATATCGCGCACAAGCAGACGCTTGACGAGTTCCGCGAGCGCTTCCGCGCGTTCCGCAATTTCCGCGAGGCGGTGATCGATGACGCGGGCCACATGCTGCACCACGACCAGCCCGCCGCGGTGGCGGCGCTGATCGAGTCGTTCATTGCCTGACGCGCCGCCGCCGCGCGCGCCTCAGGCGTGCGTGAGCTTTTCCTTGAGCGCCGCGTTGTTGCTGGTGTGCACGTGCACCAGTGACTTCTCGGGGAATGCGTAGTGGTAGGCCTTGCGCAGGGCCAGCGCGGCTTCGTGGAAGCCTGACAGTATCAACTTCTGCTTGTTGGCGTAGTAGGCGATATCGCGGGCGGCGAAGATCCCGCGCCGCGAGCTTTCGTACGTGGTGGTGTCGACCAGGATGCGGCCGGCGCGCATATCCATGTCCCAATGCGCGATCGGACCCGGTTCCGAGACCAGTCCGTACAGCGCCACCAGTTCGTCGGCGGGCAGGGTTTGCACGCCGTCGCGGCTGCGCACCTCGATCTCGGTGAGCGCGGCACTGTCGCCGTCGCCGCTGGTCTTGAGTGCGCCGAGCATGCCGACCACGAAATCCATTTCGCCGTCCGCCACCGCGGCGTGCATTTCCGCCACGGTGCCATCGGCGGCGCGGAAGCCTTCGCGACGGTGCAGCAGCGTCACGCGTGCGGCCACTTTGCGCAGGGCCAGCGCCCAGTCGAGCGCGGAGTCGCCGCCACCGGCCACTATCACGCGCTTGCCCGCGAACCGCGACACATCGCGCACCGCATAGTGCACGTGGCGGCCTTCGAGTGCCGGCGCTTCTGGCAGCGACACGCGCTGGGGCGCGAACGCGCCGGCACCGGCGCAGACCAGCACCGCGGCCACGTCGAAGCGCTTGCCCGCATCGGTGGTCACCAGCAGGCGCGGGTGGCCGTGGCCTTGCGCGGGCAGCACTTCGGCCACGCTTTCGGCGCGCTGATTGAAGTGCATCGGGAAGGCAAAGGGCGCGCACTGCTCGAGCAGGCGGTCCACCAGTTCCTGGGACAGACAGCCCGGCACGGCCGGGATGTCGTAGATCGGCTTCTCGGGGTACAGCTCGGTGCACTGGCCGCCGGCGCGGTCGAGCACGTCGATCAGCTCGCATTTCAGGCCGAGAACGCCGGCCTGGAACGCGGCGAACAGGCCGACCGGGCCAGCGCCCACGATCAGCACGTCGGTCGTGATGGTGTCGGCGGCGCCGGGCAGGGCGGTGGGGTTGTCGGTGGACATTGGCGTGGGGTGCCTCGGGCGTGGCAGGGGGAATCCAAAACCCGACTATACCGCGCCGGCCGCGCGATTCCGCCGACGCCAGCGTTGCCGGCAAGGGCTTTGGGTTGGGGCGGCGCACGCGCGCGGGCCAGCCCGAAAGCACATACGGGAGTAGAATGGTCACATGCCCGACCACATTCTCAACGCCGACCTGCACTGCCATTCCACCGTGTCCGACGGCACGCTGCCGCCGCACGCGGTTGCCGAGCGCGCGCACGCCGGCGGCGTGCAGATGTGGTCGCTCACGGATCACGATGAGGTCGGCGGGCAGACCGAAGCGCGTGCCGCCGCCGAGGCGCTGGGCATGCGCTATGTGCCCGGTGTCGAGATCTCGGTGACGTGGGCCGGGCAGACCGTGCATATCGTTGGCCTGCAGATCGACCCGTTCTGCCCCGAGCTGATCGACGGCCTGGCCGAGACGCGCTCTGGCCGCGCCAGACGCGCGCGCGACATCGGCGACGCGCTGGCGAAGACCGGCATCGCGGGCGCCTACCAGGCGCGCTGCAGCATGTCGGCAATCCTGACCTGATCTCGCGCACGCATTTCGCGCGCTGGCTGGTGGAGCAGGGCCACTGCGCCACGATCAGCGAGGTGTTCAGCAAGTACCTGTCCGAGGCCGGCCCGGCTACGTCGGCCACCGCTGGGCGGACCTGTCCGAAGCGGTCGGCTGGATCCGCGCGGCCGGTGGCATCGCGGTGATGGCCCATCCGGGCCGCTACAACTACACCGACACGCAGCACGACGCGCTCTTCGATGAATTCACGGCGCTTGGCGGCGGTGCGGTCGAGGTCGTGACCGGCAGCCATACCCCGGACCAGTATCGCCGTTACGCCGAGGTGGCGCGCCACTACGGCCTGCTCGCATCGCGCGGCTCTGACTTCCACGGTCCCGGCGAGGGACGGGTGGAACTCGGCGCACTGCCGCCGCTGCCATCGACGGTCACGCCGGTATGGCACGACTGGTAGCCCGCCCAGGCCGCCGGGCTGGCACGGCCGACAGGGCCTGGCCGCCGGGCACGAATTTCGTCAGATCCCGTCCCCGAGCCCGGCCATGTCCCAGTTCTTCGATATCCATCCGCTTAACCCGCAGCCGCGTCTGATCAAGCAGGCGGTACAGATCGTCCGCCAGGGCGGGCTGGTTGCGCTGCCGACCGACTCCAGCTACGCGCTCGGTTGCCAGCTCGACGACAAGCGGCCGTGGAACGCCTGCGCCGGCTGCGCGGCATCGATGACAAGCATCACCTCACGCTGATGTGCAGCGACCTGTCCGAGCTGGGCAGCTTCGCGCGCGTCGATAATCGTCAGTACCGCTGGATCAAGGGGGGCACGCCGGGGCCCTATGTCTTCATCCTGGAGGCAACCAAGGAGGTGCCGCGTCGGTTGTCCCACCCGTCGCGCAAGACGATCGGCGTGCGCGTGCCCGACCATGCCATCCCGCTCGCGCTGCTGGCCGAAGCCGGCGAACCACTGCTGACGGCCACGCTGCAGCTGCCCGGCGACGAGGAGCCGATGAACGACCCGTCGGAAATCCGAAGCCGGCTCGAGAAGCTGGTGGACCTGGTGATCTGCGGCGGCCCCGCGCCGGCCCAGCCCACGACCGTGATCGACCTGACCAGCGGCGAGCCCGAACTGGTGCGCGCCGGAAGGGGCGACATCGCACGCTTCGGCCTGTGAATTCCCGTCCGCGTGTGATGCGGCGGCCAGCCTGCCCGGTACAATAAGCCTCATGGATTCCTCGCTCATTCAGACCTTTGCCGTCTATGCCCTGCCAGTGCTGTTTGCCATCACGCTGCATGAGGCTTCGCACGGCTATGTGGCCAAGCACTTCGGCGACACCACGGCCTACGCGCTCGGCCGCGTCAGCCTCAACCCCGCGCGGCACATCGACCCGATCGGCACCATTGCCGTGCCGCTGCTGCTTTATCTGCTGACCAGCGGGCAGTTCGTGTTCGGGTATGCCAAGCCGGTGCCGGTCGATTTCGGGCGGCTGCGCAACCCGCGCTGGCACGGCATGTGGGTGGCGCTGGCCGGCCCGGCCAGCAACGTCGTACAGGCCTTCCTGTGGGCGCTGATTGCGATCGGGCTGGCCTGGGGGCGGGTGTCGGAGCCGTTCTTCAGCGAAATGGCGCGTGCCGGCGTGCTGGTCAACCTGGTGGTGGCCGCTTTCAACCTGTTCCCGATCCCGCCGCTGGACGGGGGCCGCGTGCTGACCGCGCTGCTGCCGCCGCGCGTGGCGTACTCGGTGTCGCGCATCGAGCCGTATGGCATCTTCGTCGTGCTGGCGCTGGTGGCGGCCGGGGTGATCACATCGGTCTGGATGCGGCCGGTGATCAATCTGCTGAGCTCGATCGTCGAGCTGATGCTGCGGCCGATCATCATGCTGCTGCAGTAGGCGGGGCGGTCCATGCTCACCCATGCGCCGACCGGCGCTCCGTCTGACTGGATCACCCGCTGGGCCCACCTGGTGCGCCCGGCCGGCCGCGTACTCGACCTCGCCTGCGGCAGTGGCCGGCATGCGCGCTGGTTCGCGCAGCGCGGCCATGCTGTGGTCGGCGTCGATCGGGATGCCGAAGCCGTTGGAGCGCTGCCGCCTCCCATCTCCGGGCGCGTGGAAGACCTGGAACGCGGGCCATGGCCGCTCGCCGACGAGGCGCCGTTCGATGCCATTGTCGTTGCCAATTACCTGCACCGCCCGCTCTGGGCCAGCCTCGCCGGCGCGCTCGCTCCCGGCGGCATCCTGCTGTATGAGACCTTTGCCAGCGGCAACGAGACCGTCGGCAAGCCGTCGCGGCCCGATTTCCTGCTGAATCCTGGCGAACTCCTGGAAGTGGCGCGAACGCACGGCCTGCGTGTGATCGGCTATGAGGATGGCGTGCTGGAAGTGCCCAGAACGGCTTTTATACAGCGCCTGTGTGCCGTGCGCGAGGTGGAGCGGACGGCAGGCAAGGGCGGGCCTCCCGCTTACCGGTTACCCGCCTGAAGCGGCGTCTGCGTGGTCCGCGAGAATGCCGCTTCACACGTTGAAACGCTTGATGTCACCCCTTGTCGGAACATCGGTCGAGGCGGCCGGCTGTTCCGGTACAATCTCGCTATTCGCATCCCGAATTCCCTAACGTTATGACACAGATTACCGGCAGCATCGTTGCCATCGTCACCCCGATGCATGAGGACGGCAGCCTGGATTACCCGGCCTTGCGCGCCCTTGTCGACTGGCACGTGGCCGAGGGCACCGATGCCATCGTGATCGTTGGCACCACCGGCGAATCGCCCACCGTCTCGGTGGACGAGCACTGCGAACTGATTCGCGTGGCGGTGGAGCAGGCAGGCAAGCGGATTCCCATCATCGCCGGTACGGGCGGCAACTCGACCAAGGAAGCCATCGAGCTGACGGCCTACGCCAAGAAGGTCGGTGCCGATGCGTCGCTGCAGGTCGTGCCGTACTACAACAAGCCGACGCAGGAAGGCATGTACCGCCATTTCCGTACCATCGCCGAGGCGGTGGAGCTGCCGGTGCTGCTGTACAACGTGCCCGGCCGTACCGTTGCGGACATGACCAACGACACCATCCTGCGCCTCGCTCAGGTGCCTGGCATCGTCGGGGTGAAGGAAGCGACCGGCAACATCGACCGCGCCGCGCAGCTGATCAAGGATGCACCGGAAGGGTTTGCGATCTACAGCGGGGACGATCCCACCGCCGTGGCGCTGATCCTGCTGGGCGGCAAGGGCAATATCTCGGTGACCGCCAACGTGGCGCCGCGCAAGATGCACGAGATGTGCGCGGCGGCGCTCAAGGGCGATGTCGTGACCGCGCGCCGCCTGCACATGGAACTGATCGAGCTGAACAAGGCCATGTTCATCGAAGCCAACCCGATTCCGGTCAAGTGGGCTCTGGAGCAGATGGGCAAGATGGAAGGCGGTATCCGCCTGCCGCTGACGCCGCTGACGGCGTCCAATCATGAGACCGTGCGCAAGGCACTGGCCACCTCAGGCCTGCTGCGCTGATTTCCGGCGCACCCGTGCCGCTCCATCAACTAGGATTGCGTGTCAATGAAACTCAAGCTTAACCGCCGCGGCGCGACGCAAGTCCGCCGCGCCGCACTGGTTGTGCCCGTGCTTGCCATGGGTGTGATCACGGGCTGCAGCAGCATCAATGAAGCGATGCAGCCGGACAAGATCGACTACAAGTCCTCGGCTTCCAAGCGTACGCCGACGCTGGACATTCCGCCCGACCTGACCAAGCTGGACGGCGACCGCCGTTATTCCGTGCCTGACCAGAGCGGCACCTCGACGCTGTCGAACTACAGCCAGTCGACCAGACGCGCGAAGCCTCGCCGACGGAAAACGTCCTGCCCTCGGCGCAGGGCGTGCGCATGGAGCGCGATGGCAACCAGCGCTGGCTCGTGATCAGCAACGGCATGCGCGCCGACCAGCTGTGGCAGTCGCTGCGCGGCTTCTGGCAGGAAAGCGGTTTCCTGCTGGTCCAGGATTCGCCTGAGACCGGCATCATGGAAACCGACTGGGCGGAAAACCGCGCCAAGATTCCGCAGGACATCATCCGCAATACCATCGGCAAGGTGTTCGACGGCCTGTACTCGACGTCGGAGCGCGACAAGTTCCGCACGCGCGTCGAGCGCTCGCAGAACGGCACGCTCGAGGTCTTTATCAGCCATCGCGGCGCGCAGGAGCAACTGACTGGCGTCGACAAGTCGACTACCGTCTGGACGCCACGTCCGGCCGATCCGGAACTGGAAGCCGAATTCCTCTCGCGCCTGGCACAACGCCTTGGCGTGCAGAAGGAGCAGGCCGACCGGATGGCCAAGAATCCGACGCCGGCGAGCAACGCCGCTGTGGCGGGCGCGGCAGTCGGTGCAACGGGGGCTGAGGCTACTGGCGCGGCGGCTGCGAACGATACGGCCCCGGCCACCAGCAAGTCGTACCTGTCGCAAGTCAACGGTGCTCCGGCGCTGCAACTGCCTGAGCCGTTCGACCGCGCCTGGCGTTCGGTGGGCCTGTCGCTCGATCGCGTGAACTTCACCGTCGAGGACCGCGACCGTGCGCAGGGCCTGTACTACGTGCGCTATGTCGATCCGCGCACCAACGTCGACAGCCGTGGTTTCTTCTCGAAGCTGTTCACCAAGCCGGAAGATTCGAAGACCGCCAAGAAGTATCGCGTCGCACTGAAGGGCACGGGTTCGGGCACGCTGGTGACGGTGCTCAACGACGCCGGACAGCCGGAGAGCGGCGAAATCGGCAAGCGCATCCTCTCGCTGCTCGACGAGCAACTCCACTGACGCGTGGCGTGGCGACAGATCGAACGGGCCGCCCGGCCCGGTTTGCACGCGCCATGAGGCGGGCGCTCGCATGATGCGCTTCGCCTTTCTTGGCAGTGGCAGCGAGGGCAACTCGCTGCTGATTGAATCCCGCGAAGGAACCGCCACCACCCGCATCCTGCTGGATTGCGGCTTCGGCATCCGCGAGACCGCCAGGCGCCTGGAGCGCCTGGGTGTCACGCCGGATCAGCTCGACGCCGTGCTGGTGACGCACGAGCATGGCGATCATGTCGGCTCCGCTTATGCCTTCGCTGCGCGCCATGGCCTCGCCGTGCATACCAGTCACGGTACCTGGCTGGCGACGCGTCACCTGCGCGGTGCCGATGCGGCCGATGTGCGCGTCTGCTGTGCGGACCATGTGTTCAGCATCGGCAGCCTGCAGCTGCTTCCCTACACCGTACCGCATGACGCGCGCGAGCCGCTGCAGTTCGTGCTATCCGATGGCGATGCGCGTCTTGGCGTCCTGACCGATGCCGGCATGGAGACACCGTATGTGACGGCGCGACTGTCGGGTGTCGACGCGCTGGTGCTCGAGTGCAATCACGACCGCGAGATGCTGCGCAACTCCGTCTATCCGGCGTCGCTCAAACGTCGCATAGGCGGCGACTTCGGGCACCTGGCCAACGAGGTGGCGGCGAGCATCCTTGCGCAGGTTTCCCATGGCGGGCTGAACCGCGTGGTGGCGGCGCACCTGAGCAAGCAGAACAATACGCGTGAACTGGCCACGGCAGCGCTGGCGTCGGCGCTTGGCACTTTGCCGGCGGACGTGCTGGTGGCGGAACAGGAGGCGGGACTGGACTGGCAGTCAGTCCGCGGATGAAGCGCTGCGTCGAGTGGCGCAGGCACAAAAACCGACCCGAAGGTCGGTTTTTTTGTTGGTACGAACCAATTATTGCTTGGCAGCCGGGGGCCGAAGCGTCAGCGGCCGGAGCCGAGGCTTCAGCAGCCGGGGCCGAGGCTTCAGCAGCCGGAGCGGCCGGGGCTTCAGCAGCCGGAGCCGAAGCTTCAGCGGCGGGAGCGGCTGCAGCCGGAGCAGCAGTGTCAGCGGCCGGAGCAGCAGCTTCTTCCTTCTTGCCGCAGGCGGCGAGAGCAACAGCGGCCAGCAGCGACGCGATCAGGAGAGACTTCTTCATTGTTCGTCCTTTAACTTGTAATAACCAAAAAAAACAGGCGATGAATAATTACCGGTAATTATCGCTCTTGAACTGCAAAATAGAGGCTCTCCCGGTGCCGACAAATGCAGTGGTACACAGTACTAGCCAGCCAGCGATTATATCCGCGTTTTCCCGGCTTGTGTAGCGTCGAAATTTACGGAATTGCAATGTTACGCATTATTACAGTGCCGGCGGTGAAAGCTGCAACCAGCCTTCCAGCGTCCAGTGATGGAAGGTGTCAAGCAGATCCGGCAGGTCGGCGCATGCCTCCATTTCCGCCGCGGAAAGATGCCGATAATCGGCCAGTCTGCGCAACCAGCGTGCCAGTTCGGACGGAGGCTCATAAGCTTCGCCGTTCAGGAAGAAATGCGTGCCGTCATAGAGAGCAATCGATGCGGGCGCCAATACGACGCCGTGCGTACGTGCAAGCTTTCCATACTGGCGCATCGGCATATCGGGGACTTCGCCAAATTCGACTGTCGGCTTGGGCTCCGACAGGTAGGTGCCGAGAAACTCGGCCACCATGGCGCTGTTCCACTGCAAGGCCTTGAGCCGTTGTGTCACCGCCTTCGCCATGCTGGCAGGCAACTGCGCGGGGTTCTTTGCCGCGCGTTCGCCAGGGTCCGCATAACGTCCACCGAGGTCTTCATTGTCTTCCACCGTCTCGGAAAGCCAGGCCAGAAAATGGCCGGCCAGTTCCCGATAGGCGGGCGCGCGAAAGCCGATCGAGCAGGTCATGCATTCGCCTTCGGCAATGCCGTCATGCGCGTACTGCGGCGGCAGGTAGAGCATGTCGCCGGGCTCAAGAACCCATTCTTCTTCGGCGCTGAAGTCGGCCAGGATCTTCAGCGGCATGTCGGGCACAAGGTCCAGTTTCGTTTGCGACGAGATGCTCCAGCGGCGGCGGCCCGAAACCTGCAACAGGAACACGTCATAGGAATCGAAGTGCGGCCCGACGCCGCCGCCATCGCTGGCGAAGCTGATCATCAGGTCGTCCAGCCGGGCGTCGGGCACGAAGCGGAACTGGCCCATCAGGTCGGCGGCGGCCGCGTCGTGGAGGTTGACACCCTGCACCAGCAGGGTCCACTGTTTAGTCTTGAGGGACGGCAGGTTTTCGGCAGCGAAGGGCCCGTGTTCGAGCTTCCATCTGTTGCGGAAGTGCGTCACCAGCCGCGACTCGACATGGTCTTGGTCGGCCAGTGCGAAAAGCGCCTCGCGCGACACAGGCGGCACGATTTCGGGGAATGCCTGTCGAATCAGGAGCGGTTTGCGTTGCCAGATATCTCGCATGAATGCAGCGGGCGTCATGCCACCAAGAAGGCCGAGCGGTGCGTCGGGATCGACGGGGCCAGGTGGCAGGGCGTGCGCGTATAATGCGGAATCGTTCATGGAGTCAAGAATTGAAAATCGCTAAGAACACGGTGGTTTCCGTGATGTACAAGCTGTCGGACACGCAGGGCAATCTGATCGAGGAATCGGATGAAGCCATGGTCTACTTGCACGGCGGCTATGATGGCACGTTCCCCAAGATCGAGGAAGCACTCGACGGGCACGACACGGGCTTCGAGACCCAGTTGCAGCTGGAGCCCGAAGACGCGTTCGGCGACTATGACGCCGACCTCGTCAAGGTCGAGCCGCGCGATCGTTTCCCCGAGCCGCTCGAAGTCGGCATGCAGTTCGAGGGCATGCCCGAAGATGGCGACGATGAAGACTCCGTCATCTACACCGTGACCGATGTGGCCGAAGACAAGGTGGTGCTCGACGGCAACCATCCGCTGGCCGGCATGGCGCTGCGCTTCTGGCTGAAGGTTTCCGAAGTCCGCGAAGCCACGGCCGAGGAAATCGAGCATGGCCACGCGCACGGCGCGTCGGGCGCGAAGTGGTCGATGAAGACGAAGACGACACGCCGCGCACGCTGCACTGATATTTCGCGCAAGTGGTACCCGCAAAAAGAGCCGGATATTCCGGCTCTTTGCTTTTGTGCGCGGCTTGTCCGGCGGCACTAGCCGCCGACCCCATCCTTGAGCACCAGCGAAAACGGCGACGGCGCTGCGGGGTCACGATCAGCTCGGTCCATTGTGCCGTCGTGCCGCCCGGCAATGCCACGCGCGTGAAATTCGACAACGGCTTGCCGGCCGCATCGCGCAGCGGCTTGTCGGTGTGATAGCCATTGCTGCCCGTATGCACGAGCAGTACCTGCCCGCGATAGCGGCCGGACAGCTCGCGTAACTGGCGCTTGAATTCCAGGTAGCCGTCGCGCGGACGACGCGCATGAAGCCGTCCAGCAGCGTCGGCTTGCCGCGCTTCTCCCAGCCGTTGCCGAACTGCGGATCGCCGTGCGCGACGATGATGATGCCGCTCATGCCATGCTGCTGCGCGAGCGAGAATGCGCGCGCCAGCCACTGCCGGTTGGCTTCGCGCCGGTCCTCGAACTCGCCATTGCGTCCGCCCTCATTGCGGTAGTGGTTGTTGTCGCCCGGGACATTCAGGCCGACCAGCAGAATGTTGCCCAGGCTCAGGCGCACGTTTTCACGGAAGCTGCGGAACATGGCCTGGTCGGACTGCCTCACCACGGCGCGCGGGTGCTGCCGAGCGTAGCGTCTTCCGGGAAGAACAGCTCGCGCAGGCGATTGAGCCGCTCCACGGCATCGTAGTTGCCATTGACCGGATGGTGGCATTCCGCCCAGTCGGTTTCGCCGGGCACATAGACCAGCGGCAGCGCCGACTGGTCAAGCAGACGCTGCCGGCTCTGCAGCACGGTATCGCTGCAGGACTCCGTGTCGCCCTTGATGCCGCCCGCATGGACCACGAGGTCGAGCTTGCGCTCGGCCAGTTGATCGAGCAGCGCGGTCACGCGCTCCTCGGCGGCGGGCCATTGCGGCAGGTCGGACAGCAAGGCGATGCGGATGGTCTCCGGCGCGTCGCCCGGCGCGCGCGGCGGGCCGGTTCGGCGGCGGACACCGACATGGCTGCCAGCAACAGCAGCAGGGCGGCAAGCACGATAGGCCGGCCATGGAGCCGGCTGCCCGAAGCGTTCATGCGACGTCGACAGCCTCGCCAGCGAGCACCTTGAGCCGGTAAAGCGCATCGAGCGCGGCGCGCGGTGTCAGGCTGTCAGGATCCAGATCCGCGAGTGCGTCGAGCACGGCCGCCTGTTCGGGCAGCAGCGTACCGGCGCGGCTCACGGGCTCGGCGCTCGCGGGTTCGTCCTCTTCGCTGGTATCGGGGGTTGGCGGCGGTGCGAACAGATCGAGTTGCGGCGTCGGGGTTGCATCGGCCGATTGCTGCTCGAGCCATGCAAGGTGCTTGCGCGCCGCCCGGATCACCGGCTGCGGCACGCCCGCCAATTGCGCAACCTGCAGGCCATAGCTCTGGCTGGCCGGCCCGTCCTGCACCGCGTGCAGGAAGACGATGCCGTCGCCATGCTCCACGGCCGAGAGGTGCACGTTCGCCGCCTGCGGGAATTCGTGCGGCAGTTGCGTGAGTTCGAAGTAGTGGGTCGCAAACAGCGTGTGGCTGCGGTTGTGCGACAGCAGGTGGCGCGCGATGGCCCAGGCCAGCGCGAGCCCGTCGAAGGTCGACGTACCACGGCCGATCTCGTCCATCAGCACCAGGCTGGCAGCCGTGGCGTGGTGCAGGATGCCTGCTGCCTCGGTCATCTCGACCATGAAGGTCGAGCGCCCGCCGGCCAGGTCGTCGGCGGCGCCGATGCGCGTGAAGATGCGGTCCACCGGCCCGATCACGGCGCGCCGGGCGGGCACGTAGGCACCCACACAGGCGAGCAGCACGATCAGCGCGGTCTGGCGCATGAAGGTCGACTTACCGCCCATGTTCGGGCCGGTGATCAGCAGCAGCTTGCGCGCCTCGTTCAGCTGGCAGTCGTTGGCGATGAAGGGCACGGATTCGGCGGCGAGCTGGCCTTCCACGACCGGGTGGCGGCCCTGCACGATGTCGATCACGTTTTCCGTCACGCGCTCGGGGCAGGACCAGTCCAGCGTCTGCGCGCGTTCGGCCAGCGCGGCCAGCACGTCGAGCCGCGCCAGCGCGCCGGCGACGCGCTGCAGTTCGCCGATATGCGGCAGCAGCGCCTGCAGCAGCGTGTCGTAGAGTTGCTTCTCGCGCGCGAGTGCACGGTCCTGCGCGGACAGCGCCTTGTCCTCGAAGGCCTTCAATTCGGGCGTGATGTAGCGCTCGGCATTCTTCAGCGTCTGGCGCCGGCGGTAGTCGTCCGGCACCTTGTCTGCCTGGCCGTTGGTGACCTCGATATAGAAGCCATGCACGCGGTTGTACTCCACGCGCAGGTTGGCAATGCCGGTACGGGCGCGCTCGCGCGTCTCCAGATCGACGAGGAACTGCCCGCAGTTCTCGGAGATATCGCGCAGCTCGTCGAGTGCCGCGTCGTAGCCGCGCGCGATCACGCCGCCGTCGCGCACGACCGTGGCGGGCTCCTCGGCGACTGCGGCGATGAGCAGGTCCAGGCAGGCCTGCGGCACGGACAGTTCGGCCAGGGTCAGCGACAGCAGCGAGCTGTCCGGCTCGGCCTGCAGGCAGGCGCACACATGGGGCAGCGTGCGCAAGGTATCGCGCAGCGAGGACAGGTCGCGCGGGCGCGCGCTCAGCAGCGCCAGGCGCGAGGTGATGCGCTCGACGTCGGCCAGCTTGCGCAGCGCGCTGCGCAGGTCGTCGATGCCGTGGTCGATCAGCACGCCAATGGCCTGCTGGCGTGCGCGCGGCAGGGCAGGATCGCGCAGTGGGTGATGAAGCCAGTGGCGCAGCGCGCGGCTGCCCATGGCGGTGGCGCAAGTATCGAGCAGCGAGAACAGCGTGGGCGACTCGCCGCCGCGCAGCGTTTCGGTCAGCTCCAGGTTGCGGCGCGTGGCCGAGTCCAGCCCGACGAATTCCGATTCGCGCTCGACCTTGATTTCACGCACATGGCGCAGCGACTGGCCCTGCGTGGTCGCGGCATAGTTCAGCAGCGCTCCCGCCGCGCCGATCGCGGCGCCCAGTCCTGCGCAGCCAAAAGGCTCCAGGCTGGCCACGCCAAGCTGTTCCAGCAGGCGGCGCGTGCCGGCATCCTGGTCGAAGTGCCACTCCGGCAGGCGTGTGCGCGCGCATGCCACGGCGGGCAAGTCGATGCCATCCGCGTAGAGCAGCTCGGCGGGGCGGATACGTTCGAACTCGCGCGCGAGCTGTGGGGCTTCGCACTCCATCAGCCGCAGCTCGCCGCTGGCCAGGTTCAGCCAGGCCAGGCCGGTCTTGCTGATGCCGCGTCGCGTGGTCTGCTGATGCACGGCCATCAGGAAGGTAACGGATTTGTCCGGCAGCAGCGAGGCGTCGGTCAGCGTGCCAGGCGTGACGATGCGTACCACCTTGCGCTCGACCGGTCCCTTGCTCGCGGCCGGGTCGCCGATCTGTTCGCAGATCGCCACCGACTCGCCGAGCTTCACGAGCTTGGCGAGGTACTGGTCCGCCGAGTGGAACGGAATGCCCGCCATGCGGATCGGCACCCCGTTGGAGCTGCCGCGCGCGGTCAGCGTGATGTCGAGCAGCCGCGCTGCCTTCTCGGCGTCATCGTGGAACAGCTCGTAGAAGTCGCCCATCCGGTAGAAGAGCAGAGTGTCCGGATGGTCTGCCTTGATGCGCAGGTACTGCTGCATCATGGGCGTGTGCTTTTCCGCAAGGGGTTTTGCAACTTCCTGATTCAATTCGATTTTCTCCTGCATTCCCTTGTCTGGCATGGCCATGCGGCAACGCCGGCAGCGTATGGTGCAACACTGTGGCGCGACGCCGCAGGCCGTTGCCGTCTCTTCACCCGCATGTGATTCTGCAGCGTGCGGAGGCGACCCGGATCATGTCCGGGCGGCCAAAGCAGGGAGTTTACCGCAGGCGGGCTTGTGGCCGCAGTGGCTGTGGCGGGGAAATCGTGGCGAGGACCGGCATAGCGGCCGCTATGCCGGTTGCAGCGATGCGGAGGTTAGTAGGCGAGGGCGCTGCGACGGTATCAGCGGAACACCAGCACCGGAATCGTGCTGTGTGTCAGCACCTTCTGGGTTTCGCTGCCGAGCAGCAGGCCTGCGATGCCGCTGCGGCCATGCGATGCCATGAAGATGACGTCGCAGGCAAGGTCCTGCGCGGCATTGATGATCCCGCGGAATGGTGCCCCGGCCGTGGAAACGTGCCCGGTGCATGGCACGCCCGCGAGCGCCGCGGCAGCTTCGACGCGGGACAGTTCCTGCCGGGCGTCGGCTTCCACGCGCTGCTGGAACACCTCGCGCTTTTCGTGGCTGGAGTCAGTCGAGAGGACGTAGGGATATTCCTCGACGCTCATATAGGGTGTCAGCCTGGCGCCCGTCGCGCGCGCGAACTCGATGGCGGCGGAAACGGCCTTGTGCGAGAGCTCGGAACCATCAACCGGAAGCAGAATGTGCTTGAACATGAATGTCCTTTCAATGAAGGAAGGGTAGGTAGTTTGTGGACTCAGTTGCCGATGGCGCGCCCGACGATCAGCGGGTCCGCCTGGCCGATCGCGGTGGTGTCGCGGTTGGCATAAGGGAAGCGCGACAGGATGAAGCGCAGCGCATTCAGCCGCGCCCGCTTCTTGCAGTCCGAGCGGATCACGGTCCACGGTGCGTCAGCCGTGTCGGTATGGGAGAACATCGCTTCCTTGGCGCGCGTGTACGCATCCCAATGTCGACCGGGCTCAGCTTCCATTGCTTGAGCGGATGGACTTCGCGCTCCTTGAAGCGCCGCCGCTGCTCGTGCCGGCTCACCGAAAACCAGAACTTGAACAGGTGGATGCCGCTGCGGACCAGGTGGCGCTCGAATTCAGGCGCCTGCTGCAGGAAGTCCTGGTACTCCTGCGGCGAGCAGAAGCCCATCACGTGCTCGACGCCGGCGCGGTTGTACCAGGAGCGGTCGAACAGCACGATCTCGCCGGCCGACGGCAGGTGCTGCACGTAGCGCTGGAAGTACCACTGGCCGCTGGTTTTCCAGCGCCACCACGCGGGCGCCGCGCGGGTTCATGTGTTCCATGAAGCGTTTGATGGTGCCGCCCTTGCCGGCCGCGTCGCGGCCTTCGAATACGATCACCACGCGCTGGCCGGTTTCACGTACCCAGGCCTGCAGCTTCAGCAACTCGACCTGCAGGCGGTACTTCTGCTTCTCGTAGTTGCGGCGCGACATCAGGTTCTGGTACGGGTACGCGCCCTCGCGCCAGCCCGAAGACAGCGCCTCGTCCGGGTGCCGGTTGCGGCCGGCCTGCCAGGCGCCCGGGTCGCCTTCAAGGATGAGGCTGCGCAACTGGCCTGCCTCGTCGGGCGACAGTCCGTCCATCAACGCACGGATCGAGTCCAGCACGCTGTCCTTGTCCTGGTGGGCAAGAACGTCCTGCATGCTGTTTGCCGCGAGCTGGACAGCGGCGCCGATGGCGTCGTTCACTTCATTGCGCTCGGCCGAACGGGCCGTATTGGTGGGCAGCACGTCGCCGCGTGCGGCAGCGCGGACCGTGTCGGCCGCGCCGGTGTCATGGGTCGTTCCTGCCATGTCAGGCGCGCGTCTTGCGCAGGATGGTGTAGAGCTGGTCCTTGAGATGGAGCTTTTCCTTTTTGAGGCGCTCGATCTCCATCGTGGTGCCGGGCACGATGCCGGCTTCCATATTGTGGATATCGTGGTCCAGCTCGTTGTGGCGGTTGAACAGCCGTGCGAAGTGGGCATCCTGCGTCTTCAGCAGGGAGATCTGGTCGCGGTATTCAGGGAACATTCGGGGCCTCCTCAAAAGTGCCATGGCACTCCCATTCTGGGCAAGGCTGCCTGTGGCGACCTTGACGAGGATCATTGTGGCCCTGACGTTGCGCGGGCGGCGCGAACAACAACGCCCGCCGGGAGGCGGCGTCTGACGCGAAAGCGCGCGGAGCTCAGGCCGCGGCGGGCTTGGCGTTGTCGAGCGAGTACGGCGCCAACAGGCGGACCATCTGGGCGAAGGCCTTGGGATTGCCGGCCAGCACTTCGCCTTGTTCCATCTGGCGCGCTTCACCGGCGTAGTTGCCGACCAGGCCGCCCGACTCGGTAATCAGCAGCATGCCGGCAGCCATGTCCCACGCTTCAGGCCGCGCTCGAAGAAGCCGTCCAGGCGGCCGCAGGCCACGTAGGCCAGGTCCAGCGCGGCCGCGCCCGGGCGGCGCAGGCCGGCGCAGCTGCGCGTCATCAGCGAGAAGATTTCCAGGTACTCTTCCACGCCTTCCAGGTCGCGGAACGGGAAGCCCGTGCCGATCAGGCAGTCGGCCAGCTTGTCGCGGCGGGTCACGCGGATGCGGCGGTTATTCAGGACGCGCCGGCGCCCTTGCTCGCGGTGAACAGTTCGTCGCGGGTCGGGTCATAGACCACGGCCTGCACGGGCACGCCGCGGTGCAGCTGGGCGATGGAAACCGCGTACTGCGGGAAACCGTGGATGAAATTGGTGGTGCCGTCGAGCGGGTCGATGACCCAGGTGTACTCGTGGCTGTCGTCGCCTTCTGCCCAGGACTGGCCGGACTCTTCCGCTAGAATGGCGTGTTCGGGGTAGGCAGTGCGGATGATCTCGATGATCGCGGCCTCCGCGGCCTTGTCGACCTCGGTCACGAAATCGTTGTGTTGTTTGCGCGCGAAACGCGCACCAGATCGACGTCGAGCGACGCGCGGTTGATGATGGATCCCGCCTTGCGGCCGCCTTGACGGCAATATTGAGCATCGGATGCATGAATCTCTCCAGGCTGGACCGGATCTGCGCATGCAGCGAACGATTCGCGCACCGGCCCGGGGCAGCTGACAACACAACGGATTGTAGAAGAACGTGGGGCGTCGCCATATGTGCCGCAAGCGTCTCGCAAGCAGGCAAAATATCGGCGCCGCGCCGAAGAAGAAGCTGAATTGTATATGAACCCGGCAATCGACACGAGCCAGGCTGCCGCAACGGATGGCGCGGCGGCCGCATCGGCCACCTCCAGCACTGCCGCGGAGGCGATGTTCGCCCGCGTGCGCTTTGTGCTGGTGGAAACCAGCCATCCCGGTAATGTCGGCTCGGTGGCACGCGCCATCAAGACCATGGGCTTCGGCAGCCTGGTGCTGGTTTCGCCACGCGAACCGGCGGTGCGCGAACACCCGGACGCGTGGCCATGGCCAGCGGCGCCGACGATGTGCTGGCTGCCGCAGTGATTGTCGACAGCATCGAGGCCGCGCTGGAAGGCGCCACGCAGACCATCGCCATGACCGCGCGGCAGCGCGAATTCGGTCCGCCGCGGTGGTTGCCGCGCGACGCTGCCGCACGCGGCGCCGCGTCGCTGGCCGCCCGGGAGGGGGACGAGATCGCCTTCGTGTTCGGCAACGAGCGTTACGGCCTGCCCAATGAAGCGGTCCTGCGCTGCGCGGCGGTCACGCATATCCCGGCCAATCCCGCCTATACCTCGCTCAACCTTGCCCAGGCGGTGCAGCTCATCGCTTACGAGATGCGCCTCGCGCTGCTGGACCGCGCGCAGGCTGCGCCGGACGACAATGCCAATATCGGCTATGCTGGTGAGCCGGCCACGGCGGAGCAGGTTGAAGCGATGTTCGGTCACCTGCAGCAGGGGCTGGAAGCGATTGCCTTTCTTGACCCTGGAAATCCGCGCAGGCTCATGACGCGGCTGCGGCGGCTGCTGGCACGGGCCGGACTCGAGCGCGAGGAAGTGAATATCCTGCGCGGCATTGCCAAGCACATGCTGCTGGCGGTGCGTGGTGGTACCACGAAGCCAGAACAACCAGGGCCGGCAGCACCGGCCCGGCAAGAGGAACATTGAACGGTGGCGCAGAACCCGGTCCAGGCCCCGCATTCCCCCACCGCGATGCGCCGCTGCGCACGCGGGCCGGCGGCCGGCCGTGCGCACCTGTGCGGGCGATGTTGAACGCGCGTCGAAGCCAATGTCCCTGACGGCATCGGGGCTCCAAATCTCTTACACTCCCTGATCCCGTTCCCACCGGCCAATGACCACGCCGCGACCGTGCCCGCGGCAGATGCCGTCGTGGCCGGCGCACGGCGCGGCAACACGACACGACCAAGATGTTCTCTCGCCTTAAGGAAGATATCGACACCATCATGCTGCGCGATCCCGCCGCGCGCAGCCGGCTCGAAGTCCTGACTTGCTATCCCGGACTGCACGCCGTGGTGTTCCATCGATTCGCCCATGTCTTTTGGAATAACGGTTTCCATTGGCTGGGACGCTGGATTTCGCACTGGTCACGTTTTCTCACCGGCATCGAAATCCATCCGGCGGTGAAGCTGGGCCGGCGCGTATTCATCGACCACGGCATGGGCGTGGTGATCGGAGAAACCGCCGAGATCGGCGACGACTGCACCATCTACCAGGGCGTGACCCTGGGCGGCACGTCGCTATACAAGGGGCAGAAGCGGCATCCCACGCTGGGCGCAACGTGGTGGTCAGTGCCGGTGCCAAGGTGCTCGGCGGTTTCGTGGTGGGGGACGGCGCGCGCGTGGGCTCCAATGCGGTGGTGCTCAAGCCCGTGCCTCCCGGTGCGACGGCCGTGGGCGTGCCGGCGCGTATCATCCTGCCCGACGCGCCAGCGTCGCAGCAGGGCGCCAAGCAGGAGTTCTCCGCCTATGGCATCACGCCCAATGCGGATGATCCGGTTTCGCTCGCGCTCAAGGGGCTGATCGACAATGCGGCCAAGCAGAATGATCGAATCGAGGCCGTGCTCGCCGCGCTCGACCGGCTGGGCGAGCATCTCGAGAACACGCCGAACGACCGCTTCGATGCCAGCGAACTGCGCAGGCTGATGAAGTAAGCGATGAGGCAGTGAAGGATCGATGCAGGATGAAGGGGGCAGCCGGGGCTGCCCCCTTATGCCGTCTGCGGCAGCAGATGGAAGCCGCCTTCGTCGAGTTGCAGCACCGCCGCCCGTGGCTGGCCGCCGTCGAGATCCCAGTCGGTCAGCACCCAGCGCACGCCAGCGGCATCCTGGTGACGCGCGGGGCGGTGCGTATGGCCATGCACGAGCACCCGCGCATCGCACGCTTCGAGCAGCGCCGTTACGGCAGCAGCCGTGGCATCGCCGTACACGACCTGTTTCGGCTGCCCCTGCTCGAGCTGGCGCTGCCGTCCGGCTTCGCTGTCGGCGCGCAGGCGGCGCGCCACGGCCAGCCGCGCGGACAGCGGCAGGGCCAGGAACAGTCGCTGCACCCAGCACTTGCGCGTCCAGCGGCGAAACCTGTTGTAGCGCTCGTCATCGGTGCACAGCATGTCGCCGTGGCTGAGCACCACGCGTTGACCCGCACACAGGATGACGGTCGGGTCAGGCAGCAGGGTTGCGCCCGCCGCATCGGCAAAACGCTTGCCGATCAGGAAGTCGCGGTTGCCGTGCATCAAGTAGACCGGCACGCCGCGGCTGGCCAATGTGCGCAGCGCGGTCGCCACGCGTTGAGCGAACGGTGAACTGGTCTCCTCGTCGCCGATCCAGAACTCGAAGAAGTCGCCAAGGATAAAGAGGGTGCTTGCCTGCGTGGCGGCACGTTCCAGCACGCGCTCGAACGCTGCCAGCGTGCGTGGCATGCCCGGCGTCAGGTGCAGGTCGGAAATGAACCACGCCGGCGCCTGTACCTCGAGGGGACCGGCCACCGGCGTGGTGGGGATTGCGGTCACGCGCGCGGCTGGAGGAAGTGGTTGCCGGCAGGAGAGGGCGCATGAAGCCGCAATCGTCAGACATGTGCCGTACTTACTCGACGACCACGGCCTTTTCGATGATTACATCTTCCAGCGGCACGTCCTGGTGGAAGCCCGAGCTGCCCGTGCGCACGGCCTTGATCTGGTCGACCACATCGGTGCCTTCGACGACCTTGCCGAACACGGCATAGCCGAAGCCCTGCGGCGTCGGCGCGCTGAAGTTCAGGAAGTCGTTGTCCACCACGTTGATGAAGAACTGGGCCGTCGCGGAGTGCGGCGCGTTGGTGCGCGCCATGGCCACGGTGTACTTGTCGTTTTTCAGGCCGTTGCCCGCTTCGTTCTCGATCGGGGCATCAGTGCCTTTTTGCTTCATGCCCGGCTCGAAGCCGCCGCCCTGGACCATGAAATTCTTGATCACGCGGTGGAAGATGGTGTTGTCATAGTGGCCCTTGCGGACATACGACAGGAAATTCTCGACCGACTTCGGAGCCTTTTCGGCGTCGAGTTCAATGGTGATGACACCCTGGTTGGTGTGGAGCTGGACCTTGGACATGGGCATTCCTCTGTACGGTGTGTTTATTGAATAACGCTGGCCGACTCGATCACAATGGGCGTGGCCGGCACATTGCGCATGGGGCCGTAGGCCGTGGTCGGCACGTTCTTGATCTTCTCGATCGTATCCATGCCTTCCACCACCTTGCCGAATACGGCGTAGCGTTGCCATCCGGCTGCGGGTAGTCGAGATTTGAATTATCCACCACATTGACGAAGAACTGGGCGGTGGCCGAGTTCGGGTTGGCGGTGCGCGCCATGGCCACGGTGCCGGCCTTGTTCTTGAGTCCGTTCTGCGCTTCCAGCGGGATCGGCGCGCGCGTCGGCTTTTCCTTCATCTCGCGGTCGTAGCCGCCGCCCTGGACCATGAAGCCGTTGATCACGCGGTGGAAAATGGTGCCGGTGTAGAAGCCGCTCTTCACATACTCCATGAAGTTGGCGACGGTCTTGGGCGCTGCATCGGGGTAGACCTCGACAGTGAACTTGCCCTGGCTGGTGACGAACTGCACGCGTTCGGCTTTCTGCGCCTGCTGGGCCATTGCCGGCAGTGCGGATAGTGCGAGTGCGGCGGCGCTCAGGCCGGCCAGGACGATGCGACGGGAACGGATCATGACTGAGGCTCCGGGTAGGCTCGATAGTGGCGCCGGGCGTTGGCTGGCCCGGCGGCGGTACAGGGGGTGGCGTGTGGACGGTGTCAGCGCGCGTCGGGGCACTGGCCGGCGCAGGGACCGTAGCCGGGGCGGTGTGCGGGGCGGTTCGCGTTGCCGGCGTCCCGGCGGGCCGAAGCTGACGCATGGCCGCTCCGGCGCGCGTGTCGCCAGGGTTGCGGCGCAGCGCTTCGGCATAAGATTGCTCGGCCAGGCGGCGATAGACGTCGCCGAGGTTGGTATAGCCGACGGCAAAGTCCGGCTTGACCTCGGTGGCGAGCAGCAACTCAGCTTCCGCGCGCTTCAGGTCGCCGCGCTTCGCGTAGAGCAGCGCCAGGTTGTTGTGCGGCTCGGGCAGTTCGGGGAAGTCCTGCGCCATCTCGGCGAAGGCCCGGATCGCCTCGTCCTCGCGGCCAGCCTGGGCCATGGCCCAGGCACGCTCGAAACGGGCCTGGGCATTGCGCGGGTTGGCGGCCAGCACACGGTCGAAGCCGGCAATGGCTTCGTCGTAGCGCTTGCCGGCCGCGGCGCGTTCGGCCTTGCCCATGCCGGGGTCGGCCGAGCGCGGGCCCGAGGGCGGCGCGGTCGGGGCTGCCAGGGACAGCGGGCCGTTCTGCGCATGGGCTGTGCCTGCAGCGCGGCAAGCACGGCCAGTGCGGTCATGGCGCGGCGCGCCGGGGCGAGGCGCCGGGTGGGCAGGGTCAGGCTCATTGCGGATGGGTCCGTTATACTCCGCGGCATTCTAGCAAAGCGGCACCGCCCATACGACGCGCTACGACGCGCGTGCGCGCCAAGGCACCGGCGCGAGCGCATGCGCGTCGCTGCCATTGCGTAGCGGCAAGGCGCTTCCGGTAAGATAGGGGGCTCCGGCGTTTGCGCGCCGCAGTCACCTCACACACTCATTGCTTCATGCAGCTTCTGAACATCTACAACACGCTCGCGCGTGAGAAACAGCCATTCGTGCCGATCGAACCCGGCAAAGTCCGCATGTATGTGTGCGGCATGACGGTGTACGACTACTGTCACGTTGGCCACGCGCGCGTGATGGTGGTGTTCGACATGGTGCATCGCTGGCTGCGCGCCGCGGGCTACGAGGTGACCTTCGTCCAGAACATCACCGATATCGACGACAAGATCATTCGCCGCGCGGCCGAGAATGGCGAGACCATCGGCCAGCTCACCACGCGCTTCATCCAGTACATGCATGAGGATGCCGACGCGCTGGGCATCGTGCGACCGGACCACGAGCCGCGCGCGACTGACTACGTGCCGCAGATGCTCGACCTGATCGGCAAGCTCGAAGCGAAGGGCCTGGCCTACCAGGCGGCTGACGGCGACGTGAACTACTCGGTGCGCAAGTTCGAAGGCTACGGCAAGCTTTCCGGCAAGTCGCTCGAGGACCTGCGCGCCGGCGAACGCGTGACGGCCAATGACGCCAAGCAGGATCCGCTCGACTTCGTGCTGTGGAAGTCGGCCAAGGAAGCCGAGCCGCCTGAAAGCAAGTGGAATTCGAAGTGGGGCATGGGCCGTCCGGGCTGGCATATCGAATGCTCGGCCATGAGCTGCACGCTGCTCGGTGAGCACTTCGATATCCATGGCGGCGGCGCCGACCTGCAGTTCCCGCACCACGAGAACGAGATCGCGCAGTCCGAAGGCGCGAGCGGCAAGCAGTTCGTCAATGTCTGGATGCACAACGGCTTCGTGCGCGTGAACGACGAGAAGATGTCGAAATCGCTCGGCAACTTCTTCACGATTCGCGAAGTGCTGAAGGAATACGACCCGGAAGTGGTTCGTTTCTTCATCCTGCGTGCGCATTACCGCAGTCCCCTGAACTACAGCGACGCCCATCTCGACGACGCGCGTCATGCACTGACCCGGCTCTACACGGCGCTCAAGGACACGCAGCCCGGCGGCTATGCCGTGGACTGGGAAGAGCCGCACGCAAGCGCTTGCCGAGGCCATGGGCGACGATTTCAACACACCGATCGCGATGTCGGTGCTGTTCGATCTGGCCAGCGAGGTCAACCGCACCGGTTCGTCCGTGGCTGCCCGCCAGCTCAAGGGTCTGGCCGGCACGCTGGGCCTGCTCGAACGCGACCCGCACACGTTCCTGCAGGGCGGCAAAAAGGCAGACGGTCCGACACCGGAAGACATCGAAGCACTGATCGCTGCTCGCAAGACCGCGAAGGCTGAGCGTAATTTCGCCGAAGCCGACCGCATCCGCGCGGAACTGCTGGCAGCGGGTATCGTGCTGGAAGATAAACCCGGCGGCGCGACCGAATGGAGGCGTGCTTGAACGCTGCCGCGCGCAAGCCGGCCGCACCGGCCAAGACCGCCAGTTCCCGCGCCGCCAAGACTAGCGCCAGGGACGGGGAGGTCGTGCTGCCGGAAGCCGAGGCATTGCCATTGCCGGTCGAGACCGTCGTCGACGCCGTGCGCCCCGCCTACTGGGACGAGGCCTGCGCCGACCTGATGAAGCGCGACCGGATCCTGCGCAAAATGATCCCCACTTACGGGCCGGCGCATCTGGTTTCGCGCGGCGATCCGTTCATCACGCTGGCGCGCTCGGTGGTGGGGCAGCAGATCTCGGTGAAGGCCGCGCAGTCGGTCTGGGAGCGGCTGGTGGCCGCCTGTCCGAAGCTGACGCCCACGCAGTTTTTGCGCGCGGGGCCGGAAAAGCTGGCCACGTGCGGACTGTCGCGCGCAAGGCGGAATACATCGCCGACCTGGCCGACCACTTCAAGGCCGGCCGCGTCCATGTCAGCGAATGGGCGGTGATGGACGACGAAGCCGTCATCGCGGAACTGACCCAAATCCGCGGTATCGGCCGCTGGACCGCGGAAATGTTCCTGATGTTCAATCTGATGCGGCCCAATGTCCTGCCCCTGGATGATGTCGGGCTGATCAACGCCATCTCGACGAATTACTTCAGCGGCGAGCCCGTGACCCGTAGCGAAGCGCGCGAAGTCGCGGCAAACTGGGAGCCTGGCGAACGGTGGCTACGTGGTACATGTGGCGTAGTCTCGATCCGCTGCCGGTGACGTATTAGGCATAAACATAAGAAAAAGTAGCTGCAGGTGCAGTAAAGGCTATCTGCCCGGTGCAAAGATAGCGACCAAATTCCGGTAGAATGCGCCCCTTCACAGACAGGTACGTGTGATTTTATGAAAACCACCTTCCTGGATTTTGAGCAGCCTATTGCCGAACTCGAGGCAAAGATCGAAGAACTGCGTTTCGTGCAGGACGATTCGGCTGTCGATATTTCCGAAGAGATTTCGCGGCTGGCCGGCAAGAGCCAGCAGCTCACCAAGGACATTTACGCCAACCTGACCCCGTGGCAGGTTGCGCAGATCGCTCGCCACCCGCAGCGCCCGTACACGCTCGACTATGTGCGTGAAATCTTCACCGATTTCCACGAGCTGCACGGCGACCGCACCTTTGCCGACGATCTCTCCATCGTCGGCGGCCTGGCCCGTTTCAACGGCCAGTCGTGCATGGTGATCGGCCACCAGAAAGGCCGTGACACGAAAGAGCGCGCCATGCGCAATTTCGGCATGCCCAAGCCCGAGGCTACCGCAAGGCCAAGCGCCTGATGGAACTTGCCGACAAGTTCGGCCTGCCGATCTTCACGTTCGTGGACACGCCGGGCGCGTTCCCGGGCATCGACGCCGAAGAGCGTGGGCAGTCCGAAGCCATCGGCCACAACCTGTATGTGATGGCCGGCCTGAAGGTGCCCCTGATCGCCACGATCATCGGCGAAGGCGGATCGGGCGGCGCTCTGGCCATTGCCGTCGGCGACGTGGTGCAGATGCTGCAATTCGCGACCTACGCGGTGATTTCGCCGGAAGCTGCGCCTCGATCCTGTGGAAGACCGCCGAGAAGGCGCCGGAAGCCGCGGAAGCGCTTGGCCTGACCGCGCACCGCCTGAAGGCGCTGGGCCTGATCGACAAGATCGTGAGCGAACCGCTCGGCGGCGCCCATCGCGACGTCAAGGGCATGGCCGCCATGCTCAAGCGTTCGCTGGCCGAATCGCTGCGCCAGTTCCAGGGCGTGGGCGTCAAGGAACTGCAAGCACGCCGCTACGAGCGTCTGCTCGCCTATGGCAAGTTCAAGGAAACCGGCGCCCAGGACTGATCCGTCCGACCGCCTGACCGACAAGGTCGCACAGGCCCTTCAGGCCGGTGCGGCCTTTGTTGTTTCTGGCGGGACGGCGGCCAGCCCTGCCGAAATGGTGGTGGCCGTGGCGCTGTCCGGCGGCCGCGATTCGGTGGCTCTGCTTCACGCCGCCCACGCCGCGGTCTCCGCGTGGAACCTGCCGGCGCGCGTGGTGGCGTTGCATGTCCATCACGGCCTGCAGGCGCAGGCGGACAATTGGGACCGATTCTGCGCGGATCTGTGCGGGCGCTGGCAACTGGGCTATTTCGTCCGGCGCGTTACGGTGCAGGCAAATACCGGCGAGGGCATCGAAGCCGCCGCGCGGCGCGCGCGCTACGAAGCGCTCGGCGAGATGTGCCGTGCGAGCGGCGCGGCTGTGCTGTTGTTTGCCCACCACCTCGACGACCAGGTCGAAACCGTGCTGCTCAGGCTCTTTCGCGGCACCGGCGTGGCCGGCATGGCCGGCATGCCCATGATGCGCAAGCTCGACGAGGCGGGCGATATCGTGCTGCTGCGGCCTTGGCTGGAAGTACCGCGGACCGATATCGACAGCTATTGCGCCGCGCACGGCCTGGCGTGGATTGAAGACCCGTCCAATGACAGCACGCGTTATTCGCGCAATGCCTTGCGCGCGCAATTGCCGCTGATCGAGCAGGCTTTCCCGGCATTGCGCGCCAGCGTTGCCCAGGCCGCCATCCACTTTGCACAGGCTGCCCGCATGCTGGATGACCTCGCCGGCACCGCGCTGGCGCGGCTGGCCGCGCCCGGCCGCGATCCCGACACGCTGGCGGAGTTGGACCTGGCTGGCCTGCGCGCATTGCCGGCTTCCCATGCCGATGCCGTACTGCGCCTCTGGCTGCGCGACCTCGGCGCGCGCGCCCCGTCGACCGCCCGGCTGGCTGCCATGCGCGAACAGTTGCTCGACCATGGCGGCGGCGAGCCGGCCATCGCCCATGACGGCCTCGTGCTGCGCCGATTTCAGGGCAGGGCGCTGGCCTGCCAGCCCGAGCCCGACACGCTGCCGGCGGCGCAGGTACTGGCCTGGCACGGTGAGGCGCGCATCGTCGTGCCTGCCTGGCGCGGCGAATTGCGCTTCACGCGCGACGATACATTCGGCGTGCCCGAAACCGTGCTGCGGCAACCGCTGCGGCTGGCGTCGCGCACCGGCGGCGAGCGCATCGTGTTGCGCCCCGGTGGTCCGGCACGCGCGCTCAAGCAGGCATACCAGGAGGCCGGCGTACCCAGCTGGCGGCGGTGCTGGCTGCCGCTACTGTGGGCCGGCGATGCGCTCGTGATGGCGGCAGGCCTCGGCATGCACCGCCGCTGGAGCGATGCGCCGCATGCACCGCGCTGGCGTGTCGAGTGGGTGCAGGCAGCGGCTGACGCGCGCTCGGAATAGCCCCCGTCTGGACGCAGGCATCACATTCCACCAGGCCGCCCGCCCGCTGCGCCTTGCCTGAAAGGCTCCGTTCGTGTATTTTCAAGAGCTTTGCACAATCGCTGGCGTCGACAAGAAGATGGCTCTCATCGTTCACAAATACGGCGGCACTTCGATGGGTTCCACGGAACGCATCAAGAATGTCGCCAAGCGCGTTGCCAAGTGGCACCGCGCCGGTCACCGCGTAGTCGTGGTGCCTTCGGCCATGTCGGGCGAAACCAATCGCCTGCTGGGACTCGCCAGGGAGATTTCGGCACAGCCGAACCCGCGTGAACTGGACATGCTCGCCTCGACCGGCGAACAGGCCAGCGTCGCGCTGCTGGCCATCGCGCTGCATGGCGAAGATATCGACGCGGTCAGCTACACGGGCTGGCAAGTCCCGGTGAAGACCGATTCGGCCTACACCAAGGCGCGCATCGAGTCGATCGACGACGAGCGCATCCTCGGCGATCTCGACGCGGGCCGCGTGGTGGTGATCACCGGCTTCCAGGGCATCGACGATGACGGCAACATCACGACGCTGGGCCGTGGCGGCTCGGATACGTCGGCCGTGGCCATTGCTGCCGCGATCGAGGCCGACGAATGCCTGATCTACACCGACGTGGACGGCGTCTACACGACTGATCCGCGCGTCGTCGAAGACGCACGCCGGCTGGACAAGATCACGTTCGAGGAAATGCTCGAAATGGCCAGCCTCGGCTCCAAGGTGCTGCAGATCCGCTCCGTGGAGTTCGCCGGCAAGTACCGCGTGAAGACGCGCGTGCTGTCGTCGCTGACCGACCCGCTTATGCCGCTCGAGCAGGAAATCAACTCGGGCACGCTGATCACTTTTGAGGAAGACTCCAACATGGAAGCCGCCGTTATCTCCGGCATCGCCTTTGCCCGCGATGAGGCCAAGATCACCATCCTGGGCGTGCCCGACAAGCCGGGCATCGCGTACCAGATCCTGGGCCCGGTTGCCGACGCCAACATCGACGTCGACATGATCATCCAGAACCAATCCGTCGACGGCAAGACCGATTTCACCTTCACTGTCCCGCGCGGCGACTACCAGCGCACGCTGACGCTGCTCAACGACAGCGTCAAGCCGCACGTCGCGCGGCCAGCGTATCGGGCGACCCGAAGGTGTCGAAGGTGTCGGTGGTTGGCGTGGGCATGCGCTCGCACGTGGGCGTCGCCAGCAAGATGTTCCGCACGCTGTCGGAAGAGGGCATCAACATCCAGATGATCTCCACCTCGGAAATCAAGATCTCGGTGCTGATCGACGAGAAATACATGGAACTCGCCGTGCGCGCACTGCACAAGGCGTCGAGCTGGAACAGGCCTGATCCGTTCGTAAAGGCTTCTAGCGGCGCCGAAAATTTGTGTTGAGTGATCGATTTTTCGTTGACCAACCGGTAGGGCGCCGCTAGAATGTGCGCTTCGTTGTTCGGCTCCCTCGAACAACGCAAGTTTGGGAGACGTGGCCGAGAGGTCGAAGGCACTCCCCTGCTAAGGGAGCATCTGGGCCAAAACCTGGATCGAGGGTTCGAATCCCTCCGTCTCCGCCAGCAATGGCGGCGAACCCCGGAAGATCGCGGTCTTCCGGGGTTTTGTTTTTGTACCCCACATCTTACCCCACCGGAAGAACCGCATGCGGTGAAGGCGCTCCCCCAAGCGTCATACAGCGCCGCGTGAATGTCTCGAAGGCGCAAACCAAGCCAACGCCGGCGACGAGACGGGGGCATGGAACCGCCGAGGCACTGGGGTGGCCTTCTCAACATTTGCCGTTATTTCACTACACTGTCGAAACAGTACATTTCGGGAGTAGGTATGCCAGCGGAAGAAGCGGCGGTAAAGGTTACTGATGTCGCGGTAGTCATTGCGACGCTCGTGGGGCCAATCCTTGCAGTCCAGGCTCAGAGGGTGGTCGAAATCGCCAGGCAGCGGGCAGACACGAGGCTCCGTGTCTTCGCGAGTCTCATGCAGTCTAGAGCCACGCCAACCTCTGGCGCGCATGTCGAAGCACTCAATGCAATCCCGCTGGCTTTTCATCCTCAGTGGTGGGAGTTCTGGTGGGCTAGGGCGCGATTGCATGCCATCAACCAAGCTTGGCGCACGCTGTTGAACCACTTCTCGATTAACATGCAGGGGGCATCAGAGGCACAGCATGTCGCTTGGGCAGACAAGCGGCGAACCTTGGAAACAGATCTCCTGCGCAAGATGGGCGCCCATCTCGGGTTTAAGATCACCGATCTGGACTACGAAACCCAAATCTACTTCCCCAACGCCCACGGCAATGAGTTGGCCGAGAATCAACTTATTCGTTCGAAGCTCGTCGAGATTCTGTCCGGTAACGCCGCTGTGCCTATCCAATTGACGGAAATTGATCCGGATGCTGCTGCTTCGGCAAGGGCAGCGGTGCAGGCCATTCTGGCCGGCCAAGTAGCCTCAGGGTCAAAGTGGACGGGCCAGAGCAAAAGGAAGGCGCCGTTGACGTTGCGCCAACGATCGAAAGCAGGGTTAGTGTCGCGTGACGCCACGCCCGTTAGGAGCAGTGCCAGCTATACAGCGGGGTGCAAGCCAAGCCCGCCGACGGGGAGACACCATGGACATCCTGAAGACTGAAGCCGAGATCGGCAAGCTCATGGCCGAGACGATGAAGCTCAACGCTGAAGCGGCTAAGCTGAACCGCGAGCACCGCTGGCTTCCGGTGGTGTACGCCACCGGCCTGATCGCAGCAGCGATGGCCTTCGCAAAGCTCTTTCTAAACTGATACAAGGCCCCAACGCCTAATTAGGGGCCTTGGATCAGTTGACGGGTCCGGGCGGACGAGCTACGGCATTGGGTCCGGTGTGATTCGATCTTGCACCACCGCGTTATAGACCATCTGATAGTCGTGCCCGACGACGAAGTACAGGCGGGATGGGTCAATGTTTGGGAACACGTAGTTGCCGTTGGCATCGGCCCACGTCTGCCGAATAAGCAGTCCGCTGCGGGCGTCGAACAGACGCACCTTGCGACTGCCTGGCGTGTTGTTGATCGTTGTCACCCCTCCGATCTTGCCGGTGCCGCCCCATATCGTGTCACGCACGCGCAGGAACGGGAACAGGTAAGTCCGCAACTGCGTGCGAGTGGGGCTCGGCAGGCGGTATGCAGGGCGCAGGTATCTGCCAAGTGAGCGAGCTGCCTGAGTTGGGGGGCTCCCATCCGGAAACGGCGCGGCCGGCGGAGTGAAGTTGCCGGTGTAGGTGGCCGCTCCATTCACCATCCGCCACTCGTCCAAGTAGCCAGCGAAATAAACGCCGCCGCTGGAATACCCGCCGATGTAGAGCTGGGTAGTATTGGATACCAGCGCCACCCCGGCGCCAATTGACACTGAGCCAATCGAGCTGCCATTCAGGTACAGGGTCGCGGTTGCGCCCTGGCGTACCAACGCCACGTGGTACAGCGTGTTCGCGACCAACGTCCCCGCGGCGGCGATTGTCTGAGTCCAACTGCTGCCGTTGGTCGAAAACTGTGCGGAGAGCTGCGCCCCGGTGCGGAAGAGCTGGAACGGTCCGATGTTGCCGGAGCTGTCCTGCTTGTGCATTAAGGGTGACTGGCCCGCCGCCGTAGTGGTAGTGGAGAACCAGCCTTCGACGGTGAAGTCGTTCGCGCCAAATTCAGTTCCGGCGCGTCAGCAACGTTCATATAGGCAGGGCTTCCGCTGAAATATGCCGCATATCCTCCGAACTTAGAAACCGTACTGCTCAGGGCCGCGGGGAAGCTGGGTGAGCAAGTTACCCGGCGGGCATAACGCGACGAATCGGCCCAGTAGAGAGTGTTGGTCACCTTGTCAAAGTGCAGCAGCAGCACGGTGTTCACGTAGTCTTCAAAGGCGCTGCTCGGCGCCGCGAATCCGGCCGTGTAGCGCGCCACGCCGGTCGTGATCCGCACCTCGTCGAAATATGCCTCGAGCCAGGTCGCGCCGCCGCTGGTGTTCGATAGGCCGAGACAAAGCGGCTGGCCAGGCGTGTGCGTGATCGCCCCGGGAAATGACGCACTGCCTTTGGCCGCGCCGTTGACCCACACTTGCAGCGTGCCGCTCGCGCGCGTCAGCGCCACGTGGGCAAATGCACCGGCCGGCAGATCACCGGATCCACCAGCAATCACTTGCGTGCCGTTAATCGAGACGTTGACCTCCCCGTTGGCGCCACGCCAGATCAGCCAGTCGGTGCCTGTGCCAGAGCTATCCCACGCCCGATGATGGCTCCTCCGTCCGTACCCTGCGACACCGGCCACACGAAGGCTTCGACGGTGAAATCGCCGGTGCCTAAGTTAAACCGAGGGGCATTTCCGAACACCAGGTGGTTACCGTTGGTGTTGCCGGTCTTCAGCGATGCCGTGCCAAACTGCTTCTGCACAGTGCTCAACGCGGCCGACCCCCTGCAGACCGGGGTAGAGGCGTACTTGGAACTGTCCGCGAGCGCCGTCGCGCCGTTGCTACCGTCACAGTGCAGCAGCAGGGCGACACTCTCCTGGTATCGATCGGCCATGTCGGCTTACCTCCAAGGGCCTGTGGTGTCGAAGAAGCTGGCACCGAGATAGGAGTTGGCCGACGCAGGCGCACCTGTTATGGCGGCCAGCATCAGTTTCCCGGCCAACGCATCAGCCCCTGGGACTGCGTCATACAGATTGAAGCTGCCGGCAGCGGCCTGAGGGGTGTGGTAGTAGCCCGGCAGGGTACCGCGCAGCCCAGACGTGCCGACAAACACAGGGCACATGATGAGGCCGTTGTCTGCCGGGTTGGGGAACGGAAGGGTACTGGCGCTGTAGTTGGTAGCGCCCGAATATTGAGCGTTACTCCAGGCCATTGCCCCTGTGCGCCACGCTACCTTCGCTCCGGGAAATTGCGTGTATTCGCGCGAGAAGTACACTGCTGCCGATGAGGCCGTGTTATGAGCGACAGACGCGCACTCTGAAACCTGTGTGTTCGCGCCCGTGCGGTCGGCCGTTCCTCCACCGAGGATAGCAGCATAGGAATCAACAGAGCTTGCAGCAATGATGTCCCCGAACGGAAAGAGAACCCCGCCGGTCGTCGGGTAGGACAGGTTCGGGTAGCTGCAGTAGTAGAAGATGCGGCCATCGCCTATCAGGAACCATGCACGGGAGGTCGAGTTCGCCACCGAGGACTTCGGCCAGTACGCGCCCCCGGAAACCTGCGCAGATGCGGGGAACGGCCCGCTGCCAGTGTTGATGTCCGTCATCGACTCATAGCCCACAACGCGGGCATTGTTGGTACCAGTGTCATCCACGCGAAGCAGCATGCCGAGAGACTGCGGCGATGACGACGTGTACGCTGCCAAGTTGGTGCCCGAGAAGGGCTTGGCCCAACCGAGCGGGGCCATCTTGACCGTAATGGCGCCAGTCGGCGCGGCCGCCGCCGCGGGGTCAACCGCATACTTGATCGTGTTGAAATCGACGTATGTGATTTTCTTTTCGCCGTTGTGCAGCGGGTCCGACGCTCCGGCCACCAGCACCACTTGCCCCACCTTAAAGCCGTGCCCGTTGGCGGTCAGCGTGGCGACGCTTGCCGAAGCCGTCAGCGACGAAGCGGCCTTGAGGTTGTAGCCGGTGATCAGGCACGCATCCAGCACGGAAAGCAGCGCCCCAGCGGTACCCGACAGCGTCGAGGCGCCGGCGTCGGTGGAGGTAAAAGTTTTAACGGAAGTGTCTGTGGTCACGTTGGATTCTCCTACTGCGATTAGTGGCTGACATTCACGGCATCTACGGTCAGCCCCAGCACGCCAGTCTGCAGCGGCTTGTGTCCGTCTACCGTCAGGCCGAGTCCGACCTGATGTTGAACTTCACCATCGGGCGATTCCTTGCGAACCGGTTCGGCGGGCAAAGCATTTGAATTGGTAGTAGTCATTGCTGTTCCTTTTTATAGAAGTCAGCCCACGTCAATTTCTCGGGCTCAGAAGTCACTATGTCGAGGGACCCGGAGTCAGTGCGAAAGCGCCACAGCGTCGGGGACATACGGTAGACGCGCGCCTCTCGGCAGTCGGCAATCCAGAAAACCTGATACATCGGATGGCCCGGCGGGAACTCGATGTGGTAGTCGCGGGGCCAGGCACCGAGGCGGTACGGATAATTCCCTCGCTTAGGCATGGGAACCCTCGTCGGCGTGATCGGGCGTGATATCCCGAAACTCGATCGCCGACAGCCGATTAGCCATCACATCGACGTTTCGTCCGACGACACGTACCGCGCCGTTTTTCCGACGGGTAGAACTGTCAAATCGTAGCGGCGCGCTAGCTTGAGTAAGTGTCGTTCCTTGGCGGTAGTTGCGGTTACGGTCGTCAAGCGGCCACTCCCGCTGCGGCGAGAACAATCTCGGGGCGCGCATCGAAGCGGCGATCAATGGGTGAGCCGTCGATCTCGCTGAGAACGATTAGATGCTCTTCGTCGCGCTCCAAAGCGTCGAGTTCGGCGGCGATCATCGCCAGGCGAGCATTACGCGCCTTCGTTTCAACACCCGCGGGGACGCACTCTGCTGCCTGTACGATCAATTTGCGCAGCGGTGCCACACCGATCAGTGCCACAAGCAGCGCACCAGCGTCGAGCGAGAGCGGCAAAGCGCCGGGCTTCCCATCCATGAGCGCATTGCCTTGCAACGCGAACAGATCCACACGCCCGCCCACGGCGGCGCGTTGGAGTTCGGTCGACAGTGCGGCCATGCCCTGTTGGTGATAGTGGTCAAGCACGCCGTCGACGCGGCGCAGCACCTCAGCGCGCGAGACAGGCTGCGCCACAAGCGCGGCGCGCTCGGCATGCAGTGCGCTGATCTGGCTGCGAATACCTTCGATCTTCTGTACGGTGGTTCGGCTCACAGCATGGCCTCCGGAAGTTTGCTGGCGTATTGGTTCAATCGGTCGACTAGTGCCTGCGAAACGCGTACGCGCCGGGACAGCTCCTCGGCGTCTCGACGCATGCGGTCGGCGAGCGTGTGAGCGGCTACGACGCGGCGGACGTGATGCGCCTTGATGCCGGACCTCTCCAGCACGTCGGCTGGCTGCTTCGCCAGTTCGGCGGCCGGCATCGTGAGAATGTTGAGCGCAGCGTCTACTGAGGGGTCGACACCGAGTTCGGCCTGCATATGCGATGCTTCCGTGCGCGCCATGCGTGCTTTTTCGGCCGCGTGAGGTAGCGTTCGCGCAACTCGCCGTGCTTGGCGCGCAGGTAAAGGAGTTTGTCGATATCGATGTTCATCAGCGCGCCGCCTCCTGTTGATTGCGACGAATCGCCCACGCGCCCGCGGCGCTGCCGTCTTGTGCGACCGGCCGTGTCGTGTCGATATGTGAGGCTTCGGATTTCTCCGCGAGCATGTCGCACAGGTGTGTCCGTACGTCGTCGAGCGAGGTCCGCGCCGTGATGAAGTCGGCGGACATATTCTCGCTTGCGCACAGCGACGCAATACCGGGGAGTTTGCACAACGCCTGAATCTCGTCGGCCTCGGCAATTGCCAGGGCAGCATGCTCGCGCGTCGTGAGTTTGCGGTCGCAGAGCAATGCGAACTTGGCTCCGATCGGCCAGTCGCGCTTTGCGAGCACCTGCCCGAGTTGGTCGATGGCTTCGCCTCGGGTTTTGATTTCCATCTGTCGCGCGCTCTCCTGGATGGGAGGGTCAATCACAGTTCGGTGGGGCATGGGTACGTCTCCGGTTAGTGGCGACGCCGCCGCGCGCTGCGAGCATCGAGGGAGCGGCTCTCCTGCAGGCAGCGCGCGGCGGCGTCAAACGGTTACGCTACGGTCAGCTTCACGACAGCGCGCGGGCGCGTGATGATGCTGATGGGGTTGGATTGGGCTTCCAGGTCGATGTAACGGTCGTAGGGGTCGACCACGGGCTTGACGTAGTAGGGGATACCTACCTGGTTCATCGCACCGAAGGTGTCGGCCGGACCGAAGTACGTATGGAACAGGTCGGGAATGCCCAGTGGGATCAGATATCCCGTCCCCTCGGCAATGAACTCCGGCAACCCAGTCGAATCTTCCGGATTGACGACCTCCGCGAAACGCACACCGGTGATATTGAAGTCGTTGCGCACGTCGTCGCGAAGCGCGGTAGCCGCCTGCCAGCCTTGGAAGCTGGCCGTCAGGGACGTGTGGGCCCGCAGCGCGTCGAGAAGATCGGGCGACACCACAGCCAGCCAGCCCTTCGGCTTGATACCTGCGGGAAGCGCGCGTTCCGCCTTGCGCTTTGCCTCTTGGATCAAGTTCGGAACGTAGCTCGTCGTGGTGCCGAGGGCCAGGCCTTGCACCTGCTGCGTCTGGCCGAATGTAGCGAACAGGTCAACAGCGAGGGCTCCAGTCACGTCGGTGACCTGGCCGGTCAACGACATCATGCGCTGATATTCGATCGTCGCATCGAGGTTAGCGCGCATGCCGACCAAGTAGCGATTTTGTACTTGCTGCGTATTCTCAAGGTCGCTAGTGCCGACACCGCGCACGTCCTGCCAGGTGTCGGCCATGATGCGGGCGCGGGGTCGGAAGTGGCTGGTTGCTACTTGGACCGTCGAGCGCTTCTCGCGCTGATACGGAACAGGCGGCGCACCACGGGGCGAATCCGGGATGAGCTTGATTTGACCGTTCAGCAGGTCCAGCGACGCTTTGGTGGTGGGAATGCCCGACTCGACGAAGATGCGTTCGTCACCAAGCAACGTTGGCGTAGGCGGGAGATTGTGGATCGCTGTGGTGAGTTCGGATTCGGTGAACCCGTCGAGGCTCAGAAGGTTGCCTGGCATTGTGTACTCCGTGTGTTAGGAAATAGGTGTGAAAGCCCAGCGCAGTTTCCTGGGGGTAAGTTCGGCCTAGATGCGAGGTCTCCCGTGGAGCCATGCGCCCAATTCCGCGGCGCGGACAAATCGGTTGCGCGGCCCGATCTCCAGCAATTCGCAGGGCACTTCACCGCGCTTGCACGCGGCGGCAAAAGCGCGGGGGCTCATACCCGCCAGCTTGGCGGCGGCGGGTAGGCGCAAGAGCGCGGGCTTGAAGAGGTCGAGGGGCGTCGTTTCCATACCACTACGGTACAGATCGGGAAGTAGGGGCGCCTGCGGTCCGATTTCGCTTTTAGTCGTCGTTATGCGTCGCTTCCAGCGCGACTTTTGGGCGGCCGCGGTGGGATAGGCTGCGAGATCGAGGGCGGCTGTGTGCTGGTTGCCCGGGAACTCCTGCAGGAGGTCGCGTCCGGCGCCGTCGCGCGCCCCTTAGCGCTGATAGATCGGTCCAGGCACCTTGATGGATGAAAGCTATCAAGTTTCGAATCTTAAAAAACTCTCGAAACTGGCGCCTCTTTGGCCCCGCGCGTGTATGCGCCTGTCGGGGCCCCCACGCGCTTGGGCGTCGTCGCAGTTGGCAACACCGAGCGCGCAGTCCGAGGGGCATGCTGACGGGTGGATGGACGGAAGATTGGAGACTGTCCAACCGTCCAACCCTGTCCAACCTATTTCCTATAAATCCCCATGTACCAATACAGACTCTCTGACGCTTAGGCAGACTACTTGTAGAAGATAGGTTGGACAGGTTGGACAGTCGGCCGGAAAGCCGCACCAGCACGGCCCTGGCGGGTGCCAACCTTATATGTTCAGGGGTAGGGAAGGGTTGGACAGGTTGTGCAGTCATGGGCGTTCGTAGACGTTCTGTCTAGCGCCGTTGATAGTCTTCTTGCGTGACACGTATCCGAGCTTTTTCAGAATTCCGCCTACTCGCGTTTCGTTTGCTCGGTTGATGTCCTTGGACTGCATGCGCAGCGCACCGCGCAGGACGTATGAAGTAGTGAGGGGGATGTCTGGGTTGCGGAAAAACTCAAATTCGCCGCTGAGAGCTTTCCCGTCGAGCCAGGTCTGTATATCGCGGGTCCATGCATCCACTTCAGAAAACTGCTCGTGCTCGCTCACTGCCAGGTGCTCGGCGTCTTGCCACAGGACGCCCCAGAACTCATACAGAGAGCGAGCTTCTGCCCACAGCTGCTCTCGGTCGCGGACTATCGCATCGGGATCGCATTTTCCGGAATAGAACGGCAGCCAGCGTCGGTTTCCTGTGTCGTCGGACAGGAGCTGTCGCTGTTTGTCGACCCTACAAATACGCATCGTCGCTCGAACTGCGTTGCATGCTCTCGGAACTTCGGGACCCAGTTTTCGTGGGTGCGAGTGATGAATGCCTTCAGATAGTCGTGATCACGCCTTCGCAGGCCGCGCAGCTCGCCGAGTTCGAGAATGAGCTTTCCGAGCATCAGGCGGCCGGCGTCATCGTCACGCGCGCCCAGATCCCATTCTGCAAATGCATCGGGGATTGGCGACATTGCCGCGATTGCGCTGCTCTTCCGCGTGCCTTGCTTCCCAACAGCGATGGGCACCATGTCAGCCTTGCAGCCCGGGGTAAAAACGCGCGCGGCCATTTGAGTCCACATGCACCGCGAGATCGCGCGATGATACGGCGTGTCGGCTGCCCCAAAGTAGCGCGTTAGGAATGAATCAATACGCGGGGTTTCGTCCCACGCCAGGCCGGAAAGCCAGTCGCGAGCGGAGTCGAATTTATTAAGTTCGGCCGCGCGCAATACAGCGTCTCGCATCAGCTCGCGGCTGATAGGTGAAAAGCCGTTGTTCTCCAGGTGCTCTCGCATCCAGACGACGTTTGCATCGGTGATGGGGCGCCAAGTATCCGTATCCGCAAGGCAGATCATGATTCCCCCGACAAACTCGTCGAAGGCAATGCGAAATCCCGAGAACTCAACAGCCCCCAACGCTATTCGAAGGTTGGGAAGTGTGGGCATGATTGCGCCAGTCTTCGGGTGGCACTTGAAGTCGAGAGAGCTATCGACGGATCGCACCGCCCCGATGCGCAGCGCCTTGACAGACGGTTGCGCGAGCACGAATCGGAACGTGGTCGGGTTCGCTGACGTGTTGCGGCCGAATGAGCGCCAGCGGTCGTTCAGGTACCTGTCGGTGGTGAACTTCGGGCTCTGCCGACTTTTCTCCAGCCACAGTTCGCGCCCCTCGTCGCTGCCGTCCGTCTCATGGTGAATCGCCATGCCGGTGCGCAGCCAGTCGTCGTACTCCATGTCATCCGGCAGCGCGGCCAGCGCCTCGCGGATCTGGTCGTGCGACAGGCCCACCGGCGGCGTGATGGTGAGCATCCAGTCGGCGCCGCCATCGCCCACCACCGCGGGCAGGTTGGACGTGCCGAAGTGCTTTTCGTACAGCGCGCGTGCGGCCGGCGTGATGTCCGCCACTAGCTCGTCATAGCCCCACAGCTTGCAGTCGTCCAGGACGTTGCCGGTGACCGTTACGAAGCCCTTCGAACTGAACACTTCCAGCTTGAAGTCGGCGCCTTCGGGGTGCAGAGCCTTGTGATTGCCAGGGAACGATCCGCGGTAGAACGCACGCAGACCGGTGCCGCTCGGGCTGATCTCGGCGTAGGTGCCGTCGACCGCAGCGAGTGCGGCAGGTAGCACGACGCCATCCCGCACAACGTCGTCGATGTCGAACGCCACCACACCGAACTGCGCCAGCGTGGCGAAGCCCATGCCCGTGTAGCGGCCGGATGCGAGCGCGCGTGCTGCGTCTTCAAACGTTGCGAGACGCGCCACGTCCTCGGCGCTGCCGTGCTCGATGGGGTGTTCTCGCGTACCGCCGCGGGTACCGCCGTCGACGTAGTACGGCATCTTGCGGGGCTTCTTCTCACCCTCAATCGGCGTGAGGCGCCATACCAGCCAGGCTTTCAGCGAGCGGAGATATGCAGGGACGTGGGGGGTATGGGCGCCGCGAGCCGCGGAGCCTGGGTGCTCGGATTATCGAGTGTCATTTTACCGACCGGTGCGCATATGGCCCGAGCATTCTGTTAAGACGTTGGTCACGGTACCGATGAACCGGCATAAAGCGTATGCGGCCAGATTTCGCGCGAATCGGTACGCATAACAGAACCTGCTATTCGGCTACACTCGTTCTATCGAGTGTTGGGGATCTCTGCCCCTACATTAGCTCCCCGATGAGAGATCGACGGGGAGCTTTTTTTTTGCTAAATTTCCGCGTAAAAATTGCTGAATTTGCAGTAGCAAGTGCGAAGGTTGTGTGCGGATTTTCGCTTTACTTATTCGCGGTTGCTAAAAATTTCACGTCAAATGAGCTATATCCGGCACTTTATGGAGTAATGGCACAGCAAGTTTTAGCAAACTGGTAATAGTTGAGCGTCCTTCATGGTTATTATCTGCCCGCAAAGCCGCGCCAGTGCTAGATTGTTGCAATTAAGCCAATTTACATTTTGCTAAATATTTGCTTCATCGTATCTCCCCTGGGTAGGATCGCTGCAACTCAAATGCATAACAAGCATGTAAGCATTGAGTTGATTAATACGTCATCAATCTATAGGGGTCGAAGGTGAAAAAAGGTTCTGAAAAAAATCTCTCGATTAGACTAGAGCAAATTAAAGCAATGCTATTGGCCGTGACAGGAACGACAGGCATGGACGTGCTTGAGGAAATGGGCACAGAGAGCGCGGCCTATTACCTTCTCAACATCCAGGAGCACGTCCAAGAGTGTTTGGATATGGTCTCTCAACGCAGCGCTAAAGATGGTACGGATCGCCCGAGTCTTCAGCTTGCTTGGGAAGGTGCCAGAGTTTCACTGTCTCGGGAGCGCCAGCGGTGAGTACCCCGACAGTTGACGTTAAGGGTGCGGCCGAGATACTGCGCGTGCATCCCAACACGGTGATTGATCTCATTCAGGCGGGGGCGTTCCCCGCAGGTAAGGTCGGTCGTGCTTGGGTAATGATGACCCGCGATGTGCTTGCATACGCTGAGAAGGTTGTCATCGAGCAGACTGCTGAGCGTCTGCAGATACCGGGTCGCCGTATTCGACACAGGAGGGGCGGCTTACCGTGAAGCCAGGAATGCGCGGATATCGCCGACGCGCCATGCCGTGAGCTTGGGGCCGATCTTGCGCGGGGCTGGTAGCATGCCGGCCTTGGCGAGTCTCCATACAGATCTAACCGAGCAACCGGCGAGGGCAGCCACCGTGGGAGCGCGAACGTTTGCCGAGTCGGGCAGTTGGTCGAAGCCGGCAACACTGGCGGGGACAGACATAGCGTTCTCCTGTTCGTAAACGAAAAAAACGCCGCACTAGTAAAACAATGGTGCGTCAAGGGTCCGGCCGGTGGCCGATTGTCCTTGAACACAACATATTGTTTTACTAGTGCGGCGTTCTGTTCCGAATGCTACCGCTGCGTGCCACGCCGCGTCAAGCCATTGCGCGTCTGGTTATGCCGCGTGCTGCAGTAGTTGCGGCTTCGTCGCAAGGAACTGAGCCCAGTCGTCCATGAGTCGCCGCCGCTTCTCCAGCAAAGTGCCCCGCTGATATGCAGCTTCCACCTTGTCGGGTAGGCGGTGCGCTAATGCGTGCTCGGCGACTTCGCGCGGATGGGCCGTACATTCCGCCACCCACTGGCGGAACGTGCTCCGGAAGCCGTGCACGGTAATCGGCTCGCCGGCCGCGTCCAGGGTGCCCATTCCCCGCACCAGTTCTAGCATCGCCATATTGGAGAGGGGGCGTTTAGGGCTGGCACCCGGGAATACCCATTCGCTGTTATTGGCCAGGCCTTTTGCCTGCTTCAGTAGAGCCAGCGCGCGCGCGCTCAAGGGGACTACATGCTCTTTGCTAGCCTTCATCCGCTCTGCGGGGACCACCCACGTCTTGGCATCTTCGTCGATCTCGATCCACCGTGCGCCGATAACCTCCCCAGTCCGGCACGCAGTGAGGATGAGAAACTCAAGGGCCATCGAGGATGCACTGGGCCGCTGCTGCAGCTCGCAGGTGAAATCGTGAACTTCGGAATAGGGCAAGGCGGCGTGGTTCTTCTCTTTCGCCACTTTGGCCGGCTTCGGCAATACGGCCTCCAGATGTCCGCGCCAGGCTGCGGGATTGTCGCCTTCCCGGTACCCGTGCACCTTTGCCCAATCCAGCACAGTCTCAATACGCTGCCGGAGGCGCGTAGCGGTTTCGGTCTTTACGGTCCAGATTGGGTCCAGGCACTTGCGTACGAGGCCCGTATTGATCGAGCGGACATCAAGGCTACCGATATGCGGATAGGCGTAAGCGTCCAGCGTGTTGGCCCACTGCTGCGCGTGCTTGGCGTTCTTCCACTCAGCACGCTTGTCCGAGATGCAACGCGTGGCGCATTCCTTGAACGTCAGTGCTTTCGCGCTTTCGGCATGCCGGGCGCGTCGTACTTCGGCACGCGTATCTATCGGATCTTGTCCGTCCAGTAGTTGGCGGCGGCACGCGAGCGCCCGCTCCCGAGCATCAGATAGGGATACCGTCTGGCAGGAACCGAGGCCCATCTCGCGGCGCTTGCCGTTGAGCGTATAGCGGAAGAGCCAAGACTTCGTCCCAGCCTTGCTGACCTGGAGAACGAGGTTCGCACCGTCTGCGTAGTAGCCTGGTGTTTTGAGCCGGGTTATGCCGATCGCCGTAAGTCTGTGAGTTGTTCGCATTGTCCGCCTGAGTCAGCTACCCACCTGTTTACCCCACTGCGAACGAGTCACTGGGTGGCGTTTGTTGTCACGATGTGGCGTTAAAAATTCGATCTAACGTATTGATTTTAAAGGAGAAAAGTCTATAAGTCATTGATTTTAAATGACCCGCATAGGGACTCCGTCTCCGCCAGCAATGGCGGCGAACCCCGGAAGATCGCGGTCGGTTTCGGTTTGTTTTGGAGAAGGGGTTCAGGCGGTACCTATGCCGAGCAGGTGTTACACCGGTACCTGTGAGAACCCCAGTGGCAACGAACATCCAGCTTCGCGGCATCGTCTACTACTTCCGCCGCAAAATCCCCCTAGAACTTATCGAGCGGCACAGCGGCAAGTGCGAGATTATCCGCAGCTTGCGTACGAAGAATCGTGCCGTGGCAGAGCGGGCCGAGATCGATGCAGCGGCGGTGACCACTGACGTTGCAATACTTGCAGCGGTTCTCGTCAAAGCTGCAATCGCATGCCATATGAGTAGCAAAGCGTCCCGGCCGCAGCCGGTGGCGTGCCCCTTGCAAGTCTTCCTCCAATGCCTCGCTTGAGCGGGGTTTCGAAGGAGATGACCTATGAAGACCATCTGGATTCTTGTCGCGGACGAGGGGATTGCAAGGGTCCTTGCCTCCCGGGGCGACAGCGCGCCACTGGAAGAGGTCGAGAAGATCACAGACGCCGGTGCCCGCGCAGACAACGCCGACCTGCGGCGGGATGCTTATGGCCGCCGCGCCCAGGCTTCGGTACAGGGAGATGCCGGTCATCCGGGCGCGCATCCGGGCCGAATGGCCACCGTCACGTCGTCAGCGGGAGAGGACGAGATTCACCAGGAAGCACAACTGTTTGCGCGCCGCGTGGCGAAGCTCCTCGAGGAAGCCCGCAACAGGCAGCGGTTCGACGAGCTCGTCGTCATCGCGCCGCCGCGCTTCCTGGGCCTGCTGCGCAAGGCCTTGCCGCAGTCCGTATGCAGTGTTGTCACGCGCGAGCTCGATAAGGACTATCGCCAGCTCAGCAACAACGACGTGCAGCAGCGGATGGCGGCCGACGGCATCGTGCCGGCGCGTCGCGATCCTCGCATCGAGATGGGCAAGGGCCCAGGCAACGAGATCGGCAATTTGCGTCGCGTTAGCTTTTAGTTCACTGCGCTAGTTCCGGCGCCGTGAACGCGGAGCTTTCGATCGGGCATTTTCTTTGGTGTGCCGGGCCGCCAGCCAGACGGCGTGCAAGTCCTTTCCAACCCCGCGCGACCAGTCTCGTGCGTGTCCGGCGATGTGCGCAAGCAAATCGCGGCGCCAGATGCGCAGCCGCACATCATCGAACACCGGCACCACGGCGAGCGCGAGCAGCAAGATTGCCAGCGGCAGGGTGGCACTGAACCCGACGTGCTTGAACCCCAGCGCGCCTGCCACGCCCCCGAGGAAGAAGAGGGCGACAAGCGTGGCCAGCACGCGCAGCTTCTGCCGGTTGGCCAGTACCAGGGGCTTGCTCGCATTGGGCTTTGCCAGGTTCCAGTAGCACAGCTTGCCGAGTTCGATGCCGATGTCTGTCACCATGCCGGTCACGTGCGTCGTGCGGATTTCAGCCTTCGACACCTTGGTCACCATGGCATTCTGCAGGCCCATGATGAAGCACAGCACCATGACCGTTGCCGCACGAACAGCCATTCGTGATGTGCCAGATTGCCGCCCAGCAAGCCAAAGCAGAGCAACAAGCCAGCCTCGACCATCAGCGGCAACGCATATTCGCTTTGCAGGCGTTCGCGCCGTCCCCAGTTGATGAGCAAAGCCGAGCAGGCAGCCCCGGCAAGGAACGACAGCAGGGCGCCGAGGCCATCGAGCAGGAGTCCGATACTGCCAAGCGCGAGGTTATCGGCCATGGCCGAGAGGATTCCCGACATGTGGGAGGTGTACTGCCGCACGGCGAGGAAGCCGCCCGCATTGGCAGCCCCGGCGACAAAGGTGAGATAGCAGGCAAGCTGCCGGTTGGTTTCCGGACTGCGCTCCTTCCCGGTCAGTTGGCGCAGATATGAGAGAGGCATGGTTGCGTCCGTGGGAAGGGGCGGCGTTGTCGGTCAGCAGGCCTGCCGGTCGGCCCGCGCTTGCCAGAATCTGTGATCGGACGCCAGGCGCTGGCCTTGCTTCAGGCGGCGGGCGGATGACCGCAGGTTCAGCGGGTGCGCGGACTCCAGCACTCGAGCTCGAGTGAGCAGCGTGTTCAGCGAGGGGAGTTTCCATGTCCCCTTCCATGCGAACAGCGTGTAGTTGCAACTGTCCTCGGACAGCGAGACCGCGAACGATTCGCCGAACACCGACTGCACTTCTTCCAGATAGAACGGGATGTCGGGGTCGCTTTCCAGGAAATTGGCAACCAGGATGCCGTTGTCGGCAAGCCGTGCATGGCAGTCGGCATAGAACTCCGCCCTTCCCAGTTGCGCCGGCATGCCGTAGGCGAGGAAGCCATCCACAAGGATCACTTCCGGGCGCGCATCCTGTCCCTTGACATACTCGACGCCATCGGCACAGACCACTTCAAGGCGCGCATCGTCGGGCGGAATCCGGAACGTGTCGCGCAAGGCGATGACCGTAGGATCGACCTCGATGGCCACCACTTGGTGTCGGGCAGGTGGTGGTAGCAGTACTTGGCGAGCGAACCGCCGCCGAGGCCAATCATGGAAATCCGCGCAGGCGCCGGCTGCAGGAGCAGGAAGCTCATCATCGTCCGGGTGTAGCCGAGCACCAGCTTGTTCGGATCGCTCAGTGACATGAGGCTCTGCGTCGCGTGCACGTCGAAATGGAGCGAGAGTGCCTGATTGGTTTCCAGCACGACGGGTGTCCCGTCGCTCTGTGCATTGGCGAGAAACTTCAGGTAGGCGTCGAGGGAGGAGGTGCGGGCGTGGTCCATCTGCCTGTTTGATCCGACGCGGGTGGCTTCGCCATGCGTGTGTGCCGCGGCCTGCCCTGGCTTCATTCCAGACGCACGCCACTTTTCGCTCGGACCTGATGATAATTTGATTATCATACAATACTATTCAGACGCACATGGACCTCGGGTTCCAGCACGCCGTTAGGGTACAACCGCATTGCCGCACTGATTGGGCACGGCCGCAACGGCGCACGAGGCCATCGACCAGCATCGTCTGCGACTGCCTTGATCGTGCCGAGCATGCGCGGATCTCGCGGACAGTGCTCTCAATCAGTGTGATTGGCCGCCAGTTCCGTGATCGCTTCCCGGCTGCCCGCTAACGCACGCAAGCGAGCATGATGATCAGGACGCTCCATATCTCGCCGACGCGAGCCAGCACCTGATTGCGCCGCTTTTCCCCCGCTGCGGCACCACCTCGTCGTGCCCGCTACAATTCGCCAGAACCCCGTTTCATAAAAATTACAGAACCTGATGACATACATCGTTGACGCCGTCGACGAGGCGCTCGGCCTGCTGATGCTGGTAGCCGAGCATCCGTCCCTGGGCGTGACCGAGCTCGCGCGCGTGCCGGGCTGACCAAGGCGCGTGCGTTCCGGCTGCTGAGCACGCTCGAGCATCGCGGCATGATCGCGCGCGAGGCGCCGGCGGCGGTCTACAAGCTCAGCTACAACGCCCTGCTCGTCGGCAATGCCGCGCGCGAGCAGCTCGACCTGATCAAGCTGGTCACGCCGAGCCTCGCCGTGCTTGGCGCGGCCTGCGGTGAAAACGTGATCGTGCGCGTGCGCGACGGGTTGGAGTCTGTCTGCGTCGCGCGCCATGAGTCGTCGCAGTCGGTGCGCGTGCATACGGAGGTTGGCAACCGCCGTCCGCTGCATGTGGGGGCTTCGGGCAAGCTGCTGCTTGCCTACGGCGGGGATGTGCTGATCGATGCGGTACTCGCGAACGCACTGCAGCGCTTCACCGACAAGACCATCATCGATCCGCAAGCGCTGCGCGACGAACTGGCGGCCATCCGGGCCGCCGGCTATGCGGTGTCGCTCGGCGAGCGCGAGCCTGATGCCGTTTCGGCCGCGGCGCCGCTACGCGACCACACCGGCGCGACGGTTGCCTCGCTGAGCATTGCGAGTCCGGCAAGCCGCACTACGCAGGAAGTGCTGGATCGCCACGTGGCCATGGTTGTCCAACAGGCGGCTGCGTTGTCACGCTCGCTCGGCTACACCGGCGCCTGATTCTCGGCCGGCGGGCCGACACGCTGCCGCAGCCGCGCCCCAAACTTCCCCGCCTTCCGCTCCGGCAACACCCGTGTTGCCGGAGCGTTGTCTATCTGCCTGTGCCGTTGCCGCCCGGCTGTCTCCATCTCCCTTCCCTGATCAGTCGGCGGGTAAACCCTGCTTACTCGCGCCACGTCTTTGTCTTATTCTTCGATACACGGTATCACTCACTGAAACAATGTTCCGGCAAACGAACGCAACCACCCCAAAAAGGCCGCCGGCACCGGACGGCCATGCTCGTTCTGGCGACGGTGCTGACGCTGGCCGGCATCACAGCGTCGCGCGCGCGGATCTGCGCATCGGCTACAAGGCGGAGATCAGTGCTGCAGACCCCGCACGTGCTGGATGCGGCGGGGCGCAATCTCTGCGGGCATGTCTACGAGACGCTGGTCGGCCTCGACAACGACCTGCACCCCGTGGCGCAGCTCGCCACAGGCTGGCGCCAGCTTGACGCGCGCACCTGGGAGTTCCAGCTTCGTCCCGGCGTGCGCTTCAGCAACGGCGAGCCGTTCACGGCGGAAGACGCCCGGTACTCGATCGAGCGCGCGCGGCACCTGGCCGGCGCGCGGACCTTCCGCACCTACCTGAAGTCGGTGGCCGAAGTGCAGGTGGCCGGGCCGTTGACGTTGCGCGTCGTGACGCGCGCGCCCAATCCGGTGCTGCCGCAGAATGTGGGACTGGTGGCAATGCTGCCGCGCTCGCTCGGCGACAAGGTGAAGGAAGCCGACTTTGCCGCCGGCCGCGCGGCCATCGGCACCGGGCCATACCGCTTCGTGTCGTGGGAGCATGGCCAGCAGCTGACGTTGGCGCGCAACCCGGCCTACTGGGGCGCGCCGCAGCCATGGGACCACGTGATGTTCCAGTTCATCGCCAAGGAACCCGCGCGCGCCTCTGCGCTGCTGTCGGGGCTGGTCGACGTGATCGATGCCTCGTCCGCCAGCATCGCCGACGCCTTTACGCGCACCAACGGACGCATCCTGACGGTGTCGGCCACCTCGTACATGCTGAACTACCTGCAGCTCGACCAGGCGCGCAAGGTGTCGCCGTACGTGAGTGACAACGAAGGGCGCCCGCTTGCGGCCAATCCGCTACGCGACGTGAAGGTGCGGCAGGCGATCAGCGTGGCGATCGACCGCGACCTGATCGCGGCTCGCGTGACCAAAGGCGATTCCGTGCCAGCGGGCCAGCTCGTGCCGCAGGGCTTCTTCGGCTTTGCCCGCGGAGTGTCCGCGCCGCACGGCGACGCGGCGTTGGCGCGCCGCCTGCTGGCGGAAGCCGGTTATCCGTCGGGTTTCCGCCTGACGCTGCATTGCCCCAACGATCGCTACCTGAACGATGCCAAGACCTGCGAAGCGATCGGCCAGATGCTGACCCGCGCCGGCATCCGTACCGAGGTGCGCACGCTGCCTTATTCGGTGTACATCACCGCGCGACGTCGGGCGGGGAGGGCGGCAAGCCGGAATTCAGCGCCTTCATGCTGGGCATCGGCGCGGTCAGCGGCGATTCGCTCGAGCCGCTGGTCGCCGCCGCGCATTCGCAAGACAAGAAGGCCGGCCTGGGTGCCAATAACCGCAGCGGGTACGCCAACCCGACCATAGACACGCTGGTCGACGAGGCCCTGCGAACGATGGAGCCGCCCGCGCGCGAACAGGTGCAGCGCCAGCGCCGCCGTGGCGCTGGCCGAGGATATCGGCGTGGTGCCGCTGCACCACCTGCGCGCCACGTGGGCCTACCGCAACGGCCTGGTGGTCAAGCCGCGCAGCGATGGCTTCACCTATGCCATGAACATTCGCCCGGCCGCACGCCCCTGAGGCGCAGCGGCCATTCCGGAAGCAACCATGCTGGAAACCCTACTCAAACGGCTGCTGCAGAGCATTGTCGTGCTCTGGATCATGTCCGTCCTGACCTTCTGCGCCGTCAACCTGATCGGCGACCCGGTGCACCTGCTGGTCAGCCCGACCGCGACCGAGCAGGAGATTGCCGAAGCGCGCCACTCGCTCGGCCTGGACCTGCCGGTGCAGCAGCAATACCTGCATTTCGTGCAGGGCGCACTGCACGGCGACCTTGGCGATTCGTTCATCTACAACCGGCCTGCGATCGAGCTGATCGTCAGCCACGTACCCGCCACGCTGGAACTGGCGGTCACCGCGCTGCTGCTGTCGCTGGCGATCGGCATTCCGATGGGCATCTTTGCTGGCCTGAAGCCGGCCAGCCGGCTGTCTCGCCTGCTGATGGCGTGCTCGCTCGGCGGCGTGATCATGCCCACGTTCTGGATCGGCATGATCGGCATCCTGGTGTTCTCGGTGAACCTGGGCTGGCTGCCGTCGGGCGGACGCGGGCCGTCAGCACGGTGCTCGGCATGACGCTGTCCGTGACGAGCTGGGAGGGCATCCGCTTCCTGCTGTTGCCGGCCTTGACGCTGTCGCTGTTCAAGATCTCGCTGGTGGCGCGCCTGACCGAGGCCGCACGCGCGAGGTGGCGGGGCAGGAGTACATCAAGTTCGCGCGCGCCAAGGGCGTGGGCGGTGCGCGCTTGGTGCTGCGCCATGTGGTGCCCAATGTGCTGATCCCGATCGTGACCGTGGTGGGGCTCGAATTCGGCCACCTGATCGCGTTCTCGGTGGTGACGGAATCCGTGTTCTCGTGGCCCGGCATGGGCAAGCTCATCATCGACTCGGTGCTGGCGCTGGACCGCCCCGTGGTGGTCGCCTACCTGCTCGTCACGCTGGTGCTGTTCGTGGTGCTCAACCTGATCGTGGACCTGCTCTATGTCGTGCTCGATCCGCGCCTGCGCCACAAGGCTGCATGAACCCGCGGCCTGAACCGGCGGCCTGAATCTTCCCTGAACCCGTTTTTGTAAAGTCTCCCGATGTCCCTTCCCGTTACTGAAGCCGGCGCCACGGCCGCGCCGCTGGCGGCAGCGCCCGCAGAGGGTACCGCGCCGCCGGCACGGCCGCGGCAGCCGTCCTTTCTCGCGCGATTCACGCGCAATCACGTGGCGGCGGCAGCGCTGGCCATATTGGTGGCGCTCCTGCTGGTTGCCGCTTTTGCCGGCGTGATCAGCCCGCAGAACCCGTACGACCTGGCCACCGTGTCCGTCATCGATTCGGAACTGCCGCCCGGCGCGGTCGGCTATGACGGCCAGATGCGCTACTGGCTCGGCACCGACGGCGCGGGCCGCGATCTGGTCAGCGCGATCTTCTACGGCATCCGCATCAGCGTGGGCGTCGGCGTGATCAGCGCCGTCGTGGCGCTCGTGGTCGGCGCCGCCATCGGCCTGATCGCGGCCTACTTCGGCGGTGCGGTCGATGCGGTGATCATGCGCGTCGTGGACCTGCAGCTAAGCCTGCCGGCCATCCTCGTCGCGCTGATCCTGCTGGCGGTACTCGGGCAGGGCGTGGACAAGACGCTGATGGCGCTGGTGATCGTGCAGTGGGCCTACTTTGCGCGGACGGTGCGCGGGTCGGCGCAGGTCGAACGGCGCAAGGACTATGTCGAGGCCGCGCTCGGCCAGGGACTGCCCGCATGGCGCGTGATGTTCCGGCACATCCTGCCCAACTGCATGGCGCCGCTGGTGGTCACCGCCACGCTGCAGATCGCGCATGCGATCACATTGGAAGCGACCATGAGCTTTCTCGGCATCGGCCTGCCGCGCACGCAACCTTCGCTGGGCATGCTGATCGCCAACGGCTTCGAATACATGCTGTCGAACAAGTACTGGATCAGCATCTTCCCGGGCGTGGCCCTGGTGCTGCTGATCGGCGCCATCAACCTGGTGGGCGACCGGCTGCGCCGCGTGCTCAACCCGCGCAACGAGGGCTGAGGAGAGCACCATGGCACTGCTGGAAGTCAACGGCCTGACCACGCGCTTCGAACTGGAGCACGGCCCGGTCACTGCGGTCGACAATGTTTCGTTCTCGCTCGATGCAGGCGAGATCCTCGGCATCGTGGGCGAGTCCGGTTCGGGCAAGTCCGTCACGGCATTCTCGCTGATGAACCTGCTCGATGCACCCGGTCGCGTGACTGGCGGCACGGTCCGATTCAAGGGGCAGGACCTGCGCGCTGCACGCCGCGCCAGTGGCAGGCGCTGCGCGGCGACCGCATCGCGATGGTGTTCCAGGACCCGATGATGTCGCTCAACCCGGTCATGCGCATCGGTGCGCAGTTGATGGAGACCGTGCGCGTGCATCACCGCTGCTCGCGCACGGAGGCCCATGACCGTGCGGTCGACGCGCTGAAGAAGGTGGGCATTCCCGCGCCGCAGGAGCGCATGCAGGCCTATCCGCATGAACTGTCGGGCGGCATGCGCCAGCGCGTGGCCATTGCCAATGCGCTGATCAACGAGCCCGACCTGATCATCGCCGACGAGCCCACCACGGCGCTCGACGTCACCATCCAGGCCCAGATCCTGTTCGAGATGAAGCAGCTCGTGTGCGAGACCGGCGCGGCCGTGATCTGGATCAGCCACGACCTGGCCGTGGTCAAGGACCTGGTCGACCGCGTCTGCGTGATGTACGCGGGCCGCGTGGTGGAGCAGGGGCCGGTGGCCGATGTCATCCGGCAGCCGATGCATCCCTATACGCGTGGCCTGCTCGATTCGCTGCCCGCGCACGATACGCGCGGGCGCACCTTGCGCGCGATTCCCGGCGCGGCGCCGGCGCTGTATGCGCTGCCGCCGGGCTGCGCGTTCGCGCCGCGTTGTACACGGGCCAGCGAACATTGCGCCCAGCCTCCCCTCGAAGTCTCCGTGCGCGGCCGGTCGCTGCGCTGCGTTCACCCACTGGAGGCGGCATGACTGTCCTGCTCGAAGCGCGCCATCTGCAGAAGAATTTCTCGCCAAAGCCCGGCTTGGTCAGTCGCATGATCCGCCAGCCGCGCGCACGGCAGGTCGTGCATGCCGTCAACGATGTCTCGCTGCAGGTCCGCAAGGGCGAGGTGCTGGGCGTGGTGGGCGAGTCCGGCTGCGGCAAGTCCACGCTGGGCCGCATGCTGGCCGGGCTGCTTGCGCCGAGTGCCGGCGACCTGCTGTGGGAAGGCCAACGTGCCGACACGGCCGCCGCTGCCTATCACCCGGCCGTGCAGATGGTGTTCCAGAATCCCTATGCATCGCTCAACCCGCGCCTGCGCATCGGCCAGGCGATCACGGAAGGCGCGCTGCACCACGGGCTGATCGGGCGTGGACAGGCCGCAGCGTTCGCACGCGAGATGCTTGCGATGGTCGGGCTCGACGCGTCCTATGCCGAGCGCTATCCGCACGAGTTCTCGGGCGGCCAGCGCCAGCGCGTGGCGATTGCGCGGGCGCTTGCGCTGCAGCCGCGTCTGGTGGTTTGCGACGAGGCAGTGTCCGCGCTCGACGTCTCGGTGCAGGCGCAGGTCATCAACCTGTTCATGGACCTGCGCCGGCAGCAGGACCTGACCTACGTCTTTATCAGCCACAACCTCGCGGTCGTGGAGCACATGTCGGACCGCGTGGTGATCATGTACCTGGGCCGCATCGTCGAGATGGGCGATGCGCGCACGGTGTTTGCCGAGCCCAGCCATCCGTACACGCGCGCGCTGCTGGCCGATGCGCCGCGGCTCGACAGCGGTTCCGCGAGCCACCAGCCGATCCAGGGTGAACTGCCGAGCCCGCTCGCGCCGCCGTCGGGCTGTGCGTTCCATCCGCGTTGCCCGCATGCGAGCGCGCGGTGCGCGGCCGAGGTGCCGCTGTTGCGCGATATCGGTGGCCGCCGCGTGTCGGCGTGCCACCTCAATGAACCAGGCCAGATGAAGGCGGCCTGATCGCGCGCCGCGAAGGCGGCGCATTTCCACGGGGTTGCCGCAAGGCATCCGTTCCGTTCAGCGGCGCGGAGGGCGGCGTTCGCGCTTTTCATGCGCGGCGCACGGCGGCGGGTTGATTCTTATAGGGAGAGGGAGAACAGCATGAAGTCATTCAGTCTCATCGGGCGAGCGTGCATGGGGGGCGCGCTGCTGGCGGCGTCGGCCGGCGCGGAAGCTGCCGTGACGCTCTATGGCCGCGTCGATACGGATATCGAATACCAGCGCGGCCCGCGCGGCAACGCCGCGCAGATGGTGGACAACGCGTCGCGCTGGGGCATGCGCGGCAATGAGGACCTGGGCGGATCACTACGCGCCGATTTCGGCCTGGAGCAGGGCTTCCAGGCTGACAACGGCACAGCCACCAACCCGCAGTTCCGCAACGCCTATGTGGGCCTGAGCGGCGTCTTTGGCGCGTTTGCGCTGGGGCGGCTCGATTCCGCGACCTCGGTCGGCTCGCCGGTCTATTCTCAGATCACGCAGAACGTGGATTTCGTCATCCATGACGCCGGCGCGACGGCCATCGGCACCAAGGTGCTGAATGCGCGCAATCGCGTGTCGAATGCGCTGGGCTATGTCACGCCGGAGTTCGGCGGCTTCTCGCTGCGCGCCCGTATCAACCTGGCGGGACCGGACCCTGCCACGCCCAACGCCAACTCGCCGGTGAAGGCCGAGGACGACTTCCGCCAGTACGATGCCGGGCTCAACTATGCCTCGGGCAGCTTCTCTGCGGGCCTTGGCTACTCGCGCGACGCCAAGACCGGCGGGCTGGTCGCGAATGATTTCGCGACAAGATCCAGGCCACGGCAGCGTACGACTTCAAGGTCATCAACGTCTATGGCGTGTACGGCCGCGACCGCTACAACGGCACGGCCAGCACGCGCACCGACGTGCGCTACTGGCTGGCCGGCTTCTCGGTCCCGTACGGGGCGCACAGCCTGACTCTCAACTACATGGAGCGCGACGTGCAGAACAGCACCAGCGGCAGGCTGCGCAAGGCGCAGGCGGGCTATGGCTATCGCCTGAGCAAACGAACGCTGCCTTATGTCTTCTTCGACTACGAAGACGGCAACAACCGCAAGGCTGGCGATACCGTGGTTACCTACGGCATCGGCATCCAGCACAAGTTCTGACCGGCCGCGCGCCGCGCCGCCCTCTCGTATTCGTCTGCTCGTTTTGCGTGTTCAATGTCTGCTCCCTACACCCTGATCGAACCTGTCGTCGCTGCCTTGCCGCTGGTCGTGGATTCTCCGCACAGCGGCCTCCATCATGACGAGATCCTGCCGATGTCGCTTCCGCGGAAGCCTTGCTGGCCGGCTGGGATGCCCATGTCGAAGAGCTCTTCGGGCACACGCCGCAGGCAGGTGGCACGCTGCTGCACGCGGGCTTTCCGCGCTGGCTCGTGGATGCCAACCGCGCGCGTGACGACCTGGACCCCGATCTGGTGGAAGGGCAGATGCCGTACGCGCTGCGGCCCAGCGACAAGGCCCGGCGCGGCATGGGCGTGCTGCGCCGGCTGGCATTGCCGGGCGTGCCGGTCTATGCGTGCAGGCTGCCCGCGTCATTCGCCGAGCAACTGCTGCAGCGGTACTACGACCCGTACCATGCGGCGCTCGCCGGGCTGATCGACGCGCAGCACGCGCGCTTGGCGCGGTCTGGCATATCGACTGCCATTCGATGAAGTCGCGCGGCAATGCGATGAACATCGACAATGGCGCAACGAGGCCGGATTTCGTGGTGAGCAACCAGGACGGCAAGACCAGCTCGGCGGGGTTTGTCGAGGTGGTCGCCGCTTGCCTGCGTGGGTTGGGCTACAACGTGTCGGTCAATTGGCCGTACAAGGGTGCCGAGCTGATCGGCGCCTACTCGGACCCCGCGCGCGGCCGGCACAGCCTGCAGATCGAGGTCAACCGTGCGCTCTATCTGGACGAGGCGCGCTTTGTCCGCAACGCAGGGTTTGCGGCGCTGCGCGGCCACCTCGATCAGTTGCTGGAAGCGGTGGCGGCGTATGTGCGCAGCGAGGTGCCGGCGATCAGATGACCTTGCCGGGATTCATCAGTCCCTGCGGGTCGAGCGCCTGCTTGATCGCTCGCATCATGGTCAGCTCGACCTCGCTCTTGTAAAGGCGGTTCTCCTCGCGCTTGAGCTGGCCCAGGCCATGCTCGGCCGAGATCGAGCCGCCATGCGAATGCACGCTGTCATGGACGACGCGGTTGACGGCGTCCTGGTTGGCAAGGAACGCGTCGTGGTCGATGCCCGCGGGCGGCGACACGTTGTAGTGCAGATTGCCATCGCCGAGATGGCCGAAGGTCACCATGCGCGCACCGGGGAACGACACCTGCAGCAGCGCGTCGGTGGTCTCGATGAAATCGGCCACGCGCGAAACCGGCACGGCAATGTCGTGCTTGATGTTCTTGCCTTCCTCGACCTGGGCGAGCGGAATGTGCTCGCGCAGATTCCAGAAATCGCGCGACTGCTGCACTGACGCTGCGACGGCTGCATCGATCGCAACGCCTGCGTTGAAGGCGACTTCCATCAGTTTTTCGAAAATGCCGCGCGCATGGTCTTCGCCTTCGCTGTCGGAAAGTTCCATCAGCACGAGCTGTGGATGGACTTCGGCGAACGGATATCGCAATTGCGGAAAGTGCGTCGTGACGAGCTCCATGCTCATCGCCGACATCAGCTCGAAGCCGGTCAGCATCGCGCCTGCATGGGACTGGGCGATGGCCAGCAGCGCGAGGGCCGCGCGCGGGCTTGCGACGGCCGCCAGTGCCGTGACGCTCGCGCGCGGCAGCGGGAACAGCTTCATGACCGCGGCCGTGATGATGCCGAGGGTGCCTTCGGCACCGATGAACAGGTCGCGCAGGTCGTAGCCCGTGTTGTCCTTGCGCAGGCCACGCAGGCCATGCCAGATCTCGCCTTTCGGTGTCACCACCTCCAGTCCCAGGCAGAGTTCGCGCGTGTTGCCGTAGCGCAGCACTGCCGTGCCGCCCGCGTTGGTCGACAGGTTGCCGCCGATGGTGCAGCTTCCCTCGGCGGCGAGGCTTAGCGGAAACAGCCTGCCGTGCTCGTGCGCCACGTCCTGCAGATGTTGCAGCACGACGCCAGCCTCGACGGTGACGGTGTTGTTGAGCGGATCGACCTGCCGCACGCGGTTCAGCCGCTGCAGCGAAATCACGACGGAATCTCCAGTCGCCGGCGTGGCCCCGCCACACAGGCTGGTATTGCCGCCCTGCGGCACCACGGCAATCTTGTGGGCGTGGCAGGCATGCACGGCGGCGGCCACTTCCTCGGTATTGCCAGGGCGCAGCACGGCAATGGCATCGCCGGTGTAGCGCTTGCGCCAGTCCGTCAGGTACGGCGCCTTGTCGGCGGTCTCGGTCAGCACGTGCTGGGGGCCGAGCGCGGCGCGGCAGAGGTCGAGGAAGGAGTCTTGGTGCGAAGCAGGCATGTCGTGTCCCGGATGCGGCTATTTGCCGGCGTCGGCGGAGGAGTGCGCCGAAGTGCCCGCCTTTATCGCCTTGGCCCGGCGCTTGTACGGGCGCAGATAGAGAATGGTGCTGAAGAAGAACAGCAAGGTGAGCGCGACTTCGGCCCACGCCAGCGTGGACGATGGCGCACGGTCGCTGGTGGCGCGCACGATGCCTTCGGTGAAGAACAGCAGGATCAGCATCGACGACCATTGCATGGTGTAGCGGTTGCGCGTCAGCACGCCGCGCAGCGGCAGCAGCAGCGGCAGGAACTTGATGACCAGCCACGAGCCGCCGGGCCGCAGCGGCGCAAGGAACCACTCCCACGCAATGCACAGCAACATCAGCGCGACCAGGCTGCCGACGCTCAGGCGGTACAGGGTGGCGTTATGCAGGTCGCTGTCTGCCGGTGCGGCGGTCATGCGCGGGCTCCCGCCAGGCGCAACGCGGTCTCGGCCAACCGCTTGCCCATGGCCAGCGCCAAGGCGGCCTCGTCATCGGTAACCGGGCCGCGGTTGTCGCCATGCGCGTGGTGGCTGGGGCCGTAGGGCGTGCCGCCGGCGGTGGTCGTCATCAGCGCCTTCTCGGAATAGGGCAGGCCCATGATCAGCATGCGTGGTGGAGCAGCGGCAGCATCATCGACAGCAGCGTAGTTTCCTGGCCGCCGTGCAGGCTGCCGGTGGCGGTGAACACGCAGGCCGGCTTGCCGGTGAGTGCACCCGACAGCCACTGGGCGATCGTGCCATCGAGGAAATACTTCATCGGCGCGGCCATATTGCCGAAGCGCGTGGGGCTGCCCAGCGCCAGGCCGGCACATTCCTCAAGGTCGCGCAACTCCGCGTAGGGAGGGCCGTCGGCCGGGATATCGGATGCGGTGGCCTCGCACACGGTGGATACCGGCGGCACGGTGCGCAAGCGTGCCCGGGCGCCGGGGACGCTGTCGATACCGGTGGCGATCAATTCGGCCAGTTTGCGGGTGCTGCCGTGGCGGCTGTAGTAGAGGACGAGGATGTCGGTCATGGAGCAGGATGGGCGGCCGTGCCGCAAGCGCGCGGCATATGGGCCGTGACAATCCGCGTATTATAGTTGTGCCCCCGCCACCCCAACGGCGGCACGTCATTAGTCCGCATCATCACAGGAGTCCGCCGCAGCATGTTTGGAACCCGCGTCGTCCGCCTGCGCAGGGAATGGAATCTGCAGAAGCTGCGCGCACTCGCGCGCTATGCGCTGCGCCGCGCTGGCGAAGGCGCCTGCCCCAGGTTGCCGCCAGCCTGACCTTTACCACCTTCCTGTCGGTCGTGCCGGTGCTGACGGTGGCTTTTGCGCTGCTGGCCGCCTTTCCGGTGTTCCGGGAATTCCGCGCGGACATCGAGACCTTCCTGTTCCAGAACCTGATTCCCGGCAACGTCAGCGAATCGATCTCGCGCTATCTCGGCCAATTCTCCAAAAGCGCGCGCGGACTGACCGCAATGGGTCTGGGCGGCTTGATGCTGACATCGGTGCTGACCATGCTGACGGTCGAAGACGCGCTCAACGGGATCTGGCGCGTCAAGCAACGCCGGCCGCTCGCGCAGCGCGTGCTGGTGTTCTGGGCCGTGCTGACGTTTGGGCCGGTGCTGATCGGCGCGAGCTTGTCGATCAGCTCCTACCTGATCTCGGTCTCGGCCGGCTATGTCGGCAACATGCCGATCGGACTGGGCCTGCTGGTGAGCGCCACACCGGTCGTACTGTCGGCCCTGGCATTCGCATTTCTCTACACCGCGGTCCCGAATGCCTATGTCGAGTGGCGCGATGCCATCGCCGCCGGGCTGGTAGCGGCCATCGCATTCGAATTCGCCAAGCGCGGCTTTGGCTATTTCGTTACGCATATCCCGACCTACACGGCGGTCTACGGCACCTTCGCGGCGCTGCCGATCTTCCTGCTGTGGATCTACCTGAGCTGGCTAGTGACGCTGCTGGGCGCGACCATTGCCGCGAACCTGCCGGTCATGCGGCAGGGGCACTGGCGCCGCCGTACATTCGCCGGCAGCGAGTTCTTCGATGCACTGGGCGTGCTGCTGCTGCTTTACAAGCGCGCGACGAAGTGCCGCGCAGCGTCGGCGAACTCGATCTTGGCCGGAAATTGCGAGTAGAAGCGGACTACCTCGGCGTACTGCTCGCCAAACTCAAGGCGATGCACCTGATCGGCAAGCTGCAGCAGGAACGCGGCCAGGCGCACTGGGCGCTGCTGTGCGATCCCTCGCGGGTCACGCTGCGGACGCTATATGACAGGCTGGTCCTGAACCTGCCACGGCTGCCGCGCACCGCACTGGCGCAGCAGTTGCAGGGTGCCGAGGTGCTGAGATCGATCCTGGTCAATCCGCAACTCGACCAGCCGTTGGAGGTAGTGTTCAGGGAACAAGTCGCAAAGGATCCCGAAGCTGTGGAGATGATGGCTGCGAGGCCGACGTTGGAGGTAGTGGTGCCGCCGGGAGCAAGAGGGTAAGGAATCTGCGACCGTCACTGTTCTTTCGTCGCTCGGACAAAAAGTGACTCGCCGGCTGCCGGCGAGACAGCGGCGCCTGCCTCCGCTTCAAAATGGAATCCGTCCCCTCAGAATATCCGCATACATCACCCAATCCCCCATCAGGCTGTAGATCGGATGACGGAACGTGGCAGGGCGGTTCTTCTCGAACCCAAAATGCCCGACCCATGCAAAGGCATAGCCGGAGACCACCGCGCCGAGCAGCCACCATGCACTCCCGCTAACCACCAGCATCAGCAGGCAAAGCAGCGCCACAGTCGACCCGGCAAAATGCAGCCGCCGGCAGGTACGATCCTGATGCTCACTCAGGTAGTACGGATAGAAGGCCGCAAAGCTCTCGAATTCCCGCGTGTGGGCACCCGCCATGCTGTCTCCGAATCCTGGTTCCGATAAGCCCAAGTGTAGTCCGCCCGCAAGCGGGAGGTGCGGACGGCGCCACGAGGCCGTCCGCCATTGCGATCGCTCAGGGCGCCGCCGCGACCACCTTGCGCGCAAAGCCGGCCAGCGCGTCGAGCACTTCGTCTGGCCTTTCACCCATCATGGCATGGCCGCATGGAACCGACACCATGCTGGCTTTGGCCATCTTCGCGGCCAGCGCCTGCGCTGCCTTCGGCGAAGTCATCATGTCCTTGCTTCCCGTGATGAAGAGCGCCGGGCAGGCTAGCGCAGCAGCGGCTTCCTCACCGTGCGCGTAGGTGTTGCAGGCCATGAAGTCGTGATGGAACACGTGTACCGACGGGTTGTTGCGCGAAACCCGTTCCATCAGCCGCTGGCTGCCACCCTGCATCCACGCGCCGGGGCCGGGCGACGACGGCTTGTTGGCCAGGCTAGAGTGCGACCACGCATTGACCATGGCGATGGCCTGGTCTTCACGGTTGAGCGCGGCGTCCAGCAGCGCATCCGACACCTTCATCGGATAAGCCGTGGCGAGCAGCCCAATGCCGTGCACGGCCTGCGGATGGCGCGCTGCGCATTCGAGCGCGATCAGCGAGCCCATGCTGTGCCCGAACACCAGTGCGGGCGCGGTCACGCCCGCGGCAGCCACCAGCGACATGACCCAGTCAGCCATCGCCTCGACGGTGGCCAGCGGCGCGCCTTTGCTGCGGTTGTGGCCGGGCAGGTCCACCGCCAGCACGGAGAAACCGTGGTTGGCGAACCAGCGCGTCTGCAGCCCCCAGACGCTGTGGTCGTTCTGCGCGCCATGCACGAACACGGCACAGGGCAGGGCGGCGTCGAACGGTTTGCCACCGGTGTAGGCGTAGGCCGGCTGGCCTGCGATATTCAGTTCCATCAGGCTTGCCCTCCCTTGCCGCTCATGGCCTTTTCCGCTGCCTTCAGGCCGCGCTTGAGATCATCGAGCAGGTCGTCGGCGTCTTCGAGGCCAATCGACAGGCGGATCGTGCCTTCGGTGATGCCGGCTGACTGCAGCGCGGCGGCGTCATGCGGAAGTGCGTGGTCGAGGCCGGGTGGATGACCAGCGAGCGCGCATCGCCCACATTGGCCAGGTGCGAGAATAGCGACAGGCTTTCGATGAAGCGCTTGCCGGCTTCACGGTTGCCCTTGAGGTTGAAGCTGAACACCGCACCACAGCCACGCGGCAGCAGGCGTTTGGCGAGTTCGTAGTCGGGATGCGACTCCAGCTCCGGGTAGGCGACGGATTCGACCATCGGGTTCGAGGCCAGGAACTGCACCACGCGCCGCGTGTTCTCGACATGGCGTGCCATGCGCAGCGGCAGCGTTTCCACGCCTTGCAGCAGTTGCCACGCCGCCATCGGGTTCATGCAGGCGCCGAAGTCGCGCAGGCCTTCGCGGCGCGCGCGCAGCAGGAACGGTGCCACCGTGCTTTCCTCGGTGAACACCATGTTGTGGAAGCCTTCATACGGCTCGGAGAGTTCAGGAAAGCGTCCGGATGCCTCGAAATCGAACGTGCCGCCTTCCACCAGCACGCCGCCGATGGTGGTGCCGTGGCCGCCCAGGAACTTGGTGGCCGAATGGTAGAGCAGACCCGCGCCGTGGTCGAACGGGCGCAGCAGATACGGCGTGGTGAAGGTCGAGTCGACCATCAGCGGAACGCCGTGCTCCTGGCCCAGTTGCGACAGCGTGGGGATGTCGAGCACGTCCAGGCCGGGGTTGCCGAGCGATTCGCCGAACAGCAAGCGCGTGTTCGGGCGGATCGCGGCGCGCCACGCGTCGATGTCGCGCGGCTTGACGAAAGTCGTCTCGATGCCGAAGCGGCGCAGCGTGTAGTGCAGCAGGTTGTGCGAGCCACCGTACAGTGCCGTGGAGGCGACGATATGCGAGCCGGCGCCCATCAGCGTGGCCACCGCCAGATGCAGCGCGGCCTGGCCCGAAGCGGTGGCGATGGCGCCCGCGCCGCTTTCCAGCGCGGCGATGCGTTCTTCCAGCACGGCCACGGTGGGATTGGAAATGCGCGAGTACACATGGCCCGCGCGTTCCATGTTGAACAGCGAAGCCGCATGCTCGCTGTCCTTGAACACGAAGGAGGTGGTCAGGTGGATGGGGGTGGCCCTGGCCCCCGTAGCGGGGTCGGGCGCGGCGCCGGCGTGCAGCGCCAGCGTGTCGAAACGGGTACCGGACATGGCGATTCGGACGAGAGTTGTCTCCGGGCTGCATCGTAGCATCGCAGGTGCGGCGTTTGGGGTATCCGCCCTGAAACCGGCCTGTGCTTTACTTATCCGGGCGATTTCGGCTAGCATCGGCGCACGGGCACCCCCTTGCCCGCATTTCCCATATCCCAGAAACAGACAAGATCAGGCATGTGGCGCCCACCGGGCCCCATGCCGCAGGCACCGGCAGCGGAGACAACCATGAAAGTCAGCGACATCCTCCAGATCAAGGGCAATACGCTCTACACCGTGACGCCTGACACCTCATTGCTGGTTGCCGTCAACACCATGGCCGAGCATGACATCGGCTCGCTGGTCGTCATGGAGTACGGCGACCTGGTCGGCATGCTGACTTTCCGCGAGATCATCGAGACACTGGCGAAGAGCGGCGGCAGCGTCGGCACCAGCACCATCCGCAAGGTGATGGACGACGCGCCGCTCACGTGCACGATGGAAACCGACGTCAACGAGGTGCGCCGCATGATGCTGCAACGTCACGCGCGCTACCTGCCCGTGCTCGACAACCGTACGCTGATGGGCGTGATTTCGTTCTACGACGTGGCCAAGGCCGTGGTGGAAGACCAGAGCTTCGAGAACAAGATGCTCAAGGCCTATATCCGCGACTGGCCCGAAGAGCGCGCAGACTGAGCCACGCGCGGCCGGGTACGTCCCGGTCCGGTGCAGTCCGGCCATGCGGTGATGGCATGATGGCGGCCGGAAAGCCGCCCCGGCACAATCCCGGGGCCAACCTATCCGGCCGCGGCCGCCGCCAACATGAGCCAACAAAGCCAGTTCCGACTGCTCGGCGCGCGCCGTTTCGCCCCGTTCTTCTGGACCCAGTTCCTGGGGGCGATGAATGACAATGTCTTCAAGGTCGCCTTCACCTCGCTGGTGACCTACCACACGGCGCTGTTCGAGGGCGTGGATGCCCGCAGCGCCGCTTTCCTGATCTCGGCGATCTTCATCGCGCCGTTCGTGCTGTTTTCGGCGACCAGCGGGCAGATTGCCGACAAGATCGAGAAATCGCGGCTGATCCGGCTGGTGAAGTCGCTCGAAATCGCCATCATGGTGCTCGGCTGCGCCGGCTTTGCCTGGCACAGCGCCACGCTGCTCTACACGGGCACTTTCCTGATGGGCCTGCATTCCACTCTGTTCGGCCCGGTCAAGTTCGCCTACCTGCCGCAGCACCTTGATGAAACCGAACTGGTCGGCGGCAACGGCCTGGTCGAGATGGGCACCTTTGTCGCCATCCTGATCGGCACGCTGATCGGCGGTGAGCTGGCCGGACTGGAGCAGGGCGGCAAGCTGATCGGGCCGCTGTTCGTCGGGGTAGCCTGCGTGGGCCTGGCCGTGGCCGGGCGCATCGTGTCCGGCGGCGTGCCGGTGTCCCCGGCGCCGCAGCCCGAGCTGCGCATCAACTGGAATCCGTTCACAGAGACCTGGCGCAACCTGATGCTGGCGCGCGAAAACCGCACGGTGTTCCTCAGCCTGCTCGGTATTTCGTGGCTGTGGTTCCTGGGCGCGACATTCCTGACTTCGTTCTTCAGTTTCGCCAAGGACGTGCTGGGCGGCGACCAGAACGTGGTGACGCTGCTGCTGGCGGTATTCTCGATCGGCATCGGGATCGGCTCGCTGCTGTGCGAACGGCTGTCAGGCCGGCATGTCGAAATCGGCCTGGTGCCGTTCGGCTCGATCGGCATGACGGTGTTCGCGGTAGACCTGTACTTTGCCAGCCGAGGGCAGGCAACCGGGGCGCTGACCGGCATCAGTGGCTTCATTGCCGAGCCGCGCCACTGGCGCGTGCTGGCGGACCTGCTGCTGCTCGCGATGTTCGGCGGCTTCTACAGCGTGCCGCTGTACGCGCTGATCCAGAGCCGCAGCGCGCCGACGCACCGCGCGCGCATCATCGCGGCCAACAACATCCTGAACAGCTTCTTCATGATCGGCGCCTCGCTGCTCGGCGTGGCGCTCACGCAGGCGGGCTTCAGCATTCCCGAATTGTTCCTGGTGGTGGGCCTGCTCAATGCGCTAGTGGCCATCTATATCTACTCGCTGGTGCCGGAGTTCCTGCTGCGCTTCGTGGCCTGGATCCTGGTGCATACGGTGTACCGGTTGCGGCGCGTGAATGTCGAGCGTATCCCGGCCGATGGTCCGGCCGTGCTGGTCTGCAACCACGTGAGCTTTGCCGACGCGGTGGTGCTGATGGCAGCCAGCCCGCGCCCGGTGCGCTTCGTGATGGATTACCGCATCTTCAAGGTGCCGCTGATGTCGTGGTTCTTCCGGCAGGCTCGCGCCATTCCGATCGCGCCCGCGCACGAAGATCCCGCATTGCTCGCAAAGGCCTACGATGATGTCGCCGCTGCCTTGGGGGATGGCGACCTGGTCTGCATCTTCCCGGAAGGCAAGATCACCGCCAACGGCGAGATCAACGCGTTCAAGCAGGGCGTACAGCAGATCATCCGGCGCACGCCGGTGACCGTGGTGCCGATGGCGCTGCGCGGGCTGTGGGGCAGCTTCTTTTCGCGCAAGGGCGGAGCGGCCATGACGCGGCCGTTCCGGCGCGGCATCCTGAGCCGGCTGGAGCTTGTGGTGGGCGAGCCGGTGACGCCTGAGCGCGCCACGCCGGAAGGCCTGCAGCAGATGGTGACCGCCCTGCGCGGCGAGTGGCGCTAGCCCGCGCGCCGACAGATCCTCTCGCGACCTCCGCCATGCTCACGCTCTACACGTTCGGCCCCGCCTTCGGCCTGCCCGACGCCAGCCCGTTCGTCACGAAGGCCGAGATGCTGCTCAAGCTGGCCGGCTTGCCGTACCAGACGAAGCGCGGCAGCCTGCGGCGCGCACCCAAGGGCAAGCTGCCGTATCTCGACGACATGGGCCGGATCGTGGCTGATTCCACGCTGATCCGCTGGCATATCGAGAAGACGTATCACATCGACTTCGACGCCGGCCTGTCTCCGGCCGAGTGCGGCATTGCCTGGGCTGCGGAAAAACTGATGGAGGACAACCTGTACTGGGCCGTGGCCCGCGTGCGCTGGCTTGACGAAGCCAACTTCGAGCGTGGCCCGGCCCAGTTCTTCCGCGGCGTGCCGGCGCCGATGCGCGGGCTTGCGGAGCGTCTGGTGCGTCACAAAGTGCGCCGTACCCTCTGGAATCAGGGGCTCGGACGGCATAGCGAAGAAGAACTGGTCGCGCTGGCCAACAAAGGTGTGACGTCGATCGCGGACATCCTCGGCGACCGGCAGTACCTGATGGGCGACAAGCCATGCGGCGCCGATGCCACGCTGTTCGCGTTCGCCGCCAGCCTGCTGTGCCCGGTGTTCGACACGCCGATCCGCACGGCTGCAGAAGGGCATGCCAACCTGGTTGCCTACGTCGCGCGCATGCGGCAGGAGTTCTTTCCCGATTTCGATCCGGACACGGCGCAGCAGAGCGAGCTGTCGCGCCGCTGAGCGGCGGCAGCGCGCCAGAACGGGCCAGCGGGCGGCGCAATGGCCTTACAATGGAGGCCGTCCCAATTCCTGCGCGGTTTCCATCATGTCCGGCAATACCCTTGGCCTGCTTTTCACTGTGACCACCTTCGGCGAATCGCATGGACCCGCCATCGGCGCGGTGGTGGATGGCTGCCCGCCGGGCATGTCGCTGACCGAGGCCGATATTCAGGGCGACCTCGATCGCCGCAAGCCGGGCACTTCGCGTCACGTCACGCAGCGCAAGGAACCGGACCAGGTCGAGATTCTCTCCGGCGTGTTCGAAGGCAAGACCACGGGCACGCCGATCTGCCTGCTGATCCGCAACACCGACCAGCGCAGCAAGGACTACGGCAACATCGTCGAGACCTTCCGCCCGGGCCACGCCGACTACACCTACTGGCAAAAGTACGGCATCCGCGACCATCGCGGCGGCGGCCGCTCGTCGGCGCGCCTGACGGCGCCGGTGGTGGCGGCGGGCGCCGTGGCCAAGAAATGGCTGCGCGAACAGTTCGGCACGGAGATCCGGGGCTACATGTCGCAACTGGGCGAGATCGAAGTGCCGTTCAGCGACTGGTCGCATGTGCCGGAGAATCCGTTCTTCGCCGCGAACGCGGACGTCGTGCCGGAACTCGAGACCTATATGGACGCGCTGCGCCGTGACGGGGATTCGGTCGCGCGCGCATCGAGGTCGTAGCCAGCAATGTGCCCGTGGGCCTCGGCGAGCCGCTGTTCGATCGGCTCGACGCCGATATCGCGCATGCGATGATGGGCCTCAACGCGGTCAAGGGCGTTGAGATCGGTGCCGGCTTCAAGAGCGTGGCACAGCGCGGCAGCGTGCATGGTGACGAGCTCACCGCCGAAGGCTTCCGCGGCAATAACGCGGGCGGCATCCTGGGTGGCATTTCCACTGGCCAGGACATTACCGTGTCGCTGGCGATCAAGCCGACTTCCAGCATCCGCACGCCGCGCGAGTCGATCGACAAGGCCGGCAATGCGGCGACCGTCGAAACCTTCGGCCGCCACGACCCGTGCGTCGGCATCCGCGCCACGCCGATCGCCGAGGCGCTGCTCGCGCTGGTGCTGGTCGATCACGCACTGCGCCACCGCGCCCAGTGCGGCGACGTCAAGGTGGAAACGCCGCGCATCCCCGCGCAGGCTCCCGGCCAGCCGGGCTGAGTTGGCCGCAGCGCCCGAGACCGTCAACGCTGTTCCGGCGCGGCCCGAGTATGGCCGCTTCGGTCTTTTCTATCTGGGGTATTACGGCTACGTCGGCGTGATCTCGCCGTTCGTCAGCCTGTTCTTCGCCGCGCGCGGCTTCAACTCCGTGCAGATCGGCGTGCTGATGGCCTCGTTCCAGTTCAGCCGCATCCTGGGCCCGTACCTGTGGGGCTGGCTTTCGGACATGATGCACACGCGCGTGCGCATCCTGCGGCTGACTGCGGTCGGTGCGCTCGCGGCGTTCCTCGCGCTGCCAGCCGTGCACAGCTATGGCGGCTTGATGGCGATGATGGTCGCGATCAGCCTCATCACCAGTGCGATGTCACCGCTCGGCGATGCGCTGACCATTTCCACGCTGCGCCGCTACGGCGCGTTCGACCACCGCTACGGCCGCATCCGTATGTTCGGGTCGGTCGGCTTCATTGCCGCCGTACTGGCGGGCGGCGCGCTGTTCCAGCAGTTTGGCATGCAGGCATTTCCGTGGGTTGCGAGTGTCATGCTGGCGATTCTGATGGCGATGGTGTTCGGCATGCGCGACGCGCCGAAGAAGGACCGCGCGTGCGCCCGCCGCCCGCGCTGCCGCTGCTGCGGCGGCCCGATGTGGCGTGGTTTTTCGCCTCCGCCTTCCTGATGATGTTCGCGCACGCGGCGCTGTACGTGTTCTACTCGCTCTACCTTGAGCGGCTTGGCTACAGCAAGTTTTCGATCGGCGTGATGTGGACGATCGGCGTGGTGGCGGAGATCGTGTTCTTCTATTTCCAGGGCCGGCTGTTCGCGCGCGTGCCGCTCGGGACGATCCTGGCCGGCACGTTCGTGCTGGCCGCGGTGCGCTTCGGACTGACCGGCTACTTTCCCGAGGCGTTGTGGCTGATGGCCGCGGTGCAGGTGCTGCATGCCGCAACCTTCGCCGCCCACCACAGCGCGAGCCTCAAGCGCTGCAGCATTGGTTCGCGGGGCCGCTGCAGGGCAGGGGGCAGGCGCTGTACACGGGGGATTTCCTACGGCGTCGGCGGCACGCTCGGCGGTCTGGTGATGGGCTGGACGTGGAAGGTGCTGGCGCCAGCGCATACGTTCGGACTTGCGGCCGCCGCCGCGGCCGCGGGTGCGGTCTGCGCCGCGATGAGTTTCCGCGTGGGTCCGTCCGTGCCGGGCGCGTTCAGGACAATTCGGCCACCACGCGTTCGGCGATGGCCAGCGACGAGGTCAGCCCTGGCGATTCGATGCCGAACAGGTGAACCAGCCCCGGCACGCCGTGCACGGCGGGGCCGTCGATGCGGAAATCCGCCGCGGTCTCGTGCGGACCGCTGATCTTGGGGCGGATGCCGGCATAGCCCGGCTGCAGCACGCCGTCGGCCAGCGCAGGCCAGTAGCGGCGGACTTCGTCATAGAAGCTGTCCGCGTCGGCGGGGTCGACGCCATATTCGATATCGTCGATCCATCGCACATTCGGACCGAAGCGCGCTTGCCCGCCGAGATCGATCGTCAGGTGCACGCCGAGGCCGGCGGCTTCCGGCACCGGATAGATCAGCCGCGAAAACGGCGCGCGGCCCGCGAGCGTGAAATAGCAGCCCTTGGCGTAGTACTGTGGCGGAATGTGGGCCTCCGGCATGCCGTCGAGACGGCCTGCCAGTTCGGGCGCGGTCAGGCCGGCTGAGTTGACGACCGTCCTGGCCAGCAGCGTGGTGCTGCCGCCGTCCTCGCCACCTACTTCGAGCTCGATGCCCGCAGGCGTGACCGCCCCGCGCAGCACCGGAGACTGAACGGCCAGCATCGCGCCGGCGTTTTCGGCGTCGCCGAGCAACGCAGTCATCAGGCCGTGGCTGTCGATGATGCCGGTTGATGGCGAGAGCAGGGCGGCGTGGCACTGCAGTTGCGGCTCCAGTGCCTGCGCTTCGGCGCGGGTCAGGAACTGCAGGTCATGCACGCCATTGGCAGCCGCCTTCGCGCGGATGCCTTCGAGCGTGGCGACCTGTGCTTCGCTGGTGGCGACGATGAGCTTGCCGCAGCGCTGGTGCGCAACGTGATGCGACGCGCAGTACGCGTACAGCATCTCCTTGCCGCGCACGCACAGTTCGGCCTTGAGCGAGCCGGCCGGATAGTAGATGCCGGCATGGATGACCTCGCTGTTGCGCGCGCTGGTGATGGTGCCGAAGGCGTTCTCGGCTTCCAGGATGATGACTTCACGTCCGTTCAGCGCGAGCGCCCGGGCCACCGCAAGCCCGACGACGCCCGCGCCGATCACCACGCAATCCACGTTTTCCATGGTCTGTCCTTAGTTCTGATTGATGCTGTATCCGATCGGCGGCGGACCGTCTCAGGTCAGGCGCAGGGCCAGCCGCCCGGCGGCGGCGCTCAGGTGATGCTGCGCCGCCTGCCGCGCGGCGGCCGGGCTGCCGCTGGCGATGGCTTCGACCAGCGCCGCGTGTTCCGCATCCGCCGCGCGAGCGGTTCCGCTTTCTGCCCGTAGGCGGGCCGTGTTTTCCCAGGCGCGCTGGCGCGCGCCAGCATCTGCTGGCTGACGAATCGGTCAGCCCGTGAAGCACGGGTTATGCGCCGCCTGGGCGACGGCGTGGTGGAAGGCAATATCGGCCGCCGCCGCGGCAGCAAAGTCGCCAGCCTGTTCCTGCATGGCGGCAAGCGCCGCGCGGATCCGCTGCAGATCGGCATCGGTCCTGCGCGCTGCCGCCATTTCTGCACACGCGGTTTCCACGACCATGCGGAGTTCGAAGAGCTGGGCGAGGGTCGGGCCGCCATCCGGCGCGCTGGCGACGCGCCACGCTTGTCCGCCCGGCGTTCGGAGACGTAGGCGCCCGCGCTTTGCGCGTCACCAGAATGCCGTCCGCCTTCAGCAGCGCGATGGCCTCGCGCACGATCGGGCGGCTCACGCCGAACGTTTCGGCCAGCGCGGATTCGGCAGGCAAGCGCGCGCCGGCAGCGAAGCGGCCCGCGGCAATGTCTTCGCGCAGCGACTGGGCAATGCGGTTGGCCAGCGAGGCCGGACGCGGCAGGATGTCCATCAGGGTGCTCTATATGTCAGGCTGTCAGACAGATTTTGATGGATTTTGCCGATTGAAGCTTCGACCGTCAAGCGGTGCTGGTCCGAGCGGTGAAAATGTGACTCAATGTTTGGCGATGTTCGTCGATATAAATCGGGTGGCGCGCGCTGCTCGGTTCGCGGGCGCTGCGAATTCGGTCAGGCCTTTGCCGCATCGCACGCCGGAACAACCATGATCCATCTCTCGCCCAACGATCTTCCTGTGGGTGCCCCTTTGCCCTGGTCGCTGCTGGACAGCGACGGCAATCTGGTGCTTGGCAGCGGCAATGTCATCCCCGATGTGCGGGATCTGGCGCTGGTATTCCGGCGCGGCATGCTGTGCCGCCAGGAGACGGCTGATTCCGATGAAAGTCAGCAGGAGGATGCCTTGCGGCCGGGGCCGCTGGGCCTGCAGGTCGGGACGCTGTTGCACGTCAAGCAACAGGGAGACAGCGGCCGCGCGGCGGCCAGCCGGCTGATTGGCTTTGTCGAGCAGGGCTTGTTCATTACATGGCCGCAACTAGGCGGCCGTGACCTCGCCGTGCAGGCCGGCGACACATTGTTGCTGCGCGGCTTTTCCGGCCGCGTCATTCATAGTTTCACCTCGACCATCACCGCGGTCTGCCGCAGCCCGTTCCGCTACCTGGTCTTGTCGGCGCCGTCGCAGCTCAACCAGATGCCGGTGCGCAAGGCCGCCCGCGTGCCGACGCGGCTGGCCGCCTACATGATGCAGTCGCAGGATGGCGCGCACGACGCCGATGCCGATACGTTTGCCGCCGAGATCGCAAACGGTGCGGCTCGGCTGGTGATGCTTTCGGACCTCAGTACCGGCGGGGCGCTGGTGCAGGCGGCGGGGCCGGCGCCGGCCATCGGCAGCCGGGTGCAGCTGCGTTTTCGCCTGCGCACCGCATCGCTCGACAGCGAGGTCATTGCCGATGCCTGGGTCCGCGCGGTGACCGGTGACGAAGCGGACGCCGAGTTCCCGGCATTCGGCATTGCCTTCGATGTGCTGGGCGAGCGCGAGATGACCTTGCTCCAGTGCTTCATCTACGAGCAGCTTCTGACCAGCAGCGGACTGGGCGCTCGGCGCTGATGCGCAGGTGAACGCCAAAAAAGAGAGAGCACCCGAAGGTGCCTCTCTCTTTTTGGAGGGCTGGAAACCCGGCCGACGACCGGGCGCAGTCCCTTACATGCCCACGTAGTTCGGACCGCCGCCGCCTTCCGGCGTGACCCACACGATGTTCTGCGTCGGGTCCTTGATATCGCAGGTCTTGCAGTGCACGCAGTTCTGCGCATTGATCTGCAGGCGTTCCTTGCCCGAGGTCTCGTCCTGCACGAACTCGTACACGCGGCCGGGCAGTAGCGGCTTTCGGGGCCGGCGAACTTCTCCCAGTTGACGTTGACGGGCACGCTCGCGTCCTTCAGCGTCAGGTGGGCTGGCTGGTTTTCTTCGTGGTTGGTGTTGCTGATGAACACCGAGCTCAGGCGGTCGAAGGTCAGCTTGCCATCCGGCTTCGGGTAGACGATTTTCTCGCACTCGGCCGCCGGCTTCAGGTAGACGTGGTCGGGCTTGGTGCGGTGGATGGTCCAGGGCGGGTTGCGGATGCCGAGCTTGGGCAGCAGCCATTGCTCGATGCCGGTCATCAGCGTGGCGGTGGTGCGGCCCTTCTTGAACCACTGCTTGAAGTTCTTGGCCTGCAGCAGTTCCTTGTGCAGCCAGCTTTGCTCGAACGCGGCCGGATAGGCGGTCAGCTCGTCGCCCTGGCGGCCGGCCTGCAGCGCGTCATAGGCGGCTTCCGCGGCCATCATGCCGGTCTTGATCGCGGCGTGGCTGCCCTTGATGCGCGAGGCGTTCAGGTAGCCAGCATCGCAACCGACCAGCGCGCCGCCCGGGAACACGGTCTTGGGCAGCGACAGCAGGCCGCCCGCGGTAATCGCGCGCGCGCCGTAGGACAGGCGCTTGCCGCCTTCGAAGAACGTGCGGATCTCCGGGTGGGTCTTGAAGCGCTGGAATTCCTCGAACGGCGACAGCCACGGGTTGGTGTAGTCGAGGCCGACCACGAAGCCGACCGCGACCTTGTTGTCTTCCATGTGGTACAGGAAGGAGCCGCCGTAGGTGGCAGGATCCAGCGGCCAGCCGGCGGTGTGGACCACCAGGCCGGGCTTGTGCTTGGCCGGGTCGATTTCCCACAGTTCCTTGATGCCGATGCCGTAGCTTTGCGGATCCTTGCCGGCGTCGAGCTTGAACTTCGCGATCAGCTGCTTGCCCAGGTGGCCGCGCGCGCCTTCGGCGAAGATCGTGTACTTGGCATGCAGCTCCATGCCCAGCTGGAAATTCTCGGTGGGCTCGCCGTCCTTGCCGATGCCCATATTGCCGGTGGCCACACCCTTGACCGAGCCGTCGTCGTTGTAGAGCACTTCGGCGGCCGGGAAGCCGGGGAAGATTTCCACGCCCAGTGCTTCGGCCTGCTGGCCCAGCCAGCGCGTGACGTTGGACAGGCTGACGATGTAGTTGCCGTGGTTGTGGAAGCATTCCGGCAGCAGCGCGTTCGGGGTGCCCTTGGAGCCGGACTCGTTGAGGAACAGGAAGCGGTCCTCGGTGACGGGCTGGTTCAGCGGCGCGCCCAGTTCCTTCCAGTTCGGGAACAGTTCATCGAGCGCGCGCGGGTCCATGATGGCCCCCGACAGGATGTGCGCGCCGGGCTCGGAGCCCTTTTCGAGCACGCACACATTGACGTCGTTGCCCTTCTCCTGTGCCAGCTGCTTCAGGCGGATGGCCGTGGCCAGGCCGGCAGGACCGCCGCCGACGATGACCACATCGTATTCCATGGCCTCGCGTGGCCCGAACTGCTCCAGGAGCTGCTGCTGATCCATTGTCTCTAACCCTCTGTTTCTTGGCGCCTTGCCTGCAATTGTGGGAAATGCTTGTATGTTCGTCTGGAACCGACCCGTTTGCAAAGGCGCCAGGACGCGCCGTCCCGCGCGTTTTCCCTCTTTCCCTTTACCGGCCAAGTTCTTAGAATCTCCGGCATTGTCCGGGACTCGTCACCCTCAGGCAAGGATTTTTTGGAACGGTCGTTCTTTTTCCGGTATCCTGCCTTTCGCTCATCATTAGGCAGGACACGCCACACGGTCACGCCAGCACACAGAGGTAGATATGGGTCTGTCGATCAATCTGGAGGGCAAGGTCGCGATGGTGACCGGTGCCTCAAGCGGGCTGGGCTCGCGTTTTGCAACCGTTCTGGCCGCCGCGGGCGCAAGGTGGTGCTGGCCTCGCGTCGCACGGAACGCCTTAAGGAATTGCGCGCGTCGATCGAGGCCGATGGCGGCAGCGCCCATGTGGTGCGCCTGGACGTGACCGATCCGGCCAGCATCCGCTCGGCCGTGGCGCATGCCGAAACCGAGGCGGGCTCGATCGACATCCTCGTCAATAATTCCGGCGTCTCCACGACGCAGCGGCTGACCGACGTCACTGCCGAAGACTTCGATTTTGTCTTCGACACCAATACCCGCGGTGCTTTCTTCGTGGCGCAGGAAGTGGCCAAACGCATGATCGCACGCGCCAAGGGCGCCGAGAAGAACGGCAACCCGCTGCCGCAGGCGCGCATCGTCAACGTCGCGTCGGTGGCGGGCCTGAAGGTACTGTCGCAGATCGGCATCTACTGCATGAGCAAGGCGGCCGTTGTGCATATGACCAAGGCCATGGCGCTCGAGTGGGCGCGTCACGGCATCAACGTCAACGCAATCTGTCCCGGCTATATCGACACCGACATCAATCACCACCACTGGGATACCGATGCCGGCCAGAAGCTGATCCAGATCTTGCCGCGCAAGCGGCTGGGCAAGCCGGAAGACCTTGATGGCTTGCTGTTGCTGCTGTCGTCGGACCAGTCGCAGTTCATCAACGGCGCGTCATCACTGTCGACGACGGCATGGTCTGATTCCTCGAGCAGGGGGGCGTCGCGCCGCCCCTGTGCTGCCCCGGCCAAAAGCCGAAGGGCAGCGCTAACTATTGATCGGCCCAGGGCTTATCCGGTCCCCGTGGGCGATATTCGAGCGCGGCTTCCATTCGGTCAGCGATAAAACCCGATACATGGCGGGCCAGTCTTGGCATAATCCGCCATGTTTTCTGATTAAGTCTTTACATACAAAAAGCTGTGGTGGCCGTCCGGCCCGAGCAGCCCGGACCGGAGGCCGGGGAGATGGAGCAACAAGAGCAGGCACGGCGCGACGCCGTGCCGCAACACGTCGTCGATTCAGCGGTGATCCCGCAGGCGGCAGACGAGGCGCAAGACGCCGAATTCCGGGTATCGCCCCGCATCGAGGACTGGATTGGCGTGATCGTGATGGTGCTGCTGGTCGGCATCACGTTCGCCAATGTGGTGGTCCGCTATTTCACCGACGAGTCGTTTGCGTGGACCGAGGAATTTTCGGTCTTCCTGATGATCGTGCTGGCGCTGGTCGCCGGCAGCGCGGCCGTGGCGCGCGACCGCAATATCCGCATCGAATTCTTCTTCGAGCGCGGCAGCCAGGCGCGGCAGAGGCGGCTGGCCATTCTGTCCGCGCTGGGTGTGGCCGTGATGTTCATCGCGCTGGCGGTGCTGGGCGCACGCATTACGTGGGATGAATATACCTACGGCGAGACCTCGCCGGGCATCGGCGTGCCGAGCTGGTGGTACTCGGTCTGGCTGCCCGTGCTGTCGGCCGGGATCGCGCTGCGCGCGCTCCTGATGGCGCGCAACGTGCGTGCGCTCAAGGCGCTGCATGCCACTCGCACGAACAGATGGGGCAGGTGCAATGACGCTGATCGCCATCATCGTTCGTGGTCTTTATCGGCCTGATGCTGCTGGGTGTGCCCATCGGCGTATCGCTGGGGTTGGGCGGCCTGGTCGCCATCGGCTTGTCGAACCTTGATACCCAGATGTTCGGCCTGCTGGCTGTGCCGCAGAATTTCTATGCGGGCCTGGCCAAGTATCCGCTGCTGGCCATTCCGATGTTCGTGCTGGTCGGTTCGATCTTCGACCGTTCCGGCGTGGCGCAGCGCCTGGTGACCTTTGCCATCGCCATCGTCGGCCGAGGCCCTGGCATGCTGCCGCTCGTGGCCATCCTGGTGGCCATGTTCCTGGGCGGCATTTCGGGCTCCGGCCCGGCCAATGCCGCCGCGGTCGGCGGCGTGATGATCGCGGCGATGTCGCGGGCCGGCTATCCGGGCTCGTACAGCGCGGCCGTGGTCGGCGCCGCGGCGCGACCGACATCCTGATCCCGCCCTCTGTCGCTTTCATCATCTACAGCGTGCTGGTGCCGGGCGCTTCGGTGCCGGCGCTGTTCGCGGCCGGCATGATCCCGGGCATACTGGCCGGCGTCGCGCTGATCGTGCCGGCGGTGTGGCTGGCCCGCAAGCACAATATGGGCGCGATCGAAGCCGCGCTGCCGCGCCCGCCGTTCTGGAAGAGCCTGCGCGAGGCCGCTTGGGGCCTGGTGGCGCCGTTCCTGATCCTGGGCGGCATGCGCGCCGGCTGGTTCACGCCGACCGAGGCTGCGGTGGTGGCGGTGGTCTACGGCCTGTTCGTGGGCATGGTGATCTATCGCAGCATCGGCATGAAGGACCTGTTCGTGATCTTCCAGGAGGCAGCGGAAACTTCGGCCGTGATCCTGCTGGTGGTCGCGCTGGCCGGCATTTTCGCCTATGCGCTGTCGACGCTCGGCGTGATCGATCCGCTCGCGCACGCCATCGCCAACTCCGGTCTCGGCGAATACGGCGTGTTGGCGCTGATCGTGCTGCTGCTGATGACGGTGGGCATGTTCCTGGACGGCATCTCGATCTTCCTGATCTTCGTACCGCTGCTGCTGCCGATCGCCAACGCGTTCCACTGGAACCCCGTGTGGTTCGGCGTGGTGCTCACGCTGAAGGTGGCGCTCGGCCAGTTCACGCCGCCGCTCGCCGTGAACCTGATGGTGTCGTGCCGGATTGCCCGCGTGCGCATGGAAGAGACCGTGCCCTGGGTGATCTGGATGCTGCTGGCGATGTTCATTGCCATGCTGATGGTGCTGGCCTATCCGCCGCTGGCTACGTGGCTGCCCGATCGCCTCGGCTACTGATCTTCCGCATTCACCAACAAGAATTGACGATTCCCGAGAGGAGATGAAATGAAACGTCGTGCCCTGATGCTCGCAACGGCTGCTGCGATCGCCGCCTCCGCCCTGCTCCCCGCCGCGGCGATGGCCCAGACCTACAAGTCCGAGTACAAGATGTCGCTGGTGCTCGGCCCGGCCTTCCCGTGGGGCAAGGGCGGCGAGATCTGGGCCGACCTGGTGAAGCAACGCACCAACGGCCGCATCAACATCAAGCTGTACCCGGGCACCTCGCTGGTGGCCGGCGACCAGACGCGCGAATTCTCCGCGATCCGCCAGGGCGTGATCGACATGGCCGTGGGCTCGACCATCAACTGGTCGCCCCAGGTCAAGGAGCTGAACCTGTTCTCGCTGCCGTTCCTGATGCCCGACTACAAGGCGCTGGACGCACTGACCCAGGGCGAAGTCGGCAAGCAGGTGTTCACGACGCTGGAAAAGGCGGGTGTGGTGCCGCTGGCCTGGGGTGAGAACGGCTTCCGCGAGGTGTCGAACTCCAAGCATGAAATCCGCAAGCCCGAAGACCTCAAGGGCATGAAGCTGCGCGTGGTGGGATCGCCGCTGTACATCGAGACCTTCAATGCGCTGGGTGCCAACCGACCCAGATGAGCTGGGCCGATGCGCAGCCGGCCATGGCTTCGGCGCCGTGGACGGCCAGGAGAACCCGCAATCGGTGTTCGCCGCGGCCAAGCTGTACACGGTGGGCCAGAAGTTCGTGACCACCTGGGGCTACGTGGCCGACCCGCTGATCTTCGTGGTCAACAAGCAGATCTGGGAAAGCTGGACGCCGGCTGACCGCGAGATCGTCAAGCAGGCCGCCATCGACGCCGGCAAGCAGGAAATCGCGCTGGCCCGCAAGGGCCTGGCCGAGCCGGGTGCGCCGGCCTGGAAGGACATGGAGGCCCATGGCGTCAAGGTCACGCACCTGAGCCCGGCCGAGCATGATGTGTTCCGCAAGGCGACCGCGAAGGTGTACGACAAGTGGAAGAAGCAGATCGGCGCGGATCTGGTGACCAAGGCGGAGGCCTCGATCGCCAAGCGCTAAATCTCATCAGGCGGGCCCGCCGGCGACGGCGGGCCTGTTGCATTGGAGATCGTGATGAAGCACGTTTATACGGCGATCATGCCGATCCGCTGGGGCGACATGGACGCGATGGGCCATGTCAACAACACCGTCTATTTCCAGTACCTGGAACAGGCGCGCATCGAGTGGTTTGCATCGCTCGGGCGCGGAGGGAAGGATCCGAACGGGCAGGGGCCGGTCATCATCAATGCCCATATGACGTTCCTGAAGCAGTTGCGCTATCCGGGCACGATCGAATGCCGCGTTTATGCCGGGCAGCTTGGCCGCACGAGCTTCGAGACGCGCATGGAGATCGTGCGCACGGACATGCCTGACGTGGTGTGGGCGGAGGGCGGTGCGAAGGTGGTGTGGTGCGACTATGCGGTGGAGAAGTCGGTGCCGGTGCGGAGGAGATCCGGGCGATTATCGAGGCGTAATGCGACACCCCAGGGTTTTCTCCCCTCTCCCATGCATGGGAGAGGGGCGGGGGAGAGGGCAGGAGTCTATGACGAAGTGATCGCCGTCGACATCGCCAGCGCCGGCCCTCTCCCCCAACCCCTCTCCCGCAGGCGGGAGAGGGGAGCACACAATCGGTCTTTCCGACCCCTCAGTGGTTCACCAACCGCTGCACCAGATCCACCGATGTACTCGCCCCATACTTCTTCATCAGCCGCGCCCGATAGATATCGACCGTGCGCGGACTGATCGACAACAGCTTGCCGATCTGCTTGCTGGTCTTGCCTTCCACGAGCTGCGCGGCGATATCGCGCTCGCGCGCCGTCAGTTCCGCCGTGACCTGGCGCTTCTGAGACAGGTCCTCGAATGTCCAGATCCCCGCGCCAAGCGGCTGCGAGCGATCCAGCGAGCGGCCGGTGACATGGCACCAGAACAGTTCCCCGCCGGCGCGCTTCATGATCCGTTCGTCCGAGTACATGCCGCGCTTGTTCATGATCGGCACGATGCGCGCGCCGGTGCGCTCGAACTCGTCGGCGGTGGGGTAGAGTACCTGGAACGATTCGCCGATCAGCGCCTGCCGCGTCGTGCCGAAGATGCGGCAGACTTCGTCGTTGCAGTCCTCGATCATGCGCTCGCGGGACAGCACCAGCCCCACGGGGGCGAGCTGGAAGGCGGTCTGGTAATCGATGGCGGGCATCTGCTTATGTATTTTTACGTAATGGCGTAGGTGGCGCGGCTTGCGTATCCTTTCGGTCGGACGAGAGCGCGGCACACGCCGCCGATTGTACCGTTACAATTTCCTTGCGTCGTCCGCCGCACACCCCGGCGGCGGGATGAGCGACAAGGGACTACCGAGGAAGGAGCGAAGCATGAACAAGGTCTACGCCAGCGCCGCCGAGGCGCTTGCAGGCGTCGTCCGCGACGGCCAGACGATCGCCGTGGGCGGTTTCGGCCTGTGCGGCATTCCCGAGGCGCTGATTGCCGCGCTGCGCGACACCGGCGTCAAGGAGCTCACCTGCATCTCCAACAACGCTGGTGTGGACGGCTTCGGCCTGGGCCAGTTGCTGGCCACCCGCCAGATCAAGAAGATGATTTCGTCCTATGTGGGCGAAAACAAGGAGTTCGAGCGCCAGTACCTGGCCGGCGAACTGGAGCTGGAGTTCACGCCGCAGGGCACGCTGGCCGAGAAGCTGCGCGCTGGTGGCTCCGGCATTCCGGCCTTCTTCACCAAGACGGGCGTGGGCACGATCGTTGCCGATGGCAAGGAAATCCGCGAATTCGATGGCGAAAAGTACGTCATGGAGCGTTCGCTGACCGCCGACGTGGCGCTGGTCAAGGCTTACAAGGCCGACAAGGCCGGCAACCTCGTGTTCCGCCGCACGGCGCGCAACTTCAACCCGATGTGCGCCATGGCTGGCAAGTTCACGGTGGCCGAGGTCGAGCACATCGTCGAAACTGGCGAACTGGACCCGGATGAGATCCACCTGGCCGGCATCTTCGTCAAGCGCCTGGTGCTGAATACCACCCCCGAGAAACGCATCGAGCAGCGCACCGTGCGTGCCGCCAAATAAGAGGGAGAGTCATCATGGCATGGACACGTGACGAAATGGCCGCGCGCGCCGCGGCTGAGCTGCAAGACGGCTTCTATGTAAACCTGGGCATCGGCTTGCCGACGCTGGTGGCCAACTGGGTGCCGCAAGGCATGGAAGTGTGGCTGCAGTCGGAAAACGGCCTGCTCGGCATCGGCCCGTTCCCGACCGAGGACGAAGTGGACGCCGACATGATCAACGCCGGCAAGCAGACCGTGACGACGCTGCCGGGCTCGTCGATCTTCTCGTCGGCCGATTCCTTCGCGATGATTCGCGGCGGCCATATCAACCTGGCCATTCTGGGTGCGATGCAGGTCAGCGAGAAGGGCGACCTCGCCAACTGGATGATCCCGGGCAAGATGGTCAAGGGCATGGGCGGCGCCATGGACCTGGTGGCAGGCGTGGGCCGCGTGGTGGTGCTGATGGAGCACACCGCCAAGAAGAAGGACGGCACCGAGGACATCAAGATCCTGAAGGACTGCAACCTGCCGCTGACCGGCGTGGGCGTGGTCAACCGCATCATCACGGATCTCGGCGTCATGGACGTGACGACGGACGGGCTGAAGCTGGTCGAAACCGCCCCGGGCGTGAGCCGCGAGGAAATCCAGAGCAAGACCGGCGCGACGCTGCTGTAAGCGCTGCAGGCCCGGATGCAAGAAGCCCCGCTGCGAAGCGGGGCTTTTTCGTTCCTGCGTAGCCTGCTGACTCGTACTTACTGGGCGACCCAGCCGCCATCCATGTTCCAGATCGCGCCGCGCACCTGGCGCGCCGCTTCGGACGACAGGAACACCGCCAGCGCGCCGAGTTCCTCGGGCGTGACGAACTGGCCGGACGGCTGCTTCTCGATCACCAGTTCGCGCTTGGCCTGCTCGACCGGAATGCCTTCCTTCTGCGCGCGCGCATCGACCTGCTTCTGCACCAGCGGGGTCAGCACCCAGCCCGGGCAGATGGCGTTGGCGGTGACGCCGGTCTGCGCGGTTTCCAGCGCGGCCACCTTGGTCAGGCCGACGATGCCGTGCTTGGCTGCCACGTAGGCCGACTTCTGCGCCGAGGCCACCAGCCGTGCGTTGAAGCGATATTGATGATGCGGCCCCAGTTCTTCTGCTTCATGCCGGGCAGCGCCAGGCGCGTGGTGTGAAAGGCGGAGGTCAGGTTGATGGCGATGATCGCGTCCCAACGCTCGGGCGGGAAGTCCTCGATATTCGCCACATGCTGGATGCCCGCATTGTTGACGAGGATATCGGCGCCGCCGAATTCGGACTCGGCATAGCGCATCATGTCCTCGATCTCGGCGGACTTGCTCATGTCGGCGCCGTGATAGCCCACCTTGATGCCTGCGCCAGCCTGCGCGATCTCGCGCTTTGCGGCCTCCACGTCACCAAAGCCGTTGGCGATGATGTTGGCGCCCTGCGCCGCCAGTGCTTGCGCGATGCCGAGTCCGATGCCGCTGGTCGAGCCAGTCACCAGTGCCGTCTTGCCTTTGAGCATGTAAGCCTCCATCGAGATCGAGAGTCGAGAGAATGAGTGGCCGGACGGGGACCGGCCTTACCGCGTCGGAATGCCGCAAAGCCGCGGCTGACGCAGTGGATGAGTGCTGTGGCATTGTAACCGCTGCGGCGTACAATCCTGCTTTGCTTAACCTTCGGCGACGCCCGTGCGGCGGCCGGTTCGTCAGGGAGTTCAGATGTCTGCCAGTCCGCGCCTCGGCTTCGTTCAGTGCATCAGTCCGGCGGGCCTGCACCGCATGGCTTACCACGAATGGGGCGACCTGGCCAATCCGCGCGTGCTGATGTGCGTGCACGGCCTGACGCGCACCGGCCGCGACTTCGATGCGCTGGCCCAGTCGCTGTGCGGCGAGTACCGCGTGGTGTGCCCCGACGTGGCTGGCCGCGGACGCTCGGACTGGCTGCGTGATCCGAGCGGTTACGTGGTGCCGAAGTACGTGGCGGACATGGTCACGCTGATTGCGCGGCTGAACGTCGAGAAGGTCGACTGGTTCGGCACCTCTTTGGGCGGGCTGATCGGCATGGGCCTGGCAGGGCTGCCCAATTCGCCGGTGCGCAAGCTGCTGCTCAACGATGTCGGGCCGCGCATCACGGCTTCGGCCGTGGAGCGGATCGGCTCCTACGTCGGGCTGCCGGTGCGCTTCAAGACCTTTGAGGAAGGGCTGTCCTACCTGCAGACCATCAGCGCTTCGTTCGGACGCCACACGCCCGAGCAGTGGCGCGAGCTCAATGGCGCGATCCTCAAGCCCGTCCAGGGCGAGCAAGGCCTGGAATGGGGCTTGCATTACGATCCGGCGCTCGCGCTGCCGTTCCGCAATACCACGCCGGAACAGGTGGTGGCGGGCGAGGCCATGATGTGGCAACTGTTCGAAACCATCGAGGCGCCGGTGCTGGTCGTGCGCGGCGCGCAGTCGGACCTGCTGCTGCGCGATACCGTGGCCGACATGGTGGCTCGCGGCAAGCATGTCAGTTCGGTGGAGATCCCGGATGTGGGGCATGCACCGACTTTTGTCGATCCGGCGCAGATTGCCGTGGCGCGCCAGTTCTTCCTGGGAACTGCGTGAGGTGAGGCCAGGCCGGATCGTTCGTATCAACCAGAAATCGTCTTGACTAGTCATGAGCAGCAATGAACTGAAGCGCGCCACGTGGGCGCACGCCTTTCCGAATACGCGGTGTACAACGGCGTGGTCTATCTGGCCGGGCAGGTTCCCGAAGTGGACCCGAAGGCCGATATCAGCGGTCAGACCCGCGAAGTGCTGGGCCATATCGACCGGCTGCTCGCCGAAGCGGGCAGCGACAAGACGCGCATCCTGTCGTGCCAGATCTTCCTGACGGACATCGGGCTGATCGGCAAGATGAACGCGGTGTGGGACGCGTGGGTGCCGCAAGGCAACACGCCGCCGCGCGCCACCGTCGAAGCGAAGCTGGCCAATCCCGACTACCTGATCGAAGTGGTGGTGACGGCTGCGCTTAACTGAAGATGGCGTCGTGACATGGTGACACTATGGTGACGTCCACCGACCTCGCCGGGCAGGTCGCAGGCATCCCGGACGCTGACATGGTCGAACGCGCGCTGACGTACGTGCGCGAGCACGCGGGCGACGCAATACTGCCCACCGGCGAGCCGGTGCTCTCGCATGCGGAAGGCATGCTGCGCATTCTCGACGGCTTGCGCGTGGACGACGCCGCGCGCGCGCGTGCTGCCTGTTCCCGCTGGCGGAGTTCGCACCGGCCGTGGAGGCCGATATCGATGCCCGCTTCGGCGAGGACGTGGGCAGGATGGTGAAGGGCGTGCGCCAGTTGCTGCGTATCGGCGCCATCGCGGGCGGACACGACGCGGGCGAGGCGTCGCGCAATGTCGCGCAGGCGCGGCACGAGCAGGTCGAAGCGCTGCGCAAGATGCTGCTTGCGTTCGCGCAGGACATCCGCGTGGTGCTGGTGCGCCTGGCTTCGCGGTTGCAGTCGCTGCGCTGGCTGGCGCAGAACAAGCGCGAGCCGCTGCCGGGCCTCGCGCGCGAGACGCTCGACATCTACGCGCCGCTGGCCAACCGCCTCGGCATCTGGCAGATGAAGTGGGAGCTGGAGGACCTGGCCTTCCGCTTCGAGCAGCCCGATACCTACAAGCGCATCGCCAAGTTGCTCGATGAAAAGCGCATCGAGCGCGAGGGCTACATCGCCAGCGCTATCGCGCGCCTGCAATCGGAACTGGCCGATGCCGGCATCCGCGCCGAGGTGAGCGGACGACCCAAGCACATCTACAGCATCTGGAAGAAGATGCGCGGCAAGGAACTCGACTTTGCGACCTGTATGACGTGCGGGCGTTCCGCGTGATCGTCGATGATATCAAGGACTGCTATACGGTGCTCGGCATCGTCCACCATATCTGGCAGCCGATCCCGCGCGAGTTCGACGACTACATCTCGCGGCCCAAGTCCAACGGGTACAAGTCGCTGCATACCGTAGTGATCGGCGATGACGGCCGCGCGTTCGAGGTGCAGATCCGCACGCACGAGATGCACCACTTCGCCGAGTACGGCGTGGCGGCGCACTGGCGCTACAAGGAGGCGGGCAACAGAGGCTATAGCGGGCAGTTCGCTGCGAGCGACAGCTACGACGAGAAGATCGCCTGGCTGCGGCAGTTGCTGGTCTGGAAGGATGATGCGGACCACAGCGTCGCGCATGACGAATCGCCGTGGGAGCAGCTCAAGCATGCGGCGATTGACGACCACATCTATGTGCTGACGCCGCAGGCGCGCGTGATCGCGCTTCCGCAGGGCGCCACGCCGCTGGACTTCGCCTACTACCTGCACAGCGACCTCGGCCATCGCTGCCGTGGCGCGCGTGTCGACGGCACCATGGTGCCGCTGAACACGCCGCTGAAGAACGGGCAGACCGTCGAGATCATTGCCGTAAAGCAGGGCGGGCCTCGCGCGACTGGCTCAATCCAGAGCTCGGCTACCTGGCCAGCAGCCGCGCACGTGCGAAGGTGCGCGCGTGGTTCAACGCGCTGGATTCGCAGGAAACCATTGCGCAAGGGCGCGCGCTGATCGACAAACGCTCCAGCGCGAAGGCAAGACCGCGGTCAAGCTCGAAGACCTGGCCACGCGGCTCGGCTTCAAGTCGCCGGACGACCTTTTCGCTGCGGTGGCCAAGGAAGAGTTCAGCCTGCGCCATGTGGAGCAGGCCCTGCGGCACCCCGAAGGTGAAGTGCAGGTGCCTGTCAGCGAGGAAGACGCTGTCACGAAAGAGCCGCGCCACCAGCGTGGCGCGTGGCGCCAAGTCCGGCGTGCTCGTGGTTGGCGTCGATTCGCTGATGACGCAGATGTCGCGCTGCTGCAAGCCGGCGCCGCCCGACGAGATCGTGGGCTTCGTCACGCGTGGGCGCGGTGTGTCGATCCATCGGCGCAACTGTCACACGTTCCAGCAACTCTCGGCCCGCGCGCCGAGCGCGTGATCCAGACCGAGTGGGGCAAGAAGAGCGATGCGGTGTATCCGGTCGACATCCACGTCGAGGCGGTCGACCGCCAGGGGCTGCTGCGCGATATCTCCGAAGTGCTGTCGCGCGAGAAAATCAATGTCACGGGCGTGAAGACGCTGTCGAGCAAGGGTGTCGCGCGCATGCAGTTCACGGCGGAGGTGTCAGAGGCCACGCAACTGCAACGCGCGCTGTCGCTGATCGAAGATGTGCAGGGGGTATTGCAAGCGCGGAGAAAGTGAGGCTATAATTGCTGCTTCGCTAGGCTCGTAGCTCAGCTGGTTAGAGCACCACCTTGACATGGTGGGGGTCGTTGGTTCGAGTCCAATCGAGCCTACCAACGCATTGCAGTGAAGCAGTAAAGCAGCAAAAACAAGCAGTACAACAATAGAGTGCGGCAAGTCCGATTCAACCTCACAAGGAACGGAAGGGCATCATGTTCATGACACCGCGAACTACTACCGCTGGCATGCGACAGTAGTCGAGGTGCGCCTCCGTCCCGGTTGAACCGGGTTTGACAAAGAGAAACGCGGCCTTGGCCGCGTTTTTTCGTCTGTCGCCTGCCAGCTGCCTGATAAGCTTGCGCGCCTGCTGCGCACAAGCGCAAAGAACGTTGTCGGTGGGTCCCTTGTCCGGGGCTGCGCCGATGCTGGAAAAGATGCAGTTTGATCCGCCCGCCGAGCGCCAGCGCCGGGGTGGAATCCTGGAGAGTCGAAATGATCGCAATCACGCTGCCGGATGGGTCCCGTCGCGAATTTCCTGGCCCGGTGACGGTTGCCGAAGTGGCGCAGAGCATCGGCACGGGCCTGGCCAAGGCCGCGCTGGCCGGCAAGGTGGACGGCACGCTGGTCGACACGAGCTATTCGATCGACCGTGACGCAGCGCTCGCCATCGTCACGGACAAGGATGCCGACGGCGTCGACGTCATTCGTCACTCCACGGCCCACTTGCTGGCTTACGCGGTCAAGGAACTGTATCCGGACGCGCAGGTGACGATCGGGCCGGTGATCGAAAACGGCTTCTACTACGACTTCGCCTACAAGCGCCCCTTTACGCCGGAAGACCTCGCCGCCATCGAGAAGAAGATGACGGAGCTCTCGCGCAAGGACGAGAAGGTCACGCGCGAGGTGTGGAACCGTGATGAAGCGGTGGCGCTGTTCGAGTCGATGGGCGAGAAGTACAAGGCCGAGATCATTGCCTCGATCCCGGCGGACCAGGAAATCGGTCTTTACCGCGAAGGCAAGTTCGTCGACCTGTGCCGTGGCCCGCACGTGCCGTCGACGGGCAAGCTCAAGGTCTTCAGGCTGATGAAGGTGGCGGGCGCCTACTGGCGCGGCGATGCCAATAACGAGATGCTCCAGCGCATCTACGGCACGGCCTGGGCGAAGAAGGAAGACCAGGACGCCTACCTGCATATGCTCGAAGAGGCCGAGAAGCGCGACCATCGCAAGCTCGGCAAGTCGCTCGACCTGTTCCACCTGCAGGAAGAAGCGCCTGGCATGGTGTTCTGGCACCCGAAGGGCTGGCAGGTCTGGCAGGCCGTGGAGCAGTATATGCGCGGCCGCCTGACGGTTGCCGGCTATGACGAAGTGCGCACGCCGCAGGTGATGGACCGTTCGCTGTGGGAGAAGTCCGGCCACTGGCAGAACTACAAGGAGAACATGTTCGTCACGGAATCGGAGAAGCGCGACTACGCGATCAAGCCGATGAACTGTCCGGGGCATGTGCAGATCTTCAATCATGGCCTGCGGTCATACCGTGACCTGCCGCTGCGCCTCGCCGAGTTCGGCGCCTGCCACCGGAACGAACCGTCCGGCGCGCTGCACGGGCTCATGCGCGTGCGTGGCTTTGTGCAGGATGATGCGCATATCTTCTGTACGGAAGAGCAGATCGTCGCCGAGGCGAAGGCCTTCAACGAGCTGGCGTTCTCCGTCTATGACGACTTTGGCTTCAAGGACGTGGCGGTGAAGCTGTCGCTGCGCCCCGAGCAGCGCGCCGGCTCGGACGAAGTCTGGGATCACGCGGAAGAGGGCCTGCGCCTGGCGTTGCGCGCTTGCGGCGTGGACTGGGAAGAACTGCCGGGCGAGGGTGCGTTCTACGGCCCGAAGGTCGAATACCACATCAAGGACGCCATCGGCCGTTCGTGGCAGTGCGGCACGCTGCAGCTCGATCTGGTGCTGCCGGAGCGCCTGGGTGCCGAGTACGTCTCCGAAGATAACTCGCGCAAGCGTCCGGTCATGCTGCACCGTGCGATCCTCGGTTCGTTCGAGCGTTTCCTGGGCATCCTGCTTGAAAACCACGCAGGTGCGCTGCCCGCCTGGCTGGCGTCGGAGCAGGTGGTTGTCATGAATATTGCCGAATCGCAGGCCGAATATGCCGAAAACGTCGTGCAATCGCTGCTAAAACAAGGGTTTAGGCGAAGGCCGATTTGCGTAACGAGAAAATTACGTATAAAATTCGCGAGCATTCTCTTCAGAAGATCCCCTACCTGCTGGTGGTAGGCGACAAGGAGCGGGATGCCAATCAAGTGGCCGTGCGTGCCCGAGGCAACGTGGATCTGGGTGTGATGCCCGTCTCCGCGTTCGTGGAGCGTCTGCAAAATGACGTTGCCAGCAAAGCCTGATGGGTTGAGAGCACGGCTTGTTTTTTTGTCTTCTTGAGGTAACGGAACATCGCTACAGACAAAGGTCACCGCATCAACCGGGAGATCAGTGCGCCTGAATTGCGCCTGGTAGGGGTTGATAATGAGCAGCTTGGCATCGTCAAGTTCATGGACGCGCTTCGCCTGGCTGAGGATAAGGACTTGGACCTGGTGGAGATCGCGCCGAACGCGGTTCCTCCCGTCGCCCGTATCATGGATTACGGGAAGTTCAAGTACGAGGAAGCCAAGCGCGCGCACGAGGCAAAGCTGAAGCAGAAGATCATCCAGGTCAAGGAGGTGAAATTCCGCCCTGGCACGGATGACGGCGACTACAACGTCAAGCTGCGCAACCTGAAGCGCTTCCTGGAAGAAGGCGACAAGACCAAGATCACGCTGCGCTTCCGTGGCCGTGAGATGGCGCACCAGGAAATCGCGCGCGCGTGCTCGAACGCCTGAAGGCGGACCTGGAGGAAATCGGCCAGGTCGAGCAGATGCCGAAGATGGAAGGGCGCCAGATGGTGATGGTGCTCGCCCCCAAGAAGAAGAAGTAATTTTGCGCGATGTGGCGGCCGGGATGCCGAGGCATTCCGGCGTTGCATCGCGTGGAAGTGGCGCGGAACCCGTCAGGGAACCGTGCAAAAACAAGTGGATGCGGGTCTTGCAAGCGTCGGCGTGAGCGTCCACCTGCATGCATGTCATAGAGCTGGAGTTTTACATGCCGAAGATGAAGACGAAGAAAAGCGCCTCCAAGCGCTTTACTGCCCGTCCGAATGGCTCGTTCAAGCGTGGCCAGGCCTTCAAGCGTCACATCCTGACCAAGAAGACCACCAAGAACAAGCGTCAACTGCGCGGTACCCAGGACGTCCATGAGACGAACCTGAAGTCGGTGCGCGCGATGATGCCTTACGCATAACCCTTACGAAAACGAAAGGAGAATTACATGCCTCGAGTAAAGCGTGGGGTCACTGCACGGGCCCGTCACAAGAAAGTTATCGATGCTGCCAAGGGTTACCGCGGCCGTCGCAATAATGTCTACCGTATCGCCAAGCAGGCGGTCATGCGTGCTGGCCAGTACGCGTACCGCGATCGCCGCAACAAGAAGCGCGTTTTCCGCGCGCTCTGGATTGCGCGTATCAATGCCGCGACGCGTGAGCATGGCATGACCTACAGCGTGTTCATGAACGGTCTGAAGAAGGCCTCGATTGAACTGGACCGCAAGGTGCTGTCGGACATGGCTATTCACGACAAGCCTGCCTTTGCCGCCATCGTCAACCAGGTGAAAGCCACCGTTGCCTGATGCCGGCTGCGGCAACCCGTAGGGTTGCCGGGCAAGCACCGACCGCTAGGTCTGCTGAAACGGGGCTCTCACGGGGCCCCGTTTTCATTTTCGAATGCCGCTTCGGCAATTGCTGCGCAGCGCGCGGGCAGTGCCGAAACGCCATTCGAAACGAATACCAACCCACGCCGCGACTGCAGCTTTGTCACGGCGCCAAGCTATTTCCACGACCGCCATGTCCCAGGATCTGGATCAAATCGTCGCCGACGCCCAGGCCGCTTTCGCCGCCGCCAACGACAACGCCACGCTGGAAAACGAGAAGGCCAGGTTCCTCGGCAAGACCGGCGCGCTGACTGAACTGCTCAAGGGCCTGGGCAAGCTCGACCCGGAAGCGCGCAAGAGCGAAGGTGCGCGCATCAACCAGGTCAAGCAGCAGGTCGAAGCCGCGCTGACGGCGCGCCGCCAGGCCCTGGCCGACGCGCTGATGAACGCGCGCCTGTCCGCCGAAGCCATCGACGTGACCCTGCCGGGCCGCGCGGTCAGCCGCGGCAGTCTGCACCCGGTCATGCGCACCTGGGAGCGCGTGGAACAGATCTTCGGTTCGGTCGCTTCGACGTCGCCGATGGCCCCGAGATCGAAACCGACTGGATGAACTTCACTGCGCTGAACAACCCGGACAACCATCCGGCGCGCTCGATGCAGGACACGTTCTATATCGACGGCCGCGACAGCGACGACAAGCTCCTGCTGCTGCGCACGCACACCAGCCCGATGCAGGTGCGCTACGCCAAGATGCACGTGGAGAAGTACGCCGGCCAGCCGATGCCGCCGATCAAGGTGATCTGCCCGGGCCGCACGTACCGCGTCGACAGCGATGCTACGCACTCGCCGATGTTCAACCAGGTCGAAGGCCTGTGGATCGGCGAGGACGTGAGCTTTGCGGACCTGAAGGGCGTGTACACCGACTTCCTGCGCAAGTTCTTCGAGCGTGACGATATTCAGGTGCGTTTCCGCCCGTCGTACTTCCCGTTCACGGAACCGTCGGCCGAGATCGACATGGCGTTCGGCAATGGCAAATGGCTGGAGATCTCCGGCTCCGGCCAGGTGCACCCGAACGTGTTGCGCAATATGGGCCTGGACCCGGAGCGCTACATCGGCTTTGCGTTCGGCTCGGGCCTGGAGCGCCTGACGATGCTGCGCCATGGCATCAACGACCTGCGCCTGTTCTTCGAAGGCGACACGCGTTTCCTGCGCCAGTTCGCCTGATGCGGCGCGGCCGCGCCCAGCTCATCGTCCCAGACATCACAGAATACTTACCGGATCAGAAGCGCCATGCAATTCTCGGAATCCTGGCTTCGCACCTTCGCCAACCCTGAAAAGATCTCCACCGACGCGCTGTCGCACAGCCTGACCATGGCCGGGCTCGAAGTGGAAGAGGTCGGCCCGGTCGCGCCGCCGTTCGACAAGATCGTGGTTGCCCACGTGCTGTCGACCGAGCGCCATCCCAACGCAGACCGTCTCAATGTGTGCCAGGTCGATGCCGGCACCGGCGAGACGCTGCAGATCGTCTGCGGCGCGCCTAACGTCAAGCCCGGCATCAAGGTGCCGTGCGCGCTGGTCGGCGCGGTGCTGCCGCCGGCGGATCCCGATGGCAAGCCATTTGAAATCAAGGTCGGCAAGCTGCGCGGCGTGGAGAGCTACGGCATGCTGTGCTCCGCGCGCGAGCTCAAGCTGTCGGAAGACCACGGCGGCCTGCTGGTGCTGCCGGAAGACGCGCCGGTCGGCCAGAACATCCGCGAATACCTGGACCTGGACGACCAGGTCTTCATCATCAAGCTGACGCCGAACAAGGCCGACTGCCTGTCGATCCATGGTGTAGCGCGTGAAGTCTCGGCGCTGACCGGCGCCGCGCTGACGCTGCCGGACATGAAGCCCGTGGCGGTGACCATCGACGACAAGCTGCCGGTGAAGGTGTCGGCGCCCGATCTGTGCGGCCGCTTCTCGGGCCGCGTGATCCGCGGCGTGAACGCGCGTGCCGCCACGCCGGCATGGATGGTGCAGCGCCTGGAGCGCTCGGGCCAGCGCAGCATCTCGGCGATGGTCGATATCTCCAACTACGTGATGCTCGAACTGGGCCGCCCGTCGCACGTGTTCGACCTGGACAAGATCCACGGCGGGCTCGATGTGCGCTGGGGCCGCAAGGGCGAGCAGATCAAGCTGCTGAACGGCAATACGATCGAGGTGGACGAGCAGGTCGGCGTGATCGCCGATGAGAAGGAGATCGAAAGCCTGGCCGGCATCATGGGCGGCGACAGCACCGCCGTGACGCTGGACACGAGCAACATCTACCTCGAAGCCGCGTTCTGGTGGCCGTCGGCCATCCAGGGCCGCGCGCGACGCTACAATTTTTCGACCGACGCGGCGCACCGTTTCGAGCGCGGCGTGGACTATGCCACGACCGTCGAGCATCTCGAGCGCATCACCGCGCTGATCCTCGAGATCTGCGGCGGCCAGGCTGGTCCGGTCGATGACCATATCGTCAACCTGCCGCAGCGCAAGCCCGTCAGCCTGCGGCTTGCGCGCGCTGAACGCGTACTCGGCATCGAGCTGTCCTCAGCTGTCGTGGCCGACGTGTTCCAGCGCCTGCAGCTGCCGTTCACGCGCTCGCAGGGCGCCGAAGGCGAAGTGTTCGAAGTCACGCCGCCGAGCTACCGCTTCGACATCGAGATCGAGGAAGACCTGATCGAGGAAGTCGCGCGCATCTACGGCTTCGAGCGCATTCCCGCGCGTCCGCCCATCGCGGAAAGCGAAATGCGCCCGACCAACGAAGGCCGCCGCTCGACGCACGTGGTGCGCCACGCACTGGCCGCGCGCGATTACCAGGAAGTCATCAACTTCGCCTTCGTCGAAGAGAAGTGGGAGCATGACTTCGCCGCCAATGACAATCCGATCCGCCTGCTGAACCCGATCGCGAGCCAGCTCGCGGTAATGCGGTCCACGTTGATCGGCGGCCTGCTGGACAAGGTGCGCTACAACCTGAACCGCAAGGCTGCACGCGTGCGCCTGTTCGAGGTCGGCCGTGTGTTCCATCGCGATGCGAGGTGAAGGACGGCGGCCTCACGGTGGCTGGCTATCACCAGCCGATGGTGGCCGCCGGTATCGCCTATGGTCCGGCGTTCGAAGAGCAGTGGGGCATCGCCACGCGCAATGTCGACTTCTTCGACGTCAAGGGCGATGTCGAGGCGCTGCTCCACCCGCGTGTGGCCCGTTTTGAACCGGTGGCACATCCTGCCTTGCATCCGGGCCGCGCAGCGCGCGTGCTGGTCGACGGCAAGCCGGTCGGCGTGGTGGGCGAACTGCATCCGCGCTGGCTGCAGGAATATGAACTGGCGCAAGCCCCCGTGCTGTTTGAGCTCCAGCTCGACGCACTGCGCGAAACGGGTCTGCCCGGCTACACCGAGATCTCGAAATTCCCGGCCGCCGTGCGTGACCTCGCCGTAGTGGTGAAGCAATCGGTGCGCGTCCAGGACATGCTTGACACCATGCGCGCCGCGCTCGACAAGCAGGGCTCCGGCCGCTTCTGCCAGAGCCTGGTGCTGTTCGACGAGTTCCGTCCGAAGGCTGCATCGGCCGCGATTGGCGCCGACGAGAAAAGCCTTGCGTTCCGGTTGACCTTGCAAGATACTGGGTCGACCCTTCAGGACGAAACCGTCGACAGCGCAGTGCGCTGCATGGTCGACGCACTGGGCGAAGCCTTCCAGGCTCGCCTGCGCGGCTGACCAGCGCACGTACCGCACGACAGGGCGCCGGGCAGTGCACCCGGGCGGATCGCCAGACAGAATTCATTGAGCGATCGACATGAAAGATCGAGACGCGAACTCCATGACTGCAGCAGCTTTGGGTGAGGTAAGCGACCGGCAGCTTTCCTCCCGTGACGACTCCTCGCCGGAACTCCGCACGGCAGAGGTGCCGACGCTGACCAAGGCCGAACTTGCCGAAATGCTGTTCGACCAGGTTGGCCTGAACAAGCGCGAATCGAAGGACATGGTCGAAGCCTTCTTCGACGTCATTCGCGAAGCGCTGGAGCAGGGCGACAGCGTCAAGCTGTCCGGCTTCGGCAACTTCCAATTGCGTGACAAACCGCAGCGCCCCGGCCGCAATCCGAAGACCGGCGAGATCATTCCCATCACGCACGCCGCGTAGTCACATTCCACGCCAGCCAGAAGCTCAAGAGCCAGGTGGAAGAGCGTGCCGGCCTGAGCATCCCGGGTTGAGCAGGGGAATCACCCGAACGACGGATTGCTTGCCGCAGCAGGCGTCTGTATGCTTCTGGGCGCGCTGATCGGCGCGCCAACTCAAACCGGCCGGCATGGCCTGACGCCTGTCTACACCACTCATGTCGGACAAATCCAGCGAGCGCATAGCGCTGCCGCCCATTCCCGCCAAGCGCTACTTCACCATTGGCGAAGTCAGCGAACTCTGCGCGGTCAAGCCGCATGTACTGCGCTACTGGGAGCAGGAGTTCACCCAGCTCAAGCCGGTCAAGCGCCGTGGCAACCGGCGTTACTACCAACACCATGAAGTCCTGCTGATCCGGCGCATCCGCGAACTGCTGTACGAGCAGGGATTCACGATCAACGGCGCGCGCAATCGTCTGGATGAGGGCCGGCACGGTCATCATCACACGGCTTCCGAGCCCGATGAAACGCCTGCGCAAACCGCAGCGGAAACCGCCACGCCGTCGGTGGACATTGCGAATCTGCGCAGCGAACTCGTCGAGGTCCAGCACCTGCTCGCGCAGCTTCGGCAGATCGCGCGGGGCGCATAAATTTCACCAGCGCCGCTGGTCATCGGGGAAATGCTTCTGCTATAATCTTTTGCTTCGGGGCGTAGCGCAGCCTGGTAGCGTACCTGCATGGGGTGCAGGTGGTCGGAGGTTCAAATCCTCTCGCCCCGACCAGACAAGAAACCCGCGTAACTGGAAACGGTTACGCGGGTTTTGTCATTTTTCGGGCATCAGCAGAAGCGCACAATTGTGCTGGCGGCTTTTGAGCGGCCAGTGGCTGTAGTGATTCCCGTGTAGTTGCTGTAGCCGCTTCAATCAGCGAGCGGAAACCCGAACGTATCGGTAGCGAGGTCACGCTCGAAGCAAGCAACCCATGCTGCCCCAGCATCCGTTGCATACTTCTCGAACTCGCTTCCGACAACGCGTCCGATACTGATCGTCCTCTGCGCATTGGCCGGACCATCTTCCACGCTGACTTCAAAGTCCTCAGCCACAAACCATGCCGCGCGCACGCAGCCTCAAACGCATCCCGTTCTACGGCGGGCAGTTCGTGATAGCGCTTCAGGACCATTGGCGTCTCCGGAACTCTTTGCAGAAAGCGTAGCATGCGCGTGCCGGATTTCCAGTCGGTACTCCGCCGTGTGTTCATGTGCGATGGCGCGACAATTGGTGAATCAGCGCGGACTGATCAGGAAAGCTCACAGCCAGATCCGATGCATCCGCCAGTTCGAATTCGCTGAACTCGAACCCCGGCGCAACGGTGCAGCCGAGCAAGCAGAAATCCTCCGGCCCTGACGCCACGCGCTCGGCGGCAAACCAGTGATTGGCGGGCACCGTGGCCTGGAACACCGCGCCGGGATGTTCGAGCGGATTGCCGAGGCGATGCGTGACAAGCGTGCCGTCGCTGACCAGCACATGCACATCGATCGGCGTGCCGGCATGGAAGTGCCACAGCTCGTCCGAGCGGATGCGATGCCAGGCGGAAAAATCGCTGCCGCGCAGCAGGTAGTAGATGGCGGTCGACGCGCTGCGCTGCCGGCCGTCGCTGCATTGGATGGTTTCCGCGCTTCGGTACGTCTCGCGGAAATAGCCGCCCTCGGGATGCGGTTGCAGATCGAGGGCTTTGATCAGGCAGTCGGCGGTAGTGTCGGCTTGCATGTTGTCGGCGAGACAGGCGTAGGGAACGAGCTTCAGAGCAGCGCGAACTGTGCCCGGTCGGGACCAATGAAAGCTGGTCGTCCGACCGGGTAGCGGTGGTGACTGCCGCTCGCGTCGAACGACAGGAAATCCGGCGTCCAGCGCAGGCCTTGCAGGTACCGCAGCTCGATGCCCTGCACGACGATGGCGCCGTTGCCGACGCTGACGTGCGCGCAGGGCAGGCGCATGAACTCCGCATCGTCACCGAAATAGTGTGCTTCCAGCAAGATGAAATCGGATTGATAGAGTGGCATGGCGGCGCCTTGGGATACTGTATGAATATACAGTATAAATGCCTGAATTCCATGCGTCATCCCCCTTTGGGTGCCTTGTGGGGTTGATGAACGCGCCGGTCGGGGCGACTCCATTTCTGCCTTTGGTATAACCTGAACCAAATGCCGGCAGGAATGCCGCGCGACGTCCCTCTCCGTACCCGAGGTGGCTGCCATGGCGCATTGTCAAAGCAAGGCATGCTGGTTTGGGCTGGGCTTGCTGTCCGGCGCCGCGGCGGCATGCCTCTATGCCTGGCTGACGAACGGCGCGCGGAGAGACGCAGAACGCGTAGCGGACGCGGTGCTTGCCGCGCAGGGGCAGGCGGCGCAGGCGGTGGACCCTGAACCATTGCCCGAACCAGCCACCGACATCGTCGAGTACCGTGGCTTTGTCATCCACGTCTTCTGCCATGCGCTTGGCACAGGGCGCTTTCGGGCCGTTTGTGATATATGGGATTCCGGAGCCGTAGCGCTCGAAGGGGGCTCGCCGCCCTCAACCTACCCCACGCCCGCAGAAGCGCGCGTGGCGGCCATTGCCTGGGCGCGCCAGTGGGTCCAGCACAATGGTTGACCTGCCGGGCCCCCGGCGAATGCCCCGACTTTATCGATGACGGCTGATGAATTGGCTGAACCCCTCGCATGTAGGGTAATTGCTACATCACCTCGCGCTCAAGGAGCCGGGCCGCCGACCGTTAGACAGCGCATGGAAATATCCTCCGACCTCCCCACCACGTCAGCTGCCAATGCCGAACTGCTCGGTTGGGCAGGCGCATCGCCCGAGGTGATCGCCAGGGTGCTGAATTCCGCGCTGGCCGCGCAAGACCTGTCCGGCTTTGCGGCACTGCTTTCGGACATCGCCCGGGACCGTGGCCTGAAGGGCCAGCGGGCCGCGCACCAGTCGATCTACGACATGCCCTATGCGAGCCTGCTGCCGCGGCAGACACACCTGCTCGCGGATGCCTTCGAGCTGCTGGTGCTGCTTGGGCTCGAGTTCCGCCCGCACGGGCCCGCCGACGAGGAGGACTGAGGGACTGAGCGAGCCCGCGCGTCTTCAGCTGCGTTCCAGCATGCCGATCTCTCGAATCGCTACCGACAGCATCGACAGCCCGGTAGCGCCCGATGCGCGCTGCTCGGTGAGCATCCGTGTGAAGCGTTCGAGCGCGGGCTGCCGGGTGCCACGCCAGGCATCGATCAGCGGCGCCGCCGTGTCATAGTCGCCCGACTGTGACAGCAGACTGGTCATCAGCGCACGTTTGAGCCGCCCCAGGTCATCGAGCGTGGTGGTGCGTGCCAGCAAATCCCAATGCGTATCGGCGGGCAGCGCCTGCGCACGCTCCCTCAGCCAGTCGAAGCTCAACTGGGTGTCGAGCGCGAAGTACACGCCAGCAACAAGTTCCAGCGGGCGATTGCAGGACGCCGCCACCTCCGCGATGTCCAGCGCCGCGGCGGCGATGTCGCTGCTGGCCACCTTGCGTGCCAGCGTCGGCTCTACGCCAGCTTCGGTCAGGGCTCGCGTGCGTTCCGCCAGCGCCGCAGCGTCGGACTCCGGCAGCACTGCGGGCAACTGAGGGGTAAGCCATTCGGCCGCCTGCGTGAACCGCGCGATGCCGGCATCGGCGCTGCCGCCGCTGCGCAGGTAGCGGATAAACCAGAGGCAGGCCCGCTCCAGCAACTGGCCGACGGCGCGAACATGCGCGCCTGTTCGGCATCGGGCACGCGGTTGTCGAGCGCATCGATGTCCTGCCACAGCGCGGTCAGCCCGAACACGTCGCGTGCGATCAGGCATGCGCGCACGATATCGGCCGGTCGTGCATCCGTTTCTTCCATCATGCGATGCACGAAGGTCGCGCCGATCCGGTTGACGAGCAGGTTGGTCAGGTGCGTGGCCAGGATTTCGCGGCGCAGCGGATGGCGATGCATGGCTTCGCCGTAGCGCTGGCGCAGCGGCACCGGGAAGTAGTCGACCAGCAGGCCTGCGACCAGCGTGTCCTCGGGGACGTCCGAGGCGACCAGTTCATCGTAGAGCCACATCTTGCTGTAGGCGAGCAGCACCGCGCGCTCGGGCGAGGTCAGCCCTTCGCTGGCGGCCTTGCGCTCCGCGATCTCTTCGTCGCCCGGCAGGAATTCGAGTGCGCGGTTGAGCCGGCCGGCGCGTTCGAGCCAGCGGATCTGGCGGGCCTCACCATCGAGCAGGGCGGCGCTGCCGCGGCCCGCGACCGACAGGGCCTGGGTCTGGTAGTAGTTGTCCTGCAGCACCAGCAGTCCGACTTCGTCAGTCATCTCGGCCAGCAGCTTGTTGCGCTGCTTCTCCGTCATCTCGCCGTCCGCCACGACCAGGCCGAGCAGGATCTTGATATTGACCTCGTGGTCCGAGCAGTCCACGCCGGCCGAGTTGTCGATGCGTCGGTATTGATGCGCCCGCCATGGCGCGCGACTCGATACGGCCGAGCTGCGTGAAGCCGAGATTGCCGCCTTCCCCGACGACCTTGCAGCGCAGCTCCGAGCCGTTCACGCGCACCGCGTCATTGGTGCGGTCGCCGGCCTGCAGGTGCGTTTCCTGGCTTGATTTGACATAGGTACCGATGCCGCCGTTGTACAGCAGGTCTACCGGTGCCATCAGGATCGCGTGGATCAGCTCGGCGGGCGATAGCGTGCTTGCTGTGATGCCGAGCACTGCCTGCACCTGCGGCGACAGCGCGATGGTCTTGGCCGTGCGCGGAAACACGCCGCCGCCGGCCGAGATAAGGCTGGTGTTGTAGTCCGCCCAGCTCGAGCGCGGCAGCGCGAACATGCGCATGCGTTCCTGCAGGCTCGAGGCGGGATCCGGATCGGGATCCAGGAAGATATGGCGATGGTCGAATGCTGCCACCAGCCGGATATGCGGCGACAGCAGCATGCCATTGCCGAACACATCGCCCGACATATCGCCGACGCCGGCCACGGTGAAGTCGGTGGTCTGCGTGTCGATGCCCATTTCGCGGAAATGCCGCTTGACCGATTCCCAGGCGCCGCGTGCGGTGATGCCCATCTTCTTGTGGTCATAGCCGACCGAGCCGCCAGAGGCGAACGCGTCGCCGAGCCAGAACCCGTATTCGGCCGAGATGGCGTTGGCGAAATCGGAGAAGGTGGCCGTACCCTTGTCGGCTGCGACGACAAGGTAGGGGTCGTTGTCGTCGTGGCGCACGACGTCAGGCGGAGGTATCAGCGCGCCGGACACGAGGTTGTCGGTCAGGTCGAGCAGGCCGCGCAGGAACGTCTGGTAGCAGGCCACCCCTTCCTGCAGGAACGCATCGCGGTCCGTCGGCGGCGGTGGCCGCTTGACGACGAAGCCGCCCTTCGAGCCGACCGGGACGATCACGGTGTTCTTCACCATCTGCGCCTTCATCAGGCCCAGCACTTCCGTGCGGAAATCTTCGCGCCGATCCGACCAGCGCAGGCCGCCGCGGGCCACGCGGCCGCCGCGCAGGTGCACGCCTTCCACGCGCGGCGAGTAGACCCAGATCTCGAACATCGGGCGCGGTTCGGGCAGGCCCGGAACTTGCGACGGATTGAACTTGAACGAGACGAATGGCCTCGCTGTCCGCCGGTATCGCGGTGGAAGTAATTGGTGCGCACGGTTGCATTAACCACGCCGAGGAATAGCCGAAGGATGCGGTCTTCGTCGAGGTTCGGCACTTGGTCCAGCGCTGCTTCGATGTCGGCCAGCAATTGCTGGCAGCGCGTGTCGCGCGTTGCCGTCGCGGCGGGATCGAAGCGCGCGACGAACAAGGCCACCAGCTTCGCAGCGATGGCGGGATTGCCGGTCAGCGCGCGCTCGATGTACGCATCGCTGAAGGTCGAGCCGACCTGGCGCAGGTATTTCGCATACGCGCGCAGGATGGTCACATCACGCGCGGCGAGTTCGGCGCGCAGCACCAGGCGGTTGAGGTCGTCGTTCTCGATCTCGCCATGCCATGCGCGTGCGAACGCGTCTTCGAACAGCGCCTTGATGCGCTCGATATCGAAGTCCGCGCCGCCGGCGCTGTCCGCGATCTCCAGCCCGAAGTCATGGATCCAGACCGGCGCGCCGCCGTCGGGTTCGATCAGGTAGGGCCGTTCCTCATCCACGCGCACGCCAAGGTGTTCGAGCATCGGCAGGCTGTGCGACAGCGCAATCGGCTCGCCCGCACGGTAGACCTTGAAGCGGAACGCGCCGGGTACCGCTTCGATCGGGCGGTACAGGTTCATGGCGATGCCGTTGCGCTGCAGCGCCTGTTCCATCAGCTCGATGTCGCGCACGGCGGTGCGGGCCGGATAGTCCTCGCGATAGCCGGCCGGGAATGAGCCGCCATAGCGGCGCAGCAGGCCATTGCCTTGCTCCTCGCCGCGGCTCTCGTGCAGCGCTTCGGCCAGGTCGTCCTGCCAGCGGCGGCTGGCCTGGACGATGCGCGCTTCGAGTTCCTGCGTGTCGACCTGCGGCATGCAGCCCGGCTCGCCGCGCACGGTAAGCTGGATGCGGGCCAGCGGCGACTCCGACAGCAGTGGCGTGAACTCGCATGCATTGCCGTGGAAGGCGCTCATCAGGATCTTCTGGATCTTCTGGCGCAGGTCGGTGTTGTACTTGTCGCGCGGAACGAACACCAGGCAGGATACGAAGCGGTCGAAGCGGTCGCGCCGCACGAACAGTCGCGTGCGCTGGTGTTCCTGCAGGCGCAGGATGCCGATCGCAATGTCGAACAGCTCGTCCTCATCGATCTGGAACAGCTCGTCGCGCGGATATTGCTCAAGGATGGTTAGCAGCGACTTATAAAGATGGCCCTTGGTCAGGAAGCCGGCACGGGCGAGGATATTCGCGCACTTGCGCCGCACCTGCGGGATCTCGGCAATCGGTGAGGTGTATGCGGTGGACGTGTACAGACCCACAAAGCGGCGTTCGCCGAACAGCTTGCCGTTGGCATCTAGCAGCTTTACGCCGATATAGTCGAGGTAGCCTGGCCGGTGCACGGTAGCGCGCGAATTGGCCTTGGTCAGGAAGATCGGCGAACTGCCCTGGATGATGGAAGTTGCCGCGGCGGGCAGCGGTGTCAGGTCCTCGGCCTCGGGCGGGCGCAGGCTTTCGCGCAGGATGCCGCAGCCGGTGTCCGGCACGCCGCGCAGGAAATAGCGCTGGTCCTGCGTGACGAGCTGGTAATCGCGCTGGCCAAGGAACGTGAAGTGGTCGTCGAGCATCCATTGCAGGAAGGCCCGGCCTTCGGTGCTGTCTGCGCTGTTCGCATCCGGCGCCTGGGCCATATTGGCGATGGTGGCCTCGGTGATATCGCACATGCGTTGCCAGTCTTCCACCGCGGCGCGCAGGTCGCCGAGCACGCGCGCGATACCCGTGCGCAACGCTTCGAGCCGCACTGCCTCGCCGGTACGGTCCACCTCGAAATGGATGAACGACTCGAGGCGCGAGGCATTGTCGCCGCCGGTCCCGCCGAGTTCGATCCTTTCGATGCCGCCCTTGGCGCCGCGCCACACGCGGAACACCGGGTGAATCGCCGAGTGGAGCACCAGGCCCAGCCGGTTGATCTCCATGGTCACGGAGTCGACCAGGAAGGGCATGTCGTCGTTGACGATTTCGACCACCGTGTGGTCCGAGTGCCAGCCGTGCTCTTCCAGGTTGGGGTTGTACACGCGGATGCGTGCGGTGCCCGGCACGAACTTTTGTGCGGTCTGCCAGTGCGCCATCACCGCGCCATACATATCGGCGACTTCGCGACGGATCAGGTCATCGGAATCGGTCTGGTCGTAGTAATGCCGCAGGATCGGTTCGAGCAACTCGAACCCTGCCGCGGGCAACCGCTCCCGCGCGAACGCGAGCATTTCTTCCAGCAGGTGTGCGACTTTTTCTGCGTTCTCCTGCGGCATGGTGCCTCCTTGCGGTATCGGGCGCGGGCGGCTCATGCCGCGCGTTCGTTGGCGCGCGGTGCATGTGCCGGTGCATGCTCATACTTTAGGAAAAACCGCACGATGCGAGGGGAAAGTCGTCATCGCCGCGCACGCCGGCCAGTGTGGCCGCGCGTGCCGGTTGCGCTTAGGCGCCAGGGGTCAGGCGCACAGAGTCTGGGGCGTGGTGCGGCTGCGGCGCGCCGAATGATCGCTCAAGGTCAGCTTCATGCGCTGCAACAGCGTGCCCAGCGCCACGCGTTCCTGCGAATTGAATGGCGATACCGAGACCGAGTGCAGCGCTTTCACGGCCTGCCAGACGCGTTCAACACGGCTTTCGGCCGCAGCGCTGATGCGGGGCATGGCTGGGTCGGAACATTCGACCCAGCCATCGCGCTGCAACTCGCCCAGCAGGCGTTCGGCGCAGGCGCCATCGATCAGCAGGGCACTTGCAAGCGGCTCATGGCGCACGAAAGCATTCTGCCGGATGGCGCGCAACAGGAGCCACTTGGCATAGTTGAGGCCAGAGGCCGAAAGGGTTTGTTCCAAAGCACCCTGCCAGGCGGTGACGGCATCGACCAGGGCTAGGACAACCGGCTCGTTGGGTTCGAGTGGTTTGGTTTGCATGAATTGGCGTCTCCTCATGTCTGTCGCCGACATTGCAACGCTCTTGGGCCGGAGCTTGGCCGGCCCGGGCGCACAGGCGCCGCGCCTCGAAATCAAGGGCAATCGGGGCGGTCTTTCCTGATGCCGCAGACACTACCAGAAGTGAATGTTCTTTGTATGTTTCCTAGGGTTTCTCCCGCCTATGCACGATGCGGAAGCACCACGCGACCGAAGATTGAAGCGGCATTTCCGGCGCTTCAGGACGGTCAGAGGACCTATGAAAAAGTCGACTGATTTCCATGAGTTTAAATCCGTGTGGGAATGTAAGGCGGTGGCTACACTGACTTTCCAACCCCTGAGGCCATGAGCAAAGGGGGAGCACGGACGACCGGTCCGCCCGGCAACCGGAGATAAACAAGGATGTACAAGGAACGCATTCGCCTGCCGAGGCTGCTCGACAAGGTGGTTTCAGCAGACGCGGCAGCCGAACTCATTCGCGACGGCATGACCGTGGGCATGAGCGGCTTTACCCGGGCAGGCGACTGCAAGGAAGTGCCATTCGCGCTGGCGCGCCGCGCCGCCACCGAGCCGCTGCGCATCACGCTGATGACTGGCGCATCGCTGGGCAACGATATCGACAAGGTGCTGGCCCAGGCCGACGTGATCGCGCGCCGGCTGCCTTTCCAGTCCGATGAAACCCTGCGCCGCAAGATCAACGCTGGCGAGGTCATGTTCATCGACCAGCATCTGTCCGAGACGGTCGAGCAACTGCGCTCCGGGCAGATCGCCCCGGTGGACGTGGCGGTGGTGGAAGCGGTCGCGATCACCGAGCAGGGCGGCATCGTGCCAAGCACGTCGGTCGGCAATTCGGCGAGCTTCGCCATGTTGGCGCGCAAGGTGATCGTCGAGATCAACATGAACATGCCGCTGGCGCTCGAAGGCTTCCACGACATCTACTTTCCGGTCCAGCGCCCGTACCGGCAGCCCATCCCGTTGATTTCCGCCGAGCAACGCATCGGCTTGCCGTATATCCCCATCGATCCGGAAAGGATTGCTGCCATCGTCATCACGGGCAAGGACGACAGCCCGTCCAACGCGCTGCCGCCCGACGAAGGCACGCGGCAGATTGCAGGGCACCTGAGCGAATTCCTCGGGCACGAGGTGCGTGCCGGTCGCTTTCGGCATCGCTTCAGCCGCTGCAGGCCGGCATCGGCACGATTTCCAACGCGGTGTTGCATGGGCTGATCGACTCCCCGTTTCATGACCTGAAGATGTACTCGGAGGTGCTGCAGGATAGTACGATCGAGCTCCTCGATTCGGGCCGGCTGGCATTCGCGTCGGCGTCGTCGGTGACGCTCTCGCGGCCCGTCTACCAGCACTTCCTGGCCAACCTGGAGCGGTACCGGTCGCGTCTGGTGCTGCGGCCGCAGGAGATCAGCAACCATCCGGAAATCCTGCGCAGGCTCGGTCTGATCACCATCAACACCGCGCTCGAATGCGATATCTACGGCAACGTCAATTCGACGCACGTCGGCGGCACGCACATGATGAACGGCATCGGCGGCTCCGGCGATTTCGCGCGCAATGCGCATCTGTCGGTGTTCGTGACCAAGTCGGTGGCCAAAGGTGGCGATATCTCCAGCATCGTGCCGATGGTCTCGCATGTGGACCACACCGAGCACGACGTGGACATCATCGTGACGGAGCATGGACTTGCTGACCTGCGCGGTCTTGCACCGCGCGAGCGCGCGAGGCAGGTGATCGACCACTGCGCGGACCCGGCCTACCGCGATGTGCTGGGCGACTACTTCCGCCGTGCCAGCCGCCTCGGCGGCCAGACCCCGCATCTGCTCGAGGAAGCGCTGGCCTGGCACGTACGCTATCGCGACCGCGGCACCATGCGCGAATCCGTGCCGCAGCACGCAATGGCCGCCTGAGATCAGCGATCAGAAGCCATAAGCAAACAGCCCGCAGTTGCGGGCTGTTTTGCATTGCGCGCCCGCCCCGGTGGGCGGGCGGTGCAGGGCTTACTGGGACTTGGCCGCAGCGCCTTCGCACCATCGGTGTACGGATCGTATTTGCCTGCCTTGGCGCCGTCCGTGTATGGATCGAACTTGCCGGACTTCGCACCATCGGTGTTCGGGTCGACCTTCTTGCCAGCCAGATCGGCCTTGGTCGACTGCTTTGCGCCATCGGTGTATGGGTCGAACTTGCCCGACTTGGCCGCGTTCTGGTTCGGATTGGCCTTCTTCTTGGTATGGCTGCCGCTGTACAGGTCGCCGCCCTCCGTGTAGTTCTTCTGTGCGTACGCAAGCTGGGTTGCACCGAAGGCAGCAAGCGCGGCAACGATCAGGGTCGGAACGGTCTTCTTGAGCATCTTCATCCTCGCGAGTGGCGATCGCGCAGCGCCTGCGCGATTCGATTGGGGCCGAGTTTGGCGGATCATCTCGGTTACTGTACCGAGTCGGCGCTGGTCCGCAAAGTGAAACTTTCTTCTAAAGGTATTGAATGCCTTCTAGGCCTGAACGGTCCTGTGCAATATCAAATTGACTCAGAATAAGTCTTGGAAGATTTCGAATAATGCACGATCAGGCACAAAAAAGCCGGCTGGTTCACAGCCGGCTTTTTTGCTGGTCAAGACGGTGCTTATTCCAGAGTGATGTTCTGGTCATGCGCAATCTTCTTGCGCAGGTCCAGTTCCCGCTTGATCTGGGCAGCGTACTGCGACGACGTGTTGCCGTCGGGGTACGCGCCGCTGTCCGCCAGACGGCGCTTGACCGCCGGGTCCTGCAGGGCCTTGACGGCGGCATCGTGCACGCGCGTGATGATCGCGGCAGGCGTATTGGCCGGCGCAACGAGGCCGTACCAGGCCATGTTGTTCATGTCCTTCATGCCGGCTTCCGCAAAGGTCGGCACGTCAGGCAGGCCTTCCACGCGCTTGGGCGCGGCCACGGCCAGTGCGCGCAGCTTGCCGGTCTGGATGAACGGCATCGAGGACGGCAGGTTGTCGAACTGGACGTTGACCTGGCCGGCCAGCGTGTCGTTAAGCGCAGGGCCCGATCCGCGGTACGGGATATGGACCATGTCGGTCTTGGTGATGTCCTTGAACAGTTCGCCATCGAGGTGCGAGATGCTGCCCTTGCCGGCCGACGCGTAGCTGTATTTGCCCGGGCTGGATTTGAGCAGCGCGACGAATTCCTTCAGCGTCTTGGCCGGGACCTTCGGGTTGACCGTCAGCACGTTCGGCACGTTCACCAGGTTGGTGATGGGCGCGAAATCCTTGATCGGGTCATACGGGTTGCGGGCGTTCGTGGCCGGATTGGTGGCCATCGTGCTCACGGTGGCGATGCCGAGCGTGTAGCCGTCCGGAGCGGACTTGGCCAGTGCATCGGCGCCGATGACACCGCCGCCGCCGCCGCGGTTTTCCACCACGACGGGCTGGCCCAGTTCGCGGCCGAGCGCGTCCGAGACGGCGCGGGCAACAATGTCGGTGGTGCCGCCGGCCGCGAACGGCACGATCAGCCGAACCGGCTTGGTCGGGTAGCTCTGCGCGTGTGCGCTGGCGTGGAACAGGCCAAGGGCCGCGATGCAGGCTGCTGTGCCTGCTTTGAGAACTGCTTTCAAGGAGTGCCTCCGTTCTTCATTCACTGATTGTTGGCCTGGCCGGATTCCTGGGGCGTCTTCGGAACGATTGTGGCTCGCTTGCGCTTATCGGTGAATCATCCGGTCCTGGCTTGGCAGGCTGACCATCGTCGTGCGAAGGTAGCCGACAACGTCGCGAACGATGTTGTTCCGCGATACGGAACTACGTTCCGCGTTGTGCGCCGACCGCAATTCCACAGCGAAAGGGCGGCAAGCGATATTGGTAAGAACCCGCGTATCAAGAAATGATGGAGGTTGCCGTCGGGATGCACCCGTAAGAGACCGGTTCGGACAAAGCAAAAAGGCCAACCGCGTGGTTGGCCTTTTCTGGAATTCGCTGGTGGGGCGTGAGTGACTCGAACACTCGACCTACGGATTAAGAGTCCGCTGCTCTACCAACTGAGCTAACGCCCCAACGAAGAAAAAGATTTTAGCAAGGTATCTAGTAAGACGCAATAGGGATGCCGAACTTTCTTTTCCGGCACTCGCGGCTACAATGCCGACCTTCGTGTTGCACGCCGGCGTTGCCGGCATAGCTGACCAGACAACTTCTATGCATGCCCGGATCCTGCGCTATCTAGACGAGGTGGTACGCCGCGGTTCGATCCGCAAGGCAGCGGAGTATCTCCATGTTGCGCCCACGGCAATCAACCGGCAGATCCTCGACCTGGAAGCTGATCTGGGCGCGCCGGTTTTCGAGCGCATCAACAAGCGCCTGCGGCTGACGCCGCTTGGCGAGATGGTTCTCGCCCACGTGCGGCAGACGTTGCGCGAACACGAGGCGCTGCGCGAGCGGATCGAAGAGTTCAAGGGTGCCCGCCGCGGCGAGGTGACGGTGGCGGCGACTGCGGGTCTGGCCGGGTCGCTGATGCCGTCGCTGGTGCATGAATTCCACCAGCGGTATCCGGGCATTATCGTGCGCGTGGTCGATTTGCCGGTTGCCGAGATTGCCGCGGCCGTGGAGCAGGGCGACGCTGACCTTGGCCTTGGCTATGACTTGCCCGTGGTGTCAGCGCTGCGCACGTTGGGAACGAGCGACTGGCAGATCGGTGCCGTTGTTCCTCCCGGTCATGCGTTGGCGGCGCAACCGTCGGTCCTGCTCAGCGAATGCGTCGGCTACCCGCTGGTCCTGCCTGCGCCATCGCTTTCCATCCGAGCGCTTCTCGATGACGCCTTCGCGCGCAATGCCATCGACGTGACACCCGCCGCCGAATCGACCTCGATGGCGCTGATCCAGCGCCTGGTCATGCTGGGCAGCGGCATTGCGCTGCTCAATCCGCTCGACATCATGGAGGAACGCGCGCGCGGTGCGCTGGTGCTGGTGCCGCTGCGCGACCGCTACCTGCGCCGCCAGACCCTTGCGCTGGTTGCCCGCACGCAAGGCGCGCTCAGCCCGGCGGCGAGCTGATGGCCGGGAATATCGGCGCGCGGCTGGCCGCGCTGTTTGCGCAAGGGCGGTAGCCCGTCGTCTGTCATGCTGTGTCCACTTTTGTGGACAGGGTTGGCGAAATTCTGTGCTTTCGGATTGACGGTGTGCGTCTTAGACTCGCGCCATGCCCACCCGCCGAGACATGCCGATATGACCCTGATTGCCCTGAATGCCGATGTGCTTGTCACCATGGACGCACAACGGCGAGAAATTCCCGATGGCGCGCTCGTTGCCGACGGCCCCGCGGTGCAATGGGTGGGTGCCACGGCGGACCTGCCGCCCCAGTATCGCAGCATGATCGACGCCGGCACGGCGCAGGTCATCGACATGCATGGCCGCGTGGTGATTCCGGGCCTGGTCAACACGCATCACCATATGTACCAGAGCCTGACGCGCGCGGTGCCGGCCGCGCAGGACGCTGAATTGTTCTCGTGGCTGACCAACCTGTACATGCTGTGGTCGCACCTGACGCCGGAGATGATCGGCATCTCGACGAAGACGGCAATGGCAGAGCTGATGCTGTCGGGCTGCACGACCACGAGCGACCACCTGTACCTCTATCCGAATGGCTCGCGCTGACGACTCCATTGCCGCCGCGCAGGAAATGGGCATGCGCTTCCACGCCGCGCGCGGGTCGATGAGTGTCGGCCGCAGCAAAGGCGGGCTGCCGCCCGATGTAGTGGTGGAGGACGAGGCCGATATCCTGCGCGACAGCCAGCGCCTCGTCGAGCAGTACCACGACGGTTCGCGCCACGCGATGCTGCGCATGGTGCTGGCGCCATGCTCGCCGTTTTCCGTATCGCGCGACCTGATGCGCGAATCGGCGGTCATGGCCCGTCACTATGGCGTGTCGCTGCATACGCACCTTGCCGAGAACGACAATGACATTGCCTATTCGCGCGAGAAGTTCGGCCTGACACCCGCGCAATACGCCGAAGACCTCGGCTGGGTTGGTCACGATGTCTGGCATGCCCACTGCGTGAAGCTCGACGAAGAGGGGATCGCGCTGTTTGCGCGCACCGGCACGGGCGTCGCGCATTGCCCGTGTTCCAATATGCGGCTGGCTTCAGGCATCGCGCCGGTGCGCGCGATGCGTGATGCCGGCGTCAAGGTCGGCCTCGGTGTGGATGGCAGTGCGTCGAACGACGGCGCGCACATGCTTGGCGAGGCGCGCCAGGCTTTGCTGCTGCAGCGCGTCGGTTTTGGCCCGGCGGCCATGAGTGCCCGCGAGGCACTGGAAATTGCCACGCTCGGCGGCGCGCGCGTGCTCAACCGTGATGACATCGGTGCGCTGGCACCGGGCATGTCGGCTGATTTCGTGGCGTTCGACATGTCGGGCGTCGGCTTTGCCGGGGGTGGGCATGACCCGGTCGCATCGCTGGTATTCTGCACGCCCGCCAATGTGGCGACCAGCGTGATCAACGGACGTGTCGTCGTCCGTGACGGCCAACTGCTGACGGCAGATTTGCCGGTCGTGTTGTCGCGGCATCGCCAGCTCGCACGGACGCTGTTCGAGCGCGCACGCGACAGCGGCGCTTGAGTAGACTTCGGCGCCTGAAACACGCAGGCGCCGAAGTCGAAGCATGCGAAGGCCGGAAAAAACAAAAGGCCGGAAGCATTTGCTTCCGGCCTTTTGCAGTGTATTCGCTGGTGGGGCGTGAGTGACTCGAACACTCGACCTACGGATTAAGAGTCCGCTGCTCTACCAACTGAGCTAACGCCCCAACGAAGAAAAAGATTTTAACATGATTTCCAGGTTTGTCAAACACCGCATGCATTGAGGATGTTCGGCCATGCGCAGCGCGCCGGCTTGCGGCGTTCGCTTCGCTCGGTTCGGTAATGGAACCGACGCCCCCTTGCGGAGGTCATTGGATTGAGTGCATCAACGAGGCTCGGCGCATACGATATGGCTCCGGCCATGTTAGGATGTTTCTCCACTTGCATATGGAGGGCTGCACCGATGGATATCAAGTTCCAAGAGCAAGAGCGCTACGATATTAATAACGAAGGCTTGTTGTTCCACGCGATCGTCAATGGCGAGAACGTAACGTGCGTGGTGACACGCGAAGCACTGTGGGAAGGATTCAGCGCGGACCAGGTCTTGTCGCTGGAAGAAGCCTTCCGCGCCGGCCGCGACACGATCGAACGTGCGGCGGTGGTGCTGATCGAACAGGCGTCCCGCAGCCAGTCGTCGTCAAGCGCGCACACGTGGCACCGGTTTGATTCGGATGGATGCCCCGGCCAGCCATAGGCATGCCGCGGGCGCCCATCTCGTGTCAGCATCATTCCGGTAGGGACACTCTCGGTCCATCCGCCACGGCCGACCTGCCTTACCCTCAGGTACCCGGTTTCTCCGGTACCAAGCTCCCGCCTTATACAAGCTGTCCTGGTTCCGACGCTGACGTCACAGCGCTTCTGCGTGTGTTTGCGCGCCGGGGCGCTGTGCGCACTCCTCGAAGATGCGCACCTGGCACTGCGCGCAGATATCCGGCGATAGCTGCGCGATGATGGTGTGCAGTGCCTGACGCTTGGTCGAAAAGACATGGGCAGGGCCCAGCTTTGCGGAGAACCCGGTCTGCTCCCACGTCTGCAGCACCTGCGTGCGCGGGCGGTGGAAGTACAGGTCACCGCCGGCCGCGCGCCGCTCGGACAATTCGGCTTCCCACATCTCTGCGCCTGCCAGGTCGATGAAGTTCATGCTCTTGGTCATGGCGAGCATGTGCTTCTGGCTGGCGTCGACCGTGCGCAGCCCGTGCAATCGATCGGTCACGTATTGCACGGCGCCGAAGTAGATCGCGCCTTCCATGCGCAGCAGCTTGAGCTGCGGACATTCGGGCTGCGGCCGCTGCAGTTCGTCCAGCGGCGTGAAGCGGCGATCCGGGTCGTCGGCGTCGGGCACGAGGCTGCGCACCGCGGGACGTGACGTGCGGTACAAATAGGCGACCAGTGACAAGATAGTGCCGAGCAGCACCGCCATCTCCAGGCGGATCACCAGCGTGGCGGCGAAAGTGCCGACGGCGATGGCGAACTCCGCGCGGCTCAGCGCCGCAATGCGCCGAAGACGCGCAAAATCGAACAGCCCCCACGCCACAAGAAGCAGCATCGCCGCGATCGCGGCGAGCGGAATCTGCGCGAGCAGTGGGGCGCTGACGGCTACCAGCGCCACCAGCCAGAGCGCCGAGAATATGCTCGCCAGCGGTGTTTTAGCACCGGCTTCGAAGTTCGGCACAGAACGGTTCAGTGAACCGCAAGAGATATAGCCGGAGAACAGACCGCCCGCGATATTGGACAGCCCCTGGCCGATGAATTCGCGATTGGCGTCAATGTGCTGCCCCGAACGCAGCGCCACGGCCTTGGCAATCGAGATCGACTGGCCCAGTGCGACGATGGTGAGGGCCGAGGCAATGCCGAGCAGGTCCGGCACGCTGCGCCAGGAGATATCGGGGACACCGAACGCCGGAATGGCGGACGGGATCGGCCCGACCACATTGACATGGTGTCCGCCGCCCCAGCCGGCCTGGTTCAGTAGCAGGGCCACGCCATAGCCCGCCATGAGGCCGAGCAGCATGAACGGCAGCCGTTTGCCCAGGCGCTTGAACAGCAGCGTCGCGGCGAGCGTGACGGCGCCTACCGTAGCAGCGCCCCAGTTGACGGCGTCCAGGTTATCGAACAGGAAGCGCAGCACGCCGAACGCGCTGGTGCCGGTGGGCACCGCCAGGCCGAACAGGTCCTTGAGCGCATACAGGCCGATCAGCGTGGCTGCCCCGCACGTGAAGCCGAGCAGTACCGACGGGGAAATGAAGTTGGCCAGCGTACCGAGCCGCAGCGTGCCGACCGCGAGCTGCATGCATCCGACAAGGATGGTGACCGCCAGCGCCAGGCCGATATACGCCGGGCTGCCCGCGAACGCCACGGGGCTCAGCATGGCGAACAGCGCGAGCGAATTGGCATTGGTCGGGCCGGACATCACGTGCCAGCTCGACCCGAACAGCGCGGCGACGATGCACGGCACCACGGCCGTGTAGATGCCGTATTCCGGCGGCAATCCGGCGAGCGTGGCGAAGGCCACGCCCTGCGGCAGCACCAGCACGGCGCCGAGCAGTCCTGCCACCACGTCCGCGCGCAAGGTGGCACGCGAGACGCCTTGCGTCCAGGGAAGCAGGCGCTGCAGCCTGGCGCCGGGGCGGGTTGCGGAGGCAGTCATGGGCAGGGCGGTTTTTCAGGCGGGCGTCAGCAGCGTGCTGCGCCGCGCTCCAGGCGGCAGGAAGAGTGCCGGGTCATGGCGGCAGTGTAGCCGCGCGTGCCGTGCGCGGCGAGCCGGGCTTGTCCCGACTTGCGCGCAGGGCACGAGCATCAGCCGCAGTTCAGCGTGGCAACCACCGGGGTGTGGTCCGATGGCTGTTCCCAGGTGCGCGGCACGCGGTCGATCACGCAGGCAGAGCAACCGTTCGCCAGCGCCGGTGACAACAGGATATGGTCGATGCGCAGCCCGGCATTGCGCCGGAACGCGAACATGCGGTAGTCCCACCAGGAGAACGTCTTTTCCGGCTGCTCGAACTTGCGGAACGCGTCGGCCAGGCCGAGTTCGACGAGCGCGGCAAACGCCGCGCGCTCCTGCGGCGAGACCAGGTTCTGGCCCTCCCACTTGGCCGGATCGTGCACGTCGCGGTCTTCCGGAGCGATATTGAAGTCGCCCAGCAGCGCCAGCCGCGGATACTTGGCGAGTTCTTCGCGCAGCCACGCCGTCATGGCCTCGAGCCACTTGAGCTTGTAGACGAACTTGTCCGAATCCGGTGCCTGTCCGTTCGGAAAATAGGCGCAGATCAGCCGGATGTCGCCATACGTGGCCGCGACCACGCGCTGCTGCGCATCTTCAAAGCCCGGGATGTTGCGCACAATGTCCGTCGGCCCCGGCATGCTGGCATCGCGCGCAAGGATGGCGACACCGTTGTACGTCTTCTGGCCCGTATAGACGCTGTGAAAGCGACGTTCTCGAGTTCCGCAAGCGGATACTTGTCGTCAGGCAGCTTCAGTTCCTGCAGGCACAGCGCGTCAATTGGCGCGCCGGCCTGCTCCTGTTCCGCCAGCCATTGCAGCACCTGCGGCAAGCGGACCTTCAGCGAGTTGACATTCCAGCTGGCGACGCGCAGCGGACCGGAGGAGGGCAGCGTAGCGCTCATGCTGCCATGCCTCCGTGGCGCAGCAGCGCATCGATCTGCGGCGCGCGGCCGCGGAACGCGACGAATGAATCCATCGCGGGGCGGCTACCGCCGACCGACAGGATCTCGCGCTGGTAGCGCGCGCCGGTTTCGCTGTCGAGCACCGTGCCGGAGAGCTGCGCGGCTTCCTCGAACGCGGCATACACGTCGGCCGACAGCACTTCGGCCCACTTGTAGCAGTAGTAACCCGCGGCATAGCCGCCGGCGAAGATATGGCTGAAGGTATTGGGCCAGCGCGACAGCGGGTACTGCGGCACCACGTGCACGCGGTCATTGATCTCGCGCGACAGGTCCAGTACGGACTTTGCCCCGTGCGGGTCGAAGTCGGTGTGCAGGTGCATGTCGAACGACGAGAACACGATCTGGCGCAGCGTCATCATGCCGTTCTGGAAATTCTTGGCCGCGAGCATGCGCTCGAACAGCGCGCGCGGCAGCGGCTCGCCACTGTCGACATGCTGCGTCATGCCGCTAAGCACTTCGAATTCCCAGCAGAAGTTCTCCATGAACTGGGACGGCAGCTCTACGGCATCCCACTCCACGCCGTTGATGCCGGACACGCCAAGCTCGCCCACCTGGGTCAGCATGTGGTGCAGGCCGTGGCCGAATTCGTGGAACAGCGTGATGACCTCGTCGTGCGTGAACAGCGCCGGCTTGTCTCCGACCGGTGCCGAGAAATTGCACGTGAGGTAGGCCACCGGCGTCTGCACCTTGCCGCCCGCCAGGAGCTTGCGGCCGCGCGCGTCATCCATCCACGCGCCGCCGCGCTTGCCTTCGCGCGCATAGAGGTCGATGTAGAACTGGGCCAGCAGCGAGCCGTCGGCCGCGCTCACGCGGAAGAAGCGCACGTCCTTGTGCCAGTCTGCGACTGGTCGGGCTGGATCTTCACCGAGAACAGCCGCTCAACGGCACCGAACAGGCCTTGCAGGACCTTCTGCTCGGGGAAGTACTGCTTCACCTCTTGTTCCGAGAACGCATAGCGCTGCTGGCGCAGTTTCTCGGAGGCGTAGGCGACGTCCCACGGCGCCAGGTCGGACAGGCCCAGTTCTGCTGCGGCAAAGGCCTTGAGTTCTGCCCAGTCCTGCTCGGCATACGGGCGCGCCTTGACGGCGAGCTCATCGAGGAACTTCAGCACTTCGGCCGGCGATTCGGCCATCTTCGGAACCAGCGAAACTTCGCCGTAGCACTGGAAGCCGAGCATCTGCGCTTCTTCACGGCGCAGCGCGAGCTGCTCGCGCATATTGTCCGTGTTGTCCCAGTCATTCTGGCCGCTGCCGAACTGCGGGCCCTGTTCCGAAGCGCGCGTCACGTTGGCTTCGTACAGGGTCTGGCGCAACGCGCGGTCATCCGCGTATTGCAGCACGGGGAAATAGGACGGGAAGTGCAGCGTGAACTTCCAGCCGGCCTTGCCGTCTTTCTCGGCAGCGTGGCGCGCGGCTTCCTTCGCATCCTCGGGCAGGCCAGCCAGCCGTGCCGGATCCTCCACGACGAGCGCGTAGGCGTTGGTGGCATCCAGCACATGGTCGGAGAAGGCCTTGGACAACTGCGCCTGCTGCTCCTGGATCTCGGCAAAGCGCGGCTTCTTGTCCTCGGGCAGCTCGGCGCCGCCCAGGCGGAAGCCGCGCAGCTCGTTCTCGATCAGTTGGTGGCGGGCGGCGTCCATGCCCGCGAACTCGGGGCTGGCAGCAAGCGTCTTGTACTTTTCATAAAGCGCCAGGCTTTGCCCCAGCGATGACCAGAATTCGGTCATGCGCGGCAGGTTTCGGCGTGTGCCTTGCGCAGTTCCGGGGTATCGGCGACCGCGCTCAGATGACCGACCACGCCCCACGCGCGGCCCAGCGGCTCGGTGGCGGCTTCCAGCGCTTCGACGGCGTTGGCCCAGTCGGCCGGCGTGGACGGGTCTTCGGCGCGTGCCGCGGCTGCCTGTGCACGCTCGAGCAGCACGTCCAGTGCGGGGCTGATGTGCTCGGGGCGGATCTCGGAGAAGCGCGGCAGGTCGGTGAAGTCCAGCAGTGGATTGTTGACGGCTTGGTCCATGGCGGTTCTCGGTTGTCTGGCCTGAAGAGGCAATGGCTCGCAGATTGGGGCAGCCCCGGTGCTTTCCAGTGCCGCTGCGGCGAGTGCCGCAACGGCAGGGTGCTTTAGCCGGCGGCGCGCTCGGCGGCTTCCAGCGTATTGATCAGCAGCATGGTGATGGTCATCGGGCCGACGCCACCGGGCACCGGCGTGATATAGCCGGCCACCTCGCGCACGCCGGCGAAATCCACGTCGCCGCACAGCTTGCCGTTGTCGTCGCGGTTCATGCCCACGTCGATCACGACCGCGCCGGGCTTGACCATGTCGGCAGTGATCAGGTTGCGCCTGCCCACGGCGGCGACGATCACGTCGGCTTCACGCGTATGCGCGCCGATATCGCGCGTCTTGCTGTTGCAGATGGTCACGGTGGCGCCGGCCTGCAGCAACAGCATGGCCATCGGCTTGCCGACGATGTTCGAGGCGCCAACCACCACCGCGCGCGCGCCGCGCAGCGGGTAACCGATCGACTCCAGCATCTTCATGCAGCCGTACGGCGTGCACGGGCGGAACAGCGGGGCGCCGGTCATCAGCGCGCCGGCATTGGCCACGTGGAAGCCGTCCACGTCCTTTTCCGGGGCGATGGCTTCTAGCACCTTGTGGCTGTCGATGTGCTTGGGCAGCGGCAATTGCACCAGGATGCCGTGGATCTTCGGATCATGGTTCAGCGCGTCGATGCGGGCCAGCAGGTCGGCCTCGGACAGGTCGGCCGGGTAGCGGTCCAGCGACGAATGGAAGCCGTTGTCCTCGCAGGCCTTGACCTTGTTGCGCACATAGACCTGACTGGCCGGGTCCTCGCCGACCAGGACCACGGCCAGGCCGGGCTGGTGACCGCGTTCGGTCAGGCGGGCGGCGCGGACGGCGGCTTCGGAACGGATTTGTTTGGCAAGGGCATTGCCGTCGATCAGTTGTGCAGACATGGGGGACAGGGCGGGTTTGTGGCCGGGAGTGAAGGCGCCGTCGCGGGGCGGCGCCCGGCCGGCAGAGCTTAAAGGCGAATTATACGGGGTGACAGGCGGGGGTGACGGACGGGGTGGCGGGCCGGCATTCCGTCCCCGCATGGGCTGCGTGCCCGTTTGATCGCTCGCAAGCCGGGGCGCCGGCCAGCGCTGGTAGGATCGGGGCATGCATACCGCGCTCCCATCCCTGCTGTCCGACCCGCTGCTTATCGTGCTGTCCGTTGCCGGGCTCGGCTGGGCGTGAGCCGCCGCCCATGGCAACTGTTGCGGCGAGATTCCCTGCAGCATGCGTGGCTGGGCGCGATGGTCCTCGTGGCGCTGCTGTGGACCGTCCGTGCCACGCTGGTGGGCGGCCTGGTGATCCAGCTTCTGGGCGCGACGCTGATGGTGACGCTGTTCGGGCTGCCGCTGGCGCTGGTCTCGTTGTTCGTGGCCGATCTGGTATCGATGCTCGGCCTGGAGTACCTGGCCGGTCATAGCTGGGGCTTGTTCGACTGGCCGTCGCTCTGGATGCGCTACACCTGGCTCGCGCTGCTGCCGGCGCTGATTTCGGCCGCGCTGCAGGGCCTTATGCGGCGCCTGCTGCCGCGCCACCCGTTCGTGTTCATCCTTGGCCATGGCTACTTTTGCGCGGGCCTGGCCGCCATGGGCGCGGGCGCGGCGGAAACGGCCTGGCGGCACTGGATGGCCCCGGGGCTGCCGTTCAGCACCGCCGACACACTCGCAGCCATCGTCATCCTTGCCTTTGGCGAGGCATTCCTGACCGGCATGCTGGTGACGATTTTTGTGGTGTACCGGCCGCAATGGGTGGTGACGTTCCGTGACGAGGAGTACCTGCGGAACTGAGGCGGGCGGCGGGCCGCGGTGGAAGCGGGGAGGGGGCAGGGGACGCATGCCCCGGCGAGCGCCCGCCGGGGCCAGCTTGCAGGATCAGCTATTGCGCGACAGGGCCAGGCGCAGCAGGTCGGCCACGGTGTTGACGTTGAGCTTTTCCATGATGTTGGCGCGATGCGCTTCGACAGTCTTGATGGAAATGCCCAGATCGTCGGCGATCTGCTTGTTCAGCCGGCCGGCCACGATGCGCTCCAGCACTTGCTGCTCGCGCGTGGTCAGTTTGCCCAGCAGGTCCTTGGCGGCGCGCTGTTCGCGCGCGGCCGAGTGATCCGTGCGGGCCTTCTGCAGCATGCGTTCGACCAGCGCGCGCAGTTCCGACTCGTCAAACGGCTTCTCGATGAAGTCGATCGCACCGCGCTTCATCGTGGACACGGCCAGCGGCACGTCGCCATGGCCGGTGATGAAGACGATGGGGATGTCGATGTTCTCGGCGATCATGCGTTCCTGCAGTTCCGGGCCGCTCATGCCGGGCATGCGCACGTCGAGGATCACGCACGAAACCTGGCTGGCGTCATAGGCCGCCAGAAACTGCTCGGCACTGTTGAAGGCGCGTACCTGGTAGCCGTTGCCCTCCAGCAGCCAGGTCAGCGAGTCGCGCATCGCTTCATCGTCATCGACGATAAAGACGGTCTCGCCGCGGTGAGGGGCAGGGTTTGGCGTTGCGGTCATGAAGTCTCCTGGGACAACCAATCATTTGCGGCAGCAGTGTAACCGGCTGTGGCCCTATGTAACAGGTCCGGCACCCCACGCGCGTGGGGTGGCGTTGCTGCGGCGTCGTTATGTTCCGCCATGGCCGGCTGCAGAGGCAGCATGATTTTAAACGTACAGCCAATGCCGTCGATATTGTTCTCGACCCACAACCTGCCTGGTGGGATTCGATGATCGAGCGGCAGATGTTCAGGCCCATGCCCATGCCATCGGACTTGGTGCTGAAGAAGGGTTCGAACAGGCGTTCCTTGGTGGTTTCGTCCACGCCAGGACCCTGGTCGATGACGTCGATATGGATGTTGTTGCCGAACTCGCCTGGCTCCACGCGCGCGTGCAGGCGCACAACCCCGCCCGCGCGCGGGGCGAGCATGCCCGACATGGCCTCCACGGCGTTCTTGAGCAGGTTGACCAGCACCTGTTCGATCAGCACCGGGTCCACATAGATCGTCATGGGCGGGGCGGGCAGGCGCGTCAGGATGGTGACGCGCCGGCGCGTGGCCTCCAGGTCGGCGAGGCCCACCGCGTCGGCGACGATGTCGTGCAGCGAGGCTTCGCGCCGCTGCGGCTGGCTGCGCTTCACGAAGCCGCGGATGCGGCTGATGATGGTGCCGGCGCGCACGGCCTGGGCCGAAGTCTTTTCCAGCACGGGGATCAGGTCTTCGGGCGTGCTGCGGCCGGAGTGCAGCCGCGCTACCGCACCCATGCAGTAGTTGTTGATCGCGGCGAGCGGCTGGTTCAGTTCATGCGCCAGCGACGACGCCATCTCGCCCATGGTGGTCAGGCGGCTGGTGAACTGCAGGCGCTCCTCATGCTGGCGGGCCATTTCCTCGGCAGCCTTGCGCACCGTGATGTCGGTGGCGATCTGCATCTGCGCGAGATGGCCGTCGACCCACTGGATATAGCGGCGGCGCACTTCGAACCATTTCTGCATGTCGGGCACGAAGACCTCGCGCGCGTCCGACGTGTACGGCATCAGCTCGGACGCGGGCAGGCCGGCGTATGCGTCGACGTAGTCGGCGTTGTCGCTCGAGACCTGGTCCTTGTCGACTTCGTCGCCGGCAAACTTCAGGTGGCCTTCGGCTTCCCAGCCGAAGAGCTGGCGGTAGTAGCGGTTGGCGAACAGCAGCTCCGCCTTGTCGGTGGCGAGCACGGACACGGCGGCGTCCAGGCTTTCCAGCACGGTGGTGAAGCGGTCGTGCGCGGCGGCGAGTTCCTCGCGCGCGCGCTTGGGCTCGGTGATGTCGGTCATCGAGCTCATCCAGCCCGTATGGCGGCCGCGGCTGTCCACCAGCGGCGACACGTACATGCGCGCGAAGAAGCTGCTGCCATCGCGGCGCATCACGCGCATTTCATAGCCGCCGGACGGGGACTTGCCCTGCAGCGTCAGGTCGATCTGTTTTTGCATCTCCTGCTGGTCGTTCGGCGGCCAGTAGGGGAACGGCGGCAGGCGGCCGACCAGGTCGTTTTCCTGCCAGCCGGTCATGCGGCAGAACGCCGGGTTCACGTAGGTGATGCGGCCGTTGAGGTCCAGCGCCCGCAGGCCGATCAGCATGGAATTCTCCATGGCGCGCCGGAACGACGTCTCGGCCAGCAGTGCGCGCTGCGCTTCGGAGCGGCGGCTCGTGTGCCGCCACATGCTCCACAGGCTCCACAGCAGGAAGCACGACAGCCCGACCACCAGCCACAGCAGCATGTTGTTGGGCAGGTTGGACGGCGGCGGGTAGGCGTCGGCGCGCAGCGACAGCGAATGGCCTGGCGGATCGAGCAACACCTCGTACGACAGGGCATTGCCGGGCACCGGGCGCAGCGACGTGCTGGCGCGGGTCTGATTGTTCTTGTCGATCAGCGAGAAGCGGTAGCGTTCGGTCAGCTCCGGCGGCAGCAGGTGCGTGAGGATGCCGTTGATCGAGTAGAGCGCGCCGAGCGTGCCGAGGAACTCGTTGTCACGGACGATCGGCACTTCCATCAGCATGAAGCTGTCGCCGCGGTCGTGGTGAGCGGGCGCGAGTAGACCACGCGCTGGGTCTCGCGCGCGGCGTCGAAGGTGTCGAGCACCTCGGGTTCGAGCGGCTGGTCCTGGTTCTCGCGCAGCCGCGCGGCGAATTCCGAGGTGGATGGCAGCGACCAGCGGCCACGGCGCGTGGCGTCGAGCCAGTTGATGAAGACGATTTCCGGGTTCTCACGCAGGATTTCCTGCGCCGCGGTCCGGTACGCGCCCTGTTCAAGCTGCGCGGCGGCAATGTCGCGCGCGAGCGAGGCAAGCTGGTCCTGGTTGCTCAGCAGGGAAAGCCGTACACGCTGCTGCGCCCAGGCCGCGTCGCGGTACAGCGCATCGCGTTGCTGCTGGCGCTCGGTCTCATGCAGCGACCAGAGGATGACGCCCATCGCTCCGCTGAACAGCACGATGGCCACCAGCGGGATGAACATGAACCAGCTCGTGGCGACCAGGTTGCGCCAGCGCAGCCACCAGCGGCCACGCGTCGGCACGCCGACGGTGCCGCCCTCGTCGACCTGTGCGACATGTGCCAGGTTTTCGATGGAACCCGGCGTGCGGCCGGCGGCGCGGGCGCGCCGTCGCCTCCGGCTGCCCTGGCCGTCTCGGAGACGGCGGGGGAGGCGGTAGGGGGAAGAATGGCTGCGCGCAGGCTGGACAGGAAACGATGAAAAAACGGCATGACAGGGATTGACGGCTGACCTGCCAGTGTAGCGAGATTATTGCAGTGCGTCGCTTGGGGAAAGTGCCAATGAAATCAAGGAAATGGCTCGCGACGATGCCAGGCTTGACCCGTATGGGCGATCGCTGCCGGTGTGGAGTTTGATGCGCCGCGTCATAATTTCACATTATAAAAACGATATCGCAATTTGAAAATTTTGCTTGTGCTGCCCTTTCTGCTTCCATAGAATCCGTTCGACCAAGAACGCGGGCGGTAACCATGCGCCTGCCGCGCGGAGCATCCGGAACAGGATGCCCGGCGGCAGCTCCGATGCAAGGCGCGGCGGCGACGCATCCGCAAGTCATACCCCGTCACCCCGGGGCCTGACGGCCAAAAGGCCAGGGCCCGGAGCATGAATTCACCAGGAGACAGTCATGTCCGCCGTACCCGAGCAGATTCTCGGCGCATCCAGCGCCAACGACGCCGATCCCCAGGAAACCCATGAATGGCTCGACGCCCTGCAGGGCGTCCTGGCTGCCGAAGGCAGCGAGCGTGCGGCCTTCCTGATCGACAAGCAGATCGAGTACGCACGCGTGAACGGCGTGACCCAGCCGTTCCACGCGGAGACGCAGTACATCAACACGATCCCGGTCGAGCAGCAGGCACGCATCCCCGGCGACCAGGACATCGAGCATCGCATCCGCTCGTACACGCGCTGGAACGCCATGGCGATGGTGCTGCGTGCCAACAAGCACACCAACGTCGGCGGCCACATTTCGTCGTTCGCGTCGGCCGCGACGCTGTATGACGTCGGCTACAACCACTTCTGGCGCGCTCCTTCGGAGCAGAGCGGGGGCGACCTGGTCTTCGTGCAGGGCCACTCGGCGCCGGGCGTGTATTCGCGCGCGTTCCTGCTGGGCCGACTGACCACCGAGCAGCTCGACAATTTCCGCCAGGAAGTCGACGGCAAGGGCATCTCGTCCTACCCGCACCCGTGGCTGATGCCGGACTTCTGGCAGTTCCCGACCGTGTCGATGGGCCTGGGCCCGATCATGGCCATCTACCAGGCCCGCTTCATGAAGTATCTGGACAGCCGCGGCCTGGCCAAGGCCGGCGACCGCAAGGTCTGGGCGTTCCTTGCGACGGCGAGACCGACGAGCCGGAATCGCTGGCGCGATCGGCATGGCCGGCCGCGAAAAGCTCGACAACCTCGTGTTCGTCATCAACTGCAACCTGCAGCGCCTGGACGGCCCGGTTCGCGGCAACGGCAAGATCATCCAGGAACTGGAATCCGAGTTCCGCGGTGCCGGCTGGAACGTGATCAAGGTGGTGTGGGGCAGCAAGTGGGATTCCCTGCTGGCGCGCGACACCAAGGGCCTGCTGATGAAGCGCATGATGGAATGCGTCGACGGCGAGTACCAGACCTTCAAGGCCAAGGATGGCGCCTACGTGCGCGAGCACTTCTTCAACACACCTGAGCTGAAGGCGATGGTGTCGGACTGGTCCGATGACGACATCTGGCGCCTGAACCGCGGCGGCCATGATCCGCACAAGATCTATGCGGCCTACAAGGCTGCCAGCGAGCACAAGGGCCAGCCCACGCTGATCCTGGCCAAGACCATCAAGGGCTATGGCATGGGCGACGCCGGCCAGGCCATGAACGTGGCCCACCAGCAGAAGAAGATGCCGGTGGACGCGATCCGCAAGTTCCGCGACCAGTTCAATATCCCGGTATCGGACGACAAGATCGAAGAGGTGCCGTACCTGACCTTCGAGGAAGGCTCGAAGGAACTGGAATACATGCGCCAGGCGCGCATGAACCTGGGCGGCTACCTGCCGGCCCGCCGCCAGAAGGCCGAGGCCCTGCCGGTCCCGCAACTGTCCGCGTTCGAGGCGCTGCTGAAGGCTACCGGCGAAGGCCGCGAAGTGTCCACCACCATGGCCTTCGTGCGTATCCTGAACACGTTGCTGAAAGACAAGCAGATCGGCAAGCACGTGGTGCCCATCGTGCCGGACGAGTCGCGCACCTTCGGCATGGAAGGCCTGTTCCGCCAGGTCGGCATCTGGAACCAGCAGGGCCAGAAGTACGTGCCGGAAGACCATGACCAGCTCATGTTCTACAAGGAGTCGCAGACTGGCCAGGTGCTGCAGGAAGGCATCAACGAAGCCGGCGCCATGTGCGACTGGATCGCCGCCGCTACGTCGTACTCGACGCACGGCGTGCAGATGATCCCGTTCTACATCTACTACTCGATGTTCGGCATCCAGCGTATCGGCGACCTGTGCTGGGCTGCTGCCGACATGCGTTCGCGCGGCTTCCTGCTGGGCGGCACCGCTGGCCGGACCACGCTGAACGGCGAAGGCCTGCAGCACGAAGACGGCCACTCGCATGTGTTCCACGCCGCGATCCCGAACTGCATCTCGTATGACCCGACCTTCCAGTACGAGCTGGCGGTCATCATGCAGGACGGCCTGCGCCGCATGTACGCCGAGCAGGAAGACGTCTATTACTACCTGACGGTGATGAACGAAAACTACGAGCATCCGGAAATGCCGGCTGGCGTAGAGAAGGACATCGTCAAGGGGATGTACCAGTTCCGCAAGGGCGTCGAGAACAGCAACGCACCGCGCGTGCAGCTGCTGGGCTCGGGCACGATCTTCCGCGAGGTGGTCGCTGCCGCCGAACTGCTGAAGAAGGACTGGGGCGTCGAATCCGATCTGTGGAGCTGCCCGAGCTTTACCGAGCTGGCCCGCGAAGGCCAGGCGGCCGAGCGCTTCAACCTGCTGCACCCGACCGAGACCCCGCGCGAGTCGTTCGTCGCGCAGAAGCTGAAGTCGGCCCGCGGTCCGGTCATTGCCTCGACCGACTATGTGCGCGCATTCGCCGAGCAGATCCGCCCGTTCGTGCCGCGCCGCTACGTGGTACTGGGCACCGACGGCTTTGGCCGCTCGGACACCCGCGAAAAGCTGCGCCACTTCTTCGAGGTCGATCGCCACTGGGTCACGCTGGCCGCGCTGAAGGCGCTGGCCGACGAGGGCGCCATCAGCCGCGACAAGGTGGCTGAAGCGATCAAGAAGTACAACCTCGACCCGAGCAAGCCGAACCCGATGTCGGTCTGACCGGCTTCCTGCACCAACCCCCGCAGTACGGCAACGCCGTGCCGCGGGCGCCCCGGGACATTCCGGCCGGCGCCTTGCGGCACAGCGGCGTGACAGAAGCGGGCGGCGAAGGTAATCTCGCCGCTTGCGGATGCGCGCGCGTGCCGGCCTGCCCAGGAGACACTGAATGAGTCAAGCGATTGAAATCAAGGTGCCGGACATCGGCGACTATGACGCCGTTCCCGTCATTGAAGTGCATGTAAAACCCGGCGACAGCATCAACGCGGAAGACGCGCTGGTCACGCTGGAATCGGACAAGGCCACCATGGACGTGCCCTCGCCGCAGGCCGGCGTGGTCAAGGAAGTCCGTATCAAGGTTGGCGACAACGTGTCCGAAGGCTCCGTGCTGGTAATGCTGGAGCCGGCCGGCCAGGCCGCCGCGGCCTGCACCGCC
>LRMT01000124.1 GCA_001725945.1 Cupriavidus sp. UYMMa02A | reverse complement strand
CCGGGAAAGACTGATTTATTCAGTGCGCCGGTCATCGTCGAGTGGCTTGTAAACGTTGCCTGTGTGGGGCCCCAAGAGATGAGTCGAGATGAAGCGTCAAATCAGTTTTGCAGAAGCGGAAGGCCACGGTAAGAAGCGGGTAACGCGCCGCCAGCGCTTCCTGGCGGAGATGGAAAGTGTTGTGCCGTGGCAGCGCCTGATCGCGGCTGTCGAGCCGTACTATCCCAAAGGAAAACGCGGGCGGCCGCCGATCGGACTGGAGCGGATGCTGCGCATCTACTTCCTGCAGCAGTGGTATGGACTGTCTGACGAAGCGCTGGAAGACGCGCTGTATGACAGCATGGCAATGCGCGCGTTGCCGGGATGACCTGGCGGTCGAAGCCGTGCCGGACGCGACGACGCTGCTCAAGTTTCGCCGCATGCTCGTCGAGCATGAGCTGACGCGAAAGTTGTTCGACGAGATCGGCATCATGCTTTGCGAGCGCGGCCTGATGATGAAGGAAGGCACGATCGTGGATGCCACCATCATCGAAGCGCCACCGTCGACCAAGAACAAGGACAAGAGCCGCGACCCGGAGATGCACCAGACCAAGAAGGGCAACGAGTGGAGCTTTGGTATGAAAGCTCATGTCGGCGTGGATGCGGCTTCGGGCCTGGTGCACAGCGTGATTGGCACCGCAGCCAACGAGTCGGATGTGTCGCAAGCGTACGCCTTGCTGCATGGCCACGAAGACCATGCGTTTGGCGACGCAGGCTATACGGGCGTAGAAAAGCGCGACGAGATGCAAGGCAAGTCCGTGAAATGGCAGGTAGCCATCAAGCGCGGCAAGATCAAGGCGATGCGTGATGGTGCTCTCAAGGACTTGCTGATCGCGGTCGAGCGGACCAAGGCCCAGATTCGGGCACGGGTCGAACATCCGTTCCACGTCATAAAGAATCTGTTCGGGCATCGCAAGGTTCGCTACAAAGGTCTGGTCAAGAACACGGCACAGTTGTTCAGCCTGTTTGGTCTGGCAAATCTGGCGCTCGCCAGGAAACGGCTGTTGGTTTCACAGGGGAGCAATCCGTCCTGAGCGCGAAAAGTGCGTAGGAAAGGTGCGACGTGAGGAAAATGCCGTCCTGAATTGGCCTTCTTCTCTCACATTACGAAA
>LRMT01000123.1 GCA_001725945.1 Cupriavidus sp. UYMMa02A | reverse complement strand
CCGCCGCCCGCCCCCGGGCGCTCGCCGCCGAACTGCCCGCCCTGAGGCCGGTTGGCCAGGGCCTGCCTGCCGCTGCTGGTCAAAACGGTTGCGCACGTTTGCGTTGTTGTACGGCACGTTGCCGCGGTTGGCGGGATTGTGCTGCCAGTTGACATTGGCGCGGTTCACGTCGAGCCGGTTATTGACATTGATGTTGTTGTAGCGGTTCACATTGATGTTGACGTCGTGCGAACCCCAGTTGAAACCGCCCCACAGTGAATTGACCGCCGCCACCCCAAGGCCGAAGCCGATCCCCGCCACCAGCGACGTCGCGAACACCGAACCGGGCGGTGGCGGATAGTAGGCCGGTGGATACGCCGGGTACAGCCACGCGCCATAGACGACCGTGGGGTTGTAGGACGGCACATAGACCACCTGAGGATTGGCCGGCTCGATCTGCACCACGGTGGTCCCGCCAGTGGTCTGCGTGACCACCCTCTGCTGCTCGGTGGTCCTGAGCGATCCGGCCTGTTGTGCCTGGCGCCGCAACCGCTGCACGGAATCCATCACGTCGTTGGGTTGCGCGAGAAAGGCATCGCCAAGGGATTGCACCCACTGGGGCTGGCGGCCCATCATGTCCATCACCGACGGGAATGCGACCAGCGACTGCACACTCGGATCCCACGGCCTATTGCTGACTGCCTTGGTGGCGGCATCGCCGGACAGGCTCGCATTGGTCTTCGACCATTGCGCAGCCGCCGCAACGTCGGCCGGATAGGTCGCGGCCATCAGCACCTGCGACAGCAAGGCATCCGGATACAGCGCGATCGGCGCGGTCAACTGGTCAAGTTGCGCCTGGCTCAGCGTGGTCTGCGCCATTGGGGCGCCAAGCGGGCCCATCAGCATCAGCCCGAGACACCAGGTGAGGATATGACGTAAGCGGTGCATGTTCGCTCTCCACAAGAATGCAGTCCACCAATTGCGCGTGCCATGGTGGCTACGGCGGCGGGGGCGTCCTGTCCGTTGCGCCGGCCTGCGCGGCGCGCGCCGTCACTACCGGCGTTGCTGGGCGCATTCCTGGCGATATGCCTCTTCCAGGCGCTTGCGGTCCGCCTGCCGCTCCAGCGTCGGATACGCGCGGCCGTCAGCCGTCGTAACGGATGACTGGCCGGCCGACCACTGGGGCTCCGCGGCAGCGCGCTGATCTGGTCCAGCAGCAACTGGCAGCGCTGGCGCTGCGATACCGACAAGGTGCCGTCCGCGGATTCTGCCGCTGCCGCGGCGTTGTCGATGATGCGCGGCGGCGGGGGCGCGACCATCGGCGCCGGCGGCGGTACGTCCGCGGCCGCCCAGGCCTGCGCGGTCAGCAACGCCGCACAAGCCAGCACGCACGCCCTGCGGCAAATTGAATTGGTCAAACTGAGACTCCGGAAAGGCGCCCTGCTCGCAAGTACAAGGCACGGGGCACTGGTAGATCCATGTGGATCCAGATTTGAGCGTCAGGTGGTCAACGGTCCTTTCCGCTGCCACTGCGGCCGCTTCGGTTGCGCAGCAACTCGAGCTTGAGCAGCGCATCCGCCAGCATACTCTTGAGCCGTGCGTTCTCCTCCTGCAGCTCGCGCAGCTTGCGCCCTTCTCGCGCATCGCCCTGACCGGGCTGCCCGTAGCGCGCGCGCCAGCCATAAAAGGAAGCATCGCTGAAACCGTAGCGCGCGCACAATTCGCGCACCGGCACGCCGCTGGCGGCCTCGGCCAGATAGGTGCGGATCTGCTCTTCCGAATACCGTCTGTTCACCGATTTTCTCCGCTACGCAACGATCCCATGCGTGCCAGTCACCGTATCCCGACCCTGCCCGTACGTTAGCCCACCGCCGAGCCAAAAGGCAATTCAACGTCTTTGCTGCGCGAGTTAAGCAAATTGTGTGAATCGGGCCTGAAGCGTGAGTCAAGGTGCTGGAACAATGCTGTGAAAGGAAACACGCACTGTGACCAGCCGTTTTTGTTTTTCCAATTTGGAATCCAAATTTGGCGCAAAACACGGCGGCGGAATTTCAAGGCAGATCGTGCATGGTGTCGGCCGACGCGCTGGTGCAATCCTGCAGCGGCGCGCGTACAGCCAATTTGCCCTTGCGCCAGCCAGTTATCGCCATGTTTCGATGTCCAGACAAACGCTCCTGAAACCGTGCGCAGCATGCCCGAACGTCAGTTCCGTCCTAGGAACTTTCCGGTTGTTGTATTAAGATTCCTCGGCATCAACTAAATTTCGTACGCCCGCAAAGAGCACTCGAAAGAGTGCGCACAGACGGGCGGCCCGACAGTTCTCCACCGGCGCGAACGCCGCCGGTGACGCGCCAGAACTGCCGGCAAGCACGGGCCTGAAGGATTGAGGAGTCACTGCGCCATTTGTCGACGCCAGTCGCATTTAGGAGTTGTGCCATGCTTCTTCGCAGCCAGATCCGCCACAGCCGCCGCTTGCCGGTTCCCATCCCCATGGCCACGGCAGTCCCGCTTTCCGCTCGCGAACCCGATCGCTGACGTTCGCGGCGCGCGGTGCGCATGCGCCGCCGCGTATCGCGGTCACATTGCCGTGCTAAAGAACACAAGAAAAACGAAAACAGAATCCATGGATCGGGAGAAGTCAGAATGCGTCATGTCAGCACGAAGTTGTTGCACGTTTTGTTCTCGTCATGGAGTACCGTGACCTCAGCGCGGTAGCGGCCTGCACGCAAGGCCGCGTTCAACGGTCGCCTACAGCCTGGCGCGGCTGCGTGAGATCACCGGCGACCCGCTCTTCGTCAAGCGTAACGGGACCCTGGAGCCGACCCCGCACGCGCTGCGCCTGGAACAGACTGCCCGACAAATCCTGGCCAAATGGAATCAGCTCGTGCGACCGCACGAAGTCGCCACAGAAAAGAGCCGTCACGGCCGGCGCCTGTCGATAGGCTTCTCCCCGTCGATTGGCGACCCCGTGATCACCGAGATCCTGACCACGCTATGCGAACAGTTCCCGCATGACAGCTTCGTGACGCGGCCCGTCATTGCAGATGCTACGCTGGCCGAAAGCCTGGGCAGCGGCGAGCTCGACTGCGCCTTCGTGGTAGACGGCGGTCACAATCCGGAAAAAGTGCTGCCGCACAACATCCTGGCAACGCCGCGCCGCCTGGTCAGCGCGATGCGCGCCGGCAGCACCGACGATACCGAAAGCGACTGGATCCTGCTGCAGGAAGACTGCGAAGCGGGCAGTCCGCTGCGCAGCTTCCTGGCGCGCCAAGCCTGCACACCCGGGCACCGCGAGACAGTGGTGCGTCGTGGCACACGCAGATTACGCTGCTGCATTCGGCCGGCGGCATCTGTCCGGTGCTGGACTTCAACGTGCCGCTAGTCACGCGTGATCGCAAGACGCGCCTGCTGGCACCGCCGAGCAGCTTTCCGGAATGGGCGGCGCTGCATTTCTGGCGCCCGAACGCGCCCGCGACAAAGGCGCGCTGCGCGACATCATGGATGTGGGCAGTGCTGTCCTGAATGACCCGCTCAAAGCCATCGACAGTCGGCGCAAAGGCCAGCAGGAATCGCATCGGCACGCTGCGGCAGCCTGAGTCGCGACAAGCAGGGGTTCCCGTTCCGTCAGGCACTTAGAGTCGTTTGCGGTAACGCAAGTCTTGATCGAGCCTCTTCCGTAGCGTACCGACGCTGTTGTCCGCAGAGGCGTGTCGCGCGCTCCCTGCGGCAAGATCCGGCCATGGGCGCCGTTACCTTTGCCTGCGCCTATTTGCGAAATTTCCTAGTCCATAGAGGCCGCGAGGTCAGTATTCTGGGCCCGCACTGTCGTGTCGCGGCCGCCTCCCGTTTGGCTCGAGATCCCGGCACGTGCGCAGATGTTGATGCGTCCTTCGCGCCGCACGCCGTCATGGCGTGCGGCGATTTTTCAGGACGCAGCCGAACCTGCAACCCCCACGACAAGGAGCCGCGCCGTGACATTGAGAATCCTGTTGGCCGACGACCACCCGGTCGTCTCCACCGCCGTTCGGGACCAGCTACAGATGCAGCCCGGCTGGGAGGTCTGCGGCATGGTCACGAGTGCCACGGAGCTGCTGAACAGTGTTCAGACGTTGCGGCCCGATGTCGTGATCACCGACTACCACATGCCTGGCCCGAGGGACTCGGATGGCATCCGGCTGATTTCCACGCTGCGGCGGCATTATCCCGCGCTAGGGGTGATTGTGCTGACCATGATCAACAACCCGATGATCCTGCGCTCGATCCTCAATACGCGCGTGCACGGCCTGCTGCTGAAGGACGCGCCGCTGTGCGAACTGGTCACGGTGGTGGCCCGCATCCAGCGAGGTTTCAACTACATCGGCAAATCCGCACTGGAGATCCTCACGCAAACCGATCCAGACAGCCTGATCGAGCCTGGCCAGACGGCCGCGCAACGGCTGTCGGTGCGCGAAACGGAAGTCATCCGGCTCTACCTGAGCGGTCGCTCGGTCAGCGAGATCGCCGTCATCATGAGCCGCAGCGTCAAGACCATCAGCCGCCAGAAGAATTGCGCCATGCAGAAGCTGGGTGCCAGCAATGACCGCGAGCTGTTCGAATGCGCCGCGCGCCAGGGCATCCTGCTACCGAGCTAGCGAGAAATTGGCGCTGGTATTCACTCGGCCTCGGCCATCTCCGTGGCGCGTGCCACGGCATCGGCAATGCCTGCCTCCAGTTGGGCCAGGCCGATCGATAGCTCGATCATGGTTGACTCGTTGACGTTCTGCAGCACGTCCTGAAGGAAGGCCGAACGCCGCGGCAACTTGTCTTCTACCAGTGTGCTGCCCAGCGCGGACAGCGTGACATGCGTCACGCGGTTGTCGCGTTCCGAGGTATTGCGCAAAACCCAGCCGAGTTCCTCCATGGCCTTGAGCTGCCGTGTCAGCGCGCCTGGGTCCATGCCCACCCGCTCGGCCAAAGCCTTCTGCGCAATGGCGTTTTCCTGGGTGTGCAGCGCAAACAAGATGCGCCAGCGCGGCAATGGCAGTCCGATACGCTGCTCGAACGCGGCCGCATAGGCGCGGTAGGTCCGCCCGAATTGCTGCAGGACTGCAAGGCTTTGTCGCTCCAGTTCCATCCCTTCTCCCATATCCAGGGCAGCGGCAGGCTCGCCTGCCGCTGCCGCGGCATTCTCAGTCCGCTGCCATGGCCGGCTGCTGCCCGGCGCGCACCAGCTTGACCGGCGGCACGCGGCGGGCGCGCCAAATGCCCACCAGCGCCGCCACCGCGGCAATCACCAGCCCGAGGTGAATCGCCATCACCAGCGAGACGCGCGCCTGCTCCAGCAGCAAGGCGCCATTGTGCCCTGCCTGCTGCAGTTCGGTCAGCAACCCCGCCTGCACAGTCTTGTCGATCAGCACCTGCGGGTCCGCCATGCGGCTAAGCCATCCCAGCGCATTGGCCGTCGCCAGCGACTGCTCCACGCCGGCGGTGTAGGAACGCGTGACCATTGTGCCGACTACCGCCGTACCGACCATTCCGCCAATCATCCGCAGCGACTGCAGCATCGCCGTGGCAATGCCCAGATGCTCGCGGCCAACCGTCTGCTGTGCAAACACCGTCAGGTTCGGCATGATGAAGCCGAGCCCGAAGCCCGCCACGAGCATGATCGCCAGCAGCAGCGGGTGCGACATGCTGCGAGTCGCCTGGGACAGGGCCAGGCACCCGGCGGCCAGCATGCCGAAGCCGGCAAACAGCATGGCGTTCGGATGGCGGATGCGCGTGATAATGCGGCCGTTCACGATACTTCCGACCGTGATGCACACCACCAGCGGTGTCACCAGCAGGCCGGCGTCGCGCGGCGAATAACCGAAGCCGCCTTGCAGTAGCAGCGGCGCATAGATCAGCAACGCGAACATGGCGAAGCCCACCAGCACCGCGAGCTGGAACAGCGGAGCGACGCCCGGGTTCCGAAACATGTCGAGTGGCAGGATCGGGTTGGCACAGCGACGCTCCCACTGCCAGAGTCCAGCCAGTGCTGCGACAGCCATGGCCAGCAACCCCGCGGTCAGCCAGTCGGCGCCGCGCTGCGGCAGCAACTCGACACTCATCTGCATGCAACCGAGCCCCACACCGATCAGCAAGGCGCCGAGCCAGTCCACCCGGATCGGGCCGTATGCGATGCTGGCGCAGATGCGGCAGGTAGCGCCATACGAACCAGAGGCTCAGCACACCGACCGGCAGGTTACATAAAGACGGAGCGCCACCCATACCATTCTGTGAGTAGGCCGCCCAGCGAGGGTCCGATCGCATTGGCCACGCCAAACGCAGCGCTCATCAGGACCTGCCAGCGCAGCCTGACATGCGAGTCCGGGAAGAGGTCCGGAATGCACGCGAAAGCCGTGCCGACCAGCATGCCACCCCCGATGCCCTGCAGGCCGCGCGCCGCAACCAGGAGTGGCATGCTCGTCGCCATGCCGCACAGTGCGGATGCCACCGAGAACACAACGATGGAAGCCAGCACGAATGGCTTGCGGCCATAGTAATCGCCTAAACGACCAAAGATCGGTACGGTGATGACGGACATCAGCAGATACGATGTCGCCACCCAGGCGTAGTATTCAAAGCTTGGAGTTCGGCGACAACCGTCGGCAACGCCGTTCCGACCACGGTCTGGTCCAGCGCCACCAGCATCGACACGAAGGCAACGCCCAGCATCGCGAGCAGGGATTCGCGAAATGGGAGAACCTGCCCGCCACCATGCCTTGGCTGTGCCGTCGACGTCATTTTGTTGCTCGATCAATCGTTGTAATGTCAATAATTATAGGGTGAGTGGACAAATTTTGCCGGCGAGAACATGCCTACCTCAGATGCGACAGTCAGGGCCGCCGTTTTTTCCAGTCATAGTCGGGCGGTGGATCCGCCGCTCCGGCGCGCCCCACTGAGTTCGGGTTCTCCGAGCACAACGTAACAAAGCTCACTGGCCCTCCGGCATGCTGCCGCTGGCGCAGCACCTCGGTCAGGCGCAACGCGTCGCGCATCGCGTCGCTTGGGAAGAACTGAGCGTGCGGGGTCAATCCCGTTGCATGAGCTTCAGACCAGTAGACCATGTACATGAGATTTCCTCGCGACGTCACTGCGGAACGACGCGCTGTCCAGGGCCCGGCGTCCGCCGACAGACGCGGCGGCCACGCGCCGCCATACCGTTTCGGACGCCCAAAGACAAAACCCCTCGCAGCGTTAGCTGTCGAGGGGTTTTGCATTGTAAGAGCCTGGCGATGACCTACTTTCACACGGGAATCCGCACTATCATCGGCGCGGAGCTGTTTCACGGTCCTGTTCGGGATGGGAAGGGGTGGTTCCAGCTCGCTATGGTCACCAGGCA
>LRMT01000122.1 GCA_001725945.1 Cupriavidus sp. UYMMa02A | reverse complement strand
CGCACCAGGCGTGCGAGCCGCTGCGCCGCCAGCGTGGTGCACGCCGCCGTGCGCAGGCGCGTGATGGCGCCGCGTCGAACGAGGCAAGCGGGCGGCCGTCCTCCGCCGAAAAGATCAGGATGACAAATGAGAATTGACCGTTGATGGTCGTGTAGACCTTGGCGCCGGCCACGCCCTGCTGCGGAATCACCGCGCCGAGCGTGGACAGCTTGACGCCGCCAGCCTCGGTGCGGATGCGCTCCTGCATCGCCGCGTCGCCCCGGCCGAAGCTGGCAAACGCCGCTTCCATGACTTGCCGGCGTCTTCGGGGCTCACGTGAGCGTCGATCATCGCGTCTGTAATGTGCTGCATGGGAACTCCGCTGGTCAGGTTGGAAAATCACTCAGGTAGAACGGAAGTCGGCTTGGATATCCAGGCACGCCTCATGCTGTTATCGGAGGTAAGCCGGTACAGTTCGCGGCGCATTTGGTATACAGTCTACATACCAGATTGTGTGCCGGCAAATGACGCTGACGGTCCATGCACCATCGGAAGCACCGCCAAAAGCCACAATCCCAATAATTGGGCGGCTTGCTGGAAACCTGCACCACACTGGCATTCGCGTTAATCCCAATGAAAATCTGCTTGGCGCACCAGCCTCTTGGAATATAGTATACCAACATCGATTCCCGGATTCGACGGGAACCGGGCCCACACCACAACCCCTCCGCCCCCCAGGGAGTTTCATGTCACACCAAGTCGTGATCGGTGCAGCGCACTGGATATATCTGTCAGGGGTAGCAGTCATCGTGCTGAGCGCTGATCCTGCGCGCCAATGTCGTGGTGCCTTCCATCGTGGGCACCGCACTCGTGATCTTCGCCCTCACCGGCAGCCCGGTTTCGGCGCTGGCCGGGGTGTTTTCCGCCAGCCTGGTTGCCGCCCGGGAGCTGTTCAATATCTTCCTGGTGATTGCGTTCATGACCGCGCTGCTGAATGCGCTGAAGACGCTGCGCTCGGACATCCGCATGGTCGAGCCCTTCCGCATGGTGATGAAGAACGGGCATTCGGCCTTCTTCATCCTGGCGGGCATCACCTATGTCATCTCGCTGTTCTTCTGGCCGACGCCGGCCGTGCCGCTGGTGTCGGCATCCTGCTGCCGGCCGCCATCGCGGCGGGGCTGCCGCCCTTGGCCGGGGCCATGGCCATCGCCATCGCGGGCCAGGGCATGGCGCTGTCGTCGGACTATGTGATCGGCGTCGCGCCCGGCATCAGCGCCAAGGCTGCCGGCGCGGCCGTGAGCGCCGCCGTGGTGGCCGACCGCGCGCTGGCGCTGTCGATCATCACCGGCTGCATCGCGCTGTGCCTGGGGTATCTGTCGATGCGCAAGCACATCGTGCCTGCCAGCGGCGCCTGCTCGACCGCTGGCAGGCACGCGCCGGCGGGACTGTGACGGTGGAACAGCCCGATGGCGGCGGCACCTTCGACAAGGCCGAGATTGCGCGCGGCACGGCCCATGCCGAGCCGCTGGCTACCGACAGCAACATCGAAGCGAGCCTGTCGATGGTGGCCCGGCGCCGCGTGAAGTGGTCGAAGTGCTTTGCGATCGTGACGCCCCTCGCCTTCCTCGCCGTGGTGGCGATCATGGTGATGCCCAAGTTCGGCGCCGGGGTGCAGGATCTCAAGGGCGGCGATGCGGCCGCGCTGGTCGGCGGCGTCGCAGCCATGCTGATGATGCTGGCGACGCTCGCCGCGGAAGGTCCGCGCCGCATGCTCGACGTCTGCCCGGAACACATCACCGACGGCTTCGTGTTCGCTTTCAAGGCGATGGGCTCGGTGCTGCCGATCGCGGGCTTCTTCTTCATCGGTGCCGGCGAGACCGCCGCGCAGGTCCTTGGCCTGCCGCCGGGCAAGGCGCCGAGCCTGCTGTTCGAGTTGATCCAGGCCTATCAGCACACGATTCCGGACAACCACGTGCTGGTCGCTTTCGGCGTGCTGCTGGTCGGCATGATCACCGGCATCGACGGCTCCGGCTTTGCCGGCCTGCCGCTCACGGGCACGCTGGCCGGCGCGCTCGGCCCGGTGGTCGGCTTCGACCCGGCCACGCTCGCGGCGGTCGGCCAGATGGGCGTTCGTCACGGTCCACACCACCACGCCGCCGCGTCCCGCCACGACGAAGGTTTCGGTCACGCGCTCGCCGGGCTGCAGCGAGTGATCCGTGGCACCCGCCACGCCCAGCGAGGACGGATGCCAGG
>LRMT01000121.1 GCA_001725945.1 Cupriavidus sp. UYMMa02A | reverse complement strand
GTGGCCAGCAACTGGCCACCCTGCGCGTCGCGCCGCGCGAACGCGACGGCGGTGGTGGAAGGCGGCGCAAGGGCGGCCGTTGGCGGCGACCGCGCCGGAAGCGCAGGGCCACGGTCAGGGGGACACTCAGCGGGATGAGCTGGGCGAAGCGCAGGGTGAAGAGCGGGGCGACGCGCCGGAGGCGGCGCACCCCAACCATCAGGACGAAGGCAACGACAGCAGTGACGGCAGCGATGACAGCAAAGACTGAACGGGCGGACGCGATTCCGCTGAATCCAGGCGCAGAGGGACGTAGGCGAGAAGCGAACGACACGCCAGAGACAAGGTCTCACCGTCCATGGGATCAGGCAGCGTCTGCATCGGCAGTGACTGCAATGAAGGAGAACGAAGTGGCCCCAAAGCAAGTGGTTGACCCCCTGGTCGCGCGCAAGGCGACGGACGCACCTGGCCAGATGGAGCTTCCCATCGCTGAGGCGATGCGCGACGCGGATCCCGTCAGTGGTGAATCCAGTGAGGCAGGCGTCGGTCGTGGCAGCGTTGACACTCAGGCCCGACGCATGGACTTCTGGTCGACCAGCCGGGCTAGCGGCCCGACGGCGACCGTGTCCTATCGCGCCGGCGGCCTTACGTAGCCCCGGACGCTTCAACGGAAGACGTGGCACCGGAAGCATCGAAGGACGCCGCCGCCTCGGCAGCGTTGACGGAATCGGACGCGCCGCAAGCGCCCATGGAAGCCATGCCCTCGGCAGCGACCCCGGAAGCCGTGGCCGACGCTCCGGTTGAAGTCCTGGCCACGGACGAACCGACGGAAGCTGCCGCCCAGGACGAACGGACCGAAACGGCCGCCCCGGTCGCACCGCGTTACGCCCTAGCTCCGGAAGCCGCGCCGGAAGAGACGCGGGCCGCGCAGCGCGGTCGGAAGCAGCCGAAGGCGCTCACCGAAACTGCCGCGCGCCGGAAGCATCGCTTGAAGAGAAGCGGGCCCCGAAGCGCGGTCGGCAGCCGAAAGCGCTCACCGAAACTGCCACTCCGGAAGCTGCGCGTGAAGGGATGCGGGCCCCGAAGCGCGGTCGGAAGCCGAAAATCCTCGCTGAAGTTGCTGCTCCGGAAGTCACGACTCAAGCGACCCCAACCCGGAAGCGCGGGCCGAAGCAGAGAACATTGCCTGGCGTGGAGGCTGCCCCGGAAGCGCCGACTCAGAAGACGCGAACCCGGAAGCCGCGACAGGAGCAAAAAGCGCCTACCGCCACCCAACGCCCGTCCCAATCCTCACTGCTCGCTCAACTGGCATCGGTCAATGCGCAACTTGAGCAGTTGCGAGCCACGGAAGTGCCAAAGGTCGTGGAGAAGATTCGGCAGTGGATGCAGGAGTACGACCTCAGCATTGAGGACATTGCGGGCAAGCCCAGTGTTAAGCCCGCTGCCCGCGCTGTTCCGACCCAGACGAAGGCCGCGCCGCGTCCGAGGTACCGCAACCCCAAGACGGGCCAGACCTGGTCGGGGCGCGGTCGGGCTCCCGCGTGGATTGGCAAGAAGCGCGAGCGTTTCCTCATCGATCTCTTGTCCTGAACGACAGGTTGGCGGGCGCGGCCGGTCCGCCCCCATACATAGAATCTAGCAAACTCGGCAGGCCGGAAGTTCGGCGGCCACTGCGCAGGAAGCCCAAGGGGAAGAGCCGGGCAACGAGCCGGGGCGGCGGCGCTGCCTAACAACCAGGACGATGGCAACGACAGCAGTGACGGCAGCGATGACAGCAAAACTGAGCGGGCGGACGCGATCCGCTGGGTCCAGGCGCAGATGGACGACTACGGGCTCACCCTCGAAGAGCTCGACGCGGCGGGGTGCTTCGCGCCGCCGCCGCCCCCACCCGAGCCACCTCCACCGCCCGCACCGCCGCCGCCGGCGGTCTGCTACCGCAACGCGGAAGGGCTGACCTGGGACGGGCAGGGCGAGATGCCCTCGTGGCTCAAGCGCGCGGTCAATGCGGGGCAGAGCGTCGAGTTTTTCGGGGCGGCTAACATTCCACCCCATCTGCGGGTAGCCAAAATGGTTGGAAATCGAGTAGGCTCGCGAACCCGAAAAGGAAAACAGGGGGAATCGGTTCTGAAAATTCGTCGCAAGCTTCAGCGGCGCAATTCTGGCATCTTGGTCCCTCGCCATCTCACGGATGACATACTTAAGCATCGTCGAGGTCTTGGGTCGAGCAGACCAAGGCGTCACTAGGCCGTTCCGATGTCGAGCTGAGGACGGCAAGCTTTACTACGTCAAAGGTAGACATGCCTCGCGGCGTAGCCAGATCTGCGAATGGATCGCGGGACATTTAGGTGTAGGTTTCGGTCTGCCTATACCGCCCTTCGAAGTGTTAGATGTACCCCTCGAGATCGTCGAATTGCTGCCGCAAGACTGGCAGGAACTTGGCTCCGGTCCGGTCTTTGGTTCACTGGCTCACGCTCTGTCGATCGAGATGACATGGCCGCAGATCAAATCTGTGCCTCCGAAGATGCGTTCAGATATACTCATATTTGACCGGTGGGTCCGCAATGGTGATCGAAACCTCACAGAGCTCGGTGGGAATCCAAATCTTCTGTGGGATCCCACGACGGAAAATGTCGTCGTCATCGATCAAAATCAAGCGTTCGACGGGGATTTTGACCATTCCCTGTTCCTTGAGAGTCACATTTTCCGAATGGAGTGGGCGGTTATCGCGGGCGACTGCGTTTCGCGTGCGGAGTACGAACAGAGGCTCGAAGCTTTAGCGCCAAAGTTTCTTGAGGCCTGTGACGCTACCCCCAAGGAATGGTGGTGGGTGGGCGAGGGTGTTCCAACATCTTTTGACGCGAAGGCGGTTTACGAACAATTGCTAGCGTCCTCGCAAGGCGACGGACTATGGGGAGGAGCGAAGTGAAATACGCATGCCAGTACGCGATCGTTCGCTTCATGCCGTACGTCGAAACCGAGGAGTTCGCAAACGTCGGGGTGGTATTAGCTTGCCCAAAAACTGGCTACTTTGACTTCAAGCTTCTGCCGCGCGTTCGCCGTATCACTGCGTTCTTCGAGGAGTTGGATGCCAGCGTCTACCGCACCGCTCGAGAGGCACTACGCGCGGAACTGAATCGGATTAAGCAGCTCTTTGCGCGAGCCACCGGCTCCCTTACGCTTGGCACTCGTCTTTTCGAAGAACTAGTGCGCCCGCGTGAATCCATGATTCGTTTTGCCGATGTGCGGGTGATTCTGACAGGAAATCCTAAAGATGAGCTCGATAGGGTCTATGACCATGTCGTGGGAAGGACTTTTGCCACTAAGGTATACCAAGAGCAAATCCTAGAGAAACACATTCAATCCACGCTTCGAGCGGCAGATCTCTCGGCCTTGTTCAAGAATCGCAAGGTTGGGAACGACGCGTACCATGCGACATTTCCATTTGTACGTGTGAACCGCGACGATGAGCCAGTACAAGCCATTAAGCCTCTGCATCTTGCCCATGATGACGCGGCGGCGATCTTTGACCACGGATGGGAGTGGCTTGGAAAGATTAAGCGACTGCATAACGAACGCCAGTTACCGCAACAGGTGATGTTTGCGGTAAACGCACCAACGGAGAGCGACGAGTTGTTGATGCGCGCCTATAGGGATGTCGTCGCTGAACTCAGTACGGCACCAAATACTTCCGTGGCCTCCTATGAGGATGTCAGAGCAATTCTTGAGTTTGTTAAGCGCTAAGCACAAGTTTAACGATAAAGCCCACCCACGCGTGGGCTTTTTTATGATCAATCTTCAGCGTAGCGAAAGGCATGGAGGCCACGCCGGCAGCTGGCGGAACTGCAAACGCAATGCTCGACCGAACTCGGGCGCGCCCGCGAGCAGATGACGATCGCCCAGGAACGAGCCGCGGCCAGGGAGCGGCGCATGCTTCAGTCATTGCGCTGAAGGTGGCGGCCTAAACTGGCCGGGCTCTAACAGGGGTAATTATCCTTCGCGTGCAAATTGATACCGAAAAAGACATCGGTTTCATATATGCACGGAGAGCGATCACTCCTACTAGCACCAGATTTCGCATCAAAAGTACAATGACCTAGATGCTCCCTATGACTTGCTTGCTTGTCCAGGTGCTGAGTCCACCGGGTTCACGCTGAAGTAGCAAATGCCCCGGAAGTCTGGTGGCCCCGAGCGCTGCAGGCCGTCGATTGGGAGAGACAGATAGGTTTTTTACTGTCGATTTCGCCTCGTAGGCGGTGGGGACACGACTTTTCCGCGAAAATCGCTTTGCACAACTCGTGGATACAGAACGGTTTTCTTGCTGAAACCGTGTCAATTGGCACAGAAAGCACCATCACCCCAAGAGGGGCTGCTGCCAGAGGGGCGTGACACGATGGTGCGTGCTTACTTGTTCGATTCATCCGTCGCCATCACCGATGGAGTCCTTGCTTTCAGCCGCCCCCGGAGGTAAGCGGCTTATTCTGGATCAAATTGGGGATGGCGCGGTAATTAGGCCGATGAGGGTCGCCAGCGACAGACACATCAGGTTCACGAACCGGTGAGCTGCCATATTTGTGGACTGTTCCTCATACACGGAAGGAAGCTCAAATTTCTCTGCCGAAAGAAGAAGATACAGAATTCCACAGAGACTGGAGTACGTTAGGAATAGCCAAACAGGTACGCGCAGGAAAATAGCGAGTGCCGGAACCAGAAAGAGAGCCGAGGTGAAGGGGCTGGCGGCAGCGCCTCCTGAAAGGCTGATCAACGCCGCGAAGACGAACACGTCCCAAAAGAAAAGTATTCCGAGTGCCGTCCTGACCGGAAATGTCGGGAGGGTGAGTTGCCCGAGCATCGGCGACCACACAGCATAGTAGCCATCCGTGAGTGCCAGCAGGAGGACGGTAAATAGCAATGTGAGTACAACAAAGCTCAATGTTCTGTCAGAAGTCAACGCTGACTTTTTTGAGCGATTCAGCGTCGTACCCCATTTCATGATGGCAACGAGAAATGCTTGAATGAGGACCATGCTTCCCGCGACAGCGGAAGCCATCTGACTGCTAATTGCCATTGGTAAGAGTCTCGTTTCTCAACTCGATCTTCGCCCGCGTCGTACCTTATTAACCGCCGCCGCAGAGCGAGGGAATTTCTGCTGACCTGCCTGGCTCGCAGAGTGTGGTTGGCTGAAATGACGGCCTCGGGATTGTATGGTATGTCGCTTATAGTTGCACAGTCGCGCTCACCGTAGCAATCGGCTTGGTAGTCTCCGCGGCCTCTGGTCGATGACTTCCGGCTCTGAACGCCTATCGCTGCCGTATGGAGACTGCCGGCCTCGCCGTCCAAGGTCTGGATTGTCATGAGCTTCATGCTACGATTCTCCGCCCAAGCCAAAGGAGTTGAAGATGTCGAAGTCTTTTCACATCTATTCCCCGCAAGTGGCGAGCGATGGCGATCGGGTGCTTTTCACGTTCGAAGCAAACGGTGAAAAGGGGAACGGCTTTGTCTCGCGTTCCGCCCTGGATGAGTTGGCTCAAGGCCAGGTGGGGCACCTTGTCGACGTCTTCCATCGACACCTTGATCGAATTCAGGAGCAGGCGCGGCTGCAGTGGGCAGTGAACCCCATGAACAAGGTCATTGTCCTCGGATCCGGCGACTTCTAGCCTGTTCGTCATAGAGATTACCGAGGTGGGGATGAGCTGCCTCGGCATCACGCGGCCAGACGGGCCGAGGCAGTGGTGGCATACCTGAGCGAGGAAGGCGGCGTGCTCGCGAGCCGCCTGCGCCGGCGTTCAGGGGTTCGGCCAAACCTTTGCAGAATCCCACCGCGCCAGTGAATCGCCGTGTGACTATCGTCCCTGTGCAACCCTCACCTGCACGGCGCGGGCGCCGCCTCAACCCACAGCGGCCTACCGGATCGCATTGGGTCAAAGGCCGCCCTTGATCCGTTCTTCTGGATCGATGGCACCGAGCGCTTTGACGACCTTGAACCGGCCACCCGTCGCCTGGGCGATGTACATATTCATGCGGACGTGATGCTGCCCGGGCACCAGCCCGCCGGGGCCTTGTTCGATCTTCGCGTGGTCGAGCGCCGCGATTACCTCGTCCTGGTCGACGGTGCCCGCCTCATGCACCGCAGCCTCCCAGAGCTTCATGCCGCGGTAGAGACCGCTGCAGGCGCTGCCGGCGGTGAACAGCGCGCTGCCCGGGAACAGCTTGTTGTAGCGGGCGAGCAGATCGCGGCTGAACGGATCGTCGACCTCCTGGTAGTAGTCCAGGCAGCCGTAGAGACCCTCGACCTGCTCGGCCGGCACCAAATTGAGGAAGTTCTCATCGAAGTAGGTGCAGACGAGCTTGCCGCCACGCGACTGGAAGCTGGACTTGTAGAGCTCCTCAAAGAATGGCGTGAGGCCAGGCGGGACGATCATATTGAAAACGACGTCAGCACTGCTCGCCGCGCCGGCGTGTTCCTATTCGGCTTGAAGTATTCGGTGTAGGCGCTGCACGGTGGCAGGTCCTTCGAGACCTCAGCACAGTTGCCGTTATTACGCGGATCATACCAGTTGGGCGACGGTGCATTGCACTGCTCCACCATGCGCACAAACTCCTGACCTGTCACCCACCAACCATGTTGAACGTGGCGACATTGACCCGAACGGGTTGCGCAATTGGACGGGAGGCACATTCAGCCGAGATTGACCGATTTGGTGAAGCTTTTTAAATAGCTTGAAATTCGAAATGACTTTTTTTTCTCGTCGCTTTGTGCGCTGCGTTCGCAATCTATTGGGCATATGGGGCTTCCCCATTAAACAAGTCGTCGGCGAGGGTGACGAAGCAGCGAACGTTATTCCACTGCGTAAATTGCAGTAATCGAAGGAAGGGACTTCCAGCGCCGGAGGTGGGGAGACCGCGGCCCCGCGGCCGTGCGCGAAGACTGCTCTTTTTGCCTAACTGCTCGCCAGAAGAGCGAGCGGACGGCCGAAGAGCCGCGCGCCGAACTGGCGAGATCGGCACTGCGCTGGCATGACATTGCCGGGGCGATCCTTTCCTGGCAAATTCGGGCGCCTGTCTGATAGCATCCCTCATCCGAGCGCGTTCCGGTGGGCGACGGGACGCCGGGAAGACAGAAGAATCGCTTCTTCGAATGCGCTGGTTTCCTCCGCTCCTTGCCCACAAAAGCATACACACAAACAGCGAGATGGATCTCGATTGGAAGCAACGTACCCATCAATATGTCCAGGCCCGGCGCCAGCACCCGGCCTGGCAATTGCTTGCGGCGCGCAGTTCACCGCTAGTGTTGAGCTGTCTGCAGACGCTGTTCGAGAAGAGTCACGATGGGATTGAATTCGAAGAGGCCCAGCAGGCCTTGGCGGCGCTGTTGGAGCAGCATACCAATAGCGACGAATTCGGCGTTGACGCTGACGACAGCGCGGCCGCAGCGCGCAAGGAGTTACGCGCTTGGATCCGGCGCGCGCTGGTGATCGAGCGGGAAGGCCGTCTGTATGCTACAGATGCGCTGGAAGAAGCGTTGAGGTTCGTAGCTGGACTCGAAGGCCGGTTGATGACCTCAACCGCATCGCGTTTGTCCATCGTGCAGCGGGAGATCGAGAATCTGGAGTCAAGTCTGAATCCGGACCCGCGCAGCCGCGCCAGATACTTGCAGCGCAAGATCGCCGAACTTGAGAGTGAACTGGCCGCAGTCAACGCAGGTGAGGTCAAAGTACTGAGCGATGCGGAAGCAACCGAGGGCATTCGCGAGATATTCAACTTGGCCACCAGCTTGCGGGGGGACTTCCGGCGGGTGGAGGACTCCTATCGCGAGGCGGATCGACGGCTGCGGCAATCGATTGTCAGCGAGCGCACCCACCGTGGCGAGATTGTCGACAAGCTGCTGAATAGTCATGATGGCCTGCTGGAGACGCCGGAAGGCAAGGTGTTTCATGGTTTTCAGCAGCAGTTGGGGCGCTCGGCGGACCTGGACGCGATGAAGCATCGCCTGCGTTCCATCATCAGGCATCCAGCCACCCGGTCGGCCTTGAATTCGCAGCAGCAAGGTGAATTGCGCTGGTTGATTATTCGCCTGGTGGACGAGTCGGCAGCGGTGATTCGCGCCCGGGCTCGTAGTGAGCGTGATGTCAAGGGTTTCCTCAAGACGGGCCTGGCGGCTGAGCATCATCGGGTTGGAGAACTGGTCAACGACATCCTGCAGCAGGCCCTGGCGGTGGACTGGGGCAGTGCTGCGGTACGCCGCCAGGCCGGCCCTTTGCCGCCAGTCGCAATCGCAGTGTCGGGGCTGTCACTGGTGGAGCGGCTTCGCTTCAAGGCCAGCGAGGACGATCAGCAACAGGGCCTCGAACTTGGCGCCCGAGGCATGGATCCTACGCTGATCGATGAGGATTTCTGGGATGCATTCGATAGCCTCGACCGCCAGGCGCTGATCGAGAGGACGCTGGCCTTGCTGGAGGAGAGCGGGCAGCCCATGGGCATCGCCGAGCTGGCACGGCATTTGCCGCCGACCCATGATCTGGAGTCGATCGCGTTGTGGTTAAGCATGGCGAGGGAGGCTGACGCCCCGGTGCATCGGCAGCGCGAGAGCGTCGATGTGATTGGCCGGGACGGGACTGCCTTGCGTTTCCAGGTGCCCCAGGTGGAGCTGGGCGCCGAACATCTGCGCGGCTTGGACATGGAGATATAGCATGGGGAGCATTTTCGACGCCCTGACCGCGGCGGATGAAGCTGCCGCAATCGGTGGTTCGCCTTCGCAACACAGCGAGGAAGAGGAGCCGTTCCCATCCCCCGCGCAAGCCGAGGCGGAGCGCGGGCTTGCCATCACCTCCCGCCAAGTCAAGGATACCTGCCAGGAATTGCTTAAACTCGGGCTGCTGGAGGCCGCGAGAAAGCCCAATCTCTATCGCATTGCGACCAATCATGCGGCCGATATCGATCGCATCCTGGAGCCGCTGGACCTGGCGTTGAAGATCGACGACGTGCGAGGGTTGGCCTTCCTGGTGGTGGCACAACCTTTGTTTGTGGAGGCCGAGGACGAGTGGTCGCATCCGCTGGTGCGCCGCCAGCGTCTGACGCTCGAACAATCGCTGCTGGTGGCCTTGCTGCGCCAGCACTATGTGGCCCATGAACAGGAAAGCGGGATCGGGGCCGGGGATGCCCAAGTCGCGCTGGAAGACCTGCTGCCGCAATTGCAGCTGTACTTGGGCAATCTGGGCAGCGACGCGCGTGAGCAGCAGCGTTTGCGCACCTTACTGGAGAAGCTCAAGCCACATAGCATAGTTTCCGAGGTCGATTCGCACGATCAGGTCGCCATCCGGCCCATCATCGTCCATCTTGCCAATCCCGATAACCTGCAAAGCCTGTTGCAGGCCCTTAGGCTCGCGGCGCAGCTGCGGGCGCTGGGGACGATGGCGGCGCATCGAGCGATCCGGAGGACGGCGTATGACGCCTCCCCAGACAGGGCATCCGTCAATCGAGGAGTTACTGCCCTCTGCGGCCTATGTGCTAACGCATCTCGACGTCTACAACTGGGGGCCGTTTGGGGGACGGCACCAGGCTGAGATCGATATCGAGGGTACCGCTATCATTGGGCAAACCGGCAGTGGGAAGACGACACTGGTCGACGCCTGATGACACTGATCGCGGCCCAGCCACGTTACAACCTGGCCTCGACCGGCGGGCATGAAAGCGATCGCGATCTTGTGTCCTACGTACGCGGCGTTTCCGGAGCGGGACGTGGTGGCGATACCGACCATATTGCCCGGCCGGCAAAACCGTGTCGGCGATTGCCGCAAGCTTCGGTAACGGCAACGTGCGCTTGACGATCGCCGGCATCTTTACGCTGGAGGGCAGTAGCTCGGCCGCTGCAGATCTTGATCGGATCTGGTTGATTTCCCGGCAGGAGCAGCATGGACTGGATGAGTGGCTCGAAGTACACCACGCTGGCGGCAAGCGCGCATTAAAGCAGCTTGGGCGCGAGCTTGCCGATCTACAGGTATTCGAGAACAAGAAGGCCTATATTGCGCAACTGCGCCGCTTCTTCGAGGTGGGCGAGAACGCCTTTACCTTGCTGAACCGTGCAGCCGGGCTCAAGCAGCTGAATAGTATCGACGAACTGTTTCGCGAGTTGGTACTCGATGACCGCTCGGCGTTCCAGCGCGCGGCCGAGGTAGCGTCCGAGTTCGACGATCTGGCGGCGATACACCAGGAACTGGAGATTGCGCGCAGGCAACGGGAATCCCTGCTGCCAGTCGAGAAGGGATGGCAGTCGCGCGGCGAGTACCGGCAACAACAAAAGGTCCAGCTCGACCTGATTGCCATGCTCCCGGTTTGCTATGCGCTGCGTGCCCACCAGCTCTGGGGAGAACGGGTGACCTATCTTGACCGGCAGATCGAACTGTGCGCGCAGCGCATCGAGGCGTTGGCCACCGAGGTCGCCAGTCGGGAAACCGAGGAACAGTTCCTGCGTGATCTGTACTTGCAGAGCGGCGGCAGCAGCATCGAACTGCTGGAAGCCCAGATCGTGATGCAGCGCAATCACCGCGAGAGCCTGCAGCGGCATGCGCAGGATTATGTGCGCCTCACGAAGACCATAGGACTCGACGGTACGCTCACGCTGGAGGTCTTCGTTGCGAATCACTCGCAGGCTGGCCAGTTAAAGTTGCAGGGGGAAGCGGCGTTAGCTGAGCAGGAGGGCAAGGCGTTCTCGTTGGGGGCAAACGTGGCAGCCAGCGAGAAGGCAGTCTCCGATCTGGAGACGTCTCTGGCGCAAGTGCAGGCGCGGCCCGGCTCCAACATTCCGGCATCTTACCAACAGTTCAGGAGTGAACTGGCCGCACACCTGGACTTGGGTGAAGATGCGTTGCCGTTCGTTGCGGAGTTGGTTGAGGTACAGCCAAACAGGCGCAATGGCGCGGCGCCATCGAGCGTGCGCTTGGCGGGCACCGCCTGCGTCTGATGGTGCCGTCGGCGGCGATGAGCGAGGCGCTCTCCTGGGTGAATGGGCGCGATAACCGGCTGCATGTCCGCTTGCTGGAGATCAGGGTACCGACGCAGGCTGTAGCGTTCTTTGCGGATGGTTTCACACAGAAGCTGAACTTCAAGGACCATGATTACAAGGAAGCCGTGCAGTATTTCTTGGCGGACATCGACCGGCATTGCGTGGGCTCGCCTGAGGCGTTGAAACGTACGCCACATGGCATGACGGCCCAAGGCCTCATGTCAGGCAAGAGCGGATTCTTTGAGAAGCAAGATAAGACGCCCTTGAACCAGGGATGGATGACCGGCTTCGACAACAAGGACAGCCTGGCCGCGCTCCAGCAGCAGTTTCAGGATGCAGTGTTGGCGCAAAGGGGCACCAGGCGCTGTTCGAGGCTGCGAAGGCCGATGTGAGCACACGGCGCTCTCGCGTGGGACTGCTGGAGCGGTTGCTAAGTGTCCAGTTCCAGGATATCGATCTGCCGGAAGCTGAACGCACATTGGCCAGTTTACTCAAGCGCCTGGATGGCTTGGCTGACCCGGGATCGGATACCGCGAAGGCAAAACGGGATTGGGAATCCGCCAAGGCGCAGTTGACAAAGACAAACGAATCGCGCGAGAACAGCCGCGTCGTCCAGGCAGGCTTGCGCCGGGACCGCGAGACGGCGCTGACACAGCGCGAGCGTGCCTACCGGCGAAGCGGCGATGGGCTGGACGCGAAACAGCAGGCACTGGCACAGCAATATTTTGACCTGTCCGGTGTGCAGCAGATCGATGTGCTGGAGGAGCACGAGGCAGCGGCGGAAGGGCGGTTGCGTGAGCAACTTCGAAAGATTGCCGAAGCGCTTATTCGCTGCGAGAAGGATCTGATTCGCGCCATGGGATACGCGAAGCGCGAGGACACCGGCTCCTTGTCCGATGTCGGCACTGAACTGGAGGACGTGCCGCAATACCTGGGGCGTCTGAAGATACTTAACGAGGAGGCTCTGCCGGAGAAGCTGCAGCGCTTCCTGAACTACCTCAACCAATCCTCCGATCAGGGCGTAACACAGTTACTCGGCAGTATCGAGAACGAAGTGGCGATCATCGAGGAACGCATCGAAGATCTTAATAACACCATGCGCCGGGTAGATTTCCAGCCAGGGCGATATCTGCGGCTGGATCCGCGCCGGGTGGTGCATGAGAGCCTAAAGTCGCTGCAGCAGGCACAACGTGCACTACGATCGGCAGCATTGCAAGATGATCAAGGCGAGAGCCACTTCCGGGCTCTCGCGCACGTGGTGACACTGCTGCGCGATGCCAGCGAGCGCCGGACTACGATTGGCGCGCGCGCGCTGCTGGATCCACGATATCGCCTGCAGTTTGCCGTGTCGGTGATCGAGCGCGGCACGGGCGCGGTCATGGAAACTCGCACCGGTTCGCAGGGCGGAAGCGGGGGAGAGAAGGAAATCATCGCCAGCTATATCCTGACAGCCTCGCTAAGCTATGCCCTGTGCCCGGATGGCGGAAGCAAACCACTTTTCGGCACCATCGTGCTGGATGAGGCGTTCTCCAAAAGCTCGCAGGCCGTGGCGGGACGGATTATTTCGGCGCTGCGCGAATTCGGCCTGCATCCGTTGTTCGTCACACCCAACAAGGAAATGCGCCTGCTGCGTGCGCATACCCGCTCCGCTATCCTGATTCACCGCAGAGGGCAGCAGGCCACCATGACATCGCTGAGTTGGGAAGAGCTGGATATGCTCGCCCGTGCTAGGGAAACGCTGATCAATGAGGTCGGCGAGCAGCGATGCAGGTAAGCCCGACCTTGGTTTCGTAATGTGAGAGAAGAAGGCCAATTCAGGACGGCATTTTCCTCACGTCGCACCTTTCCTACGCACTTT
>LRMT01000120.1 GCA_001725945.1 Cupriavidus sp. UYMMa02A | reverse complement strand
CACCAACGAACGCCGGGGACGCTGAGGGGGCCAAATGGTTGTCGGCAGAGGGGATTTCCGGCATAATTCGCGCTCAGCGGCGGTGCCGATTCCGGCGCCCACACCTGCCCGGGTGGTGAAACAGGTAGACGCAGGGGACTCAAAATCCCCCGCCGCAAGGCGTGTCGGTTCGAGTCCGACCCCGGGCACCAATTTTGAAAGAACCCCTTATTTTTGGGCTCTTTTCAACTTCGGCACCCTTAGCTCTCCAATTTGCCAGAGCGAAGCGATTCTGAGGCGTTTACAGTTCTGTTTACAGTTTCGCTGCGGAAGGCGCCTACAAGCCAGCCATCGACCTAGTTGCGAACGCGTCCGCGCATAGATGCGTTCGATTGATGCGAACTTTGCATGAATTTGCGTCAATCATCATCCCCCCGATGACCCTATACAGAGGCAGGCATAGATGGATGCCACCGGACGCTGGCGGAGCAACCCCTTTCGCCGGCACAGGAATATTTGGCTTACGAGGACACATTTCCGGATTCACCCCCGGGGGGATGGAAATGCGTAATGAATACTGCAGACTCTTTGCTGCGCCTGCCCGAAGTACTGAAGATTGTCCCAGTGTCGCGTTCGACCTGGTACGACGGAATCCAATCCGGCCGCTTCCCGGCCCAAGTCAAGCTGGGGCCCCGCATCTCTGCTTGGCGGCGCAGTGACATTGAGCGCCTGCTGACATCGCTCAGTGGCGGTGAATGCGCATGAGGACAGCGACGCGACGCATGCAAAGCTGGCTCAGCCGCTTGTTCATGCCCATGGGCTTTTTCGGAGCTTGCGCCCGGAGAACGGAAGGCACACAAGCTGGACATCACCTACGCAGTGGGTGACGCCACCCTTCGCTTTATTGGATTTGAGCCTCTTGACTCTACGGACTTGCGCGTCCTGCAAGCAGTCGTGGCCTTGGCCACGGCCGGGCTACGCAGTGTCCGCGGGCTACTTCGTGACGGCCAGTCTCAGAGGGCTACGCTGGAGGCCCAAGGAGACGCCCAGGAAGCTCGAACGGTAGCAGCAAGGTTCACCTTGGGCGCGCTGGCCGACACGGCGGGATTCGCTCGGGGAGGTTACAGCTTCAGGCAGATTCGAGCATCGCTCCTTCGCCTGTCCAATGTCACCGTCCAGGTCTTGAAGCCTGGATTCGAGGGAGCTTTCCGGCTGGTCGGTAGCTACGGCTTAGACGAGCTCACCGGCGAACTCGTGGTCTCGATAAATCCCGTGCAGACAGACGCCCTCCTTGGACGTCAGAACTTTCTGCGCGTGAACATGGATGAAGTCCGCCAGATTCAAGGCGGGGCTGCTCACCTCCTCCACAGCCGCCTCCACTGGGTCAATCAAGGCGACAGCCGTCCGGTAAGCCTGGACACTCTATGTTCATACGTGTACGAAGGCACCCAAGACGGCAGTACGCTTCGCAAGCGCAGGATGGCAGTACGCCAAGCGTTGAAGGAACTGATGCGAATTGGCTGGACGGTGACGGAGACGTCCCCAGGCCTTTACCGAATCGGCCGACCACCTCGCGCAAGGCACTAAGGTTCATCGATGGAGTCGGTATGGTGAATTGGTAACGCTGGGGTGTGGTGAAGTGGTAACGCTGCTATGGTGAATTGGTAACGCTCAATTCTTCAGCACCAAGAAAAACTGCCCTTGAATAGTGGGTGTTTTTGGCGGAATGATCCGCATCGAGGATGGCATTCAAGGAATATATCAATACACCTTTTTTTCAATCAAAGAGAGCCGCCTTGCATACGGTCTGGAGACATGCGAGTAGCGGCTCTGTCATCCCCCCAGCGAGGCTTTACACCTCCCCTCCAAGGTGAGACGCACCACCTCAACATCTTGGCGAACATTGACTTGCGCCTGCGGCGCGGGCAGCCAGGAACAGTGGTGTCGCATTGCGCACCAGCTTCACCAAAGAAGCGCTCGTAGAAGCGCCTAGAGGCCTCACAAGCGAACTTCTGCGCCGCCGGAGGCGGACATGAGCGTTCGCCTTTCTAAGCTCGCACGAGGTCAATGCAAGCGTTGGAGCAAGGAGGGGGTGAGCTGCCGCTCAAGGCAGCGAGGGGGGACCTAGGTCCCCCCTCTGCTTACTGCAACACTGCGGCAATTTGAGCTGCTGCCGCGAGTTTCGCTGCTGAGATGGATCTGCCTGCATTGCAGGGCTGATTTGCTCGCCGGTGCTGCTATCGATGATGATGCACGACCAGCCGTGCCCATCGTCATTCCACACCTCAGCTCGCAAACTTCCGTAGTTTGCACAGCTCGATTCAACATCGAAGTCAGGTATCGGACGCCAGCTTCCGGCGTTCATCACGCGCAACACGGCGAGTGCTGCGTCTGACGTCAGCGTTTCCTTTTCGAGCGTCATCTTGCCGATGCCAGCGCCACGATTCACACAAGCAGCCCACATCACCAACGTCGGTCGCGTCGCGGCCGTCTGTACCGCTCGCGTGATGCGACCGCGATGGTCCAACTGGTGGCCGCGCTCATCGGTCGCATCAACGTAGTAAGCGACCATCGGCACGTTCGGTTGCAGACCCATCACTGGGCGCACTGCACCTTCCGCGACAGCGCAAACAGCGTCGGCCAGCTTGCGCATCTCCGGGCCGCTCTTTCGCGCGTTCTCCACCTCTAGCCAGAGCACCTCCCCGCCCTTCCTGGCGAGCCCGTCCGGGACCTTCGCCATGCGACCAGCTTCGCGCCGAAGCTGATGCTCGGGGAACACGTCGTAGCCGTTCCTGTAAAGCGCGGCCAGCACACCATGGGCAGCTAGGTCATGACGCCACGAGAGCGCTGGAATCCAATGCTCACCAAGCTCCTTGCCGATGTCCTTGCCCGAGGTCGCATCAATGCCTATCTCGGCGAGTAGCCGAACGCCGGCGGTGGCCAGAACGAGCGCACGCCCTGCCCCTTCGGGAGGCGTCGCTCGATGACGAGTTGGCGCTCGATGAGGCTCTTCGCCAGGCGACTGCCAAGCACCTGCTGAGATGCATGATGAGGCCACATCAGAGTGCCCAGCTCGGTCGCGCGAAGCCAACCGAACTGATGCACCCAAGTGAGGGCCTGGAGGGCGTTCTGGTGACGCTGTTCGAATGTGTTCATGGAAGCGTATAGCTCGACAAACACATCGCTAAAAGCACTGCTAAAGCCGCATGCGCAGCTTTAGCACTCCGCCACTGGGTCGCCTACGGCTCCTTCCCGTGTCTCCGCGCCCTGGGTCGTCCTACGGACTCCTTGCCGGGCTTGGCCTTCACGCCCCTACGGGGCTCCAGCGCCTTCGGCTTGGGGGGCGCCCCACTGCCCTACGGGCACCGCCTTCGGCGGCCGCTACGCGGGCGGGCAAGTGCCTCCAGGACGCCGCCGCCCGATGGGCGTCGTCTACGTGCTGAAGCACGTTCCTGGACGTACTTGCCCGCCCCTTGCAGGGTCGCGCCGGGCTTCGCCCCCACGACCAGCTCCGGCCGCCAGTCGCCCCAAGGGGCTCCGGCTTGCGTCCGGACTGGCCGCGGCTCCCCCACCAGGCTCCGCCTGGACCGGGGCTCACGCCCCCACTGAGACGTCACCCGGCCGCCTGTCCGCTTCGCTCCCGGCTCGCGGCCGGGCGGCGTCTCAGCGGCTCCCCCATCACCTTCCCTCCGGGCTGTGAGCAACCAAATGTGAGGAGCCGGAATTCATGAGATTGCGTCTTCTTTAAAATCAAAGACTTAGCAGCGAACTCGGCTAGCGCTCGCCCCCATTAGAATCGGAAATGGCGAGACTGCCGTGACGCGAAGCGCGAATTCGCTGGGCTGCGCCTCACCGGTTGCTCACCGGTTGCTCACCGGCTCTTGCCGGACCGAAGCGGACTGGCGGATTTTTGCCAAAAGTGGCCCGCATGCTAGTCTAGCTGCACCTTTAACCGGGGTCCTTAGTACGAGACATGGCTGACATTAAATCTTGCGAATCCGCAGCGACGTTAAGTTTGACTCTCCAAAGCCGCGAAGACTACGAAATTCGGTTCTTGGCGCGACTTACAGGAACGCCCTTTGTCGGGGAAGTCGTTGCGTCTACGTATCACAATGGACCACCTTCGACGCTGTTCGATGAAATGGCTGAATGCTGGGCTGGCTGGCAGGGCCAGAAAATGTGGGAGGCGATTGACGGCGAGTTGTCGTTGGCCGCAACGACGACGCCAATGGGCAATGTGACGCTGATTGTAAAGATGAGCGTTAATGATGGTGATTACACTGCAACAGCTCTGCTGAAGCTTGAAGCAGGCAGCCTTCAACGGATTGCTGAGGACGTCCGCGCGTCTTCTTACCGTGACTGCTTAGAATCCGGACCGATTAGTTGAATGACGGTTTCTGGCCGCAGCGGTCCCACCTGGCCACACCACCCCTGCCGGCGCACGTCAGTCCAGCTAAATCTGAAATTCCAGTCCAGCTAACCGGTACGTAGTCCGGCTAATTCCGGTTTCCCACACAAAAAGAGCGTTCCGGCGCGGAAAAAACACTTCGCGCTACTTCGCAGCGTTGGACGCAAGGAAATCGTGCATGGCAGTCAAGGCTTTCTTCTTTTCGTCAAAGAAATCGTGCGCGTTGTAATGCCGATGCTCAATACCACTGAGATTATGTGACTGAAGATGGTCTCTGACCTCTTTATCCACTTTTAGCTTTGCCAGCACAGTAGTTACACCCGACCGAACTCGCTTCAGCTGGAAATTTTCCACTTTATTTCCAACCAATTCTTTTACCCACGACAGCGCAGTCTTTGCACTCAGATGCTTACCTTCCGTTACGCTGAGGGCATACTCCCCACTAGCGCGAATCTCCTTTAAGGCTTCAGCTGCGACCGGAATGAGAGGAATGTAAATCTCGCGAGGTTCACCCTTCCGCCCCTTCGTATCCCAAAGTCTTACAGCGTTCTTCTCCACATCGCAGTTCTTGAGCCGCACCAACTGTTCTACGCGTTGACCGCCCACGAAAAGATGCAACCGAGCAAGGGCTGCTTTTGCGCCCGGGACGTCGATTGCCTTCCAATATTCCAGCAATTCCTCCGGCAAAATTGGGTCCTTATCGGCTCCTCTACCCGAGGATATTCCGGACACATCAGAAACCGGATTTCGCTTTACTTTGAACGCTTTGAACTCTTCAGGAACAGAGGCGTTATATTCAGCATCTTTTGCCATCTCAAATGCCGAGTGCAAGTATGCCTTAAGCTTGCGTGCCGTATTTTGCTTTCCGCTCTTTGTTATATTGCGCAGGGCTGTCGCAATCTGCTCCGTCGTAACCTTGTTAGCCGGCGTCTTGGCCGTCTCAGGAAAGACATCCCGGACATTTTTTGCGAAGAGGTTTCGGACCTGCTTCGCCGTCTCGCGATTCCGCAAGGCCTTTTCGCCTGCGTACATATCGACGAGCTTCTGCAGCGTCTGGTCAGCCGCCGCTGCTGCCTCCTTCACCGCCTGGACGGCCGCTTTCTCAGCGGCAATCACGGACGCATAGCCGCCGTCCGCCAACGCCGAATAGTGTTTAGCAGCCATGTCGGCAGCCGCCGAACGCGCTGCATTCAGCGAGTACCCCTTCGCAGTCGGCCTCGTGCTCTTTGGAGGAGCTGCGGAATCGTAGAGGCCGATTTGGTACGGCGGTGACTTCCCCTCAAAGGTCACGCGCCAGTAGAAGACCAGCGAGCCCTTGGCGTCCTTTCGAAGCACGAGGGTGCCGCCCGGGGACACCGGCTCAAGCTTCATGAACTGACCTGGTTCGATTTTCGCGATGGCTTCGCGCAGCGAAACGGCTGTCTTCATCGATGTTTCATTTACAGTCTTGTGTACAGTTTAACGCGAGATGGCGTCGGACGCCAGCAGACGTTATCAGACATAAACTTCTGTAAAATCAACCACTTAACATCTACCTCGACGTCCAGCCAAATCCATCAAAGTCCGAGAATCGGGGACTCAAAATCCCCCGCCGCAAGGCGTGTCGGTTCGAGTCCGACCCCGGGCACCATCAAGCGTTCCAGCATAGTCCGACATAGGCCCGCTCCGTCCGGGGGCACAAAGACAGCCGCTGCGGCCATTGTGAGCCTCCACTGCTTGCCGGTACCGCGACGCCGGCCGACTTCGACCGCATACGGCGGCAGCGGCCCTAAAGCAACAGCGCTCAGACCACGTGCTTCAGCGGCTGGACGTGCAAGTCGGCCCGGCGCTGATCGACCTGCCACAGATCGTAGGCCGCCTGGTGCGCGAGCCACGAAGCCGCGCTCTTGCCGAATGCCATTTCAAGGCGGACGGCCATTTCCGGGCTGATGCTGGCCCGGCCGTTTACGATCTCGGAAACCGTCTTGCGCGACACGTCGAGTGCCACCGCGGCATCAGTGATAGTCAGGCCAAGCGGCTCAAGCCAGAGATCGTGAAGGATTTCGCCGGGATGCGGCGGGTTGTGCATGCGCATGGTGCCTCTCCCTTAGTGGTAATCGAGGTAGTCAACAACGTGTGCGTCCCCGTCTTCGAAACGGAAGATGACACGCCAATTCGCTTGCACTGTCACAGCCCAGTAGCCGGTCAAGTCGCCCTTGAGAGCGTGGAGCCGCAGCGCCGGGGCGTTCAAGTCATCGACTACGGCGGCCTCATCGAGAAGCGCCAGAATCTGGCCCAGCCGTTTGGCATGGATCGCCTGGATGCCGGAAAAGCTCCCGGAGGTGAAGAACCGCTCAAGCCCCTTGTGTGCGAAGGATCGAATCATTTGATTAGTGTAACCCATGAGGTTACATCGTTCAATATCACCTCTGTTTTGCCCGTGCCGGCCACGACGCTGCCGCTCGATCCCGCAAGCCGCTCAACCTTCCTTCGGCTCAACCAGGATGTCCATCGGGACGCCGAGCGCCGCCGCGATCCTCTGCAGCACGTCAACCGTTCCGTCTCGCTTGCGATTCTCGATCTGGCTGAGATAGGGCTTGCTAAGTCCCGCTGCACTTGCCAGCGCATCCTGCGTGATGCGGCGATAGTCCCGCCAGGCCTTGATGGGGTGATCACCGGCAAGTTCGGCGTCAAGCACCGCGGCCGGCACGCGGAACCCGTCGTCGCCGGATTTCACCGCGTCAAACAGCGCGGCGTCATCAAGATCCTCGATCAGGTGTTTGACATGGTCCCATACCTCGATTGGCACGACCGCGAACTCGCGGTGGCCGTCGCGTTCGATGAATTGGATTTCGGTCATTTGTATGCGTTTCCACGCGGCTTGACTGCGCTTGCTTGGTGAACTCGATGCATGCATACACCCCCCAATTGTTAGCAATATGCTAACAATGAAGCGAATAAAGTTTACGATATTGCAATTGTCGCTATCTTGAGACTGCCGCAGGGCAATGAGCGGTTTTGCTTTCGTTTGGCAAATGCTCAGGCCGCGCGAGCCGGCGTGGTCACCAGCTGAACCGCCAGCCGCATCCCCATCGCCTTGAGAATGGCCGACAGGCTGCTGAGCGCCGGATTGCCCTTCGGCGACAACGTGCGATAGAGCTGGGTCGGATTCAGGTGCGCCTGCTCTGCCACGGCCTGAACACCACCAAAGGCCTGCGTCATCTGGCGCAGCACGATCAGCAACTCGGCCTGGTCGCCATCGGCCAGGATGCCGTTGATCACCTCCAAGGCCAGCGCCGGATCGCTGCTGTACAGCTCGGCCATTGCCTCGTCATGGGGTCTGCTTCTCATCATCCGATCTCCGTTGCCAGTCCTGCCAATAGCCCACCGCTCGGGCGATATCCGCATCCTGTGTCCGCTTGTCGCCACCGCACAGCAGTAGCACCACGCGATGACCGGAGACGGCGTAATACACCCGGTAGACTGGCCCTACATCGATGCGCAGTTCCCAGACCCCATCACGGCAGAACTTGTGATCGCCGAAATTGCCCAGTTCAACCTGGGCCACCCGGCGAATCACCGCCACCTTGGACTGGCTGTCACGCAGCCGTCGCAGCCAGTCCAGATAGAGATCCTGATGCTCGCCCGGCGTCAGGTAGTGCTCAATTCGATATGGATTCATTTTCGTTTATAAACGAAATGAGTGCAAGCCTCGGTGATTGGGGCGTTGCGGATGCCACTTCGTGGCCGTGCGGCAGGGAGCGTGTCGGCGTAGACGTGTATTGGACAACGGGAGCTCATGATCGTAGATGCCGGGACACACGTACGTGCGCGCGGGCCTCCCCAATTCAGACTCCTCTCGTCGACACCCTCTGGCCGAAGCAAGACACTTGCTCGGTCACCAAAAACATCGGTGATCGAGTGTGGAAGCTCGGAGGATAGATATGGCAATGGCCGCTGTAAGTCGTTGCCATTGCACACGTGATTGACACCACCAATGGCAGGCCGGGCGGGGCAGCGTAAGCTGACCGGCTTGGTGCATCTATCCTCCGGCTTCCACCCCCGCCGTCGGCCTGCCACCTCCCTTTTCCGTCATCTCGTGCAGGCCCTTCCAACTGAATAGATCGAGGGGTTCCAATGACAATCGCAACTCAGCCGCAAGCCATCCCAACACCAGGCATCGACAGCGCAGACCTCCTTCAAGGCTACGAGCAACTGCAAAAAGTCAGCGCCGGCATGAATGGCGTACTGGCGCTGCTTGAACAACAGTGCGAGACCTCCGAAGCCTGCTTCAGCGTCTATTGTCTGGTCGGCTGCCTCAAGGAGCAGATGGAGCAAGCACTGGAACGGATCGTGTTCGTCCATTGAAGGGTTGAAGGCCGGCGGTATCGTGACGTGCGATACCGCCGCAGGCGGGTGGCAGTCCACCTTTTCTGAGGTCTACCGCACAAACGTGATCAATCGTTGGGATGAGGCGGTTCCTCATTGTTACTAAGCTGGAACATCCGGACCCTCTACACATTTTCTCCCCGGACAGGAGGCGATATGACTACGGCAGCCACTTCCGCACGTTCCGTACTGGCGCAAAGATTCAAGCAGCGTCTGAAGCCGTTTATGCCTGCATGGGTGCTTAAGTTCCACCGCGACCGCCTGATACGCAGGGAAGACTCGCTGTACGAAGGAAAGTCGCTCGGGGAAGTGTTCACGCACGTGTATAAGACCGGCGCCTGGGGCGTGGCGGACGACCAGTCCGGCTTCTATAGCGGAAGCAGTTCCCATGACCCCAAGATCGTCGAGCCGTATGTGAAGGCGGTGACCGATTACCTGCGGGCGCTGCCCGAGCCGCCGGCCGTCGTCGACCTGGGCTGCGGTGATTTCAATGTTGGCAAGCGCATCCGAGCCGTATGCGGACGCTATATTGGCTGCGACGTGGTGGATGCGGCCATCCAGTCGAACCGCACGCGGTTTTCCCAACTTGACGTCGACTTCCGCTGCGTGGACATCACCACCGACCCGCTGCCGCCGGGCGACATCGTGTTCCTGCGACAGGTTCTCGACCATCTGGACAATGCGCGCATCGCCACCGTGCTGTCGAAGCTGGCACCGTACAAGGTGCTGATTCTCACCGAGTACCTGCCGCAAAGCGTGAACTTCACGCCGAATCTCGACAAGGCGATCGGCTCGCACCTGCGGCTGTTCGGGCCGATGCCGAGCGGCCTCGTGCTGACGGCGCCGCCGTTCAACCTGCAAGTGCGGTCCGCCCGCATTCTCTGCGAAGTCCCGGACAGCGGCGGCGTCATCCGCACCATCGCCTACGAGTTGCCCGGGCACTGAGTCCTACCAGGAGCACCGGGGCAACGTGGGCCGTCGCACAACATGCGTGCGACGGTTGCCCCGGAGCATCCCGAGAATCACATCCATACGTACATCCGGCGTCACACCTCCTATGCCCAGGGCAGCAGATGCCGAGCGGCATTGTCGGACGGACTCCACTGGCGCAGCCGCCCGCGGTTTTCCTATGCTATGCATTGGTCAATCCTGCCCTGGAGTCCCGCCATGACGCCCAAGACGCGATATGCGCGATACGCGCGATATGCCGTCCCTGCGCTTGCCTGCATCGCCCTGCAGACCGGTTGCGCCAACATGAACATGGACAGCATGACGCAAGCAGGCGGCAGCCTGTTTTCGGCGGCCACGCTGACCGATGCCAACGTCAAGACCCTGTCCGACCAGTCGTGCGCGGAGATGGACAAGAAGAACACCATCGCTGCGGCCGACAGCGCCTATGCCAAGCGGCTCGCCAACGTAATGAGCGGTCTCACCAATACCGGCCTGCCGCTGGACGCCAAGGTCTATATGACGCAGGACGTGAACGCGTGGGCCATGGCCAACGGCTGCGTGCGGGTGTACAGCGGGCTGATGGACCTGATGACCGACGATGAAGTGCGGGGCGTGGTCGGGCACGAGATCGGCCATGTCGCGCTCGGCCACACCAAGGCAGCCATGCAGGTCGCGTACAGCACGGCGGCCGCGCGCGGGCTGCTCGGCTCGCTGGGCAGCCCGACGCTCACGGCCCTGACGTCGTCGCAGATTGCGGATCTCGGCGAGCAGTTCGTCAATGCGCAGTTCTCGCAACGGCAGGAAAGCGCCGCCGACGACTACTCGTTCGACCTGCTGACGAAGAACGGCGCCAACCGCCAGGCGCTCGCTTCGGCGTTCCGCAAGCTTGCCGGGCTCGATGGCGGGCAGTCCAGCATGCTCAGCTCCCATCCAGGGTCGCTGGAGCGTGCGAAGCACATCGACGCACGGCTCGCCGGGGCCAAGTAGCGCAACACCCTTGGCGGCACCGCGCCGCACCCGATCGGGTGAAACGCTGCCGGGCTGCGGCCCTGCAGCGCAGCGGGCGTTGACCGGACTTAATTCACGGACAAAAGCTTTCAGTACGCCGGCTTCACCCCGACAGTGATAATCCATCACGCTGCATCCGGTTGCAGATGCAGACGCGTACTGGCTGCTTGCGTGGCCGCATATTGTGCTGCGCCGCAACGGCACGTATCCGCGCCATGCCGAACGCCCCAAGGATATCGCTGCCGCGCCATGGACTTCCTTTCAGGCCTGCCTGCCTCGCCGGGCTTCACCGGCGGCCCGCAGTTCTTCGCCGCAATTCCAACGTCCTGCTTCCGCTGCTGGGGCCAATCGCCGTGGCGATGGCCGGAGCACCGGGCAGCGGCATTAGTGCCTTGCACTCCAACCAGCTTCACCAACCGGGCAATACCCTCGTCCCAGCAGTCGTCTCAACCCGCTCCCATCGCACCAGGAGGCCCTCATGGAATGGTTGCATGACATTTTCCAGAAATCGCCGGAATCAGCGCTATTCCTGTCGCTGGCCGTCGGTTACGCCATCGGCAAGATCACCTTCGGGCGCTTCCAGCTCGGTGGCGTGGCCGGTTCGCTGCTGGCCGCGGTGTTGATCAGCCAGGTCGGTGTCCAGATCGACAACGGCGTCAAGGCGGTGATGTTCGCCGTCTTCATCTACGCAGTGGGCTACGAAAGCGGCCCGCAGTTCTTCAACTCGCTCAACCGCAGTTCGCTGCGCGAGATCGCCATGGCGGTATTCATGGCGGTATGCGGGCTGGCCACGGTGGTGGTGCTGGCCAAGATCTTTGACCTCGACAAGGGCATCGCGGCCGGCCTTGCCGCCGGTGGCATGACCCAGTCGGCCATCATCGGCACGGCAGGCGACGCGATCACCAAGCTCGGCCTGTCGGCCGAGGAAGTGAAGCGACTGCAGGCCAACGTTGCGATCGGCTACGCCGTGACCTACGTCTTTGGCTCGCTCGGCGCGATCATCGTCTGCGTCAACATCCTGCCGCGCTTCATGAAGGCTGACCTGAAGACGGACGCCAAGAAGATGGAGATCAAGCTGCATGGCGGGCTGCCGCAGCTTGGCCCTGGCCAGCGTGGTGCGGTGTCGCGTCTGTCGGGGCGCCTGTTCCGCGTGACCGGAGCTGCCGGCAAGACTGTCTCGCAGATCGAAATCGGGGGCGAGGATCTTGTCACGGTCGAGAGGATCCAGCGCGGCGGCAAGCCCATCGAGGTCAAGCAGGACGAAGTGCTGAAGGCAGGCGACCTCGTCTTGCTGGTGGGCCGCCGCGACGCCATGGTGCCGACGGCCGCACAGATCGGCGAGGAAGTCGCCGACGCAGAAGGCATGAGCGTGGTCATGCAGACGCGCCGCGTCGTCTTTACCGCCAAGGGCATGAACAACAAGACGGTGGCCGAAATCGTCGACATGGTAGGCCGCGATATGCGCCATGGCGTCTATATCGAGTACATCGAGCGATATGACAACCCGCTCCCTCTGCTGCCGGAACTGAAGTTGCAGCACGGCGACATCCTCACGCTCTATGGCACGCCGGCCGATACCAAGCGCGCGGCGCAGACGGCTGGCTATGAGCTGGTCCCGAGCGAGAAGACAGACTTTGTCTACTTTGGCGCTGGCGTACTGGTGGGCCTGCTGATCGGCTTGCTGGTATGGCGGGTTGGCGGGATTCCGCTCACACTGGGTGCCGGCGGCGGCGCGCTGCTTTCCGGCCTGGTATTCGGCTGGGCCCGGTCCAAGCACAAGATGTTCGGCGCGATGCCGACTGCCGCGTGCCAGTTGCTCAAGGACTTCGGCCTGGCCGCGTTCGTGGCCATCGTCGGTATCAACTCTGGCCTGCAGGCAGCCACCACGTTGAAGCAACAAGGCCTGACCATCTTCATCCTCGGTGCCGTGGTCACGCTGCTGCCGCTGTTCCTGACCATGCTGTTCGGCCGCTATGTGCTCCGCTACGACAACGCCGCCGTGCTCGCCGGGGCCTGGCGGGATCGCGCAGTGCAAACCCGGCATTCGGTGGCGTGCTGGACAAGGCGGAAAGCCCGGTGCCGACCGTTCCTTTCGCCATCACGTATGCCATTGCCAACGTTCTGCTGACGCTGCTCGGCCCGCTGATCGTGGGCCTGGTCTAGTCGCTCCGGCATTACCTTCAATCCCTAACCGCTGCGCGGGCCATTCCACTACCGTCCCGGCCCGCCAGCGCCAACCCGACAAGCGTCTTAACAGGAGCAAGTCATGACCAAACCGGATATCTCCAAGCTGGCCAGCCTCTCGCCGTTCGAGCTGAAGGATGAACTGATCAAGCTTGCCAGCAGCGATGCCGACCGCCTGATGCTGAATGCGGGCCGCGGCAATCCCAATTTCCTGGCGACGATTCCGCGCCACGGCTTCTGGCAGCTCGGCCTGTTCGCCATGCGCGAGTCGGAGCGTTCGTTCTCCTACATGCCCGAGGGCGTGGGCGGCTTCCCGCGCCGTGAAGGCATCGAGGAACGCTTCGACCTGTCGCGCGCGATCGCGCACGTGCCTGGCGTCTCGTTCCTGGCGGGCGCGTGTCCTATGTGCGCGACCAGCTTGGCCTGAATGCCGGCGCCTTCCTCTATGAGATGTGCGAAGGCATCCTGGCCTGCAGCTACCCGGTGCCCGACCGCATGCTCAAGCTGTCCGAAGTCATCGTCGGCCAGTACATCCGCAAGGAGATGATCGGCAATCACCCGTTCATCGGCGAATTCGACCTGTTCGCCGTCGAAGGCGGCACGGCGGCAATGACGTACCTGTTCAACTCGATCCGCGAGAACCACCTGCTCAAGGCCGGTGACACCATTGCGCTGGGCATGCCGATTTTCACGCCCTACATCGAGATCCCCGAGTTGAACGACTACCAGCTGGTCGAGCTGTCCGTGGACGCCGACCCGAGCAACGGCTGGCAGTACTCGAACAAGGAACTCGACAAGCTGCGCGACCCCAAGGTCAAGGCCTTCTTCCTCGTCAACCCGAGCAACCCGCCGTCGGTGCGCATGAGCGATGAAAGCCTGGAGTATCTGGCCTCGATCGTCGAAGAGCGCCCGGACCTGATCATCCTGACCGACGACGTGTACGGCACGTTTGCCGACAACTTCGTCTCGCTGTTCGCGATGTGCCCGAAGAACACCATCCTGGTGTACTCGTTCTCGAAGTACTTCGGCGCGACCGGCTGGCGGCTCGGCGTAATCGCCACGCACCGCGACAACATCTTCGACGAGAAGATCGCCCAACTGCCCGAGGCCACGCGCAAAGAACTGCACGAGCGCTATACCTCGATCACCACTGAGCCCGACAAGCTCAAGTTCATCGACCGCCTGGTGGCCGACAGCCGCACGGTGGCCCTGAACCACACCGCGGGCCTGTCGACGCCGCAGCAGGTGCAGATGGTGCTGTTCTCGCTGTTCTCGCTGATGGACACACCGGACAGCTACAAGACCGCCATGAAGCGCCTGATCCGCAGCCGCAAGGCGGCGCTGTACCGCGAGATCGGCATCGCGCCCGAAGCGGACGATCCCAATGCCGTGGACTACTACACGCTGCTCGATATCGAGGCACTGGGCGGCAAGGCGCTCGGTCCGGACTTCGTCAAATGGGTGCTCGCATCGGTGGAGCCCAATGAGCTGCTGTTCCGCCTGGCCGAGGATTCCGGCGTGGTGCTGCTGCCGGGCCGTGGCTTCGGCACACGCCACCCGTCGGGCCGCGTGTCGCTGGCCAATCTGAACGAATCGGACTACGCGAAGATCGGTCGCTCGATCCGCAAGCTGTTCGAGGAGTACGTGGAGAAGTACAACGCGGCCACTGGCAGCAAGGCTAACAAGAACGTGGTGAAGAAGTAAGCGCCACGCCGCCAGGCACCGCACGGTGCCTGGCGCGCTGGCTGCCCGCGTATGGCCGCGGGCAGCCGGCTCTGGTATGGTCGTGGGCGATCCCAGTGACTCCCGCCGCCATCCCCGAGCCCCGGCATGCCGCTTCCGTCGTTCCTGTCTTCGCTGCCCGACCCTGCGCTGTGGTCGGCACCGCTGTTCACGCTGACCGAATGGGCGATCCGCCTGACCATGCTGGTCTACGTGCCGCAGCGCCGCGCACCGGCGGCCGCGCGCACGTGGCTGCTGCTGGTGTTCTTCCTGCCGTGGCTGGGCCTGCTACTTTATGCGTTGTTCGGGCGCATCTACTATCCGAAGTCGCGCCGCCTGAAGCTGGCCCGTATCAACCTGGGGATCGTGCAGCTACGCGCGCGCATCAGCCATGAACTGCCGCAAGGCCCGCTGCCCGACGCGCTGTGCCAGACCGGTTCATGCCTGATCGAACGGGTCGGCTCGTTCGCGCCGATGCGCGGCAATGAGGTCACGCTGATGGACCGCTATGACGAGGTCATCGCCACGATGGGGGCCGACATCGACGCCGCGGTACAGTCAGTGCACATCCTGATGTACATCTACGCCGACGATGCGACCGGCCGCAAGATCACCGACGCGTGCTGCGCGCCGCACGCGCGGCGTGCGCTGCAGCGTGCTGATGGATGCGCTGGGCGCGCGAGACGGGCTGAAGGCGTACACCGGGAAACTGCGCGCGGCAGGCGTACAGGTGGTGCCGGTCCTGCCGATGCGTTCGCTGTCGGCGGTTCTCAAGGGCAAGAGCGCCCGCTTCGACCTGCGCAACCACCGCAAGATCGTGGTGCTCGATGGCAGCGTCGGCTATATCGGGTCGCAGAACATCGTCGATGCCGAATCCATGCCGAGCCTTGCCAACGAAGACTGGTGGCCCGCGTGACCGGCCCGGTGGTGTCGCAGCTGCAGGCTGTGTTCCTGGCTGACCGCTACCTCGAGACCGGCGACAAGGATCTCGGCGCGGCAGACTTCCCGCCGCTGGCGCCGGACGGCCCGAGCATCGCGCAGATGCTGCCGAGCGGGCCAGGCTACGGCACGCAGAACGCGCAGATGGTGCTGGTTTCGATGATCCACAATGCCGTGCACCGCGTGGTGATCACCACGCCCTACTTCGTACCGGACGAGTCGTTCCTGCAGGCGCTGCACGTAGCGTGCTACCGCGGCGTCGACGTGCATCTGATCGTTTCCCAGCGCATCGACCAGCGCTTCACGCAGGCTGCACAGGAAGCCTATTTCGGCGTACTGCTGGAATCGGGCGTGAAGATCCACCTGTACCGGCCGGCGTTCCTGCATGCCAAGCATGTGACGATCGACGACACGGTGGCGATGGTGGGGTCGACGAATATGGACATCCGCTCGTTCGCGCTCAATGCGGAGTCGGCGCTGGTGATCTATGACCGCGATGTGGTAAGCAAGATGGTGCGCATCCAGCAGCGATATCTGGCTGCGAGCGATACGGTGGTGCGGGAGAAATGGGCCGCGCGGCCATTGCGCACGCGGACCTGGCAGAACCTTTGTCGGTTGGCGGATTCCTTGTTGTGAGGGCTGTGGCTACGGCACACGCCAGCCCTCTCCCCCGCCCCTCTCCCACAAGTGGGAGAGGGGAGCAAACCGGCAGGGTTTCGCGACACACCGTGCTGCCAATGCCCGCTTGTGTCGCTCCCCTCTCCCGCCCGCGGGAGAGGGGTTGGGGGAGAGGGCCAGCGTTTCCAGTTACCAGGGAGCTACGCCACTCAACGCCCTTCCACAAACCCCAACACCGCCACCAGCATCTGCTTCAACGCCGGCTGCAACGCCAAGGCCTTGGCCTCGTCATAAGCAAACGGATACGACTCGCTCATATACGCCGACTGCGCGAGTTCGAGCTGCACGGCATGCACACCGTCACGCGGCTGCCCGTACTTGCGCGTGATATAGCCGCCCTTGAAGCGCCCATTGAGCACGGCCGTATGCCCCGGCAAGTTCTGCGCGATCTCCAGCAACTGGTCGGCCAGCGACGCATCGCAGCTCTCGCCATTGGCCGTGCCGAGATTGAAGTCGGGCAACTTGCCTTCGAAGAAGCGCGGCAACACCGAACGGATCGAGTGCGCGTCCCACAGGGCCACAGTGCCGTGCTGCTGGCGCAGGCGTGCGAGTTCCTCGGCCAGCGCGCCATGGTACGGCCGCCACACGGCATCGCGCCGCGCGACGATCTCGGCATCGTCAGGGCCCACGCCATTGGCATAAAGCGGTGTCTTGTCGAACGTATCGACCGGGCACAGGCCCGTGGTGTCCTGGCCCGGGTAGAGGTTGGCGTTGTCGGGCGGACGGTTCAGGTCCACCACGTAGCGCGAATGCGTGGCGGCCAGCACCGACGCGCCAAGCTCGCGCGCGAAATCGTAGAGGCGTTCGAGATGCCAGTCGGTATCGGGCACGGTGCGCGCCTCGGCGGTCAGCCGCTGCGACACGGTGGCAGGCAGGTGGGTGCCGACGTGCGGCATCGACACCAGCAGCGGGCGGGTGCCGCGATGCAGGGTGAAGGCGGGAGTATCGGTAGAGAAGGACATGGTCTTTGCAATGCAGGGCAGCGCGCCGCGCAAGGCGGCGGCTGCCGGTTTCAGTCGCCCAGCAGGCTCGCGCGCGCGGCCACGAACAGCCGGCCGCCTCCGCCTGCAGCGGATGCGC
>LRMT01000119.1 GCA_001725945.1 Cupriavidus sp. UYMMa02A | reverse complement strand
GGTTTTGCCAGAAGTAGTTAGCCTAACCGCAAGGAGGGCGATTACCACGGCAGGGTTCATGACTGGGGTGAAGTCGTAACAAGGTAGCCGTATCGGAAGGTGCGGCTGGATCACCTCCTTTCCAGAGCGTGTATCCCAAGTCGAGCGTTCACACTTATCGGTTTGTTTGTGGTTTGCAGCCAGGACTGGTTGCAAATGCAAGCGCTTAGATCCTGAGCGCTTCCCTTTGGCATTGGCCAAGCGATCGCGGGTCTGACCTGCGGATCGGCTGTTCTTTAACAATATGGGATGTAGTAAAGGTGTCGCGCGAGCGTTGATGAGACGCTGCAGTACCAACGCGATACCGGGTTGTGATTGTATCAACCAAAATGTATTTAAGTGATCGAAAGATGACTTGGAATACGGCACAAATGCGAGAACTCATCCTGTAGCGACTGTCTCACTGAGACACACTCGTTATAGGGTCAAGCGAACAAGTGCATGTGGTGGATGCCTTGGCGATCACAGGGCGATGAAGGACGCGGTAGCCTGCGAAAAGCTTCGGGGAGCTGGCAAACAAGCTTTGATCCGGAGATGTCCGAATGGGGAAACCCGGCCCGAATGGGTCATCCCTGACTGAATACATAGGTTACGGAAGCGAACGCGGCGAACTGAAACATCTAAGTAGCTGCAGGAACAGAAATCAACCGAGATTCCCAGAGTAGTGGCGAACGAAATGGGAAGAGCCTTGTACTCTTTAGCAGCATTGTTAGCAGAACGGGATGGAAAGCCCGGCCATAGCAGGTGATAGCCCTGTATGCGAAAACAGCGTTGTGGAACTAGGTGTACGACAAGTAGGGCGGGACACGTGAAATCCTGTCTGAAGATGGGGGGACCATCCTCCAAGGCTAAATACTCGTGATCGACCGATAGTGAACCAGTACCGTGAGGGAAAGGCGAAAAGAACCCCGGGAGGGGAGTGAAATAGATCCTGAAACCGCATGCATACAAACAGTCGGAGCCCCGCTTTAAGCGCTTTCGGCGATTCTCACGACAGTGAGAATCGTCAAAAGACACCAGTGTGAAATAGCACCACTGGCGCGCAAAGCGGTTTAAGCGCGAGAGCGCTTAAAGCGGGGTGACGGCGTACCTTTTGTATAATGGGTCAGCGACTTACATTCAGTGGCAAGCTTAACCGATTAGGGAAGGCGTAGCGAAAGCGAGTCCGAATAGGGCGTTCAGTCGCTGGGTGTAGACCCGAAA
>LRMT01000118.1 GCA_001725945.1 Cupriavidus sp. UYMMa02A | reverse complement strand
GCGATGCGGGTAAGCCACTCGTCGAGCAACTCCGGGTGGCGTGCATTGAGGGTCGGAAAGGCGCCGACGATGCCTGCCTTGCATTGCGCGAGGACCAGCTCCGGATAGCTGACGATGAACATGGGCGAAGCCATAACGGGCAACGCCAGATTCTGCAAAATTGAGGGAAGGGCCATATGCTTCGTTTCCTTGGGGGAGATCGTTATCAACGACTTTGAGGCTGGCGGTCTGCCGCGGTCGGCTTCATGCTGCAGGGTTGAGCCTGTGGACGGCTTCCTCGAAGAGGAAGCCTGCATCTGTCACGCTGGCACCGGCCTGCATGACTGCCGAGCTCAGACCATCGACCTGACTCAACTGCCAGTCGGCAAAGTAGGAAGAACAGGCTTCCAGCTCGTCGGTCAGCGAGGGCGAGCACCGAAACGCAGCCGTGCCGCCTTGGGCGAGGGACGCGGCATGAAGCAGGCGCCAGCCGCCAAAGAGCCTGCCGCAGGCCTCAAGATAGGTTTCGGCCACCGCGAGCACGCTCTCGATCCGATCCTCGCCCTGCTTGACGATCCAGTCCGTGGCCGCGGTAACCTGCGAGAGCGCCACGGCAAGCTGGGCACCGGCACGGCACAGGCGCGGCGCTGGCGAAGCTTGCAGCCGCAAGGCGGTATCCATTACCTTTTTGGCCATCAGTGCGAATACCGCTCCCTTGTCTCCTATCACCTTGCGGTGCACCAGGTCGTTGGCCTGTATGGTGGTGGTCCCCTCGTAGATGGTGGTGATGCGTGCATCGCGTACGAGCTGCGCTACGCCTGTCTCCTCGATGTATCCGGCCCCGCCGAAGATCTGCAGCGCGGCATTGGTTGAATCGACCGCCATTTCCGAAACCCAGCCCTTTACGATGGGGGTCAGGAAACTGAGCAAGCGCTGCGCCTCCTGCCGTTCAGCGGCTGACGCGGACGAGCCGAGCACATCAATCAGCGACGCGCTGTAGTAGGTCAGATTGCGTGCGGCATGGGTATTGGCCTTCAGATTCAGCAGCGCTCGCCTGACTCCCGGATGACGGATGATCGCGACCGCTTTGCCGCCGGATGCAGTATGGCGCCCCTGGACGCGGGTGGCAGCATAGGAAAACGCCGCCTGGCAGGCACGTTCGGCTATGCCCGTTCCCTGAAGGCCGAGACTGAAGCGCGCCAGGTTCATCATCACGAACATCGCATTGAGGCCCTGATTCTCTTCGCCGATCAACAGGCCGCGGGCCCCGCCCACCTCGCCGTAGACCATCACTGCTGTAGGGCTACCGTGAATGCCGAGCTTGTTCTCCAGCGCTACGCATTTGACATCGTTTCGCTCGCCGATCTCCCCGCCGCTGCCGACCAGGAACTTCGGCACGAGGAACAAGGACAAGCCTTTTAAACCTGCAGGCGCATCCGGCAACCGGGCAAGCACCAGGTGGACAATGTTCTCGCGAGATCGTGCTCGCCAAGGTGATGAAGATCTTCTGCCCGAAAATCTTGTAATGCCCGGGACCCTGGCCGGCGTCCGGGATGGCCTTCGCGCGGATCAGCGATAGATCCGAGCCCGCTTGAGGCTCGGTGATGTTCATGGTGCCCGGCCATGTTCCCGCCACCATCTTCGGCGCATACCGTTCGATGATCCCGGCCGACGCGGAGGCGAGCAGTGCGTCGACCGCGCCAACATTGCCCACCGGGCACAGCGCGAAGGCGGGATTGGCTGCATTCCACATTTCGGCAAGAGGCGCCCACGCCAGGCGCGTAAGTCCCAACCCGCCAAGCTCAACGGGCAGAGGGACGCCCGGCCAGCCACCGTCGATGAATTGCTTGTACGCGCTACGCGCCGCTTCGGAGGTGGTGACCTCGCCATCGGCGTGCAGCACCGGATGCGTGGTGTCCGCATGGCGGCTCAACGGCAGCAAGATTTCTTCGGTCTGGCGGGCGTTGCCGCAAGGATGCCCTGAAACGTCTCCCAATCCAGGTCTTCCTTTACTGCCAGGCGTGGGCTGCCGTCCGCCGCGGCGGCAACGGCAAATTCGAGCGCTTCAAGCGGGGTTACATAGGGTGTCATTCCGTTCTTCATTCTTCCCTTCCTGGTTGATTCGGCGGGCCAGCCTCAGCGCTGTCCAGCCCGCAATGCAGGACTAGGTGCCTGCGAGGATGCGGATGCCCGCCAGAAGTGAGATTTCGTGGTTCACTGAGCCCTTGCAATGTAATACAAATTCATCTACCGTGTATCTATGTTTTGTATTACAAAATCGAGCACATCGATAGGAGGAGACAGATGAACCCACGAGGCCTCGTTGTACGGTGGCTTGCGCTCTGCGCATTGCTCCCATCCGTCGGGATGGCGCAGGTAAGAGGTGTATCGGATAAGGAGATCGTGCTGGGCAGCTACAGTGATCTCAGCGGCATCGGCGCATCCTGGGGAAGCGCCAGCGCGAATGCCATGCGTCTGCGCTTCGATGAGGTCAATGCGAGAGGCGGCATCCACGGGCGCCGCCTTCGCCTGGTGGTCGAAGACCACGCTACCAGGTGCCGCGCGCGGTGCAGACCGTCGCCAAGCTGATTCAGCGGGATCAGGTCTTCGCGATCATCGGCGCTGTAGGAACACCGATGATCAATGCCGCGATGCCCCAGCAGTTGCAGGCAGGCGTGCCGAACTTGTTTCCGTTCTCGTTCGCGCGCTCGATCCTGGAGCCGCCGCAGCGATTGGTCTTCCAGACCTATCCGACTTATTACGCGCAGATCCAGGCGGGGGTACGCTACTTCGCGCGAAGCCGGGGCAGGAAGGCGATCTGCCTGATGTATCAGGACACCGACTATGGCCGCGAGATTGCCGATGCGGTACGGGACACCCTGAAGGGCCTGGGTAGCGCACCGAAAGCTATTACCGCGCATGCGCCAACCGAGACCGACTTCAATGCCGCGATAGTGAAACTGAAAGGCGCCGGCTGCGATCTTGTGGTTCTTGGCACGGTGATCCGGGATACGATCCTGCCCTACGCGGCGGCGCGGCGGATGGGATGGGATGTCGATTTCCTCGGGGCGCTGACTTCCTTCGATCTCAATGTCTCCGAGGCTCCGAACGGAGCGACCGAAGGCCTCTACGCGATGTCGGCGTTTGACCCAGCCTATCCCGACGCGCCGCTCGCGGCAACCCGCGACTGGGCCGCACAGTACATCGCCCGCTTCAAGAGCCGGCCGAACATTGCCTCGCAGATGAGCTACATCGGTGCGGATCTGCTGGTGCAGGCGCTCGAGAAGGCCGGCAGGGATCTCACCGTGGACAAGCTTATCGCTGCCATGGAATCGATCCAGGCGTATCGCGATCCGTTCGGCGGCCCGCTCCTCGGCTTCGGTCAAGGCAAGCACACCGGTACCCGCCAACTGATCCTGCAGCAGGTGCATGGCGGTCGCTGGGTACGTGTGGCGGACCAGTTGTGACGCGGCAGGTGGCATGCGCTCCGCGATCCAGGCGTCTTCGGCATGACGCCAGAGTGTCCGAGCCTGGCACCAATCCGCTCTTCCCCCGGCCCGAACCCAGTCTGCCAATCCGACAGGCAATGCGCAGTAGATCTGCGATCTGCCCCCCTCTTTCAACAGGAGAACAAGATGAAGTACTACGACAAGGGAGATACCCTTCCTTCTGACTACAGGAAAGCCTTGATCCATTTGCTCAGCTTCCAGGCGGATTCCGAGTATGCCGGCGCCCAACGGGTCGGCGAGAACCTCTGCTTCGCGCCGCGGCCGGAGGAGGCCTATCGGCTCGCCAAGAAGACAATGGAGGAATACGGTCATGCCTTCTATTTGTGGACCGTGCTGGAAGACCTCGGAATCGACGTAAAGCCCAGGCTTGCGGAACTGCGCGACCATCCGGAGAACCCCGATCCGGCGCGGGTCAACGTGATCAACGGGTTTCGCCGGTCCTACTGGCGCGACCAGTTCCAGTGCTGGGAAGACGTGGCGATGATGTCATGCGTCGCAACGCCTGGCGCGGTGATCTTCCTGGGGCAGTACACCAAATGCTCTTACCTCCCATGGGCCCGTGCCTCGGAACGGATCGCGCGTGAGGAGGTGGGGCACATGGGCTTTGGCCTGTGGGCCGCCAAGCGCGCGATCGAATTCGGCGGCTCGCAAGCGTGGGAGCGGCTGCAACGGCGTGTTCCGAAGTTCCTGGCGATGGGGATGGGCATGTACGGCCGTCCTTCCCTGGCGGGAGAAACGCAGTCCGCCAATTTCGAGCGTTACTACGACATGGGCCTGAAGATCCTGCGGCCTGAGGCGTGCCAGGCACAGTACCTTGAACTTGTCAGGAAACGCATCCTGGAAGCCGGCCTCGAGTGGGTCGATGACATTCAGCCGGACTATGACCAGCGCATGGGCTACGCGATGGACGATCAGGAACTCGATTCACGGCTTGCCGCCGAGTAAGACAAGAAAACCAAGAGGAGCAAAGATGTCATTGGTATTGTCTGAGCGAATCGGACGCGTCGGGCTGGTCACGTTAAACCGGCCGGAAGCAAAAACGCGCTGAACGAAGCGTTGGTTCTCGAGCTTAGCCGCATTGTGAGCGCCCTCGACGAAGACCCGGAAATCGGTGTGATCGTCGTTACGGGCGGCGAATCCTGCTTCAGCGTGGGCGCCGATATCAAGGAGATGACCGAGAAGACGTTCGCCGAAGCCTATGTGCGGAACTTCGTCAGCCGAGATTGGGAAGTGCTGTCGTACTGTCGCAAGCCCGTCATCGCGGCGGTTGCCGGCTTCGCCATCGGTGGCGGCTGCGAGTTTGCGCTGATGAGCGATATTGTGGTGGCCGACGCTAGCGCCCGCTTCGGGCAGCCGGAAGTTTCGGTTGGGACCATTCCCGGCGGCGGCGGCACTCAGCGTCTGGCCCGCTCCATTGGCAAGGCGAAAGCGATGGAGCTCTGCCTGACAGGGCGGCTGCTTGGCGCGGATGAGGCGGAGCGCATCGGCATCGTCTCGATCCTGGTTCCGGCCGGCGACCATATCCGGACAGCCCTGGAAATGGCGGCGCGTATCGCCGGATACTCGCTACCCATTGTCGAGATGATCAAGGAAAGCGTCAACGCCGCCTTCGATACGGGCCTCAGTGGCGGCCTTCGCTTCGAGCGCCGCCTTCTACATGCGACCTTTGCGCTGGATGACCAAAAGGAAGCCATGCGCGCTTTCGCCGACCGGCGCAAACCTGTCTTCCTTCATCGGTGACCATGATGCGAAATCGAGAGTGGCGCCTGGAGCGCCGGCCAGAAGGAGCGGTCTCATCCGCGGACCTTGTGCTTCAAGACAGCCAGATCGACACGCCGGGCCGGGGGCAGTTCCTTGTTCGCGTGACCACCGTGTCGATTGATCCTGCCATGCGAGGATGGATGAGCCCACTGCGCTCCTACATCCCGCCGGTCGCGCTCGGCCAGCCGATGCGGGCGATCGCGGCCGGCGTGGTAATCGCATCTCGCCACGCGGATTTCCCGGAAGGCACACGGGTTACCGGCCTGTTCGGCTTGCGCGAGCATGCGCTGTCGGACGGGCTTACGGAAGGTGTCGGCGTGCGCCGCATTCCAGACGATATCCCGGATGAGGTTGCGCTCGGCACTTGCGGCCTGGCGGGAATTACCGCGTACTTCGGTTTGTTCGACGTTGGCCGCCCGGCCCCCGGGGATACGCTTGTGGTGTCGGCAGCGGCGGGCTCGGTGGCTCCGCCGTCGTGCAGTTGGGGCGTCTGGCCGGATGCCACGTGATTGGAGTGGCGAGTTCCGGGCGCGCGAAGCGGTTCTCGCCGACGGCGCTCATGAGGTGGTTGACTACACCGGCGGCGATGTCGACCAGCGGCTAAAGGCCCTGTGCGGGCAGGGCATCGATATCTACTTCGACAACGTCGGTGGCGCGGTGCTCGACGCGGCGCTGAAGCGGATCAATACCGGTGCACGCATCGTGCTTTGCGGCGGCATTTCGCAATACAACGCACGCAAGCCGGTTGGACCAGCCAACTACCTTGCGCTGATCGGGCAGCGGGCCACCATGCGCGGATTCGTCTATTTCGACTATGAGTCTCAGTTTGCCACGGCGGAGCAGCGACTCTGGGACTGGCATCGTTCCGGAGCGCTACGGCAGCGTGTCGATATCGTCGACGGGATCGAGCATGCACTGCAGGCGATCACACGGGTGTTCGAGGGCCGCAACACCGGCAAGCAGCTGCTGCGGCTGCATGCCGAGACAGGGAGAGAGACGTGAGAATCATCAGACGGTATTCCTCTGCGCTCACAGCGCCGGCAGCGCGCCTGGAGGCGTTGCGGGCGCGCTTGCGCGTCACCGGCTGGCCGGTGGCCAGCCCAGGCGCGGGGTGGTCCTTCGGCGTGGACCAGGAATGGTTGCGCGCCCTGTGTGCCCGGTGGGAAGCCGGGGACGGCTTCGCCCTGCTGGAAAAGGCGCTGAACGCGGTGCCATCCGTGTTCTTCGAAGTGGAGACGGAAGGATTCGGCACGCTGCACGTACATGCTTTCGTTGCCGGCGGAACCGGTCATGCTCGGCCCATTCTCATGACGCATGGCTGGCCAAGCCTGTCAGTCGAGTACATCCCGGTCATCGAGCAGTTGCGGGCGCGGGAGCGCCAGGCCAGCAGCGGGGGAATCCCTACGCTGGTGGCCCCCTCGCTGCCCGGGTTCGGCTGGTCGTCGGCGCCATCCAGGCCAATGCATGCCCGGGATATCGCTCGCCTGTGGCGGCTGCTGATTGACGAAGGGCTTGAACTCGGCCCCGTGATTGCTCACGGCGGCGACTGGGGCGCTGTGGTCTCTAGCTGGCTGGCGGTCGACGCGCCGGAGCGGGTTGCGGGCCTGCACTTGACGATGATGGGGTTGAAGCCGGATATCGACGCGTCTGACCCGCTTGACGACGCCGAGCGCTCCTGGATTCGCAACACCCAGAAGCGGCTTGCGGTGGATGGAGGTTACCGCGAACTACAGGCCAGCCGGCCATCCACGCTTTCGGTGGGGCTGGCCGACTCGCCCGCATTCGTGCTGGCATGGATCGCCGAAAAGCTGCACCAGTGGTCCGGCCCGGCCGCGCAGCAGGATCCCGAGCGACTCCAGTCGGCAATCCTGACCCTGGCATCCAGCTACTGGTTAACCGGCAGCCTGGGCTCCGCCGCGTGGATCTACTGGGCCGATCGCCACGAGCCCCAAGCGCCGGCTGGCGGCGAACGCTGCCTGGTCCCTACCGGATACTCCGGCTTCGGAGGCGGCTTCTTCCCGCCTCCACCCAGTCGCTGGATCGAACGGGCTCACCGGCTGGTCTATCGCAACGAGCTTCCAGTTGGCGGACACTTTCCGGGGTGGATGGCAAGCGCGACACTGGCGGATGAGCTCCAGCGTTTTACTATTGCGCTGAATACCTGACTGTTGCCACTGTGCCAGCTACGCCGTACGAGCCTTTGCTGCACGGCGCCGGCCCTGCGAAGCCGGCGCTGCGGACGGCGCGCCGCCAAAGCGCCGCAATACCTCGTCCGAGACGGGGGCGAGAGTGCCTTCGCTGGTCTGTACCGTCTCGGCGAGAAACACCTCGGAAGGCGGCAGGAGCTGGAAATACAGTGCCCGGCACAGCGCGTGGGCTTCGGTGCCGGCCCATGAGGGGGGCAGCAGTTGCAGCGGCAACTTGGGATCCTGCAAGACGATGCGGCGATAGGCCAGCACCAGCAGGGTGCGCGCCTGGAAGGCGGTTTCCGGCGGAATCTCCCCCTCCGACAGCGCCGCCTGCACCGGTCCGAACAGCGCGATGAAGTCCCGGTACCCGGCCTCCACTGCGTCCAGGCTCCAGGCCTTGCGGATGGTGGCCTGCATCGACGCCGGCGCATCTGGCTTGCCGGCGTCGCGCTCAGTATCTGCACCTTGCCCTCGATCTTCAGCTCACGCACCAGATGCTGGCAGGCGCCGGGGTCGTTGCCCGGCGCCGCGTAAAGATTGGGCGCGAACGGCCCGAAGCCGAGCCATTGCAGTCGCAGCTTGAGATCGGCCACGACACGCTTGTCGAAGTTGTCGGGCTCGAACAGCACGATCTGCCAGCTGCCGTCCCAGACGGACCTGGGCTCACCATAGACGCGTTCGAAGTAGTCCCGAGAATTCTCGAAGGTTTCCTTGCTGAGCGAGTAGTAGCTGTACTTGCCACTGCGCACCGCATCGAGCCAGCCGTCGTACACCAGCCTGAGCGCGGCGGTGCGCACGTGGGACGCTTCCAGCCCGAACGCGCTCACCAGTTGCACGATGCTGCTCAGCCATACCGACCCGCGCCCGGGCGAGAGCATGTCGCCGAACACGGTGCTGATGATCGCCTTCGGCGAGAAAGGAACCTGCCCGGCCAGCCCTGCGCTCAGCCCTTCCCAGCTGACTTGCCGGGCCTTGGTCGTTGCCGCCTTCGCCATCACGAATTCTCCTTGGATGGGCGGATTATATCGGTCGGCGCGCAGGCGCCAGGCGTGTCACTGGCGTTGGCCACCGCGGCCAGAGCAGCTGCAGCTGGCCGCGCAACGCGCCGAAGCGCTCGACCGCGTCCTCGAACGCGTCGCGCGCGCTGGCATAGCGTTCGATGATGTCCGGGTGCGGCCCCAGGGCAACGATGTCGGCATGGATCGCGTCGCATTGGTTGAGCAGGCTGTCGAGCTGGATGCGGTCGCGCATGTACTGCCTGGCGAGTTGAGCGGCAGCGGCGTCGAGGGCCGCGTAGGTGGGCACGTGGCGGCCCGGTGCGCAGGGGAAGTCCGCCTGCAGGCGGCTCCATTCGGCGTCGAAGGCGAGTGGCACCTGCGTCTGCGCATCGGCGCGATAGCCAAAGCGCGCCAGCTGTTGCCGGCGTCCGTGTTCATTCCAGGCGGGGTGGTTCATACCGTCTCCATGTAATACAAAGATGTTGTTTAAAAAAGTATAGTTTGTATTATACTGGGGCTGCGCACCTTGCATACTCCTTGCGCCGGTTTGATCGCCATCCGCGCCCCCAGATGCATGGCAACGCGGAGAAATGGCATAGCAGACCTGAGAAGGCATTTCCTCCTGAAACGACCGAAGGGATACGCGTCCCAGCAGTCAAAAATCAAAGGTGAGCCAGCAATCATGGCAGTCGAAACATCTCACATCGCGGTCGCGGTATCGGACCAGGTAATGCACATCACCCTGAATCGTCCGGAGAAGAAGAATGCGATGACAAGGCAGATGTACATCGCTGTTGCGGAACATCTGGAGCACGCGGCAAACAGCGCGGAGATAGCCGCGGTGCTGGTGACAGGCGCCGGCGCCTCGTTCTCTGTCGGCAATGACCTCGCCGACTTTATCGACGCGCCGGAAGACCTGTCCACCTCCCCCGCGTTTGCCTTCCTGGACGCCATCAGTACATTTCCGAAGCCATTACTGGCCGCGGCGCAGGGACACGTGATTGGCATTGGCATGACCTTCCTGCTGCATTGCGACCTTGTGCTGGCCGCGCCCTCGATACGAGCAAGCGTGCCCTTTGTCCAGCTTGGCCTTTGCCCCGAAGCAGCCTCCAGCTATTTGCTGCCGGCATTGCTGGGGCATCAGCGCGCAATGGCGAGCCTTCTTCTGGGGGAGAGCATGTCCGCCACGCAGCTGGCCGAAGCCGGTCTGGTTTACAAGGTGGTGGACGACGACGCCTTGCTCGGAGCCGCGAAGGCATTGGCCGCCAGGCTGGCGTCGCTCCCGTTGCAAGCCGCCATGACCACGAAGAAGCTATTGAAAAGCCATGCCGCGCCAGCTGTCAAGGCAGCCCTCGCCGCCGAAGCAAAGGAATTCCAGCGCCTGATGAAAAGCGCGGAAGCACAGGAAAGATTCCGCGCTTTTCAACAGCGCGTCCGCACCGCCTAGCGCGCCATGCGCTTATGGTGCTCCGCAGCCGAAGCCCCCCTGGCGCGGCGCCAGATCCGGCACTGCGGTAATCCAGCCATTCATTGAAAGGAGACCCCTTGGGAGAATTCCTGATTTCTGTCAGTGCATCGATCATGTTAACGCTCGGCGCCGTGCACCTGACATACACCTTCACCTCACGCAAACTCCATCCCAAAGACCAGAACACAGCCGTTCTGATGCAGGCTTCCTCTCCGGTCATTTCCGGCCGGACAACTATGTGGAATGCATGGATCGGCTTCAACGCCAGCCATAGCTTCGGCGCGATCCTGTTCGGGGTCTTCTACTTGTACCTGACGCAAGCTGCTCCTGGGCTACTGACGGCATCCTTGTTTCTCCAGCTTGTTGGCGCATTGGCCTTGGCAGCCTATGCCGTCGTCGCGAAGCGCTACTGGTTCCGTACGCCACTGCTCGGCATTTTTCTCGCCTTTTCCCTGTATCTCGCCGGCGCGATTGCGCTGGCGTCGTAACCCGGCGCAACTCGGCACGCGAGGGCCTGCTCTACCAGGCAGCGCCCGCGGCGGTCCGCCGACGCTTGTCATGCCATGTGTCACTGCGATGCGATGCGATCCGCTACGCAGACACGCCCGTTCTCAACAAGGGAATAGCCGATCAGCCGCCCTGCCGGACTGGCTTCGGGGCGCCCCCAACGCTCGCGCCAATCAGCACAGGCGCATGGCGAATCCTTTCCTATCAAGGGAGTGCACGCGTCGTTCCAAGTCTTGCAAGCCTGACCAAAAAATCAATCTTATAAATGACGGAGGAGAACATGAGAACCCTGGCACGAATCTGCGCGTCAGCCGCGCTGTGCACCCCTGCCCTTGCCTATGCCCAGAATGTCCTGCTGGGCGGTCAGATCAAACTGGGGCTGGATGCCACGTCGGTAAGCGGAGCGACGAATGCCGGCGGAACGGCGTCGCACGTATTCCGGGAAAGCAACCAGACCAGCTTCTTCTTTCTCGACGGAAAGGAAGATCTCGGCAACGGCACGAAAGCGCACTACCATCTCGAATGGGACTTCTCCGCCGACACCGGCGCGCAGGCGCGGGCCGGGCCTTCTATGTTGGCGTGGATAGCGTAACGTTCGGACGTCTGCAGTTCGGCCGGCAGACCGTTTACTTCAGCCATCACTGGTTCATTACCGACACACACGGCGCATTCGACGCCGCGCCCAGCGCCGCCAACTCATTGAATTTGATCGGTTCCATCAATGGCGCCAACTTCGCGGGTAATTACCTCAACAACACCGTGCGCTACGAAACGCCGATCTTCCGCGGCTTCGCGGCAATGGCATCGTACTCTTTCGATGCCGAGCAGCCCGGCGCGGGCCGCAATCATACCTGGTACCTCAGCCCCAGCTACACCAACGGCCCCTTGAGTATTGGCTTCTACCATATGCAGCGAAACAGCCAGGGCACCCTGCCGTTGCAAACGGTAGGATCGCTCGACCAGATGGCCGACAAGTTCGCAATTAGCTACACATACAACGGCTTGCGCCTCGGGGCCGTAGTGGATCGCAATCGCGTCGACGATAGAGCGACCGGCAGCAGGCAGGATCGCACTGCCTTCTCCGTTCCGCTAAGCTACGCGACAGGTCCGCATCTGTTCTCCTTGACATACGGACAGGCGCTGCCAGTGCACCAGAACAGCGGCACATTGGCCGATACCGGCGCGCGCATGTTGTCGGTCAGCTATCAATACAGCCTGAGCAAGCGCACGTGGCTGGATGTGTCAGCGGTAGAACTGCGCAACCAGCGCAATGGCCGTTACAACTTCTGGCTGGGCGGGCTCAACGGCTCATCTCCGCTGCCCTTGCAGGACGCCGGCGCTCGGGTGCGTATGTTCTACGCCGTGTCAAGCACCAATTCTGACGGCAAGGATGGCTACCCGAATCGCTTGCGCCCGTGCTCGGTGTAGCCCTCCGTGTCATTACCGTCATCCGGCAAGCGTGCCAGCTCCGGATTTGATACTCTGCGGCACCAGCCACCCAATCCTTGTCATTTGACTGAGGAGGCAACGTGCCACTTGGGAAAATACGTCTTCACGACGTCACCATCGGCACGCAGGGAATGACATTGATCAATGGGAAACGGGCGCACGTCCGCAGTCTGGAAATTAAAACTCTCCTCCGCCATGCCCTGGATGATTGCCGTCGGCAGTATTGCCGCCAGTTCGTTCAGGTGCGTGCAGCCTTTGATCCCGCCGGTCCGCTCGGCGAGCCCGCGGCGGAACTGCCTGAACACGTTTAGCCCGGTCAGCAGGTCGTAGACATCGGCTGCCGATTCACAGCTTCCCGGGTAAGGCACGCGGTCGGAAACCGCACCTGCCGCGAGGATGTTGAAATCTCCGTCCATGACCAGGCGAACCGTCATGCGATGTATCGGCCTTCCGGCCACATGCACGCCGTTTGGCGCGAGGACATCGTGGGTCTTGACATCCTGGAGGGAGGCATCGATCTCCCAATTGCCATCCTGTCGCCGGAATACCTCGATACTGATCGAGCGCGTATGCCGCAGCGTGCGGTCGCGGTCGGATAGTGGTAAAGCCATGATTGCTGATCCGTGGCTGGTTGCGCCCGAAAGCGATGCCTCCGTGCGCCCGGAAAAAAGTTCGAACTGAGACCCTGCTTCTGTTCAGGCTTCGATCCAGGCCTTGAATGCCGGTGGCACCTCCCAGAGCGCGGCCAGAACATCTAGCGCGCTGCGCAGGTGCGCGGATTCGCGATGACTGGCAAAATCCGCCTTGTCCTCCCACTTCTCAAGGAGGAAGTAGGTCGCCTTGTCGCCTTTGGCCCGGTAATAGCAGTAGCTTATACAGCCTTGTTCCGCGCGGCTGCTCGCTGCGAGCGCATCGAGTATCCCGATGGCTGCTTGTTCTTCGTTTTCCTTGATCCGTAAATCAGTGGTCATGATGACCGTGCCGCTGCCTGGCATCGCATTGACTCCCATAACCTTCGCTCAATAATTTGAATGTGGAAAGCAAGCGACAACGCGCCGTCGTCGCCTGCCGGACTTTTCACCTGACGGGCAGCCTGCTTACCCAGCCCTCTCCCGCTCCTCCTCGCGCAGGGCAAGACGGGAAATCTTTCCCGCGGCGGTCTTCGGCAAGACCTCCCGCATCTCGAACAGCTTCGGCATTTCCATCGGCGACAGGCGGCTGGTCAGGAAGAAACGCAATTCATCGACATCCAGCGTCGCCCCGGGACGCAAGCTATAAACGCCTTCGCGGTTTCGCCGCGATAGGGATCGGGAATGCCGATCACGGCCACCTCGCTTACCGCCGGGTGCTCGCAGACCGCGGCTTCAATCGCGGTAGGAAACAGCTTGTAGCCGCTGGCGATGATGACGTCTTTCAACCGGTCGACAATCTCGATAAATCCATTGGCATCCATCTTGCCGATGTCGCCCGTGCGCAGGAAGCCGTCCGCTGTCATCACTGCCTGCGTCTCCTCGGGACGATTCCAGTAGCCCTTCATGACCTGCGGCCCCGCAGCGCAGATTTCACCTGCCTCCCCCGCTGGCAACACGAGCGCAGGATCGGCGGGATCGCGGATCTGAATCTGCGTGCCCGGAACCGGAATTCCAATGGAGTTCGTTGAGCCCTCTGCACAGTCAGGCACCATCGTCAGGCCTGGACTGCATTCGCTCAGGCCGTAACCTTGGCGGATACGCACACCGAAGCGCTCCATGAACCGCACGCCTGTTTCGGGCGGAAGCGGACCACCGCCCGCCATCACCTGGGTCATCCCGCGCCAGTTGACCTTGTCCGCGTCGGGGTGATCCAGGAAAGCCGTATAGATAGTCGGGACGGCCGCGAGATTGGTCACGCCGCGCTCGATGCATAACGTGATGGCCGCGCCGATATCGAACTTCGGCATCAGCACCAGCTCGGCGGCAACGGCGAGGCCGAGATGCATCAGCAATGTCGTGCCTGTGATATGAAAGAGAGGGAGCGGAACAAGGAAGACCTCCCTTCCCTCCTTCAGCCCGCTCATCATCAGCCTGGCCTGCTGTGTGTTGATCCAGAAATTGTTGTGCGTCAGCATCGCGAACTTGGGCGTTCCGGTGGTGCCTCCGGTTGCCTGCAAGGCGGCAAGATCTTCCAGCGGATCAATCGCAACGGCTTGCGGATGGCCTGCGTCTGCCAGAATCGAAGCCAGTGAGACCATGCGCGGCGCCAGGGTGGGCGCTGGCGTATCGGCACCGGGCAGCAGATCCGAAGCATCCATGCGGACAACGATCACCGATTCGACCAGATTCTGCTCCAGACACGCCGATGCCGTGTCGAGCAAGCCAGGAAGATCCGCCACGACCAGGACGCGCGCGCCGCTATTGCGGAGCTGCGTCGCGATCATGAGTGTGGGATAAAGCGGATTGATCGCTACGGCTACCGCCCCTATCTGAAGCGCAGCGTAGTAACCGATCACAAAACCCGGATGATTGGGCAGGAGCAGGGCGATCCGGTCGCCCTTGCACAGGCCATGCGCTTGCAGGCCTGCCGCTGCGCGCTGCACCAGATCCAGTGTTTGCGCATAACTTAGCGTGAGGCTGCCAAAGCTCAGGCAGTTCCGCTCGGGATACCGGCTCGCCGAACGGGCGAACAATGTCACCGGCGATCCTGGCTCCTCCCGATAGGACGCCAGGGCGCCGGCTGGATAGAACCTGTTCCAGGCATTCTGTTCCATTTGCGATGTCTCCTTTTTACTTTTCCATTCCCGCTCTCATGGAGCCATGAGACCACCCGCAACGTAATGCCTCCGCTTCCAGGAGGCGCGAGTCGGTAATCCGTCGTCGCCGTGGCTCATAGTTCCCCTTTGGATTGCAGGGGCCATTCCGTCCCATCAACCTACGGAGGCCCTCCACGTCTCCTGTGCAAAACCCGGTCCGGTGCCTGCGGCTCAGCAGACTTCGAAGACCCGCGGCACCCATGCCCATGCCGACGCACATCGTGACGACGACATACTTCACGCCACGCCGTTTGCCTTCGATCAACGCATGTCCAACCTGACGCGCGCCCGTGGCGCCATAGGGATGGCCGATGGCGATCGAGCCGCCATTGACATTCAGGCGCTCCTCCGGAATGCCAAGGCGATCCTGGCAGTACAGCACCTGAACCGCAAACGCTTCATTCAGCTCCCACAAGCCGATGTCATCCATCTTGAGGCCCGCGCGCTGGAGCAGGCGCGGCACGGCGAACACTGGCCCGATGCCCATTTCGTCAGGTTCGCACCCCGCGACCGCGAAGCCGCGGTAGATACCCAGCGGTTCAACGCCTTTTCTCTGTGCCAGCAGGCCGTCCATCATCACGCACGCTGAAGCGCCATCGGAAAACTGGCTAGCGTTCCCTGCCGCTACAACGCCCCCCTCGAAGGCCGGCTTGATGCTGGAAACGCTGGCGTACGTGGTGTCCGGACGAATGCCCTCGTCGGCCGAGATCGTGATCGACTCTTGCGCCGTTTCTCCGGTGTCCTTGTTAGTCAGCTGTTTTACGGTTGTCATCGGAACAATCTCGTCGGCAAACTTGCCAGCCCGCTGCGCGGCGGCGGCACGGATCTGGCTGTTGACGCCATACTCATCCTGGCGCTCGCGCGAGATGTTGTATCGCTTCGCCACAATCTCCGCGGTCTGCAGCATGGAGAGATAGGCAGACGGTCTGTGCTCTGCGATCCACGCTTCGTGCAGCATGTGCATATTCAACTGGTTCTGCACGCAGGAAATCGATTCGACGCCCCCCGCAACGATCACCGGTACGCCATCGGTAACGATGCTCTGCGCGGCCATCGCAATGGCCTGCAAGCCGGAGGAACAGAAGCGGTTGACCGTGACGCCGCTGGCCGTGACCGGCAAGCCCGCGCGCAGCGCGCTTTGCCGTGCGATATTGAGGCCGTTTGCCGCCTCCGGGTTGCCACATCCGAGAATCAGGTCTTCCACTTCCTCCGGGTCGAGACCGGCGCGTTCCACCGCGTGCCTGACCACGTGCCCGCCCATGGTCGCGCCATGCGTCATATTGAAAGCGCCGCGCCATGCCTTTCCCCAGCCCGTGCGTGCGGTCGAAACGATCACTGCATCCTTCATATCTTCTGTCTCCTTTCGTTTAGTTAAAAGTGCCGTTGGTGTCGGCCAATTCGAGCAGCAAGCGGTGCGGCTGCCAGAACGCCGGGTCCGAGCCGGCACGTTCCCGAAATCGCTCCATCGATGCGATGACTTCCCGCAGGCCCAGCGTGTTCGCGTAGTACATGGGGCCGCCGCGGAATGCCGGGAATCCGTATCCGAGCAGATAGACGGCATCGATGTCCGAAGCCCGCTGCGCAATGCGTTCGTCCAGAATCGCCGCGCCTTCATTGACGAGCGCAAGCATGCAACGCGACACGATCTCCTCGTCGGAGATCTGCCTGCGGGACCTGCCGATCTCGGCGGAGTAGCCTCAATCAGGTCGCGGACAGCGTCGTCCGGCTTGCCTTCCCGGCGCCGGCTCGTAGCGGTAATAGCCAGCCCTAGTCTTCTGGCCGAACGCCCGAGCTCGCAGAGACGATCCGGCAAGCCGGAATACACCACGTCGGGAACCTCGACGTAGCGTCGCTTGCGTACGCTCCACAACACGTCCAATCCGGTCAGGTCACCTGCGCGGAACGGTCCCATTGCCATCCCCCAGGCTTCAAGCGCGCCGTCTATCTGCTCGGGCAGCGCCCCTTCTTCCAGTAAAAATAGGCCTGGCGCAGATACGGGTCGATCATCCGGTTACCAATAAAGCCGTCGCAGACGCCAGACACGACACCTGTCTTCTTCAGACGCTTGGCAAGCTTCATCACCGTCGCCAGGACTTCCGGCGAGGTCTCCCTTGCCCTGACCACCTCCAACAAGGGCATCACGTTCGCCGGCACGAAGAAGTGCATGCCCACCACGTCCGCAGGCCGGGCCGTTGCCGCGGCGATCTTGTCGAGGTCCAGCGTTGAAGTATTGCTGGCAAGAATGGCACCGGGCTTGCAGACAATGTCCAGTTGCCTGAAGACACCGGCTTTCGCATCCATGTCTTCGTAGACCGCCTCTACCACCACGTCGGCATCGCGCAGTTCTTCATAAGACAGCGTAGGCTGGATCAGCGCCAGACGCTTGTCGCAATCCTCCTGCGACAGTTTCCCGCGCCGTACCGACCCTTCGTAGTTCGCACGGATCACCGCCAACCCGCGCTCCAGCGCGTCGCTCTTCATCTCCAGCAAGCGAACCGGAATGCCGGCATTGGCAAACGTCATGGCAATACCCGCGCCCATGGTGCCAGCGCCCACGACGGCTGCCGCTCGGATCTGTCGGATTTCGGCCTGCGCCGGCAGGCCGGCTATCTTCGCGGCCGTCCGTTCGGCGAGAAACGCATGCCTGAGGGCGCTGGAAGCCGGACTGTCGAACAACTTCATGAACGCTTCACGTTCGAACGCCAGGCCAGCGTCCACTGGCAAAGCTGCCGCCGCCCGCAGGCAGGCGATACACGCGTTCACGGCGGGCGGCCACTGTCCTTTGCTGCCAGCTCGCTGCTCCAGTTCCTGCATGAATTGCGGCGATTCTGGCGCCAGCACGGCGCGGTCGCGCAGCAAGGACGCTTTCATGCCCTCGCGCACAATCCGGTGCGCGAGCCCCAGGCAAGCCTCCAGCAGATTCTGCTCGACCACCAGGTCGAACAAGCCGGCCAGGCTCGGCGCATCGGCCCTGACGGGATCGCCGCTGCAGATCATCCTGGCGGCCGCCTCAAGGCCAATCGCACGCGGAAGGCGTTGCGTGCCGCCGGCACCGGGAATCAGACCAAGCTTGATCTCCGGCAGAGCGATACGGCTACCCGCAATCGCCACCCGGTAGTGCGCGGCCATGGCGAGTTCCAGCCCACCGCCCATGGCCAGTCCTGCAATGCCCGCTATCACGGGCTTGGCACTGGCCTCGACGGCCGCCATCACGGCATGGATCGACGGCTCCGAGAATGCCTGCTTAGTATCGAATTCGCTGATATCCGCACCGGCACTGAACACGTCTCCCGCGCCAACCAGCACGATTGCCGACACCTCCGGCATGCTGTCCATCCGCCTGATCATTTCGATCAGCCGGCGCCTTAATGCAACGTTGAGACTGTTCATCGGCGGATTTCCCAACTCGACGATAGCCACCCCATCCAGGATTTCTTTCAACACAGGCACGCGCTCCTTTCTCAATGCGTTAGCGGGTAAATCACACACGGCACTCCCGTGCCATTCGTTGCATACGCCGAGATCGACCGACGCGCGGCGGGACTGCCCATAACGCGAGCCACGGTACCGCAAGGCTTCGTGATTTCATCTGCCTCCTCCAATCGATCGACTCGATCATATAATACAAATTTAAGTTACACAGTAGACTGTTTTGTATTACATTGCAAGAACTCAGTGAACTACGGAACCTCACCCATGGCAGGCGTTCTCATCCTTGTAGGCTCTCAATCCGGCAACGCCTCCCTCGTCGCCGACCTCGCCGCGGAGCGGCTACAGGAGCTCGGGCTGGCCAGCCGCTTCGCCGACCCCCAGCGGGACCCCCCCCTCATCCTTGCCCAGACCTCTGCCCTGCTCGTCTGTTGCGCCACCCATGCGCGGGCGATGTGCCAGATCCCATTCGTACTTTCTACGCACAGTTGCTGGCCGCCACCATTGACCTGGGCCACGTGCGTTACGGCGTGATCGCGCTAGGCGACCGGACCTACGCAGAAACCTTCTGCGGGGGAGGCCGCAGAATCGACGAGGCGCTGGCGTCGAAAGGCGCCGTTCGAATCGGAAGCCGCCTGGAGATCGATGCTTCCAGGACATCCTTCCCCGACGAGCCTGCCCTAGCCTGGCTTGAAGACTGGGTACCGGACTTGCTGGCCGCGGCGCAAGGCACTGTGGCACGCGCAGTCGCTGTTGCAGATCGCAATTTCCGCTAAAGGTGGCAGCGCGGTAGCGAATGCCGTGGGTGCCGACCTTCGGAACGCCGGCGCGCTCGAGGATGCGCCGCCATGCGTGGCAGTAGGATCCCGGATGCTCGGCTTGTTGTGGAGCTTGGAGTGGTCCTCCATGAACTGGAGTCGAAGCTCCACGGCGGTGGTGCTGGCCTGACACGAATGAGTCCAACTCAGGGTGAGGCCAGTGGAACGATTTTGCGTTCCCGTTCCAGCAATAAGCTGGGATCAGTTTTCCGTTCCGTTAAGTGGCCACGACGGCTTCTGCAAGCGCTTTAGCCCTTCCAACATATCGCTCTGATCCAGCCGAGCGCTGGGACTTTTTGCCAGGTGGCCGTCCTCGCTCGCGGGGAGGTCCTTCAGTGGCATGCAAATCGAGGGATCGTGTGTTGTCGCGCTTTTCCTGAACATATTCGGCCAACTGCAACACATGTCCGAGGCGCTTGTTGTCCACGATTGCGCCCTGGTCCACCTCCGACAACTTGTCGTAGGTGGTGAAGGTCAGCGCAATGCCGTTCGCCCGCGGTTCTATTCGCCCATCCGGGAAGTGATGGACATCAATGTAGCGACCGGTAAGCTTGCGATGTTCCGGCGTGTCCGCCAACAGGTAGAGCATTTTGTCGAACTGGATCGTCAGGCTCTTGGACACACGACGGGGTTCCCGGCACGCAAAGATCAGATCCAGGTTCTCATCCGATCGCAGGGGCTGATGGGCGTTATGGCTGTTGCGCGGCACTTTGGCAAAGCGCGCGTTGTAGTCGGCGATGAATTCACGCGCAAACGCGTTCGCTGCCTCCATCGTGTTGATGCCGCGCAGACGTAGTTCCTTCACCAACCGGTCTTGTAGCGTCAGGTGCGCCCGCTCAACGCGTCCCTTGGCCTGGCTGCTGTTGGCACAGATGCCTTCAATGTTGAGCTCAAATAAGGCGCCGGAAAACTGGGTATGACCATCGCCGCCGGTGGCATGGGGGATGGTTGACGCGGAAGACACTCGCCTTGTCGCTGTAAAACGCCACCGGCTTTGCGAGCCTTCACCGTCGAACCATCCTGCGCTACATGTCGACCTCATGCCAGTTTTCTGGATCGACGAGGTTCAGCGCGTGCAGGACCATGAACTCCGGATTTGCCAAGATTGGCTCGGGCTCCGGCCGGTCCCAGGCGGTCAGCCGCATCACGTAGCAGTCCCGTTAGCTTTTGCAGCCGCTCCGGCTTCGCTGACAAGGCGTAGTTGCCGACCAGCTCATCGAGCGTCATGCGCCTGGACACGCGCCAGGGAATCTACGCCATCGTGCGCGAGATGTTCGAAGCGGCTGCGACGCGCCTTGACGCCAGCGGCCACGCCTGAACGACCCGGAACTCCGGCGCACTATTCACGCCGCGACCAACAAGAGCGAGCAGTTCAATGACTTCGCGCAGTGGTTGATGTTTGGCGGCGACGGGATCATCGCCGAAAATCTGCGGCACGAGCAGCGCAAGGTGATCAAGTACAACCAGCTGGTTGCCAACATGGTCAACCTTCACAACGTTCAGTGGATGTCGCGCAAGCTCAAGGATTTGCAAGACCGCGGGGACCCGGTGAATGCCGAAGTCCTCAAGGCGTTGTCGCCTTACCGACGCGAGCATATCAACCGGTTCGGCGATTACCTGCTCGACCTGCAGCGGCGCGTGCCGCCACTCGATCCATCGATAGATTTCGTTTTCAAATCAGCAGCGTAGCGGAGATGTGGCGGATTTTTGCGAATCCCGGTCACCCCTCTAGTGGGGATGGCCAGACCCCTGACCGGGATTCCAGCAGTAGGACCGGGTCATCGCTGACCCCACACTTCGGAAAATGTAGGGTTCGTCAGAATCTGAAGATCCACTTAATGTAGGCCTTCGGCGCGTGGGGCGGCCGGCTGGAAGCCGCCTGCCCTTACTGCAGCGTCTTCAACCGGTTGTTCGCCGCACGCGCGCCTTCGGTACCGGGATACTTGGCCACCACCTGTTCCAGCGTTTTGCGCGCGGCCGCCTTCTGGCCGGACTCGAGCTGATTATTGGCTACCGCGATCATGGCGTCCGGCACCTTGGGATGCGTCGGGTTGGCATTGATCATTTTCTGCAGCGTCCAGGTGGACCCCATATAGTCGCGCTGCGCGTAGAGCGAGTTGCCGAGCCAGTACTGCGCCAGCGGCAGGTACGGGCTCTGCGGATACTTTTTGATAAACGACGAGAACGAATTCCCGGCGCTCTTGAAATCGCCCGCCTGGAAATGCTTGAGCGCGGCGTCGTATTCGGGCTTCTCGCCCGGCTGCGACGTGCTTGGCGGTCTTCGACTGAAGCGTGCTGCGGCTCGAACTTCTTCAGGCGTGCATCCAGGTCGGCGTAGTAGTCCTTCTGCTGCTTCTGCAGCGTCGCCACCGTGTTCTGCAGCACTTCGTTCTGGCCGCGTAGCCGCGCCAGTTCCTGGCGTAGACCTTCGAGCTGGTTCTGCAGATCGAGCGTGGTGCGGCTGTTCTGCTCAATGCGCTGAGTCGCCGTCGCCTGGAAGCTGTTGAACTGGTCGCGCAGGTTGATGACTGTTTTGCGCGCCTGCTCATCGTCGAACACGCCGGCGTGTGCCGGCGTCGGTGGCAGCATACCGCCGCTAGCCATGGCGGCGAGCCACAACAGAGTGGAAACGCGTACTTTCATAAATGGGTCGTCGTTGGTTGTGTCGGTTAGCCCTCGTCACATCGCCGTGGGACAGAGGGCCGAATGCCTCGGCGGGCTATCCAACCCGGAAGAACTCGACGCTCTGCCCCGCATTGAGCGCGCGTTTGAGCCACGAGGGCATCTCGCCCTGCCCGTCCGCGTTGCGGTAGCAAACCAACGGCGGCGGCGGTGCGGGCGGTGGAGGTGGCTCGGGTGGGGGCGGCGGCGCAAAGCACCCCGCCGCGTCGAGGTCTTCGAGGGTGAGCCCGTAGTCGTCCATCTGCGCCTGGACCCAGCGGATCGCGTCCGCCCGCTCAGTTTTTGCTGTCATCGCTGCCGTCACTGCTGTCGTTGCCTTCGTCCTGTTGTTAGGCAGCGCCGCCGCCCCCGGCTCGTTGCCCGGCTCTTCCCCTTTGGCTTCCTGCGCAGTGGCCGCCGAACTTCCGGCCTGCCGAGTTTGCTAGATCCTATGTATGGGGGCGGACCGGCCGCGCCCGCCAACCTGTCGTTCAGGACAAGAGATCGATTAGGAAACGCTCGGGCTTCTTGCCAATCCACGCGGGAGCCCTACCGCGCCCCGACCAGGTCTGGCCCGTCTTGGGGTTGCGGTACCTCGGACGCGGCGCGGCCTTCGTCTTGCTCGGAACAGCGCGGGCAGCGGGCTCAACACTGGGCTTGCCCGCAATGTCCTCAATGCTGAGGTCGTACTCCTGCATCCACTGCCGAATCTCCTCCACGACCTTTGGCACTTCCGTGGCTCGCAACTGCTCAAGTTGCGCATTGACAGATGCCAGTTGCGCGAGCAGTGAGGATTGGGACGGGCGTTGGGAGGCGGTAGGCGCTTTTTGCTCCTGTCGCAGCTTCCGGGTTTTCGTCTTCTGAGTCGGCGGTTCCGGGGCAGCCTCCACGCCAGGCAGTGTTCTCTGCTTCGGCCCGCGCTTCCGGGTTGGGGTCGCTTGAGTCGTGACTTCCGGAGCGGCAACTGCAGCCAAGATTTTCGGCTTCCGACCGCGCTTTGGGGTCCGCCTCTCTTCCGGCGTTGCTTCCGGAGTGGCAGTTTCGGTGAGCGCTTTCGGCTTCCGACCGCGCTGCGGGGCCAGCTTCTCTTCCGGCGCTGCTTCCGGCGCGGCAGTTTCGGCGAGCGCTTTCGGCTTGCGACCGCGCTGCGGGCCCCGCGTCTCTTCGGGCGCGGCTTCCGGAGCTGGGGCGTCAAGCGGTGCGACCGGGGCGGCCGTTTCGGTCAGTGCGTCCGGGGCGGCAGCTTCCATCGGTTCGTCCGTGACCAGGACTTCAACTGGAGCTTCGGCCACGGCTTCAGCGGTCGCTGCTGAGGGCATGACTTCCATGGGCGCTTCCGGCGCGTCCGATTCCGTCAACGCCTCCGAGGCGGCGGCTTCCCTCGATGCTTCCGGTGCCACGTCTTCCGTTGAGGCGTCCGGGGCGGCGTAAGGCCGCCGGCGCGATAGGACACGGTCGCCGTCGGGCCGCTATCCCGGCTGGTCGACCAGAAGTCCATGCGTCGGGCCTGAGTGTCAACGCTGCCACGACCGACGCCTGCATCACTGGCGTCCCCCATGACGGGATCCGCGTCGCGCATCGCCTCAGCGATGGGAAGCTCCATCTGACCCAATCCGTCCGTCGCCTGGCTCGCGACAAGGGGTTCCACTGCTTGTTTTGGGGCCAATTCGTTCTCCTTCATTGCCGTCACTGCCGGTGCAGACGCTTCCTTATTCCATGGACGGTGAGACCTTGTCTCTGGCGTGTCGTTCGCTTCTCGCCTACGCCCCTCTGCGCCGGGATCCAGCGGAATCGCGTCCGCCCGTTCAGTCTTTGCTGTCATCGCTGCTGTCACTGCTGTCGTTGCCTTCGTCCTGATGGTTGGGGTGCGCCGCCCCCGGCGCGTTGCCCCGTTCTTCGCCCTGTTCTTCGCCCAGCGCATCCCGCTGAGTGTCCCCCTGACCGTCGCCCTGCGCTTCCGGCGCGGTCGCCGCCGAACTGCCGCCGCCCTTGCGCCGCCTTCCACCACCGCCACCGCCACCGCCACTGCCGTCGCGTGTCGCGCGGCGAGACGCGCAAGGTGGCCAGCCACTG
>LRMT01000117.1 GCA_001725945.1 Cupriavidus sp. UYMMa02A | reverse complement strand
CCCGAACAGGACCGTGAAACAGCTCCGCGCCGATGATAGTGCGGATTCCCGTGTGAAAGTAGGTCATCGCCAGGCTCTTACAATGCAGAACCCCTCAGCTCAATCGAGCTGAGGGGTTTTTGCTTTTTCTCGGTCACACTTGCGAAATTCTGGCACCCTCTTCCGCGACTGCCGGCCAGGCTTTACCATGGCCTGATCTTCGTCGCGATCCAGCTTTCATGTCCATTGAGCGCCAGTGGTATCTCTATCTGCTCGAATGCACCGGCGGCTCGATCTACACGGGCATTACGACGGACGTAGCGCGTCGATTCGCCCAGCATCAGGCCGGAAAAGGCGCGAAATACACCCGATCGCGCATGCCGCTGCGCGTGCTGGGACAGATCTCTTTTCCATCGAAATCCGAGGCGTTGAAGGCGGAATTCGCGACGAAGCGGATGAGTTCGGCACAGAAGATCGCATTCTGCGCTGCCTTGGAAACACATCGGTCAGAATAAAAAAGGCGTACGCCGCAACGGGCATACGCCTTTCTTGATATTTCGTTCGGGATTATCAGACTACCGTCAGGGTCACGTCGATATTGCCGCGCGTCGCATTCGAGTATGGGCACACCTGATGCGCCTGCTCGACCAGCTTTTCCACCGCGTCGCGTTCGAATCCAGGCACCGAGATTTTCAATTCCACCTGAATGCCAAAACCTTGCGGGATCGGACCAATGCCAACCGAGCCTTCGATCGAAGTATCCGGCGGCAGCACGATCTTCTGCTGGCCGGCGACATGGCGCATGGCGCCAATGAAGCAGGCCGAATAGCCAGCAGCGAACAGCTGCTCCGGATTCAGGCCGTCGCCCTTGCCGCCCATTTCTTTCGGCAGCGCCAGCTTGGCGTCGAGTTGGCCATCCGACGTGGCAGCGCGTCCATCGCGGCCACCGGTGGCAGAGGCATGAGCGGTGTACAGGACTTTTTCGAGTTTCATGGGAGCTCCAAGGTAGTGTGGCCCATCAGGGCATGTGAGCGACCGCTTCATCCTCTCGCGGTTGCTCAGGAATCGTTCGCGCTTGTTCAAGCGTCGACCGCAAAGCATGGAGGCGCTGCGTCAATGCCTGGATCTCGTCGACCGGACACTGCGTCGCGCACAACAATTTTTCCGGAATACCGACCGCAGACTGCCGCAACTTGCGGCCCTTGTCGGTCAACGCCACCAGCACGCGGCGCTCGTCCCCGGCATCACGGCTGCGGCTGACCAGACCCGCGCTTTCCAGCCGCTTCAGCAGCGGCGTCAGCGTGCCGGAGTCGAGCGCCAGGCGGTTCCCTAGCTCAGATACCGTGAGGCCTTCGTGCTCCCAGAGCACGAGCATGACAAGATACTGCGGATAGGTGAGCCCAAGCTCATCCAGCATAGGCTTATACGCCTTGGTCATGGCCAGAGAGGTCGAGTACAAGGCAAAGCACAGTTGCCGGTCCAGCAACAGCCAGTCTTCTTTACGTTCTGTGGTCGTGTCGTCCATGTAGATATATTAGACGCAATTAGATTGTGTGCAAGATAAATTTTCAGATTTCCTCAAGGTGGCTAATACGCTATACGGCACTTTAAGCCTGTCTTAAGTCTGGCTGTTTAGCATCACTCCTGTAGCGCCATGCTGCCCACCGCAACGGCGCCGGAATATTTCTGGGAAAGGAGTTTCCATGATTCGCCAGACCATCGCACGTACCGCCGTCGGTATTGCCGCGCTTGCCGCCATCGGTGGTGGCTATGCCTACCTGCAGAAGGAGGTCATTACGCCGGGGTACGCCGCATCCACGCCTGCCGTCAGCGCCGCGCCTGCGCAGTCCGCTGCCGTGGCAACGCCGATGGACTTCTCCGGCATTGTCGACCAGTACGGCCCGGCCGTGGTCAACATCAGCGTCACCGCGCGCGCGCAGCGGACTTCCATGCAGGCGCCGCCGGGAATGGACCCCGACGACCCGCTGTTCCAGTTCTTCAAGCGGTTCGGCCCGCAGTTCCAGGGCCCGCAGAGCGGCCAGCAACTGGTCAAGGGCCTGGGTTCCGGATTCATCGTCAGTCCGGACGGGTTGATCCTGACCAACGCCCACGTGGTCGACGGCGCGCAGGAAGTCACCGTGAAGCTGACCGACCGGCGCGAGTTCAAGGCCAAGGTACTCGGCACGGACCCGCAGACCGACGTGGCCGTGATCCGCATCGATGCAAAGGATCTGCCGACCGTCCGGCTCGGCGATCCTGCGCGCGTGAGGGTCGGTGAGCCAGTGCTGGCCATCGGTTCACCATACGGCTTCGAGAACACCGTGACGGCCGGTATCGTCAGCGCCAAGTCGCGCTCGCTGCCTGACGACACCTATGTGCCGTTCATCCAGACCGACGTCGCCGTGAACCCCGGCAACTCTGGAGGCCCGCTGTTCAACCAGCGCGGCGAAGTGATCGGCATCAACTCCCAGATCTACAGCCAGACCGGCGGTTACCAGGGTCTGTCGTTCGCCATTCCGATCAACGTGGCGACCAAGGTTGAGCAGCAACTGGTCGCGCATGGCAAGGTCACGCGCGGTCGGCTTGGTATCTCCGTGCAGGAAGTCAATCAGGCGCTGGCTCAGTCGTTCGGCCTGCCCAAGCCAGCGGGCGCGCTCGTGAATTCGGTCGAGGCGGACAGCCCCGCAGCCAAGGCCGGCCTCAAGCCCGGCGATGTCATCGTGCAGCTCGACAACGAGGTGATCGACCATTCGGGGGACCTGCCCGAGCACGTGGCCGATATCAAGCCTGGCACCGCGACGACGCTGAAGGTCATCCGCAAGGGCCAGCCGATGACGCTGGCGGTGAAGGTCGGCGCCGCCAAGGAGGAGTCGGTGGCGCAGAAGGGCGGTGACAACCAGGCCGGCGGCCGGCTCGGCCTGGCCGTGCGATCGCTGACGCCTGCGGAGAAGCGCGAAAGCGGGATCGATGGCGGACTCGTGGTGGAGGACGTCGCAGGCCCGGCCGCGCGCGTGGGCATTCAGCCCGGCGACGTGATCCTGTCGCTGAACGGCACGCCAATCACGTCGGCGGATCAGCTCCGTGCGCTGGTGGCCAAGTCCGGCAAGCAGGTGGCACTGCTGGTGCAGCGAGACGAGGCGCGGATCTTCATTCCGCTCGATCTCGGCTACGCCCGGCAAGCGTTTACCAGCAAGGTTTCAGGGACTTTCGCGGGTCGTATGCCGGGGGCATAGACCACGTTTACGGGGGCGTATACGGGTGGGTATACGCCCCGTATACGGAACCGGTATACGGCCCGCCAAGCCTTACCGGAAGCCAGTTTCCGCGCAAGGAAGGGCTTACAGAAACCGCGCCAGCAGGTATGATCTCGACTGCGATGCACGAAGCATGCGGCGGCATGGTCCGCGACCCTGGTTCTTGCTGAATCGACAGAACAAGGAAGTCTATGCAGTTGGATTTCACCCGAGCCACCACACCGGGTACCGAGAGAGCGCGGCGCGTTGCGCCGACGGCTCAGTCTGCGCCGAGCCCCCGGCGGCGCAAGAAGGAAGCGCCTCCCCATTGGGAGCGCGGCTACCGTTCGCACTTCTACCGTAACGAGCGCGGCGAGAAGCTGGGAGAAGTCCGCCTGTCCGACCGCGGCGATGTGCCAGTGGTCTACCACTGGGCGGCAGGCAATTACTCCGGCGCTGAAGGCTCGCTGGTCCATGCGCGCGCGCGCGTGGAAGAGACGATCGGCTTCGGCATGCGCCAGCTTTCGCTGTTCTGATGTTCTGATGTTCCGCCCGGTGCCCCGATCGACGGCACCACATTCAAAGCGCCTCAGTCCAGGCGGCGCTGCAGCAGCATGTACACCGCAGCGGTCAATGCCAGCACCGCGATCAGACGGTAGATATCTTCGCAAGCAATCAGACGGGACTGTTGTTCCAGCAGCCCGCTAAGCTGAGCCAGCGCGCCGTGATGCGCCTGGGCTTCGTCAAAACCTCGAGCGGCCAGTGCGGCCTGCACCGACTGCATCCATTGCTGGGTTTCCGCGGGGCGTTGCCCGAGCGCATGCACCAGGCTGTCATGCACGGCAAACTGCCGGTTCTGCAGCACCACCGCACCGATGGCCGAGGCAAATGAACTGGCGATCTGCCGCATCAGGTTCTTGCTGCGGTAACCGTGCGCGAATTCCTCGCCGCTCAGCGAGCGGAATGTCAGCCCGGCAATCGGGATGATGACCATCACGCCGAACAGACCCTTGCCGACCAGGCCCCACGCCAGCGCAGGCGGCCCCGCATCCGGCGGCATGCGGGAGAACCACCAAGTGGCGCAGGCCATGACCAGCAGGCCTGTCACCATCAGCGGCTTCTTGCGCGTCAGCCGCGAACCGTATCGCAGGTAGACGATTACGCCGGCCAGGCTCACCACCGCTGCAAAGGTGTTGAGCCAGCCAGTCGTGGCAAGCGGGATCCGCAGCGCCTGCTCCGCGTAGATCGGGAACACATAGGCGCTGAGGTTGTTGATCATGTAGTACGCGAAGTACATCCCGATCCCGGCCAGGTAGATGGGGTTGCGCAGCGCTCGCAGATGGAGCACCGGGGCTTCGTGGTGCCACTGGTGCCACAGGAACACCGCGAGCAGGCCCACGCCGGCCGCAGCCACCAGCGCCAGCCGGATCGGGTGCGAAAAGATGTCGAAGCGCGCCTCGGTCATCGCCGCCTGCAGCGTCACGACTGCCGCGCCGAACAGCAGCAGCGGACCGAGCGCCGGGCTCGGGGCCGGACGGCGCGATTCCGCATCGGGCAACAGCACCCACGCGCCGAGCGCGGCCAGCGCGGCAAAGGGCAACGCGCCGTAGAACACGTCCTGCCAGACGCCCCGGTCCACGAGTTCCGCGGCGAACGCCGGTCCCAGTGCGCTCGCCACGAAGATGCCTGTCATGAAGATGCGGCTCGCGCGCGGCCGGTCGGCCGGTCCGAACAGCACGGCAACCAGGATGCGGCAACTCGTGAACAGCGCGCCGCCGCCAAAGCCCTGCACGAAGCGCGCCCCTACCAGTTGCGCGAGCGAGTGGCTGGTGGCGGCGCCAAGCGTGCCGGCCATGAATATCAGCAAGGCCCCGGTCAGGTAGTAGCGGTAGCCGAAGCGGCGCGACAGCCATTGCTGCTTGAGGATCATCAGCATGCTGCCCACCGCGTAGGCTGCCTGCGCCAGCGCGAAGCTGCGCGGATCGGCGTCGACACCGCCCATGATGTGGCTCGACGCGAACACGAACATGATGTTCTCGAGGAACTCCACGCCGGTGGCGAGCGCGAGCAGCATCATCAGCAGCGTCTGGCGCTGCCGGTGGCTGAGCCACCGGAGCCAGCGCACGCTCAGGCGCAGCTGCCAGAGCGGTTGCCAGCGCGTGCCGGCGCTCATGGCTGCAGCGCCTGCAGGCTTTCGTGCAGGCGGTTCAGTACGCGCGTGCTGGCGGCCAGACCGCTTTCACCGACCGGCGCCCACGCTTCGGCATAGGCCGCGTGTACCAGTGGCAGTATCCGCTCGAGCAGCCGTCTGCCATTCGCGGTAAGCGTCAGCTCCAGGCTGCGGCGATCTTGTGCGGAAGCCTGGCGGCGCACCAGGCCGCGCGCTTCCAGGCCGTCGATCAAGCGCGTCATCTGCGTGCGCGTGGCGTCGATGGTGGCGCTCAGCTCGGACGGCATGCTGGGCTGACCCTCGTCGAGGGCTAGCATGCTGAGTACAAGGTACTGGCTCAAGTCCAGGTCGAACTGCGCCAGCGTTCTGTTGATGTGATCGCGCAGCAGGCGTGCGGTGCGAAGCAGGAGGCGGGACGCGAGGATCAGGTCGCGCGGCGCGTCCGGATGGGCAGCACTGAAGCGCTCCATACGTTGCTCAAAGGACATGGCAGGGGGTCATCCGGACGGCCAATCTTGCTGATCGTTTCGATCGATATAGTTACGAGTGAAATTATATCAGATGGAACGAATTGCGCCAGCGGCGGTGTCGCGCTTGCGTCGTTTGCGGAGGCTGGTCGCCACGCCGCGTGCGGCCGCGTGCAGCTTTACGAGCTGCACGGCCCGGTGTAGTTCGGGCATCGCGCCGTACCGCAGGCCGATGTAGGTGGCGATGAAGGCATGGATTGCCGGGGCCGCGTGCGGCAGGCTGCTTGCCACGCGCGCGGCGAAAGCCTGGGGGCCTTCCGCTGGCCCGCGTTCGCAACCATGGCGCGCCAACATGCGGCACACCTGCGCATAACACGCGTCGACCGGATCCATGCGCCGGCGGCGCAGCCATAGCGGCAGCAGCGCGAGCAGGCTGAGCGTGGCCAGTCCGTACATCAGCAACTGGCCCAGGCCGATGCCCGGGAGCCAGTCGCCGAACAGCCGATCCTGCTGGCCGCGGTCGTATTGCAGGATCCAGCGCTGCCATGTGTAGGTCAGCCCGTCATAGGCCCAGCGCAGGTTGCGCAGCCAGCCAGCTTCCTGGCTCGGCGCCCAGACCCCGGCATCCTGTCCGCCCAGTGCGGCATCGAGCCCCTGTTCGACCCGGCTCGGGGCGACGGCGCTGGTCGGGTCCACGCGCACCCAGCCACGTCCTTCCAGCCAGACCTCGGCCCAGGCGTGCGCGTCGGCCTGACGCACGATGTAGTGGCGCCCGATCGGGTTGTACTCGCCGCCCAGGTAGCCGGCCACCACGCGGGCCGGCACACCCGCCGCGCGCATCAGGAAGACGAAGCTGCTCGCATAGTGCTCGCAGAATCCGCGCTGGGTCTCGAACAGGAAACTGTCGATCTGCTGCGTGCCCAGCGGTGGCGGCCGCAGCGTGTAACCGAACGGCGCCGAGCCGAACAGGCGCAGCGCGGCCTGTACCCGCTGTACGGGATCGGCGTAGCGGGCGGCCCAGCCCGCGGCGAGCTCACGCGCGCGCGGGTTGCCTGGCGGCAGGCTCAGGCCCAATGCCCGCGTGCGCGCCGACAGCGGCTCGGGGGATGGTGCCAAGGTGGAGCGGGCACGGTAGCGGATGCGCTGCTCCACTGGCGCCGCCGCGAAATACTCGCCATCCGCCGAGATCCGCGTATTGGCGGTCGATGCCATCGCCACGCCACGGTCCAGCGTGAACAGCCAGCGTTGCTGGCTTGGCTCCAGCGTGACGGTGTAATCCACGCTGCCTGCCTGCGGAATGCCAGCTGGCGGCGCTTGGGCCGGCATCGTGAACCGCTGGCGTTGTGCGGCGGGCAGCCAGCTCGTGCCGTCGAACTGCCACAGCACCAGGCACGCCAGTAGAGCGCTCCGGCCGGCAGTGCGTCGCCTTCGATCTCCGCGCGCAGCGCGACTTCCGGCGAGCGCACGAGCTGCCCTACGCTGCCCGGCCGCATCACGTCGCTCATGCCGGTCCGCGAGGCCGGTGCCGCCTGCGGCAACCGCCACAGCGGATGCTCCAGCCGCGGGAACAGCACGAACAGCACCAGCGCCCAGGGCAGGCCGATCAGGGCCATGCGGCCCAGCAGTGGCCAGATGGCCAGCCGGCCGCGCGCTTCCGGATGGTGCAGCAGCAGCCAGTTGCGCAGCACCCATGCACCGATCGCCAGGCTGTACAGGGCCAGCCAGAACGGCTGGTCAGACAGGTACAGCGTCAGCAACAGGTAGAAAGAGAGCTGTGTGACGAGCGTGGCATCCCCGAGGCTGTGGCATTCCAGCAGCTTGAGCACGACAAAGGCGCCCAGCAGCGCCACGGCAAGGTCGCGCATGGCGGCGCCGCCGTCCTGCCAGATCAGTGCCCCGGAGATGCAGAGCACCAGCAGGGCAGCCACGCCCAGCACCACCGTGGACGGCAGCGGCGCACGCCTGTGCCACAGCAGCCAGCGCCAGCCCAGCAGCGCAACCAGCAGCAGGCTGACCGCCGTCGGCAGCGTGCGTGCCTGCGGCGCCAGCACGAGCGCGAGCTGCCCGAGCAAGACGCCGTGATCCTGGTGCGCCAGTGGCCGCGCTGCGTGATCGATGCAGGGTCCCCGCCTGGCTGGCGCGCG
>LRMT01000116.1 GCA_001725945.1 Cupriavidus sp. UYMMa02A | reverse complement strand
CGGGAGACGATGGCGACGATCACAATGATGACGCCGACGCTGAAGGCCCGGGCCACAAACTGAAGGTAACGTGCCATGGAAATCGCACCGAATTGCAATAGGGTCATCTGTTCGCGAGACTACACGAAGTTGCCACAAGAGGGTCCTACGCCGTTGCAGGATTGACGCCACCTTCGTTTCGCCGTAGTCGGACCTCAGCCCTTCTGTAATATCGCACTGGGCCTGATGAGAATTCCAAAGACGATCGCGCCCCTACCGAGCGGCCACTACTGGGCTGCGCCCCACGCGCCCCACGCGCCCTTTCCGCTGGACGGTCTGCCATGACGAAGTGGCCCCTGGCGCCTACTGCGTCAGTGACGGGCAAATGGTTCACCTTCTATAAGAACGGGGAAGAGGTATGGGCGTGCAATGCCATGTACGCCGCCCATTTCGACCTTGCGCCAATTTCCAGCGCCCGACGCATCGACGGCCGATGAGGTGTCGCTGGCGCCGACAGATCCACAGCCCCCTAATCAAACACACCCCGGCTTCGGCAATTTTTCGGTGTCCTGGCATTATGTTAACTATGAGGCACATATTTAACATCTCGGCCGTGATGGGCGTCGGTTTGCATAAATTTGTTCCCGGTTTTGCAGAACTTTGTTCCTTGGTCCCATAGGCCCGGCTGACGGGCTCGACTGCGAGGCGGCCAGAGCATGGCGGTAGCCCTCTCACCCCGCCCGCGTGGCCCCGACTTGGCACCGTGATCGCGGCACCCCTGACGACAACCGGAACCGCCTTCGCAAGCCGCAGCGTGCCGGCCAGCAACCGATCGAGCCGTTGGCAAAGGAACAAAGTTACTCAAACGTCGGCCGGAGGAACAATGTTCTGCAAAATTCCTTGGCATAAAATTGTTCCCAGCGCCTCGGAAACGGCCGCCCCGCGGGCGACCAGCAGGAACAAATTTTTGCAAACCGACGACTCCGGCACGCCCACTTGATGGGCTGAGGGACTGGGCCTTAGCCGGTGATCAGGCTACCGCTGGGGCGAACGGCCGTTTATCGATCGCGCTCGGCTTCCTTCAGATAACATGTCCAGTAAGCTGGTCAAAACATCGTGTTTTGACTAAAATACTGGACATATGCCAGCCTTTACTGACACTACTTCCGTCCTAGAACGTCACTTGCTTCTGCAGCTCGGCGACCGAATCAAGCGTCTGCGGAAGGCTCGGGACATCACCACGGTCGAGATGGCCAAGCGCGTCGGCATTTCCCGCACGACGCTCGCTGCCGTTGAGGCCGGCGATCCTGCGGCGACGATGGGCACCTATCTGCGCGTCATGTCCGTCCTGGGCGTTGCCGGTGACCTCGCGCTGTTAGTCAGCGACACATTCCAGCCGGCGCCAGCCGATTCGGCCGCTGGATCGTCCAAACGTGCGAGACCGCAAGTGCAGGTTATGGTCACGACGGATCCCGGCCGCCATGAAGCTCAGGATTTGCTGAGTCTGGCGCTTCACAAGGAAGCGATCCGCATGATTCATGATGACCCGGCGCTATTGGAGCGGGCCCAAGAGGCTCTCCGGCGATGGCGCTCGCAGGGAATCTCGCGGTCTGATTCACTCTGGTCCGAGTGGGAAGCGATTCTTGCGAACCGATCATGGCGAAAAGCGCTCGGCCGAACTCGACGTGCACAAGAGCTTCGCCAAGCCTCTCCCCTGCCGACCGTTCTACCGGATGCCCTTCGCCAAGAAGTGCTTACGCAGATCCAGGCATTGAAGAAAGGCGTTGTCATTGGGGACCAGGATTGAACCGCGAAGATCTGGAACATATCATTCGGGCCGCTGCCGACATCACTAACGAATACGAGTTCGTTGTCGTTGGCAGTCAATCGATTCTCGGGCCGATTCCCAATCCCCGGCGGTCTTCACGATGTCCGCGGAGGCTGATATCTATCCGCTTAATGCCGTTGAGAAGGCGGATGCAATTGATGCGGCCATCGGAGAAGGGTCGCGCTTTCACGAGACGTACGGCTATTACGCGCAGGGGGTCGGGCCGAGACCGCGTGCTGCCAGCTGGATGGCAAGGCCGCTTGCAGCGCATCCAGACGACAGGCACGAATGGGAGGGTTGGCTATTCGACTTTCAAGCGTGAAATTTGAACCGCCTCCGGTTTCATTGCCCTGAACAAGCCTTGCTTGCTTCTAGCGGCACCTCGACGTAGAAGGCCGGTTCGAACGATCTTCGATGTAGATCAGGTACGGGTGAGCCCGGCTCAAATGTCTACTCAGTGCGTAGACAATCTTCGCTGGGAAACCTCCCAGCGAAGCGCATCATATGGCGCAGCAAGCCGCGGCGTTGCCTGATGGCAATTCTGCCGTGGCCCGTGGTCGATGACTTAGATGTTATTGTTACACCACTCGTAACGAAAAATGCGTCGCTGATGCGTTGCGTCGTACTCCTTTTAGCCGTCTCTGCCCTGATAGCGAAGGCGCATGCTGCTAAGTGCCGCAACCAGGGGCAAATCTTGTATACACAGGATCAGTACTGCCCAGCTGGATACACGGACATTACCTTGGCGTCAGGCGGCTCGGCGTCCACGATAGGAAAATCAGCGATCGTGCGGCAACAGCATGACTGACTAATCGGTATTACTGACAACTTAAGCTTGTACGTCGCTGCATCGCACTTGCTGACCATTGGGTCAGATTGAGACGTCGGCTCCGCCTTGTAGCCCCCGGTAAAGTTCGAAAGTGCAACGATGACAAGGCGGGGGTCCGGCACTATTGTGATCAATGAACTTGCCAGGGCGCGCGGCGCAGTCTCCGCCAATGGGATGACACGCAGATGAGGTCCGCCGATGACATTTTTCGTCGCTCACAATCGAGCTTCCGCGGTTGAATACATCTACTTGCGCCGAGGGGACACGGTCGACCTCGACTACGAAACAGCCTGGCAAGACGCCATCGAGCTCGGCCGACTTGGCGAGGAATGTGGCGTTTCGGTGCAGTTCCGGACCATCGAACATATCGCTGTACGTTCGCCAGAAGCATTAATTCGCGACCTGAGGGACATCAAAACCACGTTTCGTCAGCGCTATCTCTACTGCTTGTTCGACCTGACGGAGCTATCGGAACCGTGTCTCGACGAGCTTGAGGCACGGGCCATACAACACGGGGACTACCTTCTGGCTGCGCACCTCCTAACGGAGACGACGCTCACGTGGGAGTAAGTGACGGGTGGATTTACCCTGATGTCCCTGGACACGATCATCCCGTGGATTGATTGCGCGACGCCTTGCGCAAATCAAGCGAACTTATTGGCGGCCCGCTGGCTCTACCCATTGCCGTCCGCCTTTAATCACGATGCGTGGCAGTGTGCCCGCTCGAATCTGCGATCGGACCGCAGCCAACAATTCAGCCGTGTCGGTTATGCCGATACTAAGTTGATCCAAGGAACCTGCGGTAATGACGTAGCGTCCTCCACAAGAGGCGCAGCGGTAGCGATAGCTGCCGCGATCCTGTTGGTCCCGCCAGCGCCGTGAGGTTGGCGCTCCGCATAGAATACAGACCACTGATTCAGTAGAGGGCATGAATCTATTCACTCGTCGACAGGCAAATTGACCTCGCCTCACAATCAGAGAAGATCTTCCAGTCGGTCATGTTGCCAGCGGATATCTTCCGGGCTGAGAACTGCCAGCGGCTCGAAACTGGTGATCGCACAGCGCGCTCACGACCGGAACGGCAGGTGTACCTGGATGCCGAACTGGGGGCTGTGAAGTTGCTGCAGTCTCTCGGCTATATTGAATACGGCAATGGGCGAGATTTGACTTCCAGCCGATGTCCACGGCTCCGCTGGATCTTGCCCTGCAAAACCGCAAGCGCTTCAGCGCTTTCAGCCAGTTGACGAAGCTGTCGCGTTTCGATGGCTGAAAACCCTTTAGCACGCACGCGAGATCATCCTGTGCGATGCTGCGCCGCCTTCCCGGTCATCGTCCAGCACAGAGATTTCAAGCGCCACGCGCTGACATCCCTCGTGGTCGTAGATTTGGCATTCGCAGTCCAGCGCACCTTCCTGCAGCAACTCGCACAAGAGAGACCAGACTCTTGGATTCTTGGCGATTCTGCCTTCAAGTGTCGGATCGACCTGGGCCAGAGGCTCAGGCAACGGGCGATTCGCGTTCGACTGAGCAATCCATGCAAAAACCATTGCATTCTCTGAAGGTCTGCCACCACGCGCCAGCCCCTGCGTGGAGTCTTCCTTGAGTTGTGCGAGCCTGGCCAACTGTACCGTGAGCGTTTGAACAACACTCCTGCAAACAGTGTAGCCGCATTCCAGCCGGCCGGCATGCAGGAACCCTGCGTACAGCCGTTCCTGATGACCGTAATGGGGACATTCGATAGAAAACCCGCCCTGTCGCGCCGGACGCTGCGTGGCGAGCAAACCGTCGACCTGATAGTGCGCCCGTCCGTCGCAGCTCGGGCACATCCATTGCAGCTTGTGCGCGCCATCACGCGGCGCGACCGCCCGCTCAAATTGCCTTTCTATCGCACTGCGTGGAATACCCTCGGACCGCCCGACCGCGTCTGCAGCATAGCGCCAGGCCAGTAGCAGTACGAATGCGCCGCGGCGGCGGTCTCGGTATCCCGGCGTTGAAGATCGGGAAGCAGATTAACACTGCGGCCGATCTCGTCCGCCGACGCATCGATCAGCGCTGCACCGCCTGGCATCCGCGCCTCAAGCGCGGCGCGCCGTTGTGCGAGGAAATCAGGAACGTAAGCCCGGCGGATAAGGTCCTCGTTCTCGAGCCAGAACAAATGGCCCGGGAGGGCTTCCAGCGCGTCGACCCCCCGCTCTGACTTCCGACATGCCCGGGCAGGCTAGAAACGTGAAAGGTTTGCTGAACAGGAAGGCATCCGCCATGGATAGTCGCCGGATTATCAAGCCCACGGGCAAGTCCCGTGTACGATAGTCTCACCCCATGACCGCACCAATTCCCATTGCCGGGACCGTCGATGCACGGAACTCCGCTCCAGGGACTTTCCCGTTCTTCTTATTGTCATATCGCGTGCAGTTTGTACCTGCCGCATCGAAAGCATAGGCGACGTTGCCGTATCTCGGCAATGGGATTTCATATGATGCCACGCCATGTTTGCGACCAATGCACCGGGTTCGTGCGAGCGCGTGACCGGTCGTCGTATGCCGATCGTGCGCGCGAATATGTTGGCAATTGCCTAACTCGGTTGCCTCAGCATCCGCTCAGCGCCATGCTGTCAGTCATGCCGCAGACATGAGGTCTTGAGTCATGTTGAACAGCATGCAGCCAGCCGCTAAGATTTCTATGCGTCGACAAGGCCCTCACCTGTGGGCCTGGCATGCGGTACATGGGTTCCATGCCTATGCTGGATGCGGCTACTTGGATAATCTGGCATTCGATTCGCGTTTGCGGTACCTGGCGCGCCGGTTCGGTATCGAATCCGCGCTCGAGGTCAGTATGATTGAGTGGAAGGGCCATTTGTTTTATCACGTCAGCGGCGTGGACCAAAACGGTCAACGTGTCCCCATGAAGTGTTCAGGATTGGCGCCATGGGGAAACCGGAGCCGGTGTTGGTGTTCGAGTATCCGCCGCCCATCCGCGATCCCTTCGACCCTCGTGAGGCGGTTGTTTTGATCCCTTGCCTCGTCGTTAGGAGATTTTGAATGCGCCAAAGCAGAATGGTACCGATCAAACGATCGAGTACATCGCAGCATCGCGCGGACAAGGCTGATTCAAAGCCGTAATATCGCCGCTCCCACCAAAAGATTCCATGCGCCGACGGCTTCCACCGAGGCCGCTACGCCGTCCGGACGAGAGGTAAACCCCGAGACCCGGCAGGCATCTCTTCGGCTATGCTGGACGGACACAACGTCATACAGCATAACTGTATGCGACAATAATAGGTCGGGGGATTTTCTCTGCACGAATCTTGTGCGCATCAAATTTCGAGGTCGAGATGGCAACGGGTGTTGTGAAGTGGTTCAACAGTGAAAAGGGCTATGGTTTCATCACGCCAGAGGACGGCGGCAAGGACCTGTTTGCGCATCACAGCGAAATCCAGGGTACTGGATTCAAGTCGCTCGAGGAGGGGGCGAAAGTAGAATTTGAAGTCACGCAAGGCCAGAAAGGCCTGCAAGCGTCCAAGATTCGCAAACTATAGCGACTTGCGCCACTTCAAGAGTTTGAAGGCGAAGCCCTCAGCTCACGTCAGGGGGCTCTCTGGCCCTGTGCTGCTTGCCTCAAGCATCGAGATTTCCGCCTATGGCGAAATCTTTGTAAGAGCGCATCGGACAACGACAACGCTGGTGGCCAGGTAAGCCAAACCGCTCCTCCATGATGGGCACCAACTTGTTGCGACCCTGTGCTCGAGACCGCGACAGTACGCTGCCAATGAGACTGATCGCGATATGGCGACGATTGCACATCAGTCTTCTCCAGAAGCTTCCATCTCGCGAGCCACAGGCGGCACACGCTCTCTGGAGCGCTGGCGCGCCGCCTGGAACTCGACCACATAACGGATCGACACTTCGCACTGCTCACGAGTCAGTGCGTGAATACTTGGTGTCGACAAGGTGAAATTAAGCTCCCTCGCCAACCACTTGATTGCCTTGCCCCGGGCCTCGAAAGGGTTCACGCCATCGCGGCGCACCTTTCCGGCCACCAACGGCTCCAGCGCATCGTGCAAGCGCTGCTTCGCATCCCGCAATTCTGCGTTTGCAAGGCGACCGAGCGGTGCGCGCTGACGGCTGCGAGGACGCACGCCGATCCAGGCCTGGCATGGCACACAGATCCAAACGGGACCATGATCCTCAAGGTAGGGATATGCGGAGTCACCTGTCTGGGCGAGCCGGGCGATATTGCCGCAGTCGTCGCAAACCGGCCGTACAGTTGCGGGAATAGGTCGGCCAACACGCATCGCCAAGGCTTTGATCGAAGAAACTGGCAACAATGTTACCGAGTTTCTCGCCGGGGCGGCTCTACTACGGCGCGGATCATGGCCCTTGCCGGCGACGAAACCGGCTAGATCAGGCGCACAAAGGAACGGCTGGGTCTCGCATTCCGTGCTGCTTAGGCTCAGGCACCAGCGGACGCAGAAATGGGTACGCTTGGCCGCTGGGAGGCCGCCCCTGGCCCAGGCACCGTGGAGGTCGGGTTGGGCTCCCGTCCGTCGGATCATTGTTCGGTGGGGCCACATGCAGCCCTTCGGCAGATCAACGATCGGTTTTCCAGGGTGTCGCGAAACGTCTAAGAGCTTGCGTCAAAAGCATCGGATTTCTCTCATTTGTTGTCTTGGAGGCCACCTCTGGATGAGACCAATGAAAGGCCACCGATGATCGTGTATGCCCCGCAACTACTTCCATCAACGATCCGATGGGCTCAGCTTTGCTCCGCTGCATTGCAGCACATCTAGAGCTTGATTCGATCGACAAAACGGGTTAACGTGAACCTCGGTGTGCGCATACTCAGCGCATCCTCGCACCGAATTCACTCAGTGCCGTTTCTACCATCCTCCGTGGAATTCCATCCACGGGGCAGCAGTCGTAGTTCCTTTTTTCGACCCCGACAAAGGAGCCTGACATGCTCAGTCCGCATGAAATCGCCGCGTTGCTACTGCTTGGCGATACGCAAGATATCGACGATCTTGAACCAGAACAACTGGACGGATTGCTGGTCCACAAACTGGTGACCATGGAGCATGGCCATGGCAGCGGTAATGGCCACGCTCGATTGACGAGTCAAGGGTATTCCATGCTTGAGGCCGTGCGCCGTATTCAGTAACACGGCTCGATATAGAGAGCCGCCTATTACGTTGCGACCTTCGCGAAGATGGCTGACGCCGAATGCCGCGGATCACCATTGCATCGGGTATCGCCAGGCCCAGTGGTGACCACACCATTGTGGACGGCCGACATCAATCTCTTGCGACGGCCACTTGCAGGTGATGCCACCTGTGATGTTTGCATTCGCGGCGGGGGCACCGCGGCGCTAGGCATCTAGTCGAGTCAGAGCGCGGATGCAGGGTATATCTCTGAGTGCCATCGCGGGCCGCAGAAAAGATCATAGTGGCCGCACCGACGCGCCGTCACGTGCTGCTTGTTGCATGCCGCTATGCCTCGGCAAAGTCCGTGCGCTGCTTGGGTCTGCCCTGCCGGAAATAGCGTCGTAATCGCCTTCGATGGTCAGTAGAGTCGTAGCACGGATGTCTTGCGGACGCACTGGCTGGCCTTGCACGAACCAATTGCCGCGCGCCAGTCGAAATTCCTGGAACACGATCTGGATGGTATCCAGGTAGAACTCGGCCGCCATGTCGAGCACGGCATGGTACGCATCGCAAACGCGCCGGAAGGCTTCGGCACGCTCGTAGTTCCCCCGTACGAGTTCCAAATAGTAGTCCCCATGCGACGCCACCAAAAGACTTGGCTGCGCAGCATCAGCCATCAAGCCGGCAAGCGCAGGAAGTTCGGGCACATCTTGCGACCGGCACCGGCGTAGCGATCGGGAACTGTATAGATCAAATTCCTTTGAAATCAGTCGAGCGAGTGGTCTGCGGCCAATCTCCCAACCGCCGTGGGACTGCGACGCGCGTCGATCGGCCCGCCCATTAGGATCAGACTCTTAGGAGTCGGCTCATCCGCGCTAACCAGCAGGGAAATAGCCGCCAGGGCCGGGACGGTGGCCTGGCAGATGGCAATCACGTTCAGCGGCTCCGCCACGCCGATCTGACGGATAAACTCCTGCAGCTCGGTGACATAATCATCCAGGTCAAACGGCCCGTCCATCGGTGGAACGCAGCGCGCATCAAGCCAGCCGTCACATAGACGGTATGCTCGGGTAATAAGGTTTCGATGACCTCGCGAAGCATGACGGCTGATGCCCAGCAAGCGGCGGCGCACAAACCAGCACAGCAGGTCTTGGGTGCGAGGCGGCAGCGCCAAGTGCGACCGGATCCGGTGCGAAGCGCAAGAGGCGGCAAAATGCCCTCTCTAGCAGGCTGCTGAAGTACCCCCTACGACGGCATTGAGTCTGTTCGGACTGGGCTTTGTCGAAGGGCGCTACTGGCTCTCCGCCTCTGACAGCTCGTGCGCCCGCACTGAGGGTGGGAGGAGAGCGCTCGCACAGTCCCAGCCATCCGGTCAGAAAGTTTTGTCGATTTCCCGGGCACCGTGACGGTTGGCCGGGAAACGGGTCTTCTGCTGCGCGGTTACTCTTCTAATCATCCAGGGCGTGGAATAAGCCGGCATCGACGATGTTTCATCTACGCTCCCCACGCCGAAGAATACGATGTTGCCGAAGGAGTTGTAGCCCGTCTATCCGCCCATCACGTCGCACGTCAGCACAAACAGAATCATCAGCCAGAGGAACGTCAGCGCGCCAAGCGCGCCCTCGCCCCGTCGCGAGGAAAATCACCCCGGATGGTCTCAGTCCACACCAAATGGATGAGCCCCCCATCCGTTTCCACGTGCTGGCATCGCCCATGTGTACGATGCCGGGCGAAGCGTTCTTCACTATGCTTCACCAGACATCACGCCACTGGGACCGGGGGGTAACCATGGATGGGTGCTTGGAACGTGGACGCCGGGCGTACACGCGGCACGGCGTTACCGTGCCGTTTGAAACGGACGGGATCATAGCGGGACAGCGTACCAAGCGCGGCCCGGGCAGCAGCAGTACGCCTGAATGAGCGCCGAGCGCCATGCATGCCGCTGCCACACCGCCTGACCGCCAGGGCGCGCAAGACGCCGGCTGGGATTTATCGTCCGCGGCGCTAGCTCGCGCGTGTGCCGACGATCCGTTGCTCGGTTGCCTGCTTTGGCTGGCACGGGCGTCCACCGGCCGGTATCGGCCGAAACCCTCGTGGCCGGGCTTCCGCTCGACGCGCGCCCCGGCTGCGCCCGAACTGTTTCCGCGTGCTGCGGCGCGCGCCGGCTTGTCCGCCCGGCTGGTCAGGCGCGCGCTTGACGATATCCCCGACCTCGTCCTGCCGGTGGTCCTGCTGCTCGACAAGCGCGAGGCCTGCGTCCTGCTACGCCACCAGGACAACGGCACCCTGCTGATCGCGTTGCCTGAAACCGGCGGGGAGCAGCAGATTGCCGCCGAAGCGCTGGCATCCCGGTACAGCGGGCATGCAATCTTCGCGCGCCCAGCGCACCGCATCGACGCGTCCGCCGATGCGGACCCGGCGCAGCCGCGCCAGTGGTTCTGGGGCGCCGTGCGCCAATCATGGCCGCTCTATGGTGAAGTGCTGATCGCCTCGCTGCTGACGAGCCTGTTTGCACTTGCCATGCCGCTTTTCACGATGAATGTGTACGATCGCGTGGTGCCCAATCATGCGATGGAGACGCTGTGGGCGCTGGCCATCGGCGTAGGACTCGTGATTGGCTTCGACCTCCTGATGCGCACCTTGCGCGGCTACTTTGTGGATGTGGCCGGCCGTCGCATCGATGTCACGGTGTCCGCCAGCGTGTTCGAGCGGGTGCTCGGCATCCAGATGAAGGCCCGTCCGGCTTCGGTTGGCAGCCTGAGTAGTCAGCTGCATGAGTTCGAATCGGTGCGCGAATTCCTCACCTCGGCCACCATCACCACGCTGATCGACCTGCCGTTTGCCATGGTGTTCATTGCCGCGATGTTCTGGGTAGGGGGGCCACTGGCGTGGGTGCCGCTGCTGACGGTGCCGGCGGTCATCGCGGTGAGCCTGGCGCTGCAGGCGCCGCTCTCGCGCGCCGTTCGCGCGAGCAGCGCCTGCGCGGCACAGCGCCAGGCCGCGCTGGTCGAGGCACTAGTCGGGCTCGAGACCATCAAGACGCTCGGCGCGGAAGGCGCCGCGCAGCGCAACTGGGAGCAGGTGATCGGGCAGATGGCAAAGCTCGGGCTCAAGTCGCGTCTGCTGTCGGCCTGCGTCATCAACGTCTCGCTGTTTGCCCAGCAGGCGGCCTCGCTGACGGTGGTGGTACTTGGGGTCTACCTGATCGCCGAAGACCGGCTCACCACGGGCGGACTGATCGCCTGCACCATCCTCGCCGGCCGTGCGCTCGCGCCGCTGTCACAGATGGCAGCATTGACCACGCGCTATCACCAGGCCCGCACTGCGCTGGCCGGGCTCGAGCGCATGATGCAATGGCCGGTCGAGCGGCCGTCCGGCAAGCACTTCGTCCATCGGCCCCGCCTGCGTGGAGAGATCGAGTTTCGCCAGGTCTGCTTCCAGTACCCGGGGCGCGCCGGTGCGGCGCTCGATGGCGTGTCGTTCCGCATCGCCAGTGGCGAACGCGTTGGTCTGATCGGCCGCATCGGGTCAGGCAAGACGACGATCGAAAAGCTCATCCTAGGGCTCTACACCCCGGACTCCGGCTCGGTGCTGATCGACGGTGCCGAGGTGCGCCAGCTCGATCCATCGGCATTGCGCCGCGACATCGGCCACGTGCCGCAGGACGTTGTGCTGTTCAGCGGTACGGTGCGCGACAACATCGTCATGGCCGCACCCCATGCCGACGACGAGGCGGTGCTGCGGGCGGCGCGCCTCGGTGGCGTCAGCGATTTTATCGATCGCCTGCCGGATGGCTTCGATCTGCGCCTGGGCGAGCGCGGAGAAGGTCTCTCTGGCGGGCAGCGCCAGGCCATCGCCATTGCGCGGGCGGAGCTAATGCAGCCGCCGCTGCTGCTGCTCGACGAGCCCAGCAGCGCAATGGATAACCGTACCGAAGAGCTGTTCAAGGCCCGCTTGGCGGCGGAGCTGGGCGAGCGCACGCTGGTGCTGGTCACGCATCGCGGCTCGCTGCTGAGCCTGGTGGACCGGCTGATCGTAATGGACCAGGGCCGCATCATCGCCGACGGGCCCAAGGCGGAGGTCCTCAATGCGCTGGCAGGGAGAAAATTGCATGTCGCCTCAGCCTGAATCCCGACGCGCCGTGCTGGCGCGGCGCATCGTTTCGGCGCTGCGGGCGCGGGCCGACGACAGCGCCTTCATGAGCGAACGCAATGCTGCGGCCTTCGCCGCACCGCGCCGCTTTACGCACTGGATCCTGTGGTCAACGCTCGCTTTCATGCTGATCGGGCTCATGTGGGCCGCGTTGGCGCGGGTGGATGAAGTCACGGTTGGCGAGGGCAAGATCATTCCCTCTAGCCAGGTGCAGGTCGTGCAGAACCTCGAGGGGGGAATCGTTGCCGAGATCATGGTCCGCCCAGGGCAGGTCGTGGCCAGAGACCAGCCGCTGATGCGCATCGACGATACCCGCTTCACCGCCTCCTACCAGGAAGGCCGAACAAAGGACGACGCACTGGTCGCCCGGATCGCCCGCCTGAACGCCGAGGCGGGGGGCACGCCGTTTGATGATGGAACGGCGGCGAATGCCGGCACACGGGGCTTTGTGTCGGAGGAGCGCTCGTTGTTCGAATCGCGCAGACGCGCGCTGGAAGCGAATCTCGCGGTCGTGCGCCAGCAGGCCGATCAGCGCAGGCAGGAGCTGGCGGAAAAGCGCTCGCGCGAGCAGCAGCTGCGGCAGAGCTATCAGCTGGTGTCGAAGGAACTGACGATGATGCGGCCGATGGTGGCGCAAGGCGTGGTCTCCGAGGTGGACCTGCTGCGGCTGGAGCGCCAGGCGAACGACCTGCAGGGCGAACTGGAGGCCACGCGGCTGGCGATGCCGCGGCTGGATGCGGCGTACCGCGAAAGTTTAAAGAAGACGGAGGAACTAACCACGCATTTCCGCGCGGAGGCCATGCAGGACCTCAACCAGGCGAAGGCGGAGCAACAGGCGCAGAGCGCGACCAACACCGCATTGCAGGATCGTGTGGATCGTACGCTGGTCAAGGCCCCGGTGGCAGGGATCGTGAAGCAGCTGAAGATCAATACCGTGGGTGGCGTGATCCAGCCGGGGATGGATCTGGTGGAGATTGTGCCGCTGGAGGACACGCTGCTCGTGGAGGCGCGCGTGCGTCCCGCGGACATTGCGTTCCTGCGGCCCGGGCAGCCTGCCATGGTCAAGCTTTCCGCTTACGACTTCTCGATCTATGGCGGATTTCCGGGGACGGTGGAGCACATCAGCGCCGACACGATGATGCCGGAACGTCCCGGCGAACGGCCGGAGAGCTACTACCTGGTGCGCGTGCGCACGCGGGACAACCGCCCCACCGGCAGCACCGCCCAAGTGCCGATCCTGCCTGGCATGGTGGCGACGGTGGACGTGCTCACGGGCCAGAAGACCGTGTTGCACTACCTGCTCAAGCCGATCATCAAGACCAAGGAAATGGCGTTGCGGGAACGCTGAATACTTGCGCGGGCGAACAGACCGCGCTTCACGACGACAGGCATGGCCCGCGGGCCGCGATGCCATTCTGGACGGGAGAGAATCATGGCGACACTGAGCGGTACGAACGGGGCTGACAACATCACTGGAACAGGCTCCAGCGACACTATTCTCAGCGGCAATGGCAATGACTACGTCTCGGCCGGCGCTGGCAATGACTACGTCGACGGCGGCAATGGCGACGACATCATCGAAGGTGGAAGCGGCGACGATACACTGCTCGGCGGCAATGGCAAGGACCTCGTTTTCGGCGGCCTGGGCAACGACACGCTGCTGGGGGGCAACGGGGTCGACGCCGTCTATGGAGGCAGCGGGGATGACGTGATTGGCAGCCCTGGCGGCGCCTCCGCATCGGCCGGCACTGACAACGGCGGCGACACGTTGTACGGGGACGGCTTCGACACCTACGCGGATCTCCTGCTCGGCCGCGGCCATGAATCGCCGCAGCCCGGTAATGACCGAATCTATGGCGGTAACGGCGATGACCTGATCTACGGGGACAATGGCAATAACGCGGCCATTGGCGGTAATGATGTCATCTTCGGCGGCAATGGCAACGACACCATTTATGGCGAAGGTGGCAATGACGTCATCCAGGGCGGCGCGGGCGCCGACATCCTGAGCGGCGGTTATGGCAATGATGTGTTTGTCTATGCCGCCGTATCCGATTCCACCGCCACGAGCATGGATGTCATCACCGATTTTGTCCGCGGGTCGGATCACATCGACTTGCGGCCTGTGCTTGGCGATTCCGGCTTCAACTGGGGAGGACAGACACCCACGGCCCACGGTGCGTGGTTCCAGCAGTCGGGAGGGAACACCTTTGTCTATGTGGATGTCGACGGCAATCCTGCCACGGCGGAGATGGTCATCCGGCTGAACGGGCTGCATGACCTCACGAAGTCAGATTTTTCTGGCTATGACAACCACGCCCCGGTTGCCGCCGCGGACTCGAATGCGATCCGAGAGGACAACTCGCCGAACCCGGTCAGCGGCAACGTGCTGTCGAACGACAGCGACGTGGACGGCAACGTACTGGCTGTGGCGAGTCCGGGCACCTATGTTGGGCAGTACGGCACGCTGTCGCTGCATGCCGATGGCAGTTACGCGTATACGCTGAACAATGGCAGCGGTGCGGTGCAGGCGTTGCGGGAGGGCGAACAGGTCCAGGACGTATTCAACTACAGCGCGACGGACGGGCAGGCGAACACGGCTTCGACGCTCAGTATCCGGATTACGGGGTCGAACGACAGTGCCACGATTACTGCTTCGACGAGTGAAAATACCGCAGCGGCGGAGGCCGGCGGTACCAACAACGCCGTATCGACCCTTGCGCTGACCGGCGGTACGCTAACTGTGCATGACGTGGACAGCGGTGAGGCTCATTTCGCGGCCGTGCCGACGGAGAGCCTGAATGGTACCTACGGCACCTTCAGCTTCGACAGCAACAGCGGTGCCTGGACCTACACGTTGGACAACGCGAAGGCCGACGCGCTGATCGCCGGCCAGCAGGTCACCGATTCGCTCACCGTCCACTCGGCCGACCAGAGCGCCGAGCAGACCATCACGGTCAACATCACCGGCAGCAACGACAACGCCACCATCACCGCCTCGAGCAGCGAAGACGTCCTCGTGACGGAGGCCGGCGGCGCCAACAACGCCACGCCCGGTGATCCCTCGGCCAGTGGCACGCTGACGGTGCACGATGTCGACAGTGGCCAGGCCCACTTCGCGGCCGTGCCGACGGAGAACCTGACCGGCACCTATGGCACCTTCAGCTTCGACAGCAACAGCGGTGCCTGGACCTACACGCTCGACAACAGCAAGGCTGACGCGCTGACCGCCGGCCAGCAGGTCACCGATTCGGTTGTCGTGAAATCAGGGGACCTCACGGCAAGCCAGTCGATTACGGTCAACATCGCCGGCACCAATGACACCCCGGTGAACGCCGTTCCTGCATCACAGACGGTGAACGAAGACACGCCACTGATTTTCAGCTCCGCCAATGGCAATGGCCTGAGCGTATCCGACGTGGACAACACCGCTCACACGGTCACGCTCACTGCCACCCATGGCGCCATCACGCTGAACGGCACCGCCGGCCTGCAGTTCGTGGCGGGCGACGGCGCCGCGGATAGCACCATGACCTTCACTGGCAGTGATGCCGCCATCAACGCCGCCCTGAACGGCATGTCCCTCCTCGGCGACAAGGACTATGCGGGCACCGCGTCCCTGCAGATCCGTACCGATGATGGAACATCCGCGGACACGGACACCATTGCCATCACGGTCAATCCCGTCAACGACCCGCCGGTTGCGGCGGACGACGTCATCTACGCATCGAACAACACCGGCGATACATTCAGCAGCCCCAACGGTATCCTGATCCCGGTCAGCGCCCTGCTCGGCAACGACACCGACATCGACGGTAGCGCCCTGTCCATTACGTCGGTCAGTGCCGGCTCGGGCGCGATTTCCGGCGTCCAGTTCGTCCCTGGCTCCAACGATTCCTTCATCACGTTCCAGACCAACAATGGCAGTGTAGGCAGCTTCTCCTATACCGTGTCCGACGGAGCGGGCGGCACCAGCACGGCGAGCGTTACGGTCAACCTGGTATCGACCAACGGCGCCGCGACCGTATCGCTGGCTGGCGTGAACTACCAGGCGTCCTACCTCGATGGCGGCAGCAACAGCGACTCCCTGACCGGCGCAGGCGTGGGCGACATGTTTTTCGGCGGCGCGGCAGCGGACACCCTGAAAGGCGGGGCCGGCGACGATGTCCTGCGCGGAGGCGCCGGCAACGATACCTTGGACGGCGGTGCGGGCATCGATATGCTTGACTTCTCCGATGCAACGGGCGGCATCAACTTCACGCTGGTGCAAAGCAGCGCCAATACGCAGGTTAACCTGAGCAGCGTCGGCCTGGACACCGACACCTACAGCAATATGGAAGGCGTGATCGGGACGAAGTACGGCGACACGCTCACCGGCAGCGGTGGCAACGACATCCTCCGCGGCGGCGCGGGCAATGACATCATCGACGGCGGCGCCGGCATCGACCTGCTGGACTTCTCAGACGCCGCCGGCGCGATTGCCTTCACGTTGACGCAAAGCATCACCAACACCGTCGCGAATCTCACCGGCGTCGGACTCGGTTCCGACACCTACAGAAACATGGAGGGCGTGATCGGCTCTGCGTTCAACGACACCCTGATCGGCTCCGCGGGCAACGACGTGCTGCGGGGCGGAGCAGGCAACGACACGCTGCTGGGCGGGGATGGCAATGACATCCTGATCGGCGGCGCGCGCCGACACGCTGACGGGCGGCGCCGGCTCCGATACATTCGGCTTTCTCCGTGCCGACGCGGCCTCGGTGGACACGATCACCGATTTCGACATCAAGCCGGTTGCCGCCGGAGGCGACGTACTGGATCTTGCGGACCTGCTCTCTGGCATGAACGTGACGGCCGCCAACGCGGCGCAGTTCATCCACCTGTCGGAGGTCGGCGGCAACACCGTGGTCAGTGTCGATCGGGATGGCGGCGGCACCGGCGCCGCGTTCCAGGACGTGGCCGTCCTGCAGGGGGTGGTGGGCATCGATCTCAACACGCTGCTGAGTAACGGCAATATCCATACGGTTTGATGCGGTCAGCGGTCGGTGTCACGACATCGGCCGCACGGCAGTACATTATAAAAAGGGCGACGTACTGGCCGCCAAGTAGCACCGGCGACCAAGAACGACGCCCCAGGGGGAAATCATGGGAACCACACTGTGCCGACTGGCACGCGTGCTGCTTTGGGCCGCCATGCTCGCGCCGCCCGCCGCCGCCGCGCAGTCATTGCGGCAGGCGGTGGACCAGACCGTGCATACCAATCCCGAGGTGCTGGCCGCGGCAGCCGCCGGCTTGCCGCTGACGAAGGACTGAAGCAGGCGCGGGCCGGATACTTGCCCCGTGTCGATGTCAGCGCGGCCACAGGCCGGGTGCGCCTGGATAGCCACAACACGCGCCTGATGGGGCTGGCCGACTCCAACTATGCCAGTCATGCAGCCGACGTCACGATCTCGCAGATGTTGTTCGATGGCTTTGCCGTGAGCAGCGACGTGGACCGCCAGGCGCGCGAATCGACGGGGCCGCATACCGTGTCGGCGCCACCGCGGAGGACATCGCGTTGCGAACCGTCGCCGTCTATATGGAAGTGCTGCGCCGGCAGGAAACCGTGGCAATCGCCGCGGCCAACCTCGAGGCGCACGAGCATATTCACGAGCAGATCCGAAAAGGCGCTGAGAACGGCGTGCTGCGCCGCGCCGACCTGTACCAGGCCGAAAGCCGCCTGGCACTGGCCCGCGCCAGTCTCCGGGCCGAGCAAGGCAGCCTGCAGGACGCCATTGCGGCATACCAGGGAGTGGTCGGCGCACCGCCGCTGGAACTGTCCCGGCCGACTTCGCTGGCCGCCGCGCTCCCCGCCACGGAGGGCGAGGCCTTGCAGGTCGCCTATGCCAGCCATCCGTCGCTGAGTGCCGCGCAGGCCGATATCGACGAGGCCGAGGCCGCGCGCTCGCTCGCCAAGGCTGCCATGTGGCCAAGGTCGATCTCGAAGTGGGCATGAACCGTGACCGCGACCGCGTGCTCGGCACCACCGACGAGCGCAGCGTGATGCTGCGGCTGCGCTATAACGTCTTCCGCGGCAATGCCGACAAGGCGCGCATCAATGAAGCCGGTTACCAGATCCAGGAAGCGGAGCAGAATCGGGACCGCATCCGCCGCCAGATTCAGGAAGGCGTGTTGCAAGCCTATAACGCCTACCTCACCTCGAAAGACCGCGTCGTCCTCCTTGGGCAGTACGTGGAAGCGAGCGACTCCACACGCGTGAGCTATGGCAAGCAGTTCCGGATCGGGCAACGCAGCCTGCTGGACCTGCTCAATGCGGAAAACGAGTACTTCAGCGCCCGCACCGCCTACGTGACAGGCCAGTACACCGAAATCGCCAGCCAGTACCGCATCCTCGCCGGCATGGGGCTGCTGCTCGCGACATTGCAGGTATCGCTGCCAGAGGAGGGACTGTTGCGGTGGGGCAGCGCTAGACGATGATTTCGCCCGGACCACGCGGTGCTGCCACCCATGAATCCCCATTCCGGACGGCGGCTGTAAAGAGTCAGCGAGCGGAATATTCCCGTTCGCGCAAGGCCTGACGGGCCTATAGGGTCTCCCTTTGTTTTCGCTGCAGTTTACCGGGCTAGCCACCCCAGGTAGCCATGCGGGTTTCCGGGCCGCCGCATAAGAAAAACGCCAATAAATCAATAGGTTGCTGTCTACCCCATTCTATTCCTTAAGTGCTGCCTGCGGCATATTTGCATGTTGAATGTTGCGACGACCTCTCATTGACTATACCCTCCGCAGTCCGTCTCACGCTTGGGAGAAGCGCGATGGATCACTGGCGGTTGCCTACCTCGGGAGGCGGCAGATCCCACAGGAACTCAGCGAGTTCGAGCTTGCCACGTTCTTCACCTACTCCCCCAAGGAACGGGCACTGATTGATGCTCGGCGCAGCCCCTTCGTTGCCGTACACATCGGCTTTATCCGCATGAACTGATACCCCTATCGCGCACTAAAAAGACTGATCAGCCAAGCCGTCTCTACGGCCGAGGCGGCGCTTGCCGTCGCTCTGGTGCGCGCCTACGGAGCCTCCGTGGACACGTGGGGCATATCACTTGCGCGCCCGCATGGCGATCGCACGAGCCTGCAGCAATGGCTTTGGGCCGTCCCGTTGCGAACCTCGACCCACCAGATAGGGGGTATTGTTCGACAAGGTCGAACTCCTTTACAAGATGGGCATTCACCGAAACTGGCCAGCGGCGTGTAACGAAACGCTGATACGCTACTATGCCCGGCGCTGCGCCAATCGGCCGCCTTCAGTGAGCAAACGAGTCGCGCAGCAACTCCGCCGATTGGAAGCTGCTTGCTTTCTGCGTTACGCTTTATGCGCCGCCACGGATCATCTGGCGACCATGTTGCGAAACTGGATTCAGAAGTCCGTCAATGACGTTCGGCGCCTGATTGAGGCTGGCCGACCGGACTCTGGCACCCAAATGCGAGAGTTCGCGACCGCGGTCAAAGCGCTGGCCGCGGATGAGATGCTAACCCGTGAAGCACTCTGCCAGCAGTTGTCGGCGCTGGCCGACGCGGCGCTCAACCGGCGTGCGCCCAGCCGTGCCAGCCTGATCCGCGCGCAACTCCTGTCGCGACACCGCCAAGCTCGAGCGTTGCTCGGCAGGTTGGTTCTGCTGCCATTCTCCGCCCTGTCAGCACACCCGGTGATTGAAGCGTTGGCAGTGCTCCAGGAACTCTACGCGCGGAAGTCCGATCATCTTCCCGACCCAATCACCATTCGACTGGCCGCGCCTGGCAACCCGCTCTGGACGGAGAGGACCGACAGCGGGCCCTGGCCGCATTCGAGTGGGGCACGCTTTTCGCCCTGCGGCTGGGATTGCGCAATGGCTCAGTCTTCCTTGAGCACAGCTTTGCCTTCCGAAGCCAAGCGACCCTCTTGATCGGCGCGAGCGATTGGAAGGCCAAACGCAACCACTTCTATGGCCATCTTAAGCTGCCACAGGATGCTCAGGCATTTCTGAAGCCTGTGATCGCACATCTGGACGAAGCCTCGCCAGCCTCCGGGATGCTGTCATGTGTGGGGAGCTCAAGATTGACGATGCGATCCACAGGCAGGCACCGTAGAGGAGCGCCGACGCCTCTACGTTGGCCTCATTGGAGCCGGCATCAGAGTGGGAGACCTGCTAAGCGGGCTGGTCAGCAAGGAAACCATGAGCCGTACCCGACTCCGCCTTTACGATGGAGGTGATCTCGGTTGCGACCCGATAGCGCCCTCGCCTTCCACGTTGCTCTATGACAGTTTCAGTGGACTGTCCGAGCAGGCCGAACATCAGGCGATAAGAGAGCAATGCACTGGGCCTCCGGGAATTCGGCACATCCTTGACCTCGCCTTCATACTGCGCGTGCCTCGTATTGTGTCAGCCTGCCTACTGTGCACGTCTTGCCGATCGCGCGCCCGCATACTGCGCCCAAGCCACTGAGACGGACCTTGCCTATTGTGCTCGCATGGCTTCTTTTGGCACCGCATATTGTGCCGTTGCAAATACGCCTCAAGCCGCTGAATCCGCGTAGAACATTTACCGCAAAGGTGCGATCAAAAGCCGCGGCGATCTGTCATCTGCGGCTTCATGCGCCGACGACGCGATTAGCATTTGACGCCATGTGGCCAGGACGCCCTGAGACCATCTTACGTCCTATGCCTCCCCGGCCATGGGGTTAACAGTGAACGACCCGGCGCCTTCCGATCAGGCATGGCCAGAGGCCGGCAATAGCAAACGGACTTTCCGGATTCGTAGCATGCCAACGGTCAATGCCGACAGGCGAGCGGAGGCCAAAGCCTGATATGGCAGTTGCGATACTTCCCCTGTCAGATAGTACCTGATAGCGACAGGGCAATCACCGGGCGGAGACTGGCTCCATAAACTTCAGGAGACAGTCATGCCGAACATCCATGTTGTGCCGGCCGGCGACAGCTGGGCCGTAGAGCATGCAGGCGGCGGAAGCCGCAAAACTTACCCAAGCCAGGAAGAGGCAATCAGCGCAGCCACCGAGCAAGCCAAGCGTGAAAGGGTCGAACTGCTGATTCACGGGCGCGACGGCCAGATTCGAGAACGCAACTCCTACGGCAACGACCCGCGCGACATCCCGGGCTGATGCCATGGCCAGGGGCGGCTACCGCCAACCCTGGCGCTGGCCGACAGCCGATGCTGCCGTGAGAGCGCTGCTGGCCGTCCCTATATTTTCCCCTGCGCACTGGGTTTTTCGGACCACACTGGCTCTGCGTGCATGTCGACGGTCACGCTACGGCGCGGTCAGCGCGTCGCGGCCCCCCTCGCCCTTATCCCAACGATGTCCTCTCCGGAATCAGCTTGGGGCTGGCAATTGGGCGCGAGCTCATCCGCTCGCTTCGGTGTACTCTCACCGCCCGAGGAGGCCTACGCCAAGGACACCGAGACCGCCGGCCGCACCACACGACCGTGCCACCACGTGTACCGCGACCTCCGTGCGGCGGCGCTGGGGCTTCAACTC
>LRMT01000115.1 GCA_001725945.1 Cupriavidus sp. UYMMa02A | reverse complement strand
GCTTCGGGCGCGACGGGAACAGCGCGGCCGGCAGCAGTGCGGCCAGTGCGGCCGCCGCGGCGCCGGCATCGGCCGCCTGGGCGCTGACGTCCTCATCATCGTCCTGATCCTTGCGGCGCACCGGCTGTGTGCCGGTCCTGCCGGCGACAGCGCGGGAAGCGTCCTTGGTGTCAGGCGTCTTCGCGGTACTGTCGTCGCGGGCATCCTTTGCCGGCACGTCTTTCGCGGACGCGTCCTTTGCAGGCGGCGTGCTGGCGCGAGATTCCTGGCTGGCGGCCGGGCGGGCGTGTCCTTCGCGCGCGACAGTGCGCCGCTGAAGGGATTGTTGCCGGCGTCTGCGGCCAAGCGGCTGGCCGGGTCCGCCTTGGCGGTGGCGTTGCTGACGATCTGGCTGATATCGATCATGGGTGAATGCTTGTCCCTTGGCTCAGTTGAGTCGGCTGGCGGCGTCGCGGACCAGTCGTGCGGCGTATTCGTCGTTGGTGCGCTGCTCGCGGCGTGCGGCGACCTGTTCCTCGCGCGCATCGGCGCGTGCAATCAGGGTGTCGAACGAATTCACGCGGCGCTTCTGGTTCTGCCAGCGGCTGCGCCCGGCCATCAGGTCGGACTCGGCTTTCTCCAGCGCGTTGGTCTGCTGGCGGATGGCGTGGTCGAGCGAATCAAGGAAGCGCGAGAAGTCATGCCACCGCCCCGAAGTCATGCCCTCCGTCGCCACGGCCTGCATGCGGGCCCGGTATTCCTGCCGGTACTGCGTGAGCTGGTTGAGCTGGTTCTCGGCCTGCGTGCGCAACCCCTGCAGCTGGCCAAGTTCGCGCGCGGCGGCATCGGTGTCGTTCTGGGCCAGTTCGGCCAGCGTGTGCAGAGGATTCGGTTTAGCCATGTTCGCTCCTGTCGAAAAGGCTATGCAGCTGCCCGACCGCATCGCCGTATCCGGCGCGTTCGTGGATGTCCTGCTGCAGGAAGGCTTCCATCCGGGGATGGAGCCGGATCGCGAGATCCAGCTCGGGGTCGTTGCCGGGCACGTAGCGCCCACGCTGATCAGGTCGCGGTTGCGCTGGTAGCGCGACATCAGCTGCTTGAAGCGGCGCACCGAGCCGAATTGCGCGGGCGGGATCAGCGCGGTCATCGCGCGGCTGATCGAGGCCTCCACGTCGATGGCCGGATAGTGGCCGGCCTCGGCCAGGCTGCGCGAGAGCACGATGTGGCCGTCCAGGATGGCACGCGCCGAATCGGCGATCGGGTCCTGCTGGTCATCGCCCTCGGTCAGCACCGTGTAGAAGGCTGTGATGGAGCCGCCGCCTTCCGGCCCGTTGCCGGTGCGCTCCACCAGCGTCGGCAGCTTGGCGAACACCGAAGGCGGGTAGCCCTTGGTGGCCGGCGGCTCGCCGATCGCCAGTGCGATCTCGCGCTGGGCCATCGCATAACGCGTGAGCGAATCCATGATCAGCAGCACATGCTTGCCCTGGTCCCGGAAATACTCGGCCAGTCGCGTCGAATATGCGGCGCCTTGCATGCGCAGCAGCGGTGAGCAGTCAGCTGGCGCCGCAACCACGACCGAGCGTGCGCGGCCTTCCGGGCCGAGGATATGTTCGATGAATTCCTTCACCTCGCGGCCGCGTTCGCCGATCAGGCCGACCACGATCACGTCCGCGCTGGTGTAGCGCGCCATCATGCCGAGCAGCACGCTCTTGCCGACCCCGGAGCCCGCGAACAGGCCCATGCGCTGGCCGCGTCCCACGGTCAGCATGCCGTTGATCGCGCGCACGCCGGTGTCGAGCACCGTCTGGATCGGCGCGCGCATGAGCGGGTTGATCTGTTCGCCGGAAAGCGGGACTTCCTGGGCAGCCTTGATCGGGCCCAGGCCATCGAGCGGCCGACCGGCGGCATCGACCACGCGTCCGAGCATGCCTTCACCGACGGGCAGGCGCTTGGAGCCGGGCTCGCGCGGCGCGTTGACGCCTTCAGGCTGCGGCGATGGCTCGAGCGGGTAACGCGCGCACCGGGCAGCAGGCCGACCACGTCCGATTGCGGCATCAGGTACAGGCGGTCGGCGCCGAAGCCGACCACTTCGGCCTCGGCCGTGCGCGGAGCCCCGGAATTGGCGCTGTATTGCCCCGCCGGGAGTTCGATCAGGCAGTCGCTGCCGACGGGCAAGCGCAGGCCCACGGCTTCCAGCACCAGGCCCGCTGCGCGCGTCAGGCGCCCGCAGCTGCGCTTGCTGTCCAGTCCCGAGATACCGGCTGAAGCCTTGTTCAGTGCGTGGCGCCAGTGCTCGGCGTGCGGCACCGGCGGCAGTTCGGGTTCCTCGGTCCGGGATGCTGCGGCGGCGTCAGTCATGCGGCGGCTCCCACGGGTCGTCGCGGCCCAGGGCTTTCACCACGCGTGCCCAGCGGGTTTCCAGCCTGGCGTCACGTTCGCCGCTGGTCGCGCTGGCGATGCAGCCGCCGCGCGTGACGGCCGGGTCCGCGCGTACAGCCCAGCCGGCGGCTTCCAGTTCACCGTGCATATGGGCTTCGACGAGCGCCACGTCTTCGGGGTGGAGCAGCAGGCACGGCGAACCGGACAGGACCGGTTCGCTCGTGAGCAGTTCGCGCACGGCAGGCAGCAGGACTTCCGGGTCGTCTTCCACCTTCGCGCGCACAAGCTGGCGCGCGACGTCCAGCGCGAGCGAGACCAGCGCCCCGGACACTTCCTGGTCAACTCCGGCGAGTGCCTGGCGGAAGTTGGCGGCCAGGCCCTGCAGCGCGTGGCTTCGTTGCGCGCGGCTTCCAGGCCGCGTGCATAGCCTTCGCGGTGGCCGTCGCCATAGCCCTGGGTCTGGCCCTGCGTGTAGCCTTGTGCGTAGCCTTCCTTGCGCGCGCCTTCGCGCATGGCGTCGAGCGCCGCGAAGTCGATCGGGGGCGGTGCCGGTTCGGCGGGTGCCTCGTGCACGATCTCTTGCAACGCCGTGCGCGGGTCCAGCGAACCCATCTGCCAGCGCTGCCAGCCCGCGCCGCGCGTGCGGCGCGGCGGCTCGAACGGTGCAAAACCACCGGCGTCGCCGCCGGCTGCGCTCTCGCGCAGTGCGATACGTGCGGCAAGGCCGCGCTCAGACATAGGCATCGTCTCCTCCGCCAATCTGGACTTCGCCGGCATCGGCCAGGCGTCTTACCACCTGCAGGATGTTCTTCTGCTCGGCCTCGACTTGCGACACGCGCACCGGGCCCAGCGCATCGAGGTCCTCGCGCAGCATTTCGCCGGCGCGCGTGGACATGTTGCGGATGAACTTGTCGCGCAGCTCCGCCGGCGCGCCCTTGAGCGCAACGATGAGCGATTCTGTGGCGATTTCCTTGAGCACGCGCTGGATGCCGCGGTCGTCGACTTCCAGCAGGTTCTCGAACAGGAACATCTCGTCGATGATCTTCTGCGCCAGGTCGCCGTCGTGCAGGCGCACGCCGTCGATGACGGCTTCCTCGTGCGCGGTGCTCATCAGGTTAATGATCTCGGCCGCCGTGCGTACGCCGCCCATGCGGCTGCGCTTCAGGCTCTGGCCCGACAGCAGCTTGGACAGCACGTCGGTCAGTTCCTGCAGCGCGCCCGGCTGTACGCCGCCGAACGTGGCGATACGCAGGATCACGTCGTTGCGCAGGCGGTCGGTGAACAGCGCCAGCACCTCGGACGATTTCTGGCGTTCCAGGTGGATCAGGATGGTGGCGATGATCTGAGGGTGCTCTTCGCGGATCAGTTCGGCCACCGAGGTCGCATCCATCCAGTTCAGCGAGTCGATGCCGCTGCCCGGATCGCGCGATTCCAGGATGTCCTCGATCACCGACTGGGCGCGCTCTTCGCCGAGCGCCTTGTTCAGCACGCTGCGGATGAACGAGCTCGAGTCAACGTTGAGCGCCAGGTATTGCTCGGTCTCGCCGCGGAACTCGCTGAGCACGCCAGCCATTTCCTCGCGCGTCACGGACCGTAGTTCGGCCATGGCCGAACCCAGTTCCTGCACCTCGCGCTGCGACAGGTGCCGGAACACTTCGGCGGCCGCGTCCTCGCCGATCGCCATCATCAGGATGGCGCTCTTCTGCAGGCCGGTGGTGGGGGTGGCCAAGGCGGCTTTAGCGGAGGTCATTGCCAATCCAGTTCTTGATTACGCTGGCAACCAGGCGCGGGTCGCGTTGCGCGGCGTCGCGCACCAGCGCGAGATCGCTTTCATACTTCGCGGCCAGGCGCAGGACTTCCGGATTAGACGGCTCCTCGCGCGGCAGCAGCTCGGCCGTGGTTTCTGCCACAGGGGCGGGCGCGGGCAGCGGCGGCGCGGTGTAGCGGCGCAGGATCGGGCGCGCAATCTTGAACCACGCGAACAGTGCCAGCAGCGCCAGCAGCAGATAGCCGGCGGCGGTCTTCGCCAGGTCGATCATTTCAGGTTGCTTCCACAACGGCAATTCAGGCGTCACTTCGCGATCGACCGTAAACGGGCTGTTGACCACATTGATCGAGTCGCCGCGGTCGGCCGAGAAGCCCATGGCTTCCCTGGTCAGGTTCTGGATCTGGGCCAGCAGTGCGGGCGGCAGCGGCTGGGCGACCATCTTGCCCTTGGCGTCGGCCTGCTGCCGGTAATTGACCACCACCGCCACCGACAGGCGGCGCACGCCGCCGGGCGCCTGCTGCACGTGGCGCACGGTGCGGTCGAGTTCATAGTTGACGGTCGAGTCGCGGCGGTTGCTGCTCGGGCCGTTCGACGCGGAGGTGCTGGACCCTTGCGCACCCTGGCCCTGAGCGGCCTGCGCGCCCTGCGGCTGCGCGGGTGCGCCGGCCTGCC
>LRMT01000114.1 GCA_001725945.1 Cupriavidus sp. UYMMa02A | reverse complement strand
GCCTCCTCCCCGACCCTCTCCCACAAGTGGGAGAGGGGAGAAGGCCTGCGGCGAGGCGAGGGTTGTTCTCCGTGGTCGCCATCGCGTCCGCATGCACAGTCCTCCCAGCCCACGCCCTCCCATCCTTCTCGCAGGTCCGCGCCGACTGGCGCAGCAGCGACATCACCGTCACCGACCGCAACGGCGAGACCATCGCACGTGTGCGCGATGATTTCCGCGTGCGCCGCGGCGACTGGGTCACGCTTGCAGAAACCTCGCCGGCTTTGCGCACCGCCATCGTGCTGTCGGAAGACAAACGCTTCTACGCACACAGCGGCGTCGACTGGCAAGGCGTGGCCGCGGCGGCCTGGGGCAATCTCTGGAACACGCGCACGCGCGGCGCTTCCACGCTGACCATGCAGCTTGCGGGGCTGCTCGATGAAGACCTGCGCAGGCCGACGGCGGCGGGGCAGGGGCGCAGTGTGACGCAGAAGCTGGGACAGGTTGCCGGCGCCGCATCGCTCGAGCGCAGCTGGAGCAAGGACCAGATCCTCGAGGCGTATCTGAACCTGGTGCCGTTCCGTGGCGAGCTGGTAGGCCTGTCGGCGATGTCGCAGGTGCTGTTCGGCAAGTTCCCGGAAGGTCTCGATGCACGCGAATCGGCCCTGGCCGTCGCACTCGTGCGGGCGCCCAATGCGCGGGCTGCGCAAGTCGCGCGCCGTGCCTGCGGCATCCTGCGCGAGATGCGCGTGCCGCGCGAATGCGAGGGCCTCGAAGGCTTCGCGCAACTGGCCCTGCTGCGCACGGGCAGCGTAGCGCAGCGCGGTACGGCAGCCTCGCCGCTGCCGCGGCAACTGGCGCCGCACCTCGGCCGGCTGCTGGCCAGCCAGGCACATGCACAGGCAAGGCCGGATGCGCTTGCGCCACCGTACCTTCGCGCCACGCTCGATGCCGGTCTGCAGCGCGTCGCCGTGGCGAGCCTGCAGCGGCATTTGCGCGAACTGGCGGGGCGTCACGTGGAAGACGGCGCGGTAGTCGTGATCGATAACGCCAGTGGCGATGTGCTCGCGTATGTGGGCTCGTCCGGCGAATTGTCCGAGGCGGCTCAAGTAGATCATGCGCAGGCGTTGCGCCAGGCGGGCTCGACGCTCAAGCCGTTCCTGTACGAGCAGGCGCTCGAAGAGCGGCGGCTGACGGCCGCTTCGCTGCTCGACGACCGGCCCGTCAACCTGCCCGTCGGTGGCGGCTTGTACGTGCCGCAGAACTACGACCATCGTTACGCGGGCTGGGTCAGCACGCGCGCGGCGCTCGCGGCGTCGCTGAACGTGCCCGCGGTGCGCACGCTGGTGATGGTGAGCCCGCACCGCTTCCACAAGCGTCTCGTCGCGCTGGGGCTGCCGCTGACCGAGGCCGGCGACTACTACGGCTACAGCCTCGCGCTCGGCAGCGCCGATGTATCGCTGCTGGCGTTGACCAATGCGTATCGCGCGCTGGCCAACGGTGGCCGCTACGGCCCGGTGCGCATGCGCGCCGCAATGGCGACCGTGCCATCGACGGCGGTGATGGCACCGGCCGCCAGCTATGTGATCGCCGACATCCTGTCCGACCGCCACGCACGGGCGCGCACCTTCGGTCTCGACAGCCCGCTGACCACGCGATTCTGGACCGCGGTGAAGACCGGCACCAGCAAGGACATGCGCGACAACTGGTGCATCGGCTGGTCGCAGCGCTATACGGTGGGCGTCTGGGTCGGCAATGCGAGCGGCGCCAGCATGCACGACGTATCGGGCGTATCGGGCGCGGCGCCGGTGTGGCACGACCTGATGGAAGCGCTGCACCGTTCGCAGCCGAGCGTTGCTCCGGCCGCGCCAGCAGGCGTGGAGCGCGTGTCGCTGAGCTTCGCCGATGACCTGGAGCCCGCGCGCGAGGAAGTGTTCCTGCAGGGCACGGCGCTGACGCGCGTCAACGTTGGCGTGTCGTCTGCGCGCGCCGGCGTGCCGGCCATTGCCAATCCGGCCGACGGCACGGTGTTCGCGCTGGATCCGGACATGCCGCCGGCTGCGCAGCGCGTGTGGTTCCACGCCGAGGGCGTAACCGGCCAGACCGCACGCTCGGTGAGCTGGCGCATGGACGGCAAGCCGCTCGGACGTGGCGGCGAGGTGGCCTGGCTGCCATGGCCGGGCCGCCACCAGGTCGAGCTGCTCGACGCAGCCGGCAAGGTGGTGGACCGCATCGGCATCGAAGTGCGCGGCGCTGTCGTCGCGCCCGGCAAGGCGGGCACCTCCGCGCGGCGCTGAGGCGGGTCAGCGTGCCTTCAGGAAGTCGACGAACACGCGCAGCTTCGGCGGCATCAGCTTGCGCCCCGGGTAATAGAGGTAGAAGCCGTCGAACGTCGGCTGCCAGTCATCGAGGACCGTGACCAGTTCGCCCGAGGCGAGCGGCACCGCGATGTGCTGCGGAAATTCGTAGACGAGCCCTAGCCCGGCCAGCGCCGCCTGGTGCAGCATCGCCTTGTCGTTGGCGATCATCGCCGCACGCGTGTCGACGGTGACCACGCGCGTGCCGTGCGGACGTCCAGGAATTCCCAACGGTAGACCGCGCCCGTCGGGCCGAAGCGATATTGCAGGCAAGCATGCGCATGCAGGTCGCGCGGCGATTGCGGCGTGCCATGCCGCGCGAGGTACGCGGGCGAAGCGGCCACCACGAAGCGCATCGGACCGGTGAGGGGGATTGCCACCATGTCCTGCCGCAGTGCCTCGCCAAGGCGCAGGCCGGCATCGAAGCCCTCGCCGATCAGGTCGACCAGGCGGTCGTCGGTGACGAGATCCACGCAGATCGCCGGATAGGCACGCATGAAATCGGTCAGTACGGGCCAGCGCAATCGCGGCAGCGGTCACGGAGGAGGTCAGGCGCAGTGTGCCGGCCGCCGGCCTCCGCGCTGCGCGCGCGCGTCGTCGGTCGCCGCGCCGATCTCGGCCAGCGCCGGCTCCACCCGTGCCAGCAGCGCCGCACCCGCTTCGGTCAGGCCGACGCTGCGCGTGGTCCGTTGCAGCAGGCGCACGCCGAGCCGCGTCTCGAGCTGGCGTATTGTCTGCGACACCGCCGACGGGCTGACCGCCAGTGCCGCGGCGGCGGCCGTGAAGCTGCCATGGCGGGCCACGCGCACGAACGCTGCGAGCGCGGGCAGGGAATCGGCATCGATTGTGAAGTCAGGCTTCATGATGCTTGCAGCGTAGCACGCTGGTTCCGGCCCCGTCGACTGGCCATACTTGCCAGCGTTCGTCGCCGCCGGCGACGCCACCAGACAGGAGCGAGCATGACCGGTAATACCACCCTCAATGCAACGGTTTCCACCCGCCAGCTCGGCAACCACGGCCCGAAGGTCTCGGCCATCGGCCTCGGCTGCATGGGCATGAGCGATTTCTACGGTGCGCATGACGACGCCGCGTCGATCCGCACCATCCACCATGCGCTCGACCGCGGCATCACGCTGCTCGACACTGCGGACATCTACGGCCCGCATACCAATGAAGTACTCGTCGGCCGCGCCATTGCCGGGCGGCGCGACCAGGTCGTGCTTGCGACGAAGTTCGGCATCGTGCGCGACCTGTCCCGCCCGGCGGCGCGCGGCGCGATGGCAGCCCCGATTACGTGCGCGCCAGCTGCGAGGCGAGCCTGAAGCGTCTGGGCGTGGACCATATCGACCTGTATTACCAGCACCGCGTCGATCCGCAGGTGCCCATCGAGGAAACCGTGGGTGCCATGGCGGACCTGGTGAAGGCCGGGAAGATCCGCTGGATCGGCCTCTCGGAGGCCAGTGCGCAAACCATCGAGCGCGCGCACAAGGTGCACCCGGTCACGGCGCTGCAGAGCGAGTATTCGCTGTGGACACGCGACGTGGACACCGACGGCATCCTCGCCACGTGCGAGCGGCTTGGCATCGGCTTCGTGCCGTACAGCCCGCTGGGACGTGGCTTTCTGACCGGCGCGATTCGCAGTCCCGAGGATTTCGATGCGGACGACTTCCGCCGTACCAACCCGCGCTTCATGGGCGAGAACTTCGCGCGCAACCTTGCGCTCGTCGACAAGTTCGCGCACTGGCGGACGCGAAGCACTGCACGCCGGCACAGCTTGCACTGGCCTGGGTGCTGGCGCGGGGTCCTCAGGTCGTGCCAATTCCGGGCACGCGCCGGATCGCGAATCTTGACGACAACCTCGGCGCGTTCGCGGTGCGGCTCGAAGCGAGCGAACTTGCGGAGATCGATGCGATTTTCCCGGCGGGCGCAGCGGCGGGTACGCGCTATGCCGAGCAGGTGATGCCGATGCTGGCGCGTTGATCGCGAGGGGGCCTGCCGCATAATGGCAGGCCCGAACCGCCTCTGCCGGAGTGCCCGCATGTCCCTGATTCCTCTCGATGCCGCCAGCACGGCGGCGCGCCTGCCGTACCCGGAACTCGCCGAGGCGATCGCCGACATGCTGGGCGAACTGCGCGACGGCACCGCCATGGCGCCGCCGCGCATCGCGCTGCCCGTGGGCGATGCGCAGGACGGAGAGGGCACGCTGCTGGTGATGCCCGCGCGCAACCGGCGGCTGGTGATGACCAAGAACATCACCGTGCATCCGGACAATCCGCGCCGCGGATTGCCGAACATCCTTGGTGAAGTGGTGGTCGCCGATGCCCATACGGGCCAGCGCCTGGCGATGCTCGACGGCCCCACCGTCACCGGCCGGCGCACGGCGGCGGTGTCGCTGCTGGCGGCGCAGCGCTTCGCCCCGCAGGCTGACGGCGAACTGCTGATCATCGGTGCCGGCGTGCAGGCGCTGACGCATCTGGAGGCTTTCATTGCCGGACTGCCGGTGCGGCGCGTGTGGCTGCACTCGCGCACGCGCGACAAGGCCGAAGCGCTGGCCGCGCATGCCGGCTCGCTGGGCGTGACGGCGGCGGTGACCGATGATGTCGCCGCCGTGCTGCCACGCGTGTCGATGGTGGTGACGGTGACGTCGAGCCGCGCGCGGTGCTGCCGGACATCGACAGTGGGCTGTGGCGCGACCACCATTTCGTCGCGGCGGTCGGTGCATTCCGGCCCGACATGTGCGAATTGCCGCCGGCGCTGTGTCATGCGGCGTCGGCCCGCGGGCGGCTGCTCGCGGATACGCTGTTCGGCATCGAGGACGAGGCCGGCGACCTGCTGCAGGCCGGTATCGACTGGGGCACGGTGCAGCCGTTTGAAACCGCGATCCTGCAGGCGGAAGCCATCCGCGCGCGCAGCGGCAGCCCACTGGTGTTCAAGAGCGTCGGCTACGCGCTGTGGGACCTGGCGGCCTGCGTGCTGGCCAGCGGTCAGGGCTGACCGGCGCTACGCCTGCCTGGCCTCCAGCCACGCGCGGAACAGTTCACGGGCCGGTTCGAGAAAAGCGGCGATCGGCTCGGCGCAGCCGCCGGCATACCAGTGGCAGTAGCAACCCTGGAAGGTGGCCAGCATCAGCCGCGCCATCGGGGCCGGCATCGGCTGTTCCGGCAATGAAAACGCGTCGACGAGCGCCTGCACGTGGCTGTCCCAGCCACGCCGGATTTCGGCTCGTACGCTGGCCGGCACGCTGCCCGAGAAGAGCATCGCCAGCACCACGCCCTTGGCTTCGGGACTCGCCGTGAACGCCTGAGCTACCTGATCGAACACGCGGTCCAGGCGCCGCAGCGGCGTTTCGCCGGCGCGCACATCCGGCGCAATCTCCTGGGCGACCTGCTGGAACAGGCTGGTGGCGGCCTCCGCCAGCAGCATTTCCTTGCTCCCGAAATGCCACAGCAGACTGCTCTTGGCTACGCAGCGCTCGACGAGATCTGGTCCAGCGTGACGTCGGCATAGCCGTGCGCGCGGATCAGGTCGCTTGTGACCTCAAGCACGCGCTGGCGTGTTTCCAGGCCGCGGCGGTTCTCTGAATACGGGGTTGGGGGGGGCTGGGGAACAGAGGGCGGCATGGGGGAGCGAGAGGGCAATCTTATGGCGCTTGAATCACCGCACTGAACAGGGTTGAGTCAAAACGCTGACGGTTTGAGTTTGACAGTGTGATGCAATCCGAACCAAACTTCATGATTGTACTGAACGTTCAGGACAATGCGCCCCCGCTAGTGGACGGCAGCTTCCGCTTGCCGCCTTGTTGCTTTAGCAGGCTCGCACTGAGCCCATGTCTCAAGGAGAACCGAATGTTTCACCGATTGCGTCACCGACCTGCAGCGCTGGCCGCTGCAGCCCTGTGCCTGGTCGGCTCGGCCCATGCAGCCCGCGCTGCCGAAGGCCCGAAGCCGGCGACGGCGGCCACGGCACAGGCCAACGCAGCCGTCCTGCAGCAGTTGCCTTTCGCCAACCGGCAGGATTTCGAGGATGCGCAGCGCGGCTTCCTGGGCACGCTCGACAGCAACGAAATCCGCGATGCGCAGGGGCGCCTGGTCTGGTCGCTCGGTACCTACGCATTCCTGCGCGATGCCAAGGCGCCTGACACGGTCAACCCGAGTCTGTGGCGCCAGGCGCAGCTCAATATGAACAACGGGCTGTTCCGCGTCACGGACCGCATCTACCAGGTGCGTGGGCTGGACATCTCGAACATGACGATCATCGAGGGCGATACCGGGTTGATCATCATCGACCCGCTTACTTCGAAGGAAACCGCGCATGCGGCGCTGGGGCTGTACTACAAGCATCGGCCGCAAAAGCCTGTGGTAGCGGTGATCTACACCCACAGCCACGGCGACCATTTCGGTGGCGTGAAGGGCGTGATCACTGAAGAGGACGTGAAGGCCGGGCGCGTCAAGGTGCTTGCGCCCGAAGGCTTCATGGAAGAGGCGGTCAGCGAGAACGTGTTTGCCGGCACGGCAATGGGCCGCCGGGCGCAGTACATGTACGGTGCCAACCTGCCGCGCTCGGCCACCGGCCACGTCGATTCGGGCCTGGGCAAAGCGGTGTCGCATGGCTCCATCACGCTGATCCCCCCGACCGACCTGATCGCCAGGACCGGCGAGACACGCACGATCGACGGCGTGCAGATCGAATTCCAGATGGCGCCCGGCACCGAGGCGCCGGCCGAGATGCTGATGTACTTCCCGCAGTGGAAGGCGCTGTGCGCGGCCGAGGACGCCACCCACAACATGCATAACCTGTACACCATCCGCGGTGCGCAGGTGCGCGATGCCAACCAGTGGTGGCGCGCGCTGGACGAGACCATCGATCGCTTCGGCGCACGTACCGAGGTGCTGTTCGCGCAGCACCACTGGCCGAAGTGGGGCCAGCAGAATATCGTCACGTATCTCGGCAACCAGCGGGACGGCTACAAGTACATCCACGACCAGTCGCTGCGCCTGGCGAACCAGGGCTTTGTGCCGGCCGAGATCGGCGAGCGCGTGAAGCTGCCGCCGTCGCTGGCCAGCCAGTGGGACCTGCGCGACTACTATGGCACGGTCAACCACAACGCGAAGGCGGTCTACCAGCGCTACCTGGGCTGGTATGACGGCAACCCGGCCAACCTCTATCCGCTGCCGCCGGAAGAATCGGCCCGGCACTATGTTCAGTTCATGGGCGGCGCGGACAAGGTGATCGAACAGGCGCGGGCTTCGTACGCGCGTGGCGAATACCGCTGGGTGGCCGAGGTCATGAAGCAGGTCGTCTTTGCCGATCCTTCCAACCAGGCGGCGCGCAACCTCGAAGCCGACGCGCTCGAGCAGCTCGGCTACCAGACCGAATCCGCCACGTGGCGCAGCGCTTTCCTGAGCGGCGCGCAGGAACTACGCAGCGGTCTGCCGAAGGATGTCGGCACGCGCACGTCGAGCCCGGACGTGCTGCGGGCCATGACCGACACCATGTTCCTGGACTTCCTGGCGATTCGCCTGAACGGCGAGCGCGCGGCCGGACAGAAGCTGGCCATCGACTGGGTCCAGCCCGACACCGGCAAGCGTTATGCGCTCACGGTGGACAACGGCGTGTTCCGCTACAAGGCCGATGCCCGCCACCAGAATCCGCAGGTGACGCTGAGCATCCCGCGCGCGACTCTGGCCGGCGTGCTGGCGGGCCAGACCACGCTGCCGGCCGAAGTGCAGGCCGGACGCGCCCGCGTCGACGGCGATGCCGGCGCGCTGCGCACGTGGATGGGCCTGATGGACAAGTTCGACAGCAACTTCGCCATCGTGACGCCTGATGTCCTGACGCAACAACTCTGCGCAAGCCGGTGGCGGCACCGTGAAAATCGTGCCGCCACCGGCGCAAAACCCCTTATATTCAAGGGTTTTTCGCGCCGCGCGGCAAAAGCGTTGCGCGAATGCTGCGCTACCGGAGGCCGGGTTCAGCCTCGATGCGGTTTTCTTACTGGTTAACCCTTTATTTAGGGGAGCCCTTCTACGAATATGTGTCGTCGATGAAACAGTCCCCTGCCACAGGCCGGATAATGCCTACCGGCAGTAACCCGAATGAGGAGTATGAGGACTATGAAATCGACGTATAAGAAGATGCTGGCGGCGGGCGCTGTCATGGCGCTGGCAGGCACCGCGCAGGCACAATCAGCGGGTAGCAACATCATCAGCCTCGGCTGGTTTCGCGTCATGCCGAACAGCTCGGCCGATCCGCTGACGGTGGACAGCATCAATGGCCGTCCGGTCGGCATGACCCGGCCGAACACGGGCGCGAGCGTCGAGACAGCCGATACGCTGGGCCTCGCCTTCGAGCATTACTTCACGGACAACATCTCAGCCGAACTGGTCGCAGGCATTCCGCCCAAGCATGATGTCAAGGGCACTGGTGATTTCGCCCAATATGGCAAGCTTGGTTCGGTCAGGCAGTGGAGCCCGGCCGTGGTCGTGAAGTATCACTTCTTCGACGCCAAGACCAAATTCCGTCCCTATGTCGGCCTCGGTGTGAACTACACATGGTTCACCGACGAAACCATCACCAACCAGGACTTCGTTAACCACGCCTTCGGCATTCCCGGCGCAAAGATGACCGCCAATGCCGAAAGCTCGTGGAACCCGGTGTTCAATATCGGCGCCAGCTACGCCATCACCGACAACTGGTTTGTGGGCCTGTCGGTGTCCTATCTGCCGTTGTCGACGCGTGCCACCCTCACCACGCAAGCGGGCGCGGTCACGATCGTGTCGCACACCAAGATCAAGATCGATCCGGTGGTGACGTTCCTGAGCGTGGGCTACAAATTCTGATTTCCGTCAGCACGGAAGCGAAAACGGGGCGCCTTGTGCGCCCCGTTTCGTTTGGTGCCTCAGTGACGGGCGTCGGGCTTCAGGCGGCCGACTTCACCGGATAACCAGCCTCTTCGATGGCCGCGCGCAATGCCTGCACGTCGGCACCGCTTTCCACCTTGACCGACTGGGCCGGCACATCGGCGCTCACGCGCGCGGCGGGATCGACGCCCTGCACGGCGCGGGTAATGGCACCGACGCAGTGGTTGCACGACATGCCTTCGACCTGGAACTGGATCATGGCTGAGATCTCCTGATTGACATGGATTGGCGGCACGATCGCCGCGACAGATGTAGTGTGAACCTTCCCATGGTGGGAAGCGCAAGCAAAACCTGGCAAGCGTATCCAACGCGCATGATGCAGCACCCGGAACGTCCTTGACCTTCCTATGATGGTAAGGTCCATCATGCAGTCACCGAAACAGAGGACGAGCCCAGCGATGTCGAATGCCAGCCTTTCCCCGACCTTGACGGGCAGCCAGGCGCCGGAGTGGCGTCTGCCCATCGATGGCATGACCTGCGCGTCGTGCGTGCGGCGTGTCGAGAACGCGCTGGCCAGGGTGCCCGGCGTGCAGGACGTGGCCGTGAACCTGGCCACGGAGCAGGCCACGCTGCATGCGGACAGCGGCGCCGTGCTCCCCGCTGCGGCGAAAGCCGTGGCGGACGCCGGCTACGAAGTGCCGCGCGAGACCCTCGAACTCAATATTGCCGACATGACCTGCGCGTCGTGCGTGGCCGCGCGTCGAACGGGCGCTGCGCGCCGTGCCCGGCGTGCTCGATGCCCAGGTCAACCTGGCGACCGTGCGCGCAAGGCGTGACGCTGCTGCGCGAGCGCAGCCGATGCCGAGGCGCTGGCGGCTGCCGTGACCCGTGCCGGCTACGGGGCGACGGCGGGTCACTAAAACGTCGGCCGCGGCGGGATCGGGCGATGCCGCACGCGAGTTCTGGACCGGCCCGTGGCCCGTGGTCATTTCGGCGGCGCTGTCGCTGCCACTGGTGGCGCCCATGGTGATGGAATGGTTCGGCGTCCACTGGATGCTGCCGGCCTGGGTGCAGTGGCTGCTGGCCACGCCCGTGCAGTTCGTGTTCGGCTGGCGCTTCTACAAGGCCGGCTGGAAGGCCGTGCGCGCCGGTGCCGGCAATATGGACCTGCTCGTGGCGTTGGGCACGAGTGCGGCCTATGGCCTGTCGCTGTGGCTGATGTGGCGCACGCCAGACGGCATGTCGCATCTCTATTTCGAAAGCGCGGCCGTGGTGATCACGCTCGTGCGTTTGGGCAAGTGGCTCGAGACGCGCGCCAAGCGCCAGACCGCCGACGCCATTCGCGCGCTGGCGGCGCTACGACCCGATAC
>LRMT01000113.1 GCA_001725945.1 Cupriavidus sp. UYMMa02A | reverse complement strand
GTACAGCTTGTCATGCTTGCCACAGGCCTGCCCTCCTCCCCGCCCCCTCTCCCGCGCGCGGGAGAGGGGAGCAAACAATCAGTGCGAGGTGCCCAGGTAAGCCTTGATCACATCTGGATTGGCCTTCACCTCTTCCGGCGTGCCGTCGCCGATCTTCTTGCCGTAATCCAGCACCACCACGCGGTCGGAGATGTCCATCACCACGCCCATGTCGTGCTCGATCAGCACGATGGTGGTGCCGAACTGCCGGTTCACGTCCAGGATGAAGCGGCACATGTCCTGCTTCTCTTCCACGTTCATGCCGGCCATCGGTTCGTCCAGCAGCAGCATCGATGGCTCGGCCGCAAGCGCGCGAGCCAGCTCCACGCGCTTTTGCAGGCCGTACGGCAGGCGCCCCACCGGCGCTTGCGGATCGACTGGATCTCGAGGAAGTCGATCACCTCTTCCACCTTCTGCCGGTGCCGCATTTCCTCATTGCGCGCCGGGCCCCACCACAGCGCATGCGCCAGGATGCCGGTGCGGAACTGCGTGTTGCGGCCGGTCATGATGTTGTCCAGCACCGTCATGCCCTTGAACAGCGCGATATTCTGGAACGTGCGCGCAATGCCCTGGCGCGCGGCGGCGGTCGGATGCATCTGGCGGCGCTCTTCGCCGCGGAACACGATGCGCCCCTGCTGCGGGTGGTACACGCCGTTGATCACGTTCAGCATCGAGCTCTTGCCCGCGCCGTTCGGGCCGATGATCGCGCGGATCTCGTGCTCGCACACATCGAACGAGATGTCGGTCAGCGCCTTCACGCCACCGAACGCCAGCGAGATGTGCTGCAGGTCGAGGATCACCTCGCCACCGGTGCGCGCGCGCTCGTGCGTCTGCTGCGAATGCCGCGTGCCGTCTGCGGGGCCAACCCTTTCTCGGGCATCCGGATCGATGCGCCACACCTGCCCATGACCTCCTGGGTGCCGCTAGCAGGCAGCGAGATCGCAAGACTTAGGGCGTGGTATTAAAGCATGACGACGACATTCGCTGGCTACTTGGCTTACTTATCGAGACCGGCGCACGTGTAGCGAGGTTGCGGGTCTGGCCCTTGCGGACATCGTCCTTGCACACGACCCGCCATACAT
>LRMT01000112.1 GCA_001725945.1 Cupriavidus sp. UYMMa02A | reverse complement strand
AGTATTCTAAGGCGCTTGAGAGAACTCGGGAGAAGGAACTCGGCAAATTGGTACCGTAACTTCGGGATAAGGTACGCCCTGGTAGCTTGACTGGCCTGCGCCAGAAGGGTGAAGGGGTTGCAATAAAATGGTGGCTGCGACTGTTTAATAAAAACACAGCACTCTGCAAACACGAAAGTGGACGTATAGGGTGTGACGCCTGCCCGGTGCCGGAAGATTAA
>LRMT01000111.1 GCA_001725945.1 Cupriavidus sp. UYMMa02A | reverse complement strand
CCACCCGAGCCACCCCCACCGCGCCGCCGGTGGTCTGCTACGGCAACGCGGAAGGGCTGACCTGGGACGGGCAGGGCGAGATGCCTCGTAGCTCACAGCGGGCGGTCAATGGCGGGCAGAGCGTCGAGTTTTCCGAGTCGGGTAACTCAGCAGGCTATCCCGCGTCAACAGCATACCGGTTCGGGGCGAGTATCCACTCGAATTCGCCTTATCTTGGCATGCCCCGAATCAGCACCGAAAGCACGATAACCCTAGGCCCGTTCGCCGCCGTGCGGGCCTACGCGACCGCGGATTTTTATTAAGCCATCAAGTGCCGGCAAGAGGGTGCAGTTCAAATAAGTACCGCTCCAAGTACTCCTTAACGACTTGAGCGCTGGTATACGCAGCATACGTCTGGTACTTGTCATCCTTTACCTTAGTACCGAAGTCGCAGACGGATTTCATCGCAAAAGCCGTAGGTCGAGGATAACTGGCGTACGCCGCTGCAGCGTACATTCCGTATATCTCCATCTCGACGCCGACCAACCCACGATCGTGGACCTGAATCTGCTTCACAACTCCCTCATCGGCTAAAACAGCCGAACCGGACGCCACAGGGCCGACACGCAGGTTAAGCTCCTCAGCGGCCCGTTCGCCTTGAAAACCCTGCTTGATCTTAGAGAGGAAATCTCGGTCATTACGTAGAGCATGCCCCCTAGCACGAACAAACTCCGGGATATCCAACGGATGAGGCGAGGCTGCAAAATGAGCGCCGAGTTCATCAACGGAATGCTTCCCGCTCTGCCAGTTCCAGCTAGTATCAGCCAGAATGATGTCACCAAACGCAGTCTTTCCTTGCACCCCCGCACAGATTCCAGGCATGACGATAAATCTCGGACGGATTTCACGTATAAGCTTCGCAGCAAGAAGGGATGTCGCCACCATTCCCATTCTTGGCGCGTAGGCTGAAACAACTGTGAAATCGCGATCGCCGCTACGAATCATTCCCCTCCGGATAAAGGTGTGATCATCTAAGGGTGCCTCATCCTCCCAAGACCATGGTAGTCGATGAATCTGCTCCATCTCCGGTACCGCAAGCGCAGCCAGAATGCAAACGTCAGTCATATAGGAAAGCCGTTCGTCAGCTTTTGGAGCACTCGAGAGGTACGCGATTGAATTCGTTAGCGGACCCTGCCAAGCTGTAGTAGTGGGACTGTAATGCAGAATCGTCCATGTTCCATCACGGAATGCAGCTACCACGTGAGATGGCAAATCTTCCACTGCAGACAGGCCAATAATATGCGCTGGACGCTTAAGATCCCTCGACTCAGCAAGATCTTTAAGCAATGCCAAGGACGTATCTGCACATGGATCATCTTCCTCCCTGTTTGGCAACAATACATCCAAAATTAGAACATCGTAGCGCGATTCAGCTAGCAACTCTCTCGCAGCTAATCCCGTTTGCGCCACATCGATTTTCTCCCGATCTATTCCTAAGCGCTGAAGATGCTCGATCACAGCCCGAATTTTATTGCGATCGTCATCAACTAAAAGCAAATTCATTTATCTATACTTTTTTTTTGAAGATCGTCGATCGCATTTTTAAGCACGGATACCCAATCTCCGAAAACGATGTTGTAGTAAACTAAATTCCTGAAAATATCCGGAAAATCAACTTTTTAAATTTTCCTCTAAGTCCTTTAAACTCAAGGTTCGATTTCCCTCATCTGGAAATGCTTCATATGCAGTAACGACGATAACTGGGGTATTCATGGAATATCGATCCATAAATCTCATTATCTCTATCCCGCCAAATCCTTGCGGCGCGCCTCCACTCTCGCCGAGCGAAATGTCGAAGGTAGGCAGTGACATATCAAGAATAACGAGATCAAAAGACTCATCTTCACGCAAGATATCCACCGCGCCCGAACAGATTTCGCAACCTCCATTTCGAAATCTGAATAATTTTCCTTCAGGAAGTCGAGAAGTTTTTCAAGCTTTGGTGCTTCGTCCTCAACCAGTAACACATGCATCGCACGACTCCTCATTCGCGGACTCATCCGGGCCGAGAGTTTCTCCAGTCATGAAAATTGGAATATCCACATCAAGAATAAAAGAGTTCGGCTCGCGAAACCCAAATTCTAGCCGTCCATTGGTTGTTGAATACGCAATGGAAGCAATTTTCTTAATTCCAGATTTTCCCTCCACCCTAAGCCCTTCACGATGACGACGTTTATCAATATCCTCAGCAATTGAGGCAACGTTCCGCTCGGTAACAGCATTTCTTGCTTTTTCGGCGACCTCATTTGAGAACGTCAGGCGGAGCGCTTTTCTTACATCCTCCCAGCATACCCGGATATCGATTTTGACGTTCTGCGGATAGCCGGAATGGGTGCATGCATTATCAATAGCAATCCAGAAAACGTCCGCTAATGCAAAGAGGCTCGCCGCATCGACGGTCAGGTCGGTTTCCACAACCTTGGAGATGTTGGGATTCACCGCCCTGTGAGACGTCAAGCATGCTTCGATAGCAATATTTACAGCGTCTTCAATGCTATATGTTTTGTTCGCCGATTCATTATCTCGGCGATTGAACCAATCACTGATCTTTTCTATTTGCCTGGAAACACCTTGTTGAGCGCTGGAAACCGCTGCGTTCAGATCCATAATAAGCTGTGGCTCGCTAATCTCAGAGAGACCAACTTTCAACTGGTCGAACACCTTTGATACAGTTCGCTGCGTATGCCCTCTCATGAGGCCTCTTGCCAGTGCCAATGGCCCAGCGGTGATGCCCCAAAAGCGAGCAAAACATGCTGATAGAAATGCTTCTATTGTCTCACTCTGCTGTGCGATGCTTCTTAAAATATGATAAGAAATAGCGCTCAAAGAAATATCGAAAATACCATTTGGAAATTCACTTGTTCTAATATGCAGATATTTGTCCCGAAGTTCTTGGCCAATGGCATCGAAGTCCCTGGAAAAGTTCTTCAAAAGAACATCAAGTTTTGCTAGATCCTCCTCACACAGTCTACTAAGCTTCGAGAGCCAAAACACGTTAGACTGGTATTCTCCTGCGGCAGTATCGAATTGCGTTACCAGATTTGCTTGACCCAGCGGCGCGCGCATTTGCCCTGTCAGTGAATTATGACGAATGCGACGACCCAGATAACTGTCCAATCCATGCTGTTGGTCAAAGAGGAATTTTTCCAGCACGACTCGTATTAGGCTAATCAAGAGATCATCCGCTTCACTCTCAGGAACTTTTAGCCATTCCTCATCAATATTGGGCTTAGAAATTCCCCTTAATACGTGATCGAAGTTACTGGCAACACCGACGCCCGCACCTACGAGGCCCAAATATCGCTCGAAGTCAGTGCGAAGTTCATTTGCGCATTGCTTGATAAGCATGTCGACATCGACATGAACTCTACTGCTATCCACGAGCCTCAATCCTTCGTCGATCCGCGCGCGATGAATTATCGAAACGATCTCGTCGTTATATACAAACGCGTTCTCCTTGTCCAAATGAAGGAGAAGGGAGCATATTTGACGCCGCTCATTATCAAGCGCATGGCTACCTTTTAGTTCCTTAAGAAGCTCCATTGTCCGCTGAACGCAAACATGGCGTAAAAAATACACCACCTTTTCGCGAGGTTCGGCAAGGGAAGAAATTTCCATATCGGATGGCTTCGCTACACCATTGGAAGCCAGATAATCTTCGATCGCATATCGTTTCATTGCTTCGATATTCTCATCGGCGATCTGACGAGAATATAACTCCAAACATATCGAAAGGTCGATTTGATTAGCATACTTGGCAATATTTCTCCACCTATGCCCATCCAAGGCCGCGGAGAGCGGGAGGTTTCGATGATCAACGTTATGAATCGTTGCTAAGCTTGCCAGACCGGCGAAAACCTTCCTCCATTCCCCAAGCTCGACATTGGCTCGTACGGCAGTCAAAAGCAGATTAATCTGTAATGCTCGTGGGAGCTTTTCAATCGTCGATTCCTCTACAAAGCGAGAGAAGCTCTCCATATCTGCTATATTTCTCCGCTGCCACAAAGTCATTAGCCATCGCAAAGCTTGCACAACCGAATAAAGATGCTGGCTGAGACTAGCGTGTTCGGCGTGGGGAAAAGGTAGCGAGGCAATTGCTGCCGGAAGCGAAGGGGCGGATGATTCGACTTTCGGCCGCCAGGGGTCAAATATGTTGAATTCCTCTTTTCGGATTGCCACCGACATGTGATGGAAAAGATCGAAAAAGCGCATATTTATGGCGATTTTCTCGACATCATCCCACCCAGCGTTCTTCTGCTGCGCGTAACTTAGGCAGCTTACAACATTTCGGCGTAATATGGAAAATAGTGAACCGGGCTTGTTTATGTCAAAATTATCACGGATCAAGGCTGCCAGCGAAAATATGAGCTGCAAATCAGACAATCGCATCTCGCCCGTCTTTATCCTATCGCGACAAATCTCACGATAGAATGACTTAACCGAAGTTACTCCCGAGCTAACATTTAGGATCAGTTTCTCTTCAATGGTACTGAGCCCCGCCGCGTTTGATTGAAGATATCTCACAGGAAAACAGTTCTTCAAGCATGAAGAGATACTTTCTCGCCACTTTCGCACTTCCTTGGGCGGATCGCTAGCTACGCACCAGGATTGGTAGATCCTAAGCGTTGTGAGGGCGACATCAAATATGGAATGACTTTCTTCAATTCTGAGCACGCGGGCCGTTACATCAGTGTCGGGCGGAAGCCGGTCACAAAGCCGGTATTCGACGTAGTCCCGAATTGAGCCTGATTCCATTTTTGAGGCGCGATTCTCGATTACTTCCCTGTACCTGGATATTGGAGTACGCGGTTCATTTCTCATACTTATATAATGAACAACGAAGCCAACTAGTCCGCCCTTTCCTTTCCCCTTTATTTTGTCGGCTAGTTTTTTTTGAGCTTCTAGGCCGCCGGTCAGTTGCTCAATAGCGAGTCGGGCTTCGATCATATAGATGGAAGGCCCATACTTGGACTCCAAGGATATGAGCATCTCTCTTGCACGAGAGACATGACCGAGAAGCGTTAGGCGCTCGACCTCCGACACGGTCTCAAAAAACTTATAGATTTGATCGAACGATGACCTTAACCTTGCGATCGTCCAAGAAATTTGACGGTCGAAATCTATATCTTCGTCGTCATAGTAGCTACTCATCAGCGAATATTTCGCCGGAAGCGCCTGCGCATTTCGAGGAATCATCTCCTTTTGCGTCTCGGCCCACGCCAAAAAATCCGAGAATGCACTGGTGGGTAAGTTGCGCCCTGCATAAAGAAGAAGCCGCTGCATTCCAAGCGCCAAATGTACCGGCTTATTTGACGGCTTGCTTTCAAACGTCTTGCTTTTCGCGTGGCCAACTATGCCGCGGGTAACATTCTTCCAAGCCAAAACTGCATTTTTTGTTTTTGTTGCGTTTTTTTTCATTTGTAATCCACACGAACGTGAGGTTCGTTTAGTCTCCCCTCGCGCAAAGGATGCTGCTCTGGAAGCTCCGTAGGCGTCAGCGTATCATTAAATTATTCATCTGAGCCCCCTCCTTCCAGGGCATCCCCTTATAGAGAAGTCATGATTCTTCCGACAGTGCTTGAATTGTGAGCGCGGCGACCATGGTTCGTTGCATGCCGAACCAGGTCGCCCGAAGATCACCGGTCACACTCAATTTGTGATTCGGTTGGTTGCTTCCTTGGGGGGGTTCCTTGTGCGCAAGAGCGATGGCGAGCCCGGCGTAAATCGTCAGAGCCGGGCTGGGTCTGCCCAATCGCATCAACGGGCGATACGCTAAGCTACCACCCAAATACAACGCCAAGGACCGGAGAGACAGCGCCAAAACGGGGGGCCGACTAAGTGACAAGGCGGTGGTTTTCGTCCCGGGCGATGGACGGATACCATCGTTCAACGTAAGACCGGAACTGGTTATTGAGTACGGCCGTCCGGATTTGCAGCAGGTTGTGCGCGTGTCGAGGCCGCCAGGCCATCTGCTGCCGTTTGACGAACCGCTTGCTGATCACCTGATTGCTGGCCGACTCGACGAACCCTGAGGCAATGGGCTCTCCATGCCGGTAGCGGTCACCGTAGTTCACGATGAAGTGCCGGTTATTGTCTACCTCGGGGCTGGCCTCAGCTTCCAGATCCCAGCCCAGGCTTTCTAGTCGGCGCAACGCCGGATAGGGGTAATCGTCCTTCGCGTGCAGATTGATACGGTAAGACTCCAGGAACGCTTGGGATTCAAGAGTTTGCGGAAGCCGCGATTTCTCAATTGAAGCGAAAGCGGAAAGCCTTGCAGGAAGCGGCTTTCCGAGCAGTCACCGTTACATTTTGGAGGAACGATTACCCCGACAGGCGTAGAGCGGGTAACTGTGCCGGCGCGGCTGGAACTGCTCATGGGCCACGGGCTGGGCGTCTAAGCGCGGCCCAGCGGCCCGGCAGTCTTGACGATGTCGGCAAGCTTAATGCGCGGATTTTCTGTCACACTTGGGGTCGCCGCGCGGCTACGCTGGCAGCGGACCGGGTGCGACCCAACTCTCGATGCTGGCAAAGCTTATAGAGGGAAGCGATGCAGGAAGAATTTGGATCGTGTAATGCGCTGACCGACTGTATGGATTTCGTCGGTATGCCCGAGGATGATCCAACTCCGTTTGAGTGCAGGCCACCCATTCGCGTGCTGGAGGGCTTCCTGAGCAACACCCAGGCGCAGACGGCCGAAATGGCCGGTGCGATCAGCTACGGTGGCTCCGCTTATCACTTCTTCAATCGGAACAGTCCGCACTGGCATGCCGATTTCACCGGCATGTTTGGCGGGCGATCCCCCCCACCAGACAATGAAAGGAGGGCGGCACATCGCCACAGCCGTCTTCCGGGACATCGTGACGCCGATGATTGCCGCGTTGGGCCTGAAATTTGTCGAACGCGGCGAGATCGTCCCGGCATAGGTCGAGCCATCACCAGCGGGGAACCATGAAGGCGTTAGCACTGAGTTTGGCGATCGGTCTGTTAAGTGCGTGCGGACAGTCGGGCGATGCGACCGTGTCCGCGCCGATCTCGCATCCCCACGGCCCGACGGTCGCTGCCCTACCGTTCACCATCGAAGGGGCGATGCTGAGCGACCTGTTCCAGAACCATGTCAAAGTGGCAAGGATTGGCGTCGGGGTGAACGGTGGGTCCGCCGCGCAATGGGCGGCCACGTCGATTGCGATTGCCGAACGGGTGGCAACGTTCGGCGCCGATTCGATCGAGGTGTCGGTGCGCCGCAGTGACATCACCCAATCCCAAGGGCACCGCTTCCGGGAAGTGGCACGCGCGTATTACAGCCCGAATCCCAGTCACTCCGTCTGGGAGGACCGAGGTCAGTGGCAGGTGATGCAGGCGGACGCCGCGTCGCTGTCCACGCAGCAAGACGTCAACATTGACGAAGCGTTCTCCGCCCTGAACCAACAGTTCATTGACAAGGGCATGGCCCCCGACGCCGCTGACCGGAAGGCCGCAGCGGTTATCGGTAAGACGTATCACTTGCCGAAGGACTGGCGGCTGCCAGTCGGGAATCGCCTCAAAGACGTCTCCCGCGACGCCATGAATGTGGATGCGGCACCCGCCAGCGTGGGGCTGGCGGCGCTGGCGGGCAAGCCGACATTCAACGACATTCCGCGGCAGATGACGCCAGAGGGCAACGTGCTTCGTGTGGCAGGCGGCCAGTCTAGAGTTGACGTCGGGCGCTGATGCATTTGATACGGTCGCGCCCCCCAATTCTTTGTGAGTCAATCCCTTGCAAAAGGATCGACATTTTCGATAGAACGGACCCGGTCAGCCTTGCTGCGAGCGGCCGAGGGAAGCCGACGAGACCTTCCAGTCTCTCTATTATGCCGAGCCCGAGGACGTCGAATACGACGAGTCGGCAGAATGGTCCCGAAGTCGTACGGCGTTGATTGGGCGCGAGAATTCGTAAGGAAGGCTTGGCGCAGCGAGAAGCGAACGACACGCAAGATACAAGGTCTCACCGTCCATGGGATTAGGAAGCGTCTGCACCTGCAGAGACTTCAATGAAGGAGAACGAATTGGCCCCAGAGCAAGTGGTTGAACCCCTTGTCGCGAGCAATGCGACGGACGGATTTGCTCAGATGGAGCTTCCCATCGCTGAGGCGATGCGCGACGCGGATCCCGTCATTGGTGAATCCAGTGGTGCATGCGTCGGTAGTGGCAGCGTTAGCACTCAGGCCCGACGCTTGGACTTCTGGTCGACAAGCCGGGATAGCGGCCCGACGGCGACCGTGTCATATCGCGCCGGCGGCCTTACGCGGCCCCGGACGCTTCAACGGAAGACGTGGCACCGGAAGAATCGAGGGAAGCCGCCGCCTCGGAAGCGACCACTGAAGGCGTGGCCGAAGCTCCGGTTGAAGTCATGGCCACGGAAGAACCGATGGAAGCTGCCGCCCAGGACGAACTGGGCGAAACGGCCGCCCCCGGTACCACCGCTTTACGCCTCAGCTCAGGAAGCTGCGCCAGACGCGGGCCCCGAAGCGCGGTCGCAAGCCGAAAATCCTAACTGAAGTCCGCTCCGGAAGTCACGACTCAATAGACCCCAATTCGGAAGCACGGGCCGAAGCAGATAACACTGCCTGGAGTGGAGGCTGCCTCGGAGGCGCCGACTCAGAAGATGCAAACCCGGACGCCGCGACAGGAGCAAAAAGCGCCTACCGCAACCCGAAGCCCGTACCAATCCTCACTGCTCGTCCAACTGGCATCTGTCAATGCGCAACTTGAGCAGTTGAGAGCCGCGGAAGTGCCAAAGGTCGTGAAGGAGATTCGGCAGTGGATGCAGGAGTACGACCTCAGCATTGAGGACATTGCGGGCAAGCCCAGTGTTGAGCCCGCTGCCCGCGCTGTTCCGACCAAGACGAAGGCCGTGCCGCCTCCGAGGTACCGCAACCCCCAAGACGGGCCAGACCTGGTCGGGGCGCGGCAGGGCTCCCCGTGGATTGGCAAGAAGCCCGAGCGTTTCCTAATCGATCTCTTGTACTGAACTCGACAGGTGCTTTATGGTGCGCCTGTTGGGTCGCCACGTACTCGCGCCTGCCGCTCCAGTTTTGCGCCTGATCGAAGGGGCACTCCTCATGCTGCCGCGGTGGTGATGGTGCTTTCGGCGCTGATTGATATGGCTTCAATAAGAAAACCGTTCTGTATCAATGAGTTGCTTCCCCGTCCGCGTATCATTTTTGCAGAGAAGGCACGATCACTCCTTCGTGGACCGCGTTGGCCGGCGGGTTCTAACCGATGCGGGCGAGCCCGGCATGGATGAAAAGGCAGGGGTGGGTTGAACAACGGCGCAAACGTGTCCCTGGCAGCGGTCTATGCCAACTGCGAGCCGCTGGACGAGGCCCAGCTCGACGAGATCGTGGCCTGGGTGAAACTGTAGCGGCGGCGGTGACGAAACCAGGTTAGCGAAAGGCTCCCCTTGAAGCACAGGATATTGCCTCCACGTCACTCGTACCCATAACACGGTTGAAGGAGAAAGAATGGCATCCCAAAACGAAGCATTTAGCAAGCTCATTGAGACACTTCACAACGCGGCCAGCCCGCTTGTGCGCGCTGGCGCGGCGGAGGGGCTCGGCATCATCGGCGGCAAGGTGGCGCGCGCTGAATTGATCAAGGCGCTGGACGAGGCCGCCTCGCCGGAAGTTCGCGCCGCAGCCGCTAAGGCGTTGGGCCAAGCAGCGCTTCGCACCTAAGCGCTTCCTCTAACAGCAAGCCGCCCGACGGCGGCTTTTTCGTGAGCTCGCGCCTTTGCCGATCACGCGAAGCACATCTCCGCCAACTCGGATTTCCTCATCACCCGGCTTGGTTGTATCTCAATTGAGATGCATAATGGGGCAAAGCAAAGGAGATTCCCATGGCACATACGTCAATGCTGCATATCAGGGTGGACGACGAACTCAAGGCACAAGCCGCGCAAAGCCTGGCCAGCATTGGGCTGACCGTGTCGGACGCGGTCCGCATCCTCTTGACCCGCATCGCCAAGGAGGGCGGACTCCCCGCCGGTCTGACCACGGACCCGGCCAGCTACGATGCCTGGTTCCGGGCCAAGGTCCAGGAAGCGCTGGCCGACCCAGCGCCGGCGCTGCCGCACGACCGGGTGATGGCCGACGCCCAGGCGCTGATCGACCGCAAGCGCCGTGCGCGCGGTTGAGTGGACGGCGTGGGCGCGCGCCGACCTGCTGGCCATCGTCGATTACATCTCGGACGACAATCCCGAGGCGGCACAGTGCCTGATGGACGAGCTGGAGACGAAGGCCGCGCAACTGCCGGCCCATCCCGACCTCTATCGGCCGGGCCGTGTCGCCGGCACCCGCGAGATGGTCGTCGCCGCCAACTACCTGGTAGTGTATGGGGTCGACCCCACCACCATTCGTGTTCTGCGGGTGCTCCATGCCCGGCAGCAGTGGCCGGCGGCCGCGGAGGCTTCGGACCCTGCCTGAGCGAATTTGCCACCGGGCCGCGGTGACGACGCCTATGCTCAAGCCACTGGCCACCCGATGGCCATGCCGCCAGGAGCGCCTGTGTTGCCGCTCGCCGAGGAACGTCGCCACCCCGAGTTGGCCGACTGCCACGTGGCCGAAGTGCGACAGTCTATCCATCGCCAGATTGAATTGATCCGACACTTGCAGAGCGCCGGGTGGTACCACCGGGACGCACGCGCGCTGCTGAAAGGGTTACGAGGCGCGCAGGGTGCCATGCGCGCCCATCGCCGCCTGATCGTGAAACGCTTGCTAGGGAAATGCTGATTAAATCAGTGCGCGAGTCATCGCTGCGTTGGGTGAGTGCGTTGTCATAAGCATGTCCATGATTCAGTCCGGTGATGAAGCGACAGATCAGTTTTGCGGAAGCAGAAAGCCACGGCAAGAAGCGGGTGACGCGCCGCCAGCGCTTCCTGACGGAGATGGAAAGCGTGGTGCCGTGGACGCGCCTGATTGCGCAGGTCGAGCCGTACTACCCCAAGGGCAAACGTGGCCGGCCGCCGATCGGCCTTGAGCGGATGCTGCGGATTTACTTCCTCCAGCAGTGGTACGGGCTGTCGGACGAGGCACTGGAAGACGCGCTGTACGACAGCATGGCGATGCGGGCGTGCCGGGATCGACTTGGCGGTCGAAGCAGTGCCGGACGCGACGACGCTGCTCAAGTTTCGCCGCATGCTCGTCGCGCATGAACTGACGCGAAAGTTGTTCGACGAGATTGGCATCATGCTGTGCGAGCGTGGGCTGATGATGAAGGAAGGCACGATTGTGGATGCCACCATCATCGAGGCGCCGCCGTCGACCAAGAACAAGGAGAAGAGCCGCGACCCGGAGATGCACCAGCCAAGAAAGGCAAATGCTTGGCACTTTGGATGAAAGCTCATATCGGCGTGGATGCGGCTTCTGGGCTGGTACACAGCGTGGTGGGCACAGCGGCCAACGAGTCCGACGTGTCGCAGGCACATGCCTTGCTGCATGGCCACGAGGAGAATGCGTTTGGCGACGCGGGCTACACCGGCGTGGACAAGCGCGACGAGATGCAAGGCAAATCCGTGAAGTGGCAGGTGGCCGTCAAGCGCGGCAAGCTGAAGGCGATGCGTGACGGCGCGGTAAAGGACCTGCTGATCGCCGTCGAGCGGGCGAAGGCCCAGATTCGAGCGCGGGTCGAGCATCCATTCCACGTCATCAAGAATCTGTTTGGTCATCGCATAGTCCGCTACAAGGGCCTGGTCAAGAACACGGCGCAGTTGTTCAGTCTGTTTGGTCTGGCGAATCTGACGCTGGCCAAAGCAATTGTTGGCGTTGCAGGGGAGCAGTCCGTCCTGAGCGCGCAAGGCGCGCCAGGAAAGGCGCGAAACGCGAGAAGAACCGGCTTGGATCGGCCTATCTCCTCTCGCATTGTGAAAACCGCGGTCATTGGCCTGTGCGACATCAAGCGCAATCCTCATAGATCAGCGATTCCCTAGACGCATTGCCGCGGACATAGTCAACTTCTCGACCGCCTCCGGGGAGTTCTTTTCACCGCTTCAATGCCGCTAAGTCGTATTAGCGGCATGCGGATTAGCTTGCGGCTCTTTAATGTGCATAAAAAAGCATAATGATCAACCCGTCTTCGGAGACGCCCGTCATGCCACTAGATGCCATCGTCACAACCCTGCCGGACGCGGCCACCTTCGTGGATGCGCCCCATCACGAAAAGCAGCGCATCGTGGTCGCGCTAGTCGGGACGATCCTGGACCAGTTCGCCCGCGAGGACCGCGAACCGGATCGCTGGGAAGCCGAGTACCTGTAGCCCGCCTAGTGCGGCCTCCCCACAGGCTGACGGGATGCTCCGGGCGCGGTGTCGCGCGCGCGACACCGCCTCCTGCTCGACCAGCCGCAGCGACGCGGCGCCCAGGCGCGCGTGGCCATGGCGCGCGATCGACGAGCTCAGATGCCGGGCCATCACCGGGTGCAGCAGCGCCAGGCGCACCAGGTCGGCATGTCGCTTACCAATTTCCTTTGCGAGGAAGAAAATGTACGGACTCATCCGGGCTGAGCATCTGAACACTTGGGCGAATCGCTACACCGCGCCCTCCGAATTCCCACGTCTTATTCGACTCTTGATTAGAGCAATGACGTCTCCCCGTGCCATCAGTTTCCCTGCAGATGAAGCCGTGAGACTTGCTGGCTATGACGGGCAGTTGGAGATTGGCGAAGCGGCGTTCGGCCTCCCAGACGGTTTTTCAGTGTGGGAGCTTGGAACCGACCGCGATATTCGCGTTAAGGCGGATGGTGACTACAAGAAGCGAACCGAAGGTCCGGGTACAGTCGAACCTCTTGCCACAACATTCGTGTTTGTGACGCCTAGACCTTGGCCCGGAAAAGCAGCTTGGGTCACAGCTCGGCAAGCGGAAGCACGGTGGAGGAACGTGCTCGCATTCGATGCGGAAGATATCGTTCAATGGCTAGAAGCCTCACCGGCAGTTGCCACTTGGTTTGGGCGCATTGCTGGCGTTGTACCGACGGGCGTCCGAGACCTCGAAGGAGCATTAGAAGACTACCGGTTGGCCACCCAGCCAGAATTCGATCCTTCGGGGACCTTGATTGGCCGGAAGGCCCAAGTCGAATCTTTGTTGAGCGTTCTCTTGGGCGCGCCCACCGCCATCCAGCTCCAGACCTCCACTCAAGAGGAGGGTGAAGCCTTTATTGGATCGAGCATCAATACGCTTCCGTTTGACCAACAAGAAGCACTGTTGGCGCGTTGCCTGTGCATAGCTGATGCCGAAGCACTAAGACAAGTATGCGCGATGGGGCGCAACTTCATTTTGATCATTGGCGAGGATGTTTCACCCCTGCCCGCCGATGCCCGACTCCACACAGTCATCCGCGTAGTTCGCCTCGCAGCTGGAGGAGACGGTGCAATCGAGCTAGTCGCGCCAAACATGCGGGAACTGATCGAATGGGTACATGGACAAGACATTGACCGGAATGAGGCGTTTCATTTGTGTTACGACGCAGATGGCAACCTAGAGCGCGTCCGCAAGAATTTCCTACGAGCTGGCCCGCCACTGCCGCAATGGGCAAAGCCACCTGTGGCGCAAAGGGTGGCAGCAGCGGCGCTGCTGGGAGCTTGGGAGTCCCGAATCGCCGCTGACCAAGCCACCGTTCGCACCATAGCGAGCGAACCATACGATCAGTTTGAAGGAGTTGTAGCGGTATGGATGCAAGGGGCAAGTCCGTTGATGATGCGAGCAGGCGACCTGTGGCGCGTGCACAGCCGCTCCAACGCGCTTAGATACCTTGAGCCCTACCTGCGCACAGCACATCTCGAGGCATTCACTCGAGCTTTTATTGAGGTTGTGCTGGAACCGGATCCAAGGTTTGACTTGCTACCAAATGAAAGGTGGTTGAGTCCAAATAAGCGTGAGCACAGTGACGCGATCAGGGAGGCCCTGGTCGAAACGATGCTACTACTTGCAGCGCATGGGGACGTCAAAACAGTTGCTTTGAAGGCCGGCTTCCTCAAATTTTGGGTGGACCGCGCGCTGGCAGAGCTATACAAACATCGCGAAGAAGCGAACTTCTGGCGCCGCCTTCGCTCGAATCTGGCGGAGTTGGCCGAGGCAAGTCCCGATCAATTTCTATCCGCCATAGAAGCGGATTTGGGATCAGCGCACCCGCAGATCCTGGATCTTTTGAGGATGAGGGGGACCATGGAAATTGCCTGCATGCAGGTCTTCTTGGGCCTTGGAGCTCCTTTGTTGGCAGCCCACATACTTAGGTAGGACCGCCAGAATTCTGCTCGCCTGACTATGTTGGATCCTGGAGGAAGATGGGCGAATCGACCGCGCGCATCGCTGGCGATGATCTTTAGCCCATTGCTGCCTCAATGTACGGTTTCTGCTGACGATCGACATGGATTGCTCGCCTCGCTTGCAGCGGAGTTTCCTGAGGTTACAGTCGAAATCTGCACGAGGATGATCGAAAGCAGGAGCGGCATAATTGATACAGCTCGGAAACCTGCTGTACGTAGCTGGGCGCCGACCGAGCTGCGAGCCGTTACTATGACGGACTATTGGGCAGACGTTCAATTCGCGGCGCAGCAGCTACTGATGCTTGCCGGCACAAACGTGAGCATATGGCATGAACTGTTGAGCAACTTGAAGCAGTTTAGACGTAACCGTCCGACGGTCAGCGTTCTTGACGAGGAGGTTACTTTCAGGCGGCATTCGAGCGGATCTGCTCAGCCATGGCCCATGGCAGCAGTTCGCTGACGCGATTGACGGGGTGCTCGGGGATGCGAGTAATGACGTGTCGCAGGTAGGCCTCGGGGTCGAGACCGTTCAGCTTGGCTGAGGCCACCAGCGAATAGATAGCGGCGCCGCGTTCGCCGCCACTGTCGGAGCCGAAGTGCAAGTAGTTCTTTCGACCGAGAGCAACAGCCCGCAACGCCCGCTCCGCGGCGTTATTGTCGATCTCAACGCGACCATCGCTGGCATACAGCGTTAGTGCCTCCCACTGATTCAACGCGTAGCCAATGGCCTTCGCGGTATCGCTTTTGGACGACACCTTGCTCAGCGTCGAGCGTAGCCAGATCTCGAAGGCTTCCAGCAATGGACGGGCCCGTTCCTGTCGGACGCGCCTTCGCTCGTCGGGAGGCTTCCCGCGGATATCAGCCTCAATTGCGTAAAGTTCACCGATCCGGCGCAGCGCCTCAGTGTTGACGTCGTTCCTGCGTGCCAGGTACAGATCGTGGAATTTTCGTCTAGCGTGGGCCATATCTGGAGTTCCAGATATGGCCCAGTATCCCGAGTACGGATTTATGCTGAGCATCGAGCGGTCGACGCTTGTACTAGGCTTCGGATGCTCCTGCATCACCGCATAATTCTTCGCTCACAGCGAACTCAGAAACGCAAGGAGGTCGGGTTTCGGTTTCCATGATCTTGCGCAAGCAGGCTCGATTCCGGCATGCTGCCAGAACGCTTCCAGGGCATCTCGCTTCATCTGAAGGTTTGTCTCGATGTAGCGCCCGGTTGTTGCGATGCTCGCATGACCAAGATAGTCGCGAATCACCGGCAAGGCGTTACCTGATTGCAGCAATCCGACGGCACAACTGTGCCTCATGACATGTGGCGTGACCCGCTTATGAGCGAGCGCCGGCAGTTCCCGAGCCGCGGCGTCCACGTGCCGGCGCAGAATGTAGGCAATCCCGTCACGACTTAGCGCTTCTCCACGGCGATTGAGAAAAACATGCGGGTGTGTATCGGGATGGCTTATCGTTCCTAGCCGACGAAGCGCATCGGCAGTCTCACGCCACAGCGGCAGGAGCCGATCCTTGCGCCCTTTACCGTGGAGCCGGACCTGCCGTGGATTGGCTAGTTGTAGGTCGCTCCAGCAAAGATTCGCCGCTTCACTGACACGCGCGCCGGTATTGTAGAGAAAAAGCAGTAACGCGTAGTCGCGATGCCCACGGATGGTTTTTGTGTTGGGCATCGCGAGAATCGCGCGTACTTCATCAGCTTCCAGGTAGGTCACTGGCTGATGTCGTGCCTTCTTAGCAGGAATTGCGAGCGCTCCGGCATACTGTTGGGAGTGAACGATGTCTGTCCGGAGCAGGTGCTTGAAGAAGCTTCGAATAGCGGTGCGGCGGCAGTTGCGCGTTGCCACCGAATTTGACCTGTCCGTCTCGAGATGAAGGAGGAATCTGGAAACCGTTGCGGCATCCATGTCACAAAGCTCAATACCCGAAACGCTGCACCCCTTGCTCGTCGCGACGAACTCAAAGAAAAGCTTCAAGGCGTCGCGATAGGCGCGCACGGTGTGGATGCTGGCACCGCGCGCGCGCTGCAGGTAATCGGCAAAGAACGACTCAACCCGAATGAACAAGGCTGCGGACGGTGTAGTCTTCATGCTGAAGTATGCGCATGGCGCAGATGCTTCTGGAGCCGTCTGCTGGCGAGATCCAGCAGTTGTGGTGTCGCCTTAAGGTAGACCTCTGTACCGAGCACGTCCTGATGGCCGAGATAGGCCGACAGCCACGGTAGCTTTGCGTGGACATCTACTCCGGCAGACGCCCATGCTGTGAGACGATGCACCGCGAAGGCGTGGCGGAACTCGTACGGTCTCGGTCCGACCCGGCCGGTGGGAGGTTTGATCGCCAATTGGCGAAGCAACTGCCGAATTGCCTCCGATGCCGACTTCACCGTAAGTGGTGTGCCGTCCAGACGAATGAACAACACTTGCGGATCCTGGACGCGACGATCCCGAAGGAGCTGTCGACGTGCCTCCAGGTATTGATGCAGCTCCCTGGCCAAATCCGGGCGAAACGCAACAATGCGGGATCGCCCTTTACTGTGCGACACCAGAAACACATTGCGGCGGAGATCGACGTCCCCCATATGCAGGTGGACCGCTTCTCCCAGTCGCAGGCCAGTGCAGTAAAGCACCAGCACCAATGCGCGAAACATTGGCGCCCAGATCCAGCGACCGCGATGGCTGCTCGCCGCATGCAGGAGCCGACGCACTTCTTCATGCGAGAATATGTACGGGAGAAACGGCGATTCCTTGACGGGCGCGAGCGCGTGTTCGGGAACATATCCGCGCGGATCGGTGCGGCGCCTGTAAAGGCACAACTGGCGGACCACCCCAAACTCCTGGCTCACCGTGACGGCCTTGCGTCCATCGACGCGCGACGACCAGCTCCCGATGGCCTCATCAAGCGCCACGGTTTGCTCGCCCCATTGTTCGGCAATGAACCGCACGAAGCCGTTGAGCACAAACTCGCCGCGGTGATATTGCACGCCCATGGCGCGCCGGAAGTTCAGAAAGTCCGCCGTGTCCCGCGCCATACTCCTCGCTGTCACAAGCGTTCTCATGATGGCACTGGCAGTGAAACGTCCCGCAGCGTCTCCGTTGCAATGCGGACGTATGCAGAGATGGAATCCGGGTCACGATGACCAAGAATATCGGAGACTACTCGCGGGTCCGCACCGAGGTCGATTTGACGTGAAGCGTTGGAGTGACGCAGCACGTGGCTACCGAGGAAAGGAGCTGTCACTCCAGCCACGGTTGCATGCTTGACCACAATGTGTCTGACTGCTGACGCGCAAGTGAGAGGGGCGAATGGCAACTTGCACTGAAGAAACAAATAGCGGCTCGTTACGTTTGGTGGTCTTCCGCTGCGAAGATAGAAGGCCACTGCCTTCGCGATGGCCGGCAACAGCGGTAATCTGAAGGCCGTTCCCGTCTTCGGTCGAATCACCCGCAACGTGGCCGCGGTCCAGTTGATATCTTCCAGTCGCATCCCGATTACTTCGCCGGCGCCGAAGCCATAGGTACTCATCATCAACAGCATCGCGTAGTCGCGCAGACCACGCGGATTTGACCGGTCGACGGCATGCAGTAGGCGCTGCACATCCTCCCACGGCAACGACCGACGAGGGCGCTCATACTTTGGTTGCACTGGCGCTATTATTGAATCGGCGAGGTTGCGTCGGCTGCGACCGGTGGCAAGCAAAAATCGCGAGAAAGACCGGATGCTGCAGGCGATGTCGGCTGTCGTGGTACGGGCGTATTGATGACTGCAGTCAACGAGAAACGCATCGATATCAGCCAGAGTCATCGAGCGCCACGTCTGCCCGCACTTGCGGAGATGCTCTAGAAAATAACCCATGTGAACCAGCTTCTTGTGCACAGTCGTCTGCGGGCTGCCACGGTGTGCTATGAGGTGGTCCGTGTATGCGCGCAGTATCCCCGTCACAGGGTAACTGGGGACCGGCGCAACCCGCCAAGGCGGCGCTTCCCTCCCGAGCACGCAATAAACACGATTCAATTCGTGGACCGCGGTCCTAGCGTTCGCCGCTGCGCAGGGACCTAAATCATGCCGTCGGGAATACCAGTCGACAAAGCGGCGTGCACCATCGAGAGACAACTGAGCCTGCTCATTCAGTCCGCACTGTTCGCAATACGCCCTAAAGCGTCCGATCCATCGGAGATACACGCGAGCGCTGCTGTCTTTTACGAAGCGGTCGTCCCGCCATACATTGATGATATCGGTCGTCGTCGGAGACGCTCCTGATCGGCGAGATTCGGTCGGTTCGGACTGCATACTGTCTGCTCACAGTTGACCGCTGCAGCGTAAATCGGCTCGCACGCGCCGTCAGCCCCCATGTATTGTTGGGCAAGCGCGCGACGCATCGATACACCTTGCTGCAATCGCAGAAATCCCAGCGGTGCCGGTAGTTCGCTGAGCATCTGTGGGGGGAGCGCATGCCTCAACTCCGGTAGCGTCCGATACGAGCTGGCTTTGCCAGGCATGCCGCAAAGGTGCTGCAGGCCAAGCGTCGGCGGTTGCAGGGAAGATACCGCATGCAGCGCCGCTTGAACCGCGCGTACACGGCGACGTAACCAACGGACAGCCGCAGGTAAACTCACGTCGTCCCGTCGCAACGCATCGGCAGCGGCTTCCATGCTGCGCATCCGGGGCACGCTCGCGACGGCGGCGTCGATGGAAGCAAGCAGCCAGGCAGCCTTGCGGCGAGAAAGTCAGGCAGGAGGCTGAAAGTTCGGTGTCCCTGAGGACAGTACCACCTGGCAATGCGCATCTCAAATGGTGCCGCGCGCCGATAAGTGCCATGGCGAGAAAAGGAACAGCCTCCAGAGGGATGCAACGGGCAACAATCCAGCCGCGCGGCGAGCCATTCTCGCTTCGCGACGTAGCTCTCGGCACTTGATTGCGTACGCAGTGGGATCTGCATGTTCACTGCCCAAACGCCGTACACGCATAGCGTTCAAGAGAGATAATATGCCGAGCTGTTTGGCCCTTCAATCACGTCCGCTAGCCCCATACGGCCTTCGCTCCACATAAAACTCTGCTCGGGATACTGGGCAACACATCCAGCCTCTTGCACATCGCCCTCTTTATAAATGGAGTTGTAGCCTGCGAATGCGTCGGCTTGCAGGATTCCCCTGAAGCCTTTCAGGTGAGCTTGCGGATATTCGCCTGACCGACTCGGGCTGTACGCGAACCAGACGGCTGGCGCGTCCACCGAACCAGCGGGCCTGTCATCACGTACATAGGTCCAGAGTCGGCCTGTCTTGGTCTTTCCGTTTCCGGGTTCAAGTACCGGTACCGGCGTATCGTCGGCGTGGATCTTCGAGGCCGCCATCACGTACTGCCGAATTGCATCGACCAGCGGGCGTAATAGTGCGCTGGCCTGTCCGACCCAATCGGCAAGTGTCGATCGGCTCAACTCGACACCATCCCGCGCGTATATCGCCGACTGCCGGTACAGGGGAAGATGGTCGCAGAACTTTCCAACCAGGACATGGGCGAGCAGGCCAGGACCCGGCATACCGCGATCAATGGGCCGGCTGGGTGCAGCCGCTTGCACGATGCAGTCACAGCAAGCGCAGGCCTTCTTTGGTCGACGATGGCGAATCACTCGCCAATGCCCGGGCACGTACTCGAGCTGCTCGGCGATGTCTTCGCCAAGCTCGTTGAGCGTTCCGCCGCACTGCGGACAGCACACATCATCAGGTTGATGGACGATCTCTTCGCGCGGTAAATGATCAGGGAGCGCTCTGCGTCCAGTCGGCTTGGTCGCATCCTTTGAGCGCTGCTTGCTTATGTCGAGTGCCCCGGCGCCTTCGTCGGCCTGCAGATCTTCAAGGCGCAATTCCAGTTGTTCAATCTGGCGATCAAGTTTCTCGGATTTGCGCCCGAATTGCATTCGTTGGAGCTTTGCGATCCACAGCTTCAGGCTCTCGATTTCCAGCGCTCGATCTGAGAGCGTCCTCTGAAGCGTCGCGACCGTGTCACGTAGATTCTCCACGTCACTGTCGCGCTCACGAAGCGCCGCTTCCCGCGCCAGAAGAAGGGCCTTCAAGGCGTCGATGTCGTCGGGAAGCGAAGCATTGCTGGAGGTCATGCAGGCAGTCTAAGCGCCAACATCGCTCCACATATGTGTTGTCACAGACGTTTACAAAGCACTGCACGGACTGGCGGCATCGATGGGCTGCCGCCAGTCGAACCCCTCCAACAGAAGGCCAAGTTGTGCGTTCGTCAGAGCCACCACGCCACCTTCGGCGCGCGGCCAGGCGAATCGACCTCGTTCCAACCGCTTGGCAAACAGGCACATTCCACCGTCGCGCCAATACAGGCACTTGAGGAGATCACCACGTTTGCCTCTGAAGAGGAACGCGTGGCCAGAGAATGGGTCTTTCTGCAGGACTGTCTGTACTTTGGCAGCCAAGCCATCGAAGCCGCATCGCATGTCCGTAAATCCTGCGGCAACCCAGATCCGGGTGTTCGCCGGCGGCGCCATCATTAGCTCAGGCACTGCACCACCATGCGAAGGACATCCGGATCGACTCGGCCTTCAATGCTCACCTGGCCCTTGGCCAGTTGCAACCGGATGACCCCGGTGGGCGACGCTTCCGACGACGCCTCGACTCCGGAGCCTCTGACTACAACGGGGAACAGCACTGGCGCGTCGCCAACATGGGGGACGCCGAATTGGCCTGCTCGAAGCATGCGGCGCCAGCGAAAGACCATGTTCACGTTCAGACCGTGTTCCAACGCCAGCTTCGAAACCGACACGCCTGGCACGCACGCAGCTTCTGCAAGCCTTCGCTTCAGTTCGATCGGGTGATTGCGGCTGCCGCGCATGCGGCCACCACGCTTTGCCACAGTATCCAAAGTAGTCCCCGCCAGATTTTGATGGGAACTACTCTGGATAGGTTCGCCTCTCGCGTCTACACGGCCATTAGCGGACGGTTACGTTTAGACCGGACATTGTCGAGAAGGTCTTAGGTGAGATCGAACAATTGATCACCAAGCTCGATTCACCCATCCGACTCGACCTAAGAGAGCGCCTTAGGCGGCTACTTCACCACCATAACCAGTTCGTCAATAGCGATAAGTTGCCGGATTGGCTCTACGACAAAGGTCTGCTGGACAGACTGGCCCGACTGTACGAGGCGCTAAAGCCGTCTGACTACGTCGACGCGAATGCATGGCTATTCGACTACTGGCCTGAGCTTCCCTTTGACACAGGAACAGACTGGGGCAAGGAACAATCTTCCCTAAAGGCTGCGCAGTTGGTCGCTGCCAACGATCTACTCACCCTTGGCTTACCCACAATTCTGGAACGACTATCCTCTTTCAAAAACCCGCGCGTTCTTGGCTTCACCCTCGCTCTGTGCGAAGGTGGTAGCGCACTGGCAGAACAGCTTTTCACAGCCTACGGCGAGGATGAAAGCAGCATCGTTCAGGATTTTATCCAAGGTTTCTCGGCAGCAAGTTATCAGCGCGAAGGGAATAAATTTTTAGAGAAATGGGTAATCGGCCAAGACGACACGTTATCCGAAGCGGCATGTGCAACAGTCCTTCTCGGGTTGCCCTCAGGTACCCTCGTATGGGATACAGTTGAGGGAAGAGGGCCAGACTGCGCCGTAACGTATTGGAAACGCACTACCGGATTGCCGCATGGTAATCCCGCAGAAGGTGAGCGCGCCGCCCGCTCACTTTTTAGCGTTGGTCGAGTGCTTGATGCAGTCCGTGTGCTCGGTACCAATGCCTCAATGGAATGGCTGGCTGGAGAAGGGGACGTTGAATTGGCGTGCCAGGCATTGGGCCAGGCAATTGCACCGATCAATGCGGACCCTGATCGGGCTCAGCAAGTCTCTTACTGCGCGGCGACTCTTCTAAAGAACCTTAGCGCCTGCGGCAAGTTGGACGGCGAGGCAATGGCGCAACTCGAATGGACCTATTTCGGCCTACTTCGTTATCAGGCTCAGCATGAACTTGTAATCTATCGCCGTTTGGCTGCAGAGCCTTCCGTGTTGGTCGACCTCCTCGCGCTCCTGTATGTCTCTGACCAAGTGGACAAGACCGCGCTACCCGAACCTAGCGATGCGGAGAAACGCGTCGCCAACAATGCTTGGCATGTCTCCATAGTTGGCATCCATTTAAGAAGATCACCCCAGATGCTATGGTCTCGGCCGAAAAATTGCTTGCGTATGCCGACGAACTAACCAACATTGCGAAGGAACGAGGATATTTGGGAATTGCCTTTGATCAGTTCGGCAAGGCTCTTGCCAGCGCACCTGTGGGTATCGATGGAACCTGGCCACACGAAAGCGTCCGCGCAGTTCTGGAGCAGTTTGGTACGAGTGCTGAACTTCAAGAAGGCTTTGTGATTGGCCGCATCAACTTGCGAGGGCCCACGTCTCGAGCAATCGGTGATGGAGGCAATCAGGAACGTCAACTTGCGGAACAGTACCGAGTATGGCAACGCAAGCTCGCACTATCAGCTCCCCTGACATCTGGGCTGCTGGGACGACTCTCAGACAATTTCGACCAAGACGCAACATATATGGACGTGAGCGACCGACGCAGACACTAGCCCACAGCTTAGCCCTAACTATCACCATAGTAGTGAACATAACACCCGGACATCGAAATTCTGCCGTTACTGCGGGTGTTATGTTTGATTTGAGGCGAAAGAGCAGGGGGGCCGCTCGCGCCCCAGCAGGTCAGCCAGCCCTTGACGCGCCGGCGTTGGGCACGGCAGAAAAGTCGAAATGGGCGGCCGCATACACGGCGTTGCACGCCCACACTTCTTGCCCGTCCTTGTAAAAGGTCACCCACTTGCCGTCGCTGACGCAATCGGCGCCGGGGAAGACCTCGTCGTGGCCGTTGCCTCCGTCCAGGGGGAACGGGGCGTGGGGCACGGCCCAGTAGTGGCCGCTCGCTAAGGCTTCGATCGATTTGCGGGACATACCTTTAGCACCGGCATGCGGTGTCACATAACGCATAAGCCCACCGTCGCGGCAAAACGAATCGTGTCAATCCTGCCAAGGCGTGACATCGTCGCGAGACAGCCTCGTGTAGGCTCACTGCCCATCGTCTCTCGCTTACACAGTGTAATTTCGCCATGCGCCATCTGCGCATCGCGTCCGCAATGCTTGGTATCGGCGCCGATCCTTGTCATCATCGCCGTTGTCTCGCGTCAAGTCTATCTGCAAGATCGCCGCGCAAGCTGAACTTACGCTGGCGCGGAGGAGGCCTCCGAGGAAATGATGTTGATCCGCTGCGAGACGATGCATCACCGCCTGCAGAATCGGCAAAGGAAAACCATTCAAGCCCTCTAGCTCAGTGCTTGCCGCCGGAAGTCGCCAACCCGCCAGCTTTGCGCAAGCGGCGTGATGTGCTGGAAGCTCTCCGAGTCAAGACTCTCGACAACGAACGCGTGGTAGCTCGTCAGCAGCCTCTGTGTCCGGGAGCCTGAGCGCGGCCAGCGCGACTGTCGCCTTGAAGGTCGCCGAGTGGGTCCGGCTGCTTCGTTTTCGTCATCTTCTGGGTCCTTTACGCCTGCCATTATGGCCGGCTCAGGCCCCAGCTCTTCCACTTAGCCGCCTGTCCGAATTTCCGGCGCCACCTCTCACTAGCTGCCGCATCGAGAGTATTCTAGCGCTATCGATATGCGTTCGGAGGAGTGCATGGTCTACCCCGTTGGACTTGAGGTCGTGGACATCGATGACGACATCGGGATTCAGTTCCAGTATCTATAATAATCGGCGGCCACAACAAACCTTTGTGGTCAGTCGCAAAGCCTTGGAGGACCATTTCGGCCTGGCGCTTGCAGGGTTCTCGCCAGAGGATAGAGCGGATGCCATGCTGGGGGCATTCATGCATGGCTGGGAGCGCATCAGGGGTACAGCGGCAAGAAGTCGGAGGGTGCCATCGATCGCATAGTTCTGACGCCCAGCGACTTCCATCAGCCGTGAATTTGCAGATTGCTACCGCGGCGGCCGCTGAAAAGGCTGGCCGAACTTGCTTGCTACCGGGAAATTTTCTGACTGGATGAAATGACGTGCTTTCACACGTCCGTCCGCAACGTCAAGCCATCCTGGCGACATCTACGTCATACACGTTCTACGCTGGGCCGGCCATTCTTGCACTGTCAGAACAGGCTCTCATCACTAGTCGACACGAAGCCTGTAGCCCTTACCGTCGGTAGCGAAGCCGTCTCGCATAGACCCACGCGGCGCCATAGCGCTTCCATTTTCCTCACCGGACATACTCTGAGACTTGGTCAATCCAATTCAGCCACCCACCTTAACTCTTCTGGCAAGAACCAGAATTTATACCGATGTGTCTACACTCGCTCGTCGTTTCGTGAAGATTGCCGCGGATCCGACGGATTGGCTGCAATCAGCAACTCAATATATTCCTTGGCAACTCGCGCGGCGGCCTTCGCGTCGCGAGCCCGGATTGCATCGAGCAGCAGACCGTTATAGTCGATCGCAATCTTTCGATTTTCCTCCTCCTTGAAGTACTCGTTACGAACCAGTAAAAACTGATCTTCTAGAACCGCACACACCCGGGACAAGGCCGTGTTATGACTCATCTCGAGCAACAACGTACGGAATTGATGTAGGGCTGTGACAAATGGCACAAACTTTGCGGCCTCGGAAGCTGCGATCAGCTTTTCGAAGTTATGGTGCAGCTTTTCGATCTGCTCGTCAGTCCCGTTCTTGGCCGCGTGTTCTGCTAGCGACGGATCCAGCAATAATCTGACTCCCATCCGCTGAATGAAATCCTGCGGCGTATCTGCCATGAGTGCGTAGCCACGATCCGTCTGAGCAATCAAGCCCTCGCGTGCCAATTGAAAAAGCGCCTCACGCACGGGAGTCCGCGACACGCCAAAGCGCTCGGCTAGATCCACCTCGACGAGGCGGGTCCCTGCCGGTACGGTCCCGCCAAGCAGGTCCTCTCGCAACAGTTGGTAAACCTGATCGCGCAGCCGATCGCTCTGAATAACTCTACGAGTGGTGTTCATAGACCAAATTGGATGAAATAGATGTGGGGAGCACACGCCCAGATGCGGTCGGCCAGCGCAATCTCACGCGCGTCCGCTCCAAGTGTTAGGGGCAGTCGTCAGTATGCATGAAGTTCACTCATGCATGAGAGGCGCCGAAATCGGTTGCAGGGTTGGAGGTTACACTCTACGCTGTAAAAACTGGAGTTTGACATCGCTGACCAAGGCTGAGAGAAGATATTGGGCAACCAGAGCTTCTATACTACAATGCATACAGTATTCAGTGGCCCGTGAGTTGCAGCAATGTGCGTCAATAAGCAACGCGTCGGCCCTCAAGTTGCGTTCTCGCAACGTTTTTAGTCGCGTTATATGCATACAGTATGCATTAAAAGGTCTGTTTGGAGTCAGCGGCTCCCGGCTGAGCGAGCATGTGTTTGATTGACTATGAGGGGAAATGTTGATGTCCACCGGAACCGAAGATGAAGCGATCCTGATAATCGGGGCTGGTCTAGCGGGCGTAAGTGCGGCCGAGAGCGTACGTAAGGCTGGCTTCGCCGGCCGCGTTGTCCTCGCCGGAGATGAGCCTGATGCCCCCTATGACCGTCCGCCCCTGTCGAAGAGCGTTCTGTGCAGTGCTGAGGCTCTATCCAATCTCGAACTACGTGATCCGGCCTTTTACGCAGAAAACGGGATTGAGCTGAAGTTGGCAAGTACCGCAGAGCTTATTGAGCGCGATAGCCGTCGCGTGCATTTCGCCGACCGTACATCAGTTCCATACAAGAAGCTGGTTCTCACGACCGGATCGTCATTGCGCATTCTGCCGATCCTGCCGCCTGGAATGCCAAACGTCTTCTACCTGCGGCGATTGTCCGATGCACTCGCTTTGCGCGAGGCGCTTCCCCAGACCTGCCGCATGATGATCGTCGGTGCGGGGGTGATAGGACTTGAGGTGGCCGCTACTGCCAGGACACTCGGTATCGCGGTCACGGTACTGGAAGCCGCGGCGACACCGATGGCGCGCGCGATGTGTCCAACAATGTGCGATTTCATCCTGGGGAAACACGCCGACCATGGAGTTCACATCCGAACGAATACCACCGTCGTCAATGTGGACAGGTTTGGGGCGGGCTACCGAGTCACCCTTTCCGATGGTGACTCGGTCGATACGGATGTAATCGTAGTTGGAATCGGTGTAGTCCCGAACATTGGCCTTGCTGCGGCTGCCGGTCTGACGGTGAGTGCCAATGGCATCCACGTTAATGAGTTCGGCCAGACGAGCGACGAGAATGTCTATGCGGCCGGAGAAGTGGCATTCCACTATAACCACCGAGCCGGTCAAATGGATCGCCAAGAAAATTGGCTGCATGCTGCCGCTCACGGTGAACACGTTGGACGAACGCTTGTTGCGGGTGGTCCGGGATACAACGAAATTAGCGGTTACTGGTCGGATCAGTTCGATTTCAGCATCCAATCATTCGGGATGCCCAAAGGCGACCGAGACGTGGTACGTGGAAGCGTGACAAATGGCTCATTTACGATCTTTCACCTGGTTGGCGATGTGGTGAAAGGGGTGAGTTCGATCAATGCGGCGCGCGACATGCGTACAGGAAAAGCGTTGGTGAGAGATAGTGCAAGGATTCCAGAGTCAGTACTGTCTGATCCGAGCATAGATCTCGGAAAATGGCGGCAATCAGCAATGACCTCGCCAGCAGTGTGAAATCGATAGCCACATCTGGAAATAGCCATGGATAAAAGTATTTTTGTGCAGAAAAGACGATGTCCCTGTTGATGGGGTGATCCAGGTTTGCCCGAAAGAAGTCAGTGATGGCTTGGCAGTTTACCGCGTTGGTGCAGAGTTCTACGTGACTGAGGATCTATGCTCGCATGGGCTGGTCGCGTTGTCGGGCGGCGAGCTAGAGGGAACAACAATCTACTGTCCTCTGCATGGAGGAGCTTTTGATATTCGGACGGGAATGGCAACTGAGAAACCGTGCACCATGCCTATTAAAACGTATCGTGTAATCGAAGAGGATGAACAGATTTTCGGCGTGATTTAGCAATCATCGAATAGTAATGAATCCTCTGAGTCATTTGCGAAACCACAAATTTTAAGAGCTTTATACCATGTTTAGCAAAGAAGATAATGAAAGACTCTGTCGCATCGGTCCGGGCACTCCAATGGGAAATGCGTTCAGGAGCATGTGGGTTCCATTCCTGCTACCCGAGGAACTTCCGTCGCCAGACTGTCCACCTGTCCGAGTATGTCTGCTAGGTGAGGATTTGATCGCCTTCCGGGATACAAATGGAAAGATCGGGCTGCTGGATCGCTATTGCCCACACCGACTCGTTGATTTGTTCTACGGTCGCAACGAAGAGTGCGGCTTGCGCTGCGTCTACCACGGCTGGAAGTTTGATGTCACAGGTGCGATTGTTGACATGCCCGCCGAGCCCGAAAATACCCAAATGAAGTGTGATACTCGGATCAAGAGCTATCCGGTCTTGGAGTGGGGCGGAGTCATCTGGGCCTTTATGGGTGACCAGCAGCAGATGCCACCGAATCCCCCGGAGTTCGAGTGGGGGCTGGTGCCTGCAGAGTTTCGATTCATCACCAAACGTCTTCAACGCACAAACTATGCGCAGGGTGTTGAAGGGGGAATTGACTCAAGTCATGTTGGCATTTTGCATAGCCGATTGGACCCCGAGCGAGCAGCCCTCCCGTTTCGGCAGCGCCAATTGACCCCAAGTCCCGTAACGGCACCTTACTTGGCATCCGATGTCGCACCGAAGTTCTTCGTCCGTCAAACGAACTACGGCATGGCGATCGGTGCTCGACGTAACGCAAGTGAGAGCGAGTATTACTGGCGAGTGACGCAGTTCATGGCGCCGTTTTACACAATGATCGTCCCGCTTAAGGAGGGGCGTGCGTATCTCGGCCATGCGTGGGTTCCAATCGACGACTACAACTGCTGGGTGTTTACGATGACATGGAATAGCCACGAGCCACTGAGCCAGGACGAACTCGATCGTGGCGCGGTGCACTCTGATGTGATGGACGACGGAAGCTATAGGCCTGTCGTTTCAGCAGATTCGGACTACGGAATTAATCGGACGCACCAGCGTCTCTATAGCTCGACCGGTATCGAAGGCATCGGCATGCAAGATACGGCAGTGCAGGAAAGCATGGGGCCGATTGTGGACCGGTCGCGCGAGAACCTCGGCTCAGGCGATGCGGCAATTGTTACATTCAGACGTCTTTTGCTGAAGCTGGCTCAGCAGTTTGAAAGTACAGGTCAGCTTGACATCGCGCATCATCCCGAGTGGTATCGGGTGCGCTCCGCTGCGGCGATCCTTGAACACGGTGTGGACTTTCAGTCCGGAACCGCCGCAGCGACGAGAGTCCTTTAACTTGCAGGAGGACCTGGCTGCGCGAAGTGCGTGGCCTCTTTCGAAATCCACTCGCAGAGTAGTCGCACGGCCTGATCATCCAGAGCCTCCTCACGGGCCATTAGACAGTATGCGCCAGCACTGGGGAATTCGCCGGCCAATGGCATGATCAGACCGTCGCGGCTATCACAGCTTTCGAAAATGATCTGGGGAACGAGGGCGATACCTTTGCCATCCTTTGCCGCCTGAAGCGCCATGAAAAAGTGACCAAAGTCGAGCATGTCAATGTCGGCCGGAAGGTCCAAGTCATAACAAGCGAGCCAATCGGTCCACGCGTAACGGCGGCTCGCGATGTTGATTAAAGGAAAGTTAAAGAGATCGGCGACCTCTCGGATTGGCCCAACCTCAGCAACGAGGTTTCGGGAAACGATGGGTATCAGGACGTCGGGAAAAAGGGGCGCAATGTGCAGATTCTTCCAACTATCGGTCATGCTGAGATCGATGCGAGGTGCGCGTCGGTCATAGCGCATGCCTGGAACCTTACCAACGCGAATCGCTAGATCAACTTCATTGTTGCGAAGATCGACGGGATCAATAGAGGAGATTAGACGCACTTCGATGTCCCTATGTTGCTCGGTAAAGCGTGAGAGTCTTGGCATTAACCAATAAGTTGCGAGACTTGGTAGCACATCGAGGGTGAGTACGCGCCGTGTGTCGCGAGCAGCCACCGAAGTTGCTTGAGAAATGATTGTCAGTGCTTGCTCCACGGAAGTGACATATTCCTGGCCAACGGAAGTCAGCTCGATCTTGCGGGTCAAGCGAACGAAAAGTTTATGACCCAGGAAACTTTCGAGAAGCCTGATCTGACGAGAAATGGCGCCTTGTGTCAAGTGCAACTCGGTGCCGGCTTTTGTGAATGAAAGATTCCGAGCTGATGCTTCAAATGCGCGCAAAGCAAGGAGTGGAGGAAGACGATACTTCATAGATGCACCCGATTCGATACCGACCGCCTGCGGGGCTCTAGGGCTGTGCTGCAGGCGCGTGGTTCCAGAGTTTGTTGGGCCGACGAACAATCACTTGTTCAGAAGCCAGCGGAGTGTCGTAACCGTCAACGCCCCCTAGCTGTGAGTGAGATGGCTAGGCGTGGTGTCAATTCTGTTCGACAATGTGCACTGTATACCGTATGCATTATATTGAATAGTAGGGAGAACATCAGTGGCAAAAATAGTGATGGGTATTGGGTCGTCGCATAGTCCGATCCTCCTGATGAAACCGCCCGCCTGGCTCGCTCGGGGGGCAACGGACGATCAGAATCGCCATGCGTTGCATGACAACACTGGGGCTCGTCTGAGCTACAGCGAGTTGCTAGCAGCAGCGAATCCAAGACTTCGTGACGAAATTACCCAGGAGAAGCTTGACCAGCGGCATGTGCAGAATCAGACCGCCATGGCACGCTTGGCAGACGCCTCAACGCTGCGGAGCCGGATATCGTGGTTGTTATCGGTGACGACCACAAAGAGGTATTTCTTGAAGACAACATGCCGGCCCTATCGGTGTATTGGGGCGAGACCATTCCTTATGAGCCGAAAGGTATCATGAAGTGGAAATACGACCCCGACCTTGATCAACAGCTTTGGTATCCACAAGGCGCAAGAGATTATCCGGTGGCAACGCGGTATGCGGAGCACTTGATACAAGGCATGGTTAGGGATGGATTCGATGTGGCGCAATCCAGATACTTCAAGGAGGGGCAAACCATGAGTCACTCCTTCGGCTACGTCTATCACAAGCTAATGACTGGCCGGATTTTCCCAACGATCCCCGTGACCATCAATACCTACTACCCGCCGAACAACATTACGCCGTTGCGTGCTTTTCAGATCGGAGAATCCATTCGCAGGCAGATCGAATCGTGGGAAGACGAACTTCGCGTGGTCGTGGTCGCACTGGGGGATTAAGTCACTTCGTGGTGGACGAAGATTTCGATCGCAATTTCTTGTCGAACCTTGCTGCGGGTGGATCGCAGTTGCACGCCGCACTGCCGTTAGAGAAATTGCAGTCCGGCAGCTCTGAGGTGCGGTGTTGGTCGGCCTTGGCCGGGGCGGTTGAAGGAATGAAAATGGATCTGATCGATTACGTTCCTTGTTACCGAAGCTTGGCGGGAACGGGGTGCGGAATGGCTTTTGCGATCTGGTCCTAAGACGGGTCGACCAGCAGAGTTGTAAGCCTCTTTCGGAACGCTGCTTTGTAGTCCTCGAATCACAATGACAATGGATGTTGTCTCGAGGTTTGAACTACACAGGAAGCGCTCTGCGTACCGAGATGCATGCATGAGAAATGATGCCGGTATAGCTGCAATGAAATCGGTTGTAACGGCATCTCCGTCTTCGTAAGATCACTATTCGGGTGCGGCGAATGCGTACTACATATTCATGGTGAAAGCCATTGAGAACGATTAGTTAATAAAAATCGGAGGAGAGACAATACTATGTTTATTTCATCTATACCATTCAATCGTCGCGATTGGATGCTGGTGGTGCTAGGCATGTTGGGCGTTACTGTTTCGGTCATACCCGTGGCGATCTTCGCATTTGGCGCCTTCATCAAGCCACTCTCGCTTGCATTCGGGTGGGGGCGCGGCGGAATTTCTGCAACGTTCACATTCCTGGCGATTGCGGTGGCCGTGGCCATGCCTATCGCTGGCACATTAATCGACCGTTATGGCTCGAAGGGTCCGGGTGTAATCTCGTTGCTACTGTATGCAACCGGCCTGGCCGCTGTACCAACGCTGCTACAGTCGTTCGGTCTTCAAGGGCTCTATTTTGCCGCCTGCTGGATTGGTGCGACTGGGTCGGTATCGAGTTCGATTGCGTATACCAAGATTGTGTCCCGCCGCTTTGACAGCCACCGGGGTCTTGCGCTTGGCATTGTCACAACGGGGGTCGCAATTGGCGCAGCAGTCAATCCGATGTTGGCTGTCTACCTGATCGGTCGCTTCGGCTGGCAGGCTGGCTTTTATGGACTGGCGGTGTTGCCTGCACTTGTCGGGGTACCGATTATGCTGGCCATTGGTGAGTCTCGGAATCTATCTCAGTCCACAGCAGAGGCCGGGGTCGGTCAATTCAATCGAAATGACGGACTATTTCTAAATGTGCTGCGGACTCCAACTTTTGTGATCTTGCTTGCCATTTTTTTGATTTCGGCAATGGCAATTAACGGCTTCAACTTCACCTTCTCCCCATTTTCAGCGACAAGGGCTTTGCGCCGGACGTCGCCGCCCAATTTTACGCATACCTGGCTTTGGTGTCGGTGGTTGCACGCCTGGCTTCGGGGTATCTCGTAGATCGCTACTTTGCGCCATACGTCGGAGCCCTTTGCTACAGCTTGGCGACTGCAGGGATCATACTTCTCGCAGTACCGTCGTTGCCATTTTCCTACGTTATCTTCGGGGCAGCGCTTCTGTGGATTGCTGGCGGCGCCGAGAGTGATTTGCTCGCGATTCTTGCAAGTCGCTATTTTGGAATGCAAGCATTTGGGCGGGTTTATGGCTGGCTGTACGCGGCATTCATGATCGGTAGTGCTGTTGGGCCGCTTTTCCTCGGTATGCTGTTTGATAAAAATGGAAATTATCAAAATGCCTTAGTTCTCTGTGCCATTGGCCTTGCGCTGTCGGTGATCCTCATGTTTATGCTTCCTGCCTTCCCCGGAAAAGAAACTGTGCCCTTAAGGAAGAAGGTTGGCATGAACTCCGGTGCGGCTGACTAAAATCGAAGCTTGTCTTAGAAAGCTTGTGACTTGATCGATATACTGAGTCGAAAATTTTGGATGCAGGTTTCGAATAAAAGAGATGCGCAATCGAAGCCTTGTATTTGGCGGATTAGAGGATTTGGCATGCATGCACCATTGAGTAAAAGTACTATGCGCATCGTTCGTCTCGATGCTATCGGCGGCCCCGAGAATCTTCATGTCGTTGAAGTACCGGTTCCGGAGGTCGGGGAAGATGATGTGTTGATTCAGCCGGCGTTGATTGGCCTGATTTATGGTGACACGGAGATTCGCCGAGGAACCTACTTTTCGAAGACCATCCTGCCATTTTTTCCGGGAAGGGAGGTTGCCGGCACAATTGTTGACGTGGGCAAAACGTTAAATCCTTTGGGGTCGGCGACCGAGTGATTGGTCTGATCCTGCTGGCGGAGCATGTGCCGATTTTGTAATTGGTTCGACTAAATCAAAGACTAACGAAAATGGCGTGGTGAAGCCTGCCGACGATATCATCAAGATCGCGGAAAATGTAGCATTTGAAAATGCGCTCCCCTATTTGATCAATTTTAGACTGGCCTATTTGCTTTTTCACGAATCGAGCAAAGTGCCTTCAGGTTCCACCGTTCTCATCCACGGCGCAAGCGGGGGAATGGGGTCCATGCTGATACAGCTCGCCCATGCACAAAATTGCACCGTAATTGCGACTTGTCGCAATCCCGCTGAAGCAGACTACTGTCGAAGTCTCGGGGCGAGTGAGGTGATTCTTACCGAGCAGGAGGATTATGTTGCTCGAGTGAAGGTTATTGCGGGCAGCAAAGGCGTAGATTTCTCTTTCAATGGCGTGGGCGGCGAGACGCTGAACACCGATTTCGATGTCATGGCACCATTTGGGGAGATCCAGGCGTATGGTTACGTTGCAGGAAAGACGGCATTCGATGTATTTCGCGTCGGAAAATGCATATCGTTAAAAACATTCTCGGCTAATGATTACCTTTCCACTCCTATGTTTGAAAGGTCGACGACTGCAATGCACGAGTGGTTTGAAGCGGGCCCTCTGACGTCCGTTGGTACCGTGCTTCCCTTAACCGAAGTCGCCGAGGCAAACCGTTTGTTGGATAGTGGGGCGGTAATTGGGAAGATTGCGTTGCGTCCATAAGTCCAAATAAAAGGCACGTATCAAGCTAATTCAAAAAATCCGTTCGGGATTATTGGTTCTAGTTTTTAAGAAAATTTCACTTAGCTGAGAATTGCCGTGAATTCATGTGCATTGCCTTTAGGCCATGTCGTGATGCGGCTTTGTGCCGATGGGCGGGCTCTCACGGCCTCGATGATTCACAAATAAAATTGGGTGGAGATTTTGAATGAAAAAGTTTTGAAGGCGATCCTGGCTTTGGGGGCCGCCAGTGCGTGCGGCGTGTCGGCCACCGCCATAGCGCAGACCTCCAGCATTAATCTCTATGGTGTTGCCGACCTGGGCATCGTTCATGAGAGTGGCGCGGCTGCGGGCTCGGTCACCAAGATGACTAGCGGTATGATGTCTGGTTCGCGTTTCGGCATGCGCGGACGCGAGGACCTCGGGGGCGGCACCGCGGCGTTCTTCACGTTGGAAGGCGGTGTGCTGATGGACACGGGCGCTCTGGCCAAGGCGGCTTGCTTTTCGGCCGTCAGGCATACCTCGGGCTGGATGGAAATCTCGGACGGGTTACGCTCGGGCGCAATATGGGACGCTGGCGATGGCGCAAGCGGAATATGATCCCTTTGTCACTGGCCTCGCCGGAACTTCGGCCAACCTGATTTCCGCCGGCGGGCGGGGCGGCTCCAACCGGATGGATAACGGCCTGAAGTACAACCTGCCGACCGGCCTGGGGGGTCTGGAAGCTGAACTGTCCTACGCGCTGGGTGAGGTGGCCGGTAGCGCGGGCACAAACGCGCAATATGGCGCAGCGATTGGCTATACAAACAATCGCTTCTCTAGCAGGATTGCCTATGCCGACGCCCGGGACGCAAATGGTCCAGGCAAAGACGCACGCGAAGTCTTTATGGCTGCCAAGTACGACTTTGGTCCCTTCGTGGGCTATGCAAATTTTGTAATCAACCGCGGGGCGATTGTGCCCGGCACACCGAACTTCAAGTCGGAAGATTACCTCATTGGTGCACAAATTCCTGCCGGGGCTCGGGGACTGATTTATACCTCGTATATCTACAAGAACGACCGGACCGGCGCCAACAATGACGCGCAGCAATTCGGCATCGGGTATGCATATAGCATGTCAAAACGCACGCGCCTTTACACATCCTTTGCGCATATCTGGAATAAGGCCACAAATACCGCGTCATCCGGCTTCTATCGCGTCTGGAACGCAAATGACGTCGGCAATCCGACCGCTGGCAATTCCGCGTTTAGCATCGGTATGAATCACAGTTTTTGAACGCTGTGCAGCGACGGCCGAGGTCGCATGCTTTGTGCCCGATGTGTGCTTCTGGCACACTCGGGCCATTTTTTTAAACGATAAAACTGAATCAGCTAAACTGGGAGGTAATTCTTTGGTGCAATTGTCACCGTCCCGAGACTGCGACCGAAGCAGCAATCGGGCGTGGCGCACCGGGATGACGTCTCATCTCGCAATCAAGACCACCGACGGGGTATCTCTCCGCACGGCGCCGCTTAGACACATACGGCAAGGGCATCCCGAAGTAGACGGCTAATGCGAGCTCTCGGTTGTGTCGCCTATACCAGGCGTGCCACTTTCCCACATTGTGACCGAGCGGGGATTAGGACGACTTGACGTGGCGGTGACGATCTGTGCGATGGTGATCCACCCAAACATATGCTCTGCACCAAGCGAAGACGAGCGCAGATAGGCGACTCCTCTGATCGCGGTCTGTCCGCCGGAAGTTGGTCGAGGAGCGCGCTGGGGTATACGACCTGCTCTGCGCGCTGTATGCCGATTCGACGCGGCCTTGCCGGAGAAGGTCGAACGACGCTGGAGGATTTGCCAAGCGGATTCCTGCCTATCTAGTCAACCGATGCATTCTCGATGTGCGGGCGCACGTCAGCATGCGACAAAGGCTCCGCGAATCCGACCACACCATTGCTGATGGCACGTCATGATGCGCAGCCCGAAATCGGGCAACTTTGCAGAACCAGGCTAGCGCATTGCTCACAGCAGCGCAACGAGATCCAGTTTCTATTGCGAGCGTCTGGCAGTGCACAAAGGCCGGGTGCAGCCGGAAATGCTGGATCCGCGAAGAAGAGGGTCGTCTTCAAAGCGATGCCTTCCAGCAGCAGCGTGCGCGGCGGGCCTTTCGTGGTCGGTGATGCGGCTGTCGTTGCCAACAAGCATCTGCCCCAGCGTAATGTCGTGATCCGCACTGGGGGTTGCTCCTAGGCATCTGGCTGAATACTCGTGCGTCGCCTGCCTTCCACCGGGGTAGTGGACGGCGTTCGGCCGACCAGTAGTCGTTGGCACACGCCTTCGTCAAGGGCTGCGGGAATCGGCGCCCCGTCCTTTGCGTTGCGCGAGTCGACGGCTAGGGTCGTAAGTTGCCTGCGCGGCGGAAGGTTGGCGATCCGCAATGGGTCCCCGGAAACTCGCCTGCGTCGGCGCCAAATTGACGCGGACATCGTCCCAATGCGTTGCTGTGACAGTTGGTCACCCCGGTGGCATCGACGATAAGTGCGGTATGGGAAAAGAACCCGCGCCCCAGCGTCTTGCGTGACCTCAACTACGGCATGGGCCTGATGGTCTAGGGGGACCGTACGCGCTTGTAGCTGCCGAACGCCGTCCGCAGTGTTAGTTGTTGGCTCAAACGTGCCCGTACTTGGCCAGGGCATCCGCCAAACTCAGGCCCTGCTGGAGATCCTTGCGGATGTTGCGTTCCTGTTCGGTAAGGCGTTCCGCCTCAGCAAGCACGGTGTCAATTACCTCGTGTGGGATCACTAGCACGCCGTCCTCATCGCCGAGCACGAAATCGCCGGGGTGCACCTGCACCGATTGTGAGGTGGCACCGCGAATGCTCACAGGCACTTGCCAGCCGTTGACCTTCCAGCGTGCAATCGACTGTACCGGTGTACGGTAGCGCGCGAACACCGGAAAGGCTTGCTCGGCGATCCAGCGGATATCGCGAATGCCGCCATCGATCAGCGAGCCGACGCAGCCGCGCTCTTTCATGCCGATGGCGATCAATTCGCCGAAGTAGCAGACCCCTTCGCCGTCGCCGCTCCAGACTGTGACATCGCCGGCGGACACGCCCGAGCAGGCCTTCATCTTGTCAGGGTCGCCACCCAGAGCGTACGGTGACATTTGACCGCGGATCGTGTAGGCCCAGCCTGCTAGCTTGCCGCCATTGGCGGGGAAAGGCGTAAATGCGGAAGAGAGGCCCTGGTTAAACAGGCCGAATGTATCGAGCACGTCGGCAACGTTGGAGGTGTCAACCAGCAAGAATCGCTGGCGGATTGCTTCGCGCTCGGCGGCGCTGCGGTGTACTTGGGGGGTGTCCATGTTCATATCCTGGTGAATTGAATGCTCAGATGCTGGGGATCATGCCGCCGTCGACGCGCACGACGGAGCCCGTGATAAAGGCGGCGCGATCGCTGGCCAGAAAGGCCACCACGTCGCCGTATTCCTCCGGGCGTCCGTAGCGTCCAGCGGGGATTGAGCCGGTGCTGGCCGCCACGATGTCCTGATAGGTCTTGCTTTCGCGCGCGGCGCGAGCTTCGTCTAGGGCGCGGATGCGGTCCGTAGCAATGCGCCCGGGCAGCACCACGTTGACGCAGATGCCGTCGCGTGCCACCTCATTTGCCAGAGTCTTCGACCAGCCCAGCAAAGCCATGCGCAGCGTGTTGGACATGCCAAGGTTGGGAATGGGCGCAACCACGCCGGACGAGGTGCTAGTAATGATGCGGCCCCAGCCTTTGCGCTTCATTGCCGGCAGCAACAGATCGGTGAGATGCATCAGCGACAGCACCATGGATTCAAACTGGCTGCGCCACTGATCGGGCGCTACCGCCGCGGCAGTCGAGGGCGGCGGGCCGCCGGAGTTGTTTACTAGGATATCCGGGTCGCCCAGCGCGCTCCTGACTTTTTCCACCATATCCGACAGGCTTGCCAGATCGGCGAGATTGGCGCGCACGCCGTATGCTTGCCCGCCGGCTGTGCGGATGCGGGCCACTGTATCGTCGAGTGCCTCCTGGTTCTGGTCCGATACGGCAACCACAGCCCCTTCTGCCGCGAGCGCCAGCGCGATGGCCGAGCCCAGCCCACCGCCGGCGGACATGACCAGTGCGACGCGTCCCTTAATGCGTAGATCCATTATCAATGCTCCTCTTAGTTCAAATCCAATTGCGCTCAGGTGCCCACGCGCAGAGGGCTGCGCAGCTGCGCAAAGCCGCCAGAACGCTCTGCGCGGTGATACGGCCAGTCTTGGGGTTTTCGGTGGGAATGTTCTGGATATTCATGGAGAACGATGCCGCATCGGAATCCACCACGATCTCGTGAGTGTTGCGCGTGAGTGCCGGGTCTGCCCAGATCTCTAGGTGTGTCTTGTCCGGACCGACGCCGGCCAGCGCCAGCGCGACCACCACGTTGAGGTTCGCAGGAAAGCCTTTAGCGGCCTCGCGCGCGGTGCCGGAGAAAATTTTGATCGGCGCCGTCACATCGTCGATACTGATGTTGTTCTCCACCAGGAAGGGCGCACCGACCAAGCCGCGCACCGGCTTGCGCGTGATCATGCGGACGGAGTGAATGACTCCCTCCGATGCCGCCGTTACCGCATCCAGGCCCAGCAGTGCCCCGGTCGGCACGATGATCTGGCCACCGTGCTCGCGTGCCAGGTCCACTAGGTCCATGCGGTCAAGTAGCGCCCCACAGCTCAGCACGACCACTGTCTTGCCTTTACGCAGCACGGGCTCAGCGATTGCACCGACGAGCTCGGATGGAGCGCATTCGATTACGACATCCGCCAAGTCGGCAAGCTCGCCGATCTCGACGATGTCTACTTCGTTGCGCAGGCCTTGCAGGGTCTCTGCCGCCTTCTGCTTGTCGCGTACCGCCACGGCGGCCAGTCGGAGCCCAAAGGCGCCTGAGTCGAGCTCCTTGACTAGTGTCTTGCCTACCGCGCCGAGCCCGGCGATACCGACTCGCAATTCCTTGTCGAAAGACATTGTTTACTCCTCTTTGATGATCTGGTTGTCTGGTCTAGGGATCTGTATGGGTAGGCCGATGGGTTGCTGCGCGACGGTCCGGGTGGTTGTTAGCCGAACCCCGCCGCGATGGCGCAGGATGCATTCCATCTCCCATGTCAAAGGGGAATAATCCGTGTGGCGGATCTGTTCAGCAAACGATTTAGACTGCGCCTACGCATGACTCAGAGTTATGCGTTCCGAACGATCCCTTTCAGGTTCACGGATGACGTATTGGAGTGCGCTTTGCTTGGCTACGAACGTCGAACGCAGTTACCCAACCTACGATCCTGGGCAGGCATGCGACGGTCGTTAGTCGCCTTAACTAAAGGCGAAGCAGAAACTGGTGGAGGTGATGAGGCCAGAGGGCCACTGGTGAGTGTGAGCAGGGGAGGAGTTGGCCATGGTGAACGCAAGCCCGCGGCAACACGACGGCCTGTACGGCAGTAGCGACGCTTTGCCAGCCTTTGGGGGCGCAGAAGGCCATGTTATCCAGTTCGGCAGTTGCCACTGTGGCCAGAGACTGAGCGGACAAGATCCTTCAACAAAGGCGCTCCTCCTACCTCGGGGACGATCAGTCAAGCGAACCTGTGATGTTCTCGAATGGGTGAGGCGTTAGCATGCCAAGGATGGCACGACTGCATATCGTGCAGTGCCACAGCGAGGAAGTTGAGCGAGGCACGTTGTCCTCGATAGTGAACTGCCTCCACTAAGTTGCGTCGCGCTTGAATGGGGATCTAGACAGCTTTCCTTCCCAAGCCGGTTTCTCGGATTGATTGACGCTCAGCGCGGCGCCACCTTCGACTGGGTCGGCGACATCAGTCAACGCGAGTTGTCGGTATGCAAGATTACCGACGCCTTTGTCGTCCGCTCGTCGTCGACCCATATCGATGAAGGGGCTAAATAAAAGACCTGTAGCGATCGCCGGGTTACTTGCCATCGGAGGACGCGAACAACTGAAGGCCACCCATGCCAGTGCTCCATTGTGCAATCGGCTCGTAGTAGATGATTTCGCCGACTGCGCGTCCGAGTGCTCCCGCCATTAACAACCAAGCGGTGAGCTCGAGTCCTCCATTGCCGGTCTCATCTTCCAATGCCTCGGTGCTGATGCGGGCCAGTTCATCAGAGCGGCCCTCGACCATGGTCTTCATGAACCGCTGATCGAAGTCCGCCGCGATGCGTCCTTGCCCGGGTACGCGCAACCAGTGTGACAATCCTCCGCTGCCAACAACAACGACGCTCTCGGCGGATGGTCGGATTTTTCCGACCATCTCTCGCAGGACTTCACCAAGGGCAAAACTTCGCGCAGGTGAAGGCGGAACCGGCATATTGCAGTTGATGTAGAGAGGCACAGTCGGAATCCTATCAGTTGGATCCACAGCCAGCTTTGTTAGCGCCATGCCATGATCGGGGCGGACCTCTTCAACTTGAACCAGATCGAAGCCGGATGCGCTGGCGTAGCGCGCGAGACTCTCTCCGAAATCTCGGTTCCCACGAAAGGGAGTCTGAGCAATCCCCATGTCGCCCAGTGGGGCGTATTCATCGGCGACACCGACAGCAAGGGTTACTTGCTGTCGCAGCGTGAAATTGTTCGCATGATCACTACTGACGATCACCAGAACATCCGGCTCCAGCGCCTGGAGACGTTTGCGGATCTCCTTCATGCCTCGCAGCACGCGCTCCGCTTCCGCCTCCACGCCATCTGGAGAAAACAGAACATGGGAGGTGGCGAAACCACCGACGATCTGCCCCATCACGATTCTCCAGTCAGGCGTGCGAGAAAGGCCGGCAGTGCGCCCTTGCCAGTTCCTCCGGGCGAGCCTTGAGCACTCGCACGCAAGAATTTCACTTGAAGATTTGGGTGCACCCCGAGCTCCGCCATCGCTTCGATCGATCCGTCCTCCAGAAGTGCGCATTCGCGGGAAGTTAGACCATAAAGTTGATAGACGTAAGCACGTTCGCGCGAAAGTCATTCAGGAGCGTCAAGTCAGAATTGAGTCCTGAATCATCCTATGGACCCGATATGGCGCTAATCTCATACCGAGACCTTGAAGATCTGTTCGTTCAGGAAGGCGGTTGTAATAGCGACAAACGCTTCGGGAGCCTCCATCATCACCCAATGATGAACATGGGGAAGGATGAAACCCCACGAGTTGGGCAGCCGATCGAGATAGCCGTATGTGCGAGCGAGAACTGCGACCTGGTCCTCCTTGCCACCGACAACCAGCGTGGGCGTCCGAACACTGGAGATCTTCGCATCATCGTAGGTGAGCTTGCCGCCTCGGATCGCGTCCATTGCTGCACGCGCTTCTGGAGTGGAAACCAGTGCATAGCGATAGGCAACGAGTTCCTCATCGATGGTGAAATTCGGCCCCCCAAGTGCTCTCATGAGTCGACGCATTCCCTCATGGGTATGGTCATAGGACGTAAGGCGAGCCCGGAGCTCCGGATCGGGGTTAGAGATAGCAAGGCCGGCGCTCCCCATCAGGACCAGCCGACGGACTCGCGCGGGCTGGTCGATCACGACGCCAAGACTGGTTGCGCCGCCCATCGAATTTCCGATAAGGTCGATCTCTGCCAGATCGAGCGCATCTAGGAAGCCCGCCAGATGCCGATTGCGCGAGGCCTGATCATACGGATAATTTCCGGGCGAAGGCTTGTCGGTTCGCCCAAAGCCGGGCATGTCGGGCACGATGACACGGAAATTGGCCGCGAATCCTTCTAAGCAACTACGCCAATTCCCCCAGCCATCGGCTCCGGCTCCTCCGCCGTGAACCAGAACCAATGGGCGTCCCTGTCCGGCTTCCAGGTAATGCGTCTTCACGCCGCCAACATCGACGTAGTGGCTTACATAACCTGCTGCTTCACTGGTCTGAAAGCTCATCGCACATCCTCAGGCTTTTGAATGCCACGATTGTGACGGTGACAAAGTTCACGCCACGCGATCAATGGGGCATCACCTTCGATAAGGCCCTCATCCAGCCACGCAACATCGTCTTTGTAAAATTTCTGCAGGCCAACGCGCGCCTCGATGTCCTGATTATTAAAGCCTTCAAAGGAAATTGGCTTCCAGCGACTCCAGAATTCATGCTCGAACGCAGCTTTATCGGCTTCCGAAGTGAGGCGCTTGCCGATTGTGATCACGTAGTTGTGGGTATCGGCTGTCTCCGGTACATACCATTCATAGATGAATAGCCCCTCGTCCGGGAAATTGTCGACCCGAAGGCAACCCGGCAACCACATCGATGCACCAGTCGTGCGGTTCGGATTGGTGCCGGTCATGCGCTTAGTGCCTTTGACGACGACCTCTCCACCGATCTTGCCTTCCCAGAGCGAGACATGATGTTCGAACGGGTCGAGTACGCCCTTCGGCTGGCCGTCCTCTTCCTGGAGGAAAATCTTCCCCGATTCCGTCGCATGCCCAATCGGCAATGAGCGCTGCGTGCTTGCAAGCAACGGCGACGTGCGGTGAATATAGACATGCAGACCATCAAAGCCGTTTTCAGCGCCCACGCGCCAGTTCGAGCCGACGTCATAGCGAGCGCTATGGATCACCATGTCGTCATCGAGGAATCCAGGAGGCACGTCTTCGGAGAGCGGCTGTGGCGTGGCACCTTGGTCGCCCATATAAACGAAGATCAGTCCCTTGGCTTCCTCCACCGGGTACGAATCTACCTTGCGCTTGCCAATCGCCTTACTCGAAGGGGACGCCAGGATGTCGGTCAGGACGCCATCACCCCAACGGTAGGTAAACCCGTGATACCAACAGGTGATCGTGTCGCGCGTGTAGCACTCCACCTTGTCCGAAAACTTTACGCCGCGGTGGATACACCGATCCCTCAGGGCGAAGACGACGCCGTCCACCCGCTTCAGTAGCAGCTCGACTCCACAAAGGGTTGCGGCAATAACCTGGCCCTCTCCCAACTCGCTCGACAGGCGCACCGGGTACCAGTGATTGCGGAAGCCCAGCTTGGCTGCGTAGTAGTCGCGCCATTTCGGCACGCGTTGCAGGAGCGCCTCATCGACGAAATATTCGGAAGATTCCATGATGTCCCTCAGTTATGTGGAGATGTACTGCGTGGTCGAGTGCGTACTGTATGCAGTACGCAGTGAGCCGTCAAGAAGATTTCGTTGCTCAAACCGTCCAAAGTGGGGGCGTCAGTCGTAAAGAGTGGGACCTGTCCAACAGGCCTTGGGCCGACAGTTACTTGGCCGGAGCCAGGATGTGCACGAGACAACTCTCCGATTCGGCCCTGGGTGCTTCCGCGATCAACTTGAAGCAGGTGCGCGATGGCGCATTACTTAATCTGGGCGCCACCTTAGGGGCGCGCAGGCGCCCACCGGGAGTGGCCTAAGCGTGTGCCTTCAAGAGGGGGCATTAAGAATGCATTCCCCATTCTGCTCCATACCCCGCAAATTTAGCGTGTATGGGATTGTTGACTTACTGTGTACGGTATACAAGACTATGGGAACGTCGTCTGGCGCCGCGCGCAGAACATCCGCGCGGATTGTGCAGGCCAATACCTAGGAGAGTTGGATGAGCCTCAGTGAATCAGAACTCGAGATTGCATCGAGCCTAAGGGCTGCCTATACGGATGGCCAAATTCAGCCGTTTTCCGCGTTGCTTGCAAGCGATGTAGTCGCCGCGTATCGCATTCAAGATCACAATACCGATTATGCGTTGAATGTCGAAGGTCGGCGAATGGTGGGGCGCAAGATCGGCCTAACCTCTGCCGCTGTGCAAAAGCAATTGGGCGTTGATCAACCTGATTATGGTGTCCTTTTTCGGACATGAGGATTGAAGACGGCCATAAAAATACAGTGGGTGGCTTGTTGCAACCGAAAATTGAAGCCGAAATTGCATTCGGTTTCAAACGGGACATGGACGATTTCGAGGTTGACCTAGCGAGCCTCGTCGATTCGATCGATTGGGTGGCGCCTGCTTTGGAAATAGTCGACAGTCGAATCATCGATTGGAAAATCGGAATCGTAGAAACAATTGCCGATAATGCATCGTCCGGTCGCTTTGTAATCGGGCCAAAAATACATTTTTCACCGAAGGTGGAAGTCGTCTGTTGCGAGATGACTCTCGATGAAGGCGACGAGATTGTATCTCGGGGTAACGGGGCCGCGTGCATGGGGAGTCCGCTCGCGGCGACGCTTTGGCTGGTAAAGAAAATGGCAGAAGTTGGACGACCAATACGGGCTGGTGACCTGGTCCTGAGCGGTGCATTGGGTCCCATGGTCAAAGTTAGAGAAGGTCAGAAATATAGAGCGAGAATTGACGGCATTGGTGGCGTATCGGTGTCTTTTTAATGCTGATCTAAATGCACCAGATCAATGCACGAAGTTGCAAGAAATTGGATTCATCTATACAGGATTTATTAATATAAGTTCTCGCGGAGTTAACAATTTTGCCATATCTAGATTGTGGTAATAACCGGTTATACTATGAGATTCATGGCGAAGGTAAGCCCGTTGTTCTATTGCATGGAGTAGGCGGGAATCATGCCAGTTGGTTCAACCAGATCGTGGCATGGCGGGATCACTTCAAGCTCATTGTTGTTGATGCGCGAGGATTTGGTAATTCCATCGACGGCGAGCTTGTCGGACGTGCGGCATTTAGCGACGATCTCTTGAGTATTCTCAACGAACTTGGTCTCGCCCGCGTTTCGATTGTGGCGCAATCCATGGGTGCTGGAACGGCGATTGATTTCACTTGCCGATTCCCCCAACGTATTGCATCGCTTGTGATTGCGGACTCACTGGTTGGCCTGGCGCTGCCAGAGCCACTCGCTTCACGTTTGGACGCGAGGCGGTGCGACACTGCGGAACTGTCACAGGCGGAGCGAGTGCTTGGGAAGACGTTCATTAAGCAGAGGCCGGAATTGACGATGCTTTATCTTCAGTTGGCTAGCTTTAATCGATACAACGTCAAAACTCTAGTTGGCCAGCAAAGGACGCATTCACCCCAGGAACTCGCTGACACTGGCGTGAGAATTGCATTCGTCGCTGGCTCCGAGGATGTTTTGTTTCCAGAGGACTTGATTGCCGATGCGTGCAAAAGTATTGCGGGTGCGACATTGATCAGGCTGGCAGGTGCCGGCCATTCAGCTTACTTTGAGGATCCGGAGCGCTTCAATGCACGTGTGGCTGCTTGGCTGCGACAGGGAAATCTCTGACGATGCCGGAGTTGCCCTTGGCGTCTTGGGCAGTCGCAATAGCAAAGTAAATACGTTGTGACGCCATGCCTAAGCAATGCCATCCCTCTGGGCCGCAAGCAAAGACGATCAACAGGTGAGCCTACGACTCGTCAGGTTCGCGCGGAACGGGAAGCCGGTGGTCGGCAATGTCGCGAGCGACTGCACGCCCATTGATACATTGATCCGGCATTGTGGACCGTGAATGGGTTGGAGACGCGGGCAACATCCAGTACGTTGAAGTGGTCTAGAGTCCCGTTCCACGTCCCACTAATCGGGGCAAAGACGTGCATCGTCCGGTCCGAAAGCTTACGAGGAGCGGTGATTGTGTTTGAAAGCAAACTTGAGTGGGTCCTTCTTGGGGCGGCCGCCCTCTTTGGGCTTGCACGCAGTTGGTATCTCGATAGGCAACTCATCGAGGCTCGTGAAAGCTGGCGCGACTGCTTGAACGGTTCCCTGGCGTTCGAGAAGCTCTTTACGAGATGGAGCCCTGGCGGAAGCAAGAGCGCAGGGCACGGAATGGCCGACAAGAGGCTGAGAGGAGGCACTCCTCGAAAGGCGGTATGAGATGAGCAGCAGAATGTCTCTGAGCGCCGTGGTCCGGAAATGGCTCGGGGTGAGTGCCGCAAGCCCACGACAGACTCTCCGCGTACGCTACCCGGGGCAACAAGGGGTGCGTTCAGGTAACCCTTGTCGGGCGAGCGGGTGATCTTTCGCTCTTCTTCTTTCGCCATGCAGACGGCTCATGGCGGGTATTTCCGCCTTGCGATTCCACACGCGCTAGTATTTTGTCCCACAAATAGCCGGTCTTAGTCTTGCGCGCCGAAACGGGAACAACATGGGAACTGAAATCCCACAATGAAAATGGGCAGATCCAGGGTCGAGTTGGCGCTGAGCGACGACGACCGCTCGCAGTAGCATCGTTCGCGCGGCGTCGCTCGTTGCCTGCAGCGCTGCGCAACTAGCGCGCATCAATCTCCAGCGCCCCGACGGAGAGCCCAACGCTGCCGCCGAAGCACTGAGAATGACCAACGCCACGGCGGTTGGTGGCGCGCTCGCTTTATCGTGCGTCGCATTGTCGGGCCTGTAAGACAAAGTTCGCCTGGACACAGTGCGCCCGGGCGACGACGAGTCGGGTGGCGCTGTTGATCCACGAGGTGACGCATATTTCTCCAGGGCGCCGCCCATGCCAGGCTCATCAGCTTGCGGCTTGAGCAGTAGCCTTCAGCAGTTCCTGTGCCTGACTCAAATCGAGCGTGTCCAATCCCTCGGTGAAGAACGCATGGACGCCGACTAGCTCTTGCCGCTCGGTGCTTGCCTTGGCGCAGGCAGTGCCGGGCCAAGCTCAGCGCTGCCTGCAATTCGATTGACTTCGCCCCCTGATGGCGAGCGAGGCTGATCGCCCTATGGAAAGAGATTTCGATTTCGTTGATCATAGTGGACAAGGAGCCCTTTTCAATTGCCGACTGTAGCATTAGCTCTGCCTGGATGCGAACGAGCGTCGCTTCATCGAAGGTCTCGCCGGTACTAGCTACGAGCAGCAATGCGTCGCGCAGCACGCGTAGCGCCGCATCGACCTGCCCGGCTCTCCCATAGGCATGGGCGAGCAGTCCCATGAAGGATGGCAATCCCAGGGACGTTCCGGCACCTTCGTGAGCGCGGCGTTTGCGTACTCGAGCGCCGGTTCAATTGCCCCCCGGCGCTGATGCAACTCGGCCGCGTACAAGAGGCTGAGCGAAAGGCCAAATAGATCTGTGGCCTGCCTGGCTAACGCCAGCGCTTCTTCACTTCGGACGAGGGATTGGTCCGGACCAGAGGATCCAGCTTAGGCTGCTCCGAATCTGAACCGCAGGATTGAGTGCATAACTTCATCGGCGAGGCTGAGCAGACGCTCTCGCAGTGCCTGCGCCGTTTTAAGTTGAGAGCGCAGCAGGTAAAAGGACCATAGGCCAAGCTGTGCGGAGAAAAACTGCAGCATCTCTCCGCCCTCTTCACTTAGGGCAGCAGCCCGCAAGTAGGTCGCTTCTACCTCCGGTGCCGCATGGCTCGCGCGGCCATCCAGGCAGGTCCGAGGGTCAGCAGCAGTGCGAGTTCCTCGCGACGGCGTGCCGGTGTCTCTGGCAGCGTCATAAGCAGATTTCGGGCCGCGTTAAGGTGCTCGATCGCGTCAAACTGGGCCGAACGCTGCAGGGCCTGCTTTCCGGCTAGGTGGAGGTACTCGACGGCCTTCAGCACATTACCGCTGCGGCTGTAGTGGTAGGCGAGCTGGCTATAGTGCTCCGTCAGCTTGTCCTGGAAGAGCGTCTCGATGGCTTGGGCCGGCCGTAAGGCAGTAGCGCCTTGCTCCCGGTGCTGGCGGCGCCAACAGTGGGACGCCTGCGGGGGGCTGTGTCGCTGGAAATCGGACCAGCGCGCAAGAGATGTCTTCAATCGACCGCTCACCAGTTAGCGCCAGATTTTGATCCTGATCAACCGCAGGCAAGTGGACACTCTGGTTGCCTTGCCACATACCTACCACGCCGCGTAGATTTGCCTCCACCATTCTTCGTAACGTCGGCAGGCAACTGGAATGGCGGTCTTTCTTTAGGTTTGCCTCGGCGGCATCGTGCAAATCTTGGGTGTGGTTCGACATTTGACCTTCAACTTTTAAGGATCCCATCATGTCCAACATCAAGAACGCAGCGGTCGGTGCGCTAGGGAATCACTGATTAAATCAGTGCGCAGGTCATCGCGGCATTGAGGAAGTGCGTTGTCATAGGCGTGTCCATGATTCAGGTCCAGTGATGAAGCGACAGATTAGCTTTGCGGAAGCGGAGAGCCACGGGAAGAAGCGAGTAACGCGCCGTCAGCGCTTCCTGACGGAGATGGAAAAGGTTGTGCCGTGGTCGCGGCTGATAGCGGCGGTCGAGCCGTATTACCCCAAGGGCAAACGCGGGCGGCCCCCGATCAGACTTGAGCGGATGCTGCATCTATTTCCTTCAGCAGTGGTACGGGCTGTCGGACGAAGCGCTGGAAGACGCGCTGTATGACAGCATGGCAATGCGCGCGTTGCCGGGATCGACTTGGCGGTCGAAGCAGTGCCGGATGCGACCACGCTGCTGAAGTTTCGCCGCTTGCTCGTCGAGCATGAGCTGACGCGAAAGCTGTTCGACGAGATCGGCACCATGCTGTGCGAGCGTGGGCTGATGATGAAAGAAGGCACGATTGTGGATGCCACCATCATCGAAGCGCCACCGTCGACCAAGAACAAGGACAAGACCCGCGATCCGGAGATGCACCAGACCAAGAAAGGCAATGAGTGGCACTTTGGCATGAAAGCGCATGTCGGCGTGGACGCGGCTTCGGGGCTGGTGCACAGCGTGGTTGGCACAGCCGCCAACGAGTCGGACGTGTCGCAGGCACATGCCTTGCTTTGCATGGCCACGAGGATCATGCGTTTGCTGACGCGGGGTACACAGGTGTAGAGAAGCGCCACGAGATGCAAGGCAAGTCCGTGAAATGGCAGGTGGCCATCAAGCGCGGCAAGATCAAGGCGATGCGTGATGGCGCTCTCAAGGACCTGTTGACCGCGGTCAAGCGGACGAAGGCCCAGATTCGAGCGCGGGTCGAACATCCGTTCCATGTCATAAAGAATCTGTTCGGGCATCGCAAGGTTCGCTACAAGGGCCTGGTCAAGAACACGACGCAGTTGTTCAGTTTGTTTGGTCTGGCGAATCTGGTGCTTGCCAGGAAGCAGTTGTCGGCCCCCTCTTTGTACGACGAGGCTTTGCAAATAATGGCTCGTCGGGGGCTAAGCGTTCCTTCAACACATTTGCAGCGCGACTGGACACAGCCGTACACCGTTGACGAAGGCGTGGAGCAAGCGTGGCTAAATGTATATAAATGTCCCAAAAATACTGGGATCTATATCAGCTAGGCGAGGAGCTTACGGATCTTGAGGACGCATTTCGCCTCTGGCGATTTCGGCACGTCACGACTGTGGAGCGTGTGATTGGATTCAAGCGAGGTACGGGCGGCACAAGCGGTGTGAACTATCTGAAGAAAATGCTTGATGTCGTTTTGTTTCCATAGATCTGGCAACTACGAACAAAAATGTAACGCCATAAAGTTCATATCTCTGAAATTCACATATCACCGAGATCGGTAAGGCGCCGCCGCCTGCACTCTCTACGTCAAAAACATAGCCCGCAAGCGGCATCCGCCTTTTGCACAACCTTGTTTCGCAAACAAAAGGAGCAATGATGGTAACTGAAATGCTTTGTACCAACGACAAGTATCCGGAATATAACTTCAGCTTCAAGCTGGATCATGATCTCAATCCCGAACTGGTGAAGGATCTGCTTGAGGTCCAAGCCAGTCACGGACTGTCGTGCTATCTAGGGCACGTGGTGGTGTCAGGCGAGAACTTCTGGATGCCAATTAGGCAATATTTTACGAAACCAACGAAAAATGTTCGATACCCTGGGTGTGTGTACATCAATCTGGTTGGTGCATCCTTGATTTTCTCCTATGGCATCGTCACGGAAAGCGCGAAAGTGGCGAAGGTCGGTGAGGTTGCCGAAGGCGATCTAGAGAAAGTAAAAAGTCTCGGAGCTGCTGTTTGGCGAGACACAGTGGACAGCATGGCCCCGAAGCGAATCCTGATGACGGTCACACCAAAAGGCTAATTTGGTGCCAATTAATTAACAACTAGTAATAGTAAATCGCCCCATAAGTTAATTGCGTCGAAAAATGTTTGCCAAAAAAGAAAGGGATGAGAGGTATATGACAATTCTTAATTGCTCAATCGAGAATCATCCGGAATTCGATTTTCAAATTAATCTTCGCAGTGATATCGACCCGAGCCTCGTGCGAAAAATTTTAGACATCGTGCACGAGGAGTCCATTGATTGTTATCTTGAGCATGACTATTTGCGCGGGCATGTTTTCTATGTGCCGGTCAAAGCGTACTTCGGCGTCGCTGACGAATCACGGTATCAGCCGCCTGTGGCTGGTTCCGTATTCTTGAATGATGCCTACAACCAGATTGGTTTTATCTGTGGAGAAATTGATAACTCCAGGAAGGTTGCAAAGTTCGGTTCCGCACCCGTGGATAAGTTGGAGCAACTCGGCAAATATCTTTGGGAAACGAGTGCATCGTCGTTTAAACCGACGCTGCTCAGGATGAAGATTACTGCCGCCTGAAGAGCGATTACTGAAATTCTTAAAAGGTGCAACATGAGCGTTTCACAAATAAATCAGGACGCCTCGATCAACGTTAAGATCGTCGGTCCGTACCAGCAATTCGCAGAAAATATTGAGAGCGAGCTTACTGAGATTTGGCTTGAAGAACCTTGGGAAATCGAAAAGGTTCGCTGGGGCCTGATCCAGGGTCGAGCCGGTAGTCACAAGCAGAAACTCTCAACCATTGTCAACCTAGAATCCACGCTTCTGAACTTTGGCCCAGACATTCTCTATCGCCTTTCCTATTACGTAGCGAACGAGGGCTGGAACCCGGCCCTGCCCGAAGCTATCAAGTACATTACACAGAAGTACTTTGATTTGGCAGGCAGCCTCCGTTCGGCGGGACTGGTTAGGCTAGCGGATGCCTATGACCAGTACTTGGCTCTACTCGAGCGTTCTGATATTTCGCGCGAAACGTTTTACTAATTAACAAGGCAATTACTCAGTACGTATTCCGCCATCATCGGTGGGTGCATACCATTTTCCCTTGGAACATTGGAGCCGCGTACAACAAGACTAGCGATAAGGATATCGAGAGTCTGTTCGGCATCATTCAGCGTAACCCGACTCCACAGCTTGGTTCCCGTAGCAAGCTGCCGATTACTATCAAACCACTTTCAAATACCATTGGATTGCCTCCAGGAAGCCCGAAGTGGAAGCTCTTCATTGATAAAGTCGAAAATCATATCAATGATCAATGGCTAAACGAGCCTTGGGAAATTACCAAAATCAAGTGGGGGCTGATTGATACCGGTGCTGGCAGCGGGGGACAGTTCTTTAGCGTTCTTGTTCACCTCGACATCTTCCTGGAGGCTGCGAAATGCGTAATCTACGCCCTTGCGATGTACGTCAAGGAAAATTCCGAACAGTTTCAATTTACTAAGATCCTGCTCAGATACATTCTCAAGGAATCCTTTGACGCATTTGAGTTTCTGAAAGATCTGGGGTTGGCCTATATGCAAGATCTTGGTGATGAGTACTTCGAGGCAATCGATGATCCCGCAACCGGCATCAACGAGCTTTTCGAAATGAGCGTCACATTTGTTCTCGATATTACACGTATTTTCAGTTGGGTGAAAAGTCTGGCGCCCTGGAATCCCGCTGCGCGCTTTGCCCAGCTTGACGATAGTGAGGTCAGGGAGATTTACGAGCTTATTCAGATTCGCCCCACCCCGATTGTCGGTTAGGTCCAGGCTAGAAGCCATGCGTCGGTCACTATCCTAACGCTAACGGATAGCGGCCGACGCTTCTCGGATTCGAAAGAAATCGGCAAGAGTATGACCCTAAAATTTTAGAAAAAATATTAACTATTCGCTTTCTTGGAGGAGATACTGTGGATTCGACAAAGCTTCGCGCCTGTGGAGCAGCATCATTTTTCCTCGCGTCGCTGATGGCAACATCAGCGACGCATGCGCAAAGTGAAACGCCTGCTACGTCTGGGCAAGATGGCTTCCCTGTTGCGCCGGCGCGGTCAAGCTCGCGCAATGTGATACGGCTGCTGGGCCGCAGGCGGGAGGTGCCTCACCGCTCACCATTTCCGGTGCGTACGGAAGCGTTACGCTTTATGGTGTTGCGGACGTCTACTATGCGAACATGTCCGGGAAACTCCTCCAGACTAACCTGAAGACCGGTGCTACCACAGAAGTTTCTAATCACTTCAGTGGCTTTGGCTCTGGTGGTCTTACTTCATCAAGACTTGGCGTAAGAGGGCAAACTGTCGAATTTTTGGGGGGCTTGAGGGGAATTTTCGCGATTGAACTGGGACCATTGCGCCTGGAGTCTGTCACCACGAGTAATACAAACGGCCTCGATAAAACAAGAAAATCTTTCGTAGGTCTCCAAAGACGGTATGGTCAGGTAATTATTGGTCGTTTGCAATCTCCGGCGTACGAGTTTGCCTACAAGTACGATGCTCTTTCTGGGCAACTTGGACCCACTTATCCAATTGCTGTTATGGCGAACGCTGGTATTAATTCAGCGGATCGCCTAAATAACGCCATCACATACACTTCGCCAAGTTTGAAGGGCTTCACGTTACAGCTTACTTATAGCACCGGCGGGCAGCCTAATATCTCTGCTGACGATGCGACACCCGCGAACCATAGACAAACCGTTGCTATTGCTGGATTGGATTACGACAATGGGCCGTTGTCTATCGGGTTGGTTTATAGGGCAGCAAGTAACACAAACAGTATTTGCACCAGCAATGCCGGAGCGACTGTCACGTGCGCAACTCCCGGTTCATCGCCGCTGCACGACGGCAAGAAGGAATGGGGCATTGGTGCGAAGTACGATTTTAAATTTGTGAAGGTATATGGTGTCTTCCAGCAAGTCAGTCCGAACGCCTCCTGTACTTATGTGACCTCGCTGCCCCACGTGGCGCTTGCGATCCCCCTTACCGCTTCGGACACCATTCTCATTGACTATGTGAAAGCCTTTAGCCGCAAAAACGTAGTCCAAGGTGGTGTTTCGAAGACGGTAGACACGTCAGTTCAAGGGGCTGGTTTGGCCTATACGCACGATTTCAACAAGATGCTAACTGCCTGGAGCGGCCCCCTGAATCGCCGGGCACAGTCCCCCCCTTACAATAGCGGGTAGGCATACGACTGTGTTTATGACTAAAACGAAGCAGGAATTGGTGGAAGTGTTGACGGGGCCGGAGCGCCGGCGGCGGTGGTCGCCGGACGAGAAGCTCGCAATGGTGCGCGAGAGCTGCGAGCCGGGTAAGACGGTGTCGATGGTGGCGCGCCAGCATGGCGTAAATCCGAATCAGCTCTTTCATTGGCGCAAGCTGTACCAGGACGGCAGCCTATCGGCGGTCAGTGCCGGTGAGGAAGTCGTGCCGGCGTCGGAGCTGAGCGACGCGCTCAAGCAAGTCCGTGAGCTACAGCGCCTGCTGGGCAAGAAGACCATGGAGAACGAGATTCTGCGCGAGGCAGTGGAGGTGATGAAGTCGCGAAAATGGATTGCGCGCTCACCCTCATTGCCGGGGGACGACCTGTGAAGCGGGTCTGCGAAGTTCTCGGTGTAGCGCGCTCGAATGTGGCAGAGAAGCTGACTCGTCCTGCAGATTGGCAGGATGGGCCGGCGCCAGGCAAATCGACGACGCAGGGTTGGTCGAGGAGATTCGCAATGCGGTCGCGCATCTGCCCAGCTACGGCTATCGCCGGGTCTGGGGCGTACTGCGTAGGGAGCGCGAGCGCCGCAGCGCA
>LRMT01000110.1 GCA_001725945.1 Cupriavidus sp. UYMMa02A | reverse complement strand
TGAAGAGAATCGATGTCGTGCAGCCTCGAGGCGATCGGCGCATTACAGGACCGGAGGACTAGACCACAATGCGCGAACCCGCCGGGTCTACGAATAAGACGCAGCGGGTCTTCGAGGTGACATGACTAGAATGACACTACCGATGCCGATGCCGATGCCGAATGAAGCTGGATGCGGCAGCGATTGCCGTCAACGTCGCGGAGATCGAGATCGCCGCCGTCCCAACTTCCCCGTAAATGCGAAATGAAACCGCGACTAAAACTGCCCCAATTATCTGCCCCGTCGTACGAGCGATCGCAACAAGCCCAGCGGCGGCGCCGCTTCTATGCATGGGAGCAGACGAAAGTAGCGTTCTGTTATTGGGTGATTGGAAGCAGCCAAAACCGACTCCACAAATTGCCATACGGAGTGCGATCCAAAGTGAATCGTGTCCGGGAGTCACCCATAGGAATGAAGCTAGCCCTAGGGTCATGACCGTTAAACCCGCGCAAACCAAGACCTCATCGGGCACCCGATCCGCAAGACGCCCGGCAATGGGAGCGGCCACCGCCACGCCGACCGGCCAAGCGGTCATCAGCAGCCCAGTCTGTACGAGACTAAGATGAAGGACACTCTGTGCGTAAAACGGTAGGGCGATCTGAGTGAGCGTCTGCGCAACGAAAGTCAGCATTGACGTCAATGCAGAGAGCCGGGTTACCTTACTTCGCAGCAGGTCAATAGGCACCAGTGGTTGAGCCTGTCCAGTGCATCGCCGTATCAGAGCGAAACCCGCCATCAGTCCGATTGTGAGGAGAACATAACCTCGGTTTACCGCCGGCTCTTGGCCAAGTAGGTCGGCACCCATTAATAGCGCCGCAAATGCAATAACATTAAGCATCGCGCTTGTGGCATCGAGTTTGTGGTGCGCTTTTGGACTTTCTGGCAGGGCTCGGAACGCCAGCGCCAGCGCGGTTGCACCGATCGGAAGGTTGATTGCGAAAAGATACTGCCAAGGGCCGCCGGCAAGTATCGCAGTCGCGATAGTCGGGCCGAGCGCTCCAAACGCGGCGATGATGAGAGCATTCGCCCCGAGCGCTGCCCCCAGTTGATGACGAGGATATATGTAGCGCGCAAGCGCACCGTTCACGGACATTACGCCCGCAGCTCCAATACCTTGGAGCGCGCGGGACAGTACCAGAGCCCCCAGAGTGTGAGACACGACGCAGCCGATTGACGCAATGGTAAAGAGGGTGAGGCCGATGAGGAAGATGCGGCGATACGTAATAATATCGCCCAAAGCAGCAAGCGGTAACAACGAAATCACCACGCCAAGTTGAAAGGCGCTAACTATCCCAATCGCGTCAGCCGGTTTGGCACCCAAATCAAGGGCAATCGTTGGCAAGGCAACACTGGCAATCGAGGTATCGAGAATACATACGATCAGCGCGAGCCATACCCCTCCGACGGCAACGCGACGGCGCCTCGCAGGCAACCCTTCGTCGTAGTACTCCTCAGCGGACAACTCAGGATGCGACACGGACCTCAACCCTCGGTCCACCGGCTTAAGCTCGACCGAATTCTCGGCTCCCATCTTAATGCTGACTTTCTGGTATGTTCACAATGAGTCCATCGAATGACTCCGCAACCAGGAGTTGACACGACAGCCTGGAGTTGTCTTGAACTGCCTGTGCGAAATCAAGCATACTGGTTTCCATTTCTCCCTTTTCTCCCAGCTTATCCACCCATTCACCGTCGATGTAAACGTGGCATGTCGCACACGCGCAGGCACCTCCGCAGTCAGCATCGATGCCCGGAATGCCATTCTTGATTGCGGTTTGCATGAGGCTGTCGCCATTCTTGGCGTCCACTGTCACGTGCTTGCCGTCAACGGCAATGAAAGTAATCTGAGGCATTGCGTTCGTCGCGATCAGATCGCGACCTCCTTGATAGAAATAGCCGGGTTACGCAAGCGACTGACGTCGACTTGCCTTCTTGCTGCAATAAGCTGACGCCCCATCATGAATTCGGGTGCCGAATCCACGGCTTCCACCGCCTGGATGCGTCTCTCGGCGTTTAGGTGGAAGACGGAGAACCTATTGCTGTCCGGATCGCCGCGGACCACCACCTCCGTCACGTCGAACGGTAGACCTGCGATTTGTAGTTTCAGATCGAACTGATCAGACCAAAACCACGGAATCTCGGGAGGTATCGCAGGCCGACCGCAAATCGACGCCGCAGCCTGCTTGGCCTGTTCTATGGCATTGGGCACGCTCTCCAATCGTCCGGTTCGTGCATAGAGCGAAAGCGGACGCTGGGTGCAATCGCCAATCCCATAGATGTAGGGATCTTCCGTCCGAGCGAACGCGTCGACCAACAGACCGTCTTCGCACGCTAGGCCCGCTGCTTGGGCGAGCTCCTGATTCGGAATTGCGCCAACCCCGACTAGCACGATATCCGCTGGCTCGATTTCTCCACTGTCGAGATGCACCTGAAGGCGCTCGAGGCCGGCCGCTCGCACCGAGGCGACGGACTGACCAAGTCGAAACCGGATACCGTGGTCGCTGTGATATCTAAGGAAGAAGCTCGACAGCTCTGGGCAAGCAACTCGCGCTAGGAGCCGCGACTCGCGCTCCACCACGACGGCATCTGCGCCTATGGCGACTGCCGAGGCTGCAACCTCCAGGCCGACGTAGCCGCCGCCCACTACCACCAAGCGGGTATGAGGTTTAAGACTCTGTTTCAGCCGCTCGGCATCGTCGCAAGTCCGTAGCGCTAGCACGCGCGGGAGGCTCGCTCCAGGGAAGGGTGCTGCGCGCGCTCTCGCCCCGGTTGCGAGGATCAGACACTCATAGTCGATCCGGCTGCCATCCGCCAATACCACGCGCGCTGGCGCCGATCAATCGTGTCAACTCTGGTGCCAAGACGCAGCGAAATCCGGTGCTCGTCATAGAACGCCGCGGGCCGCAGTAACAAGGTCTCTGCTGTCGCTTTGCCCTTGAGCCAGGCTTGGACAAAGGCGGCCGTTGGTACGGTGCAACCGGCTCGTCTCCTATCAAGGTAATATTCCCGGCGAATCCGTACTGACGTAGACACGTCGCAGCCGTTCCTCCGGCATGACCCGCCCCGACGATCACAACATCGCGCGGGCGACCATATCCATTGCTCTGTTCAGACATGGCCATCTCAATCAGGAGGCGTCGTGGGCTTCGCCCCATTGGAGGGGGAGCTCTGCTAGGCCCAGCGTAACGCCAGTGTGATAAGTCAGTTGCACGCCAGGTCTGACTCGAAGCCTGGGAAGCCGCGGCAGCAGCTCCTCGAGCATGATGCGCAATTCGAGCCTTGCGAGGGGAGCTCCGACACACATATGTGGACCAGTGCCGAATGCGCAATGTTGGCGCCGATTCGATCGTGTGAAATCAACATTGAGTGCATCAGGAAAGACGTTCTCATCGAGCCCGGCCGCGGAAATTAGGCAAAGAACCATCTCACCTTGACGTAGGTCCATGCCACGAAAGGTTGCATCTCGCGTTACTTTTCTGCCGATACTGATAATGCTGAAGCGGCGCAGCAACTCTTCGATGGCATCCGGAATCTGTTCGGGATGATCTACCAGCAGGCAACGCTGAGCCTCGTGCTCGGCCAGGTAGTGGACGATATGGGTCATTTGCGCAGCCACCGTATCGAGGCCACCATTGAACAGCGTGATAATGATTGACAGCACCTCTTCACGCGTCAGCGCCCGGCCGTCCACTCGCGCTTCAAGCAGTGAAGGGATGATATGACCGGTGCCACGTGCCGGATTCGCCAACTGCTCATCCAGCCATCCGCTAAGAAAAGCAATCGACTTTTCATGCGCAGCGTTCGATTCCTCCAGCGAACCCCCATGGAAATAGCTTTGGACCCATTCAATCATCTCTTCGCGGCGATCCAACGGAAGTCCGCACATCCGCATGAAGATCTCCACGGGCATCTTCAATGCGAAGTCTTTTACGAACTCGGCCTCGTTGCGGCTCGCCAACTCGTCAGCCAAGGCTCTCGCGGTCGCGCGGATGTGTGGGGTCAATTCATTAAGGACAGGGTTCCCGAATAGTTCCACAACCGGGATTCGGAACTTCGCATGCTCTGGAGGATCGAGATGATGCGGAATCGAGCGAACGGTGCGCTCCACCTGTGGAATACGGATGCTATGGTTAGAGAACAGGTCCCAGTTGCGCAGCACGTCGATCACTACGTCCCTCTTAACCGCACACCAATGGCCTCCTAGCTCTGGCGAATAAAAAAGGGCGCGCCGTCACCGAGATGGTGCAGGACGGTCCATGGATCTTTGACAATGCCCTCACCTTCACGATAGTTGAATGCGACGACACGATTGGCAGGTATCTCGCCTGCGACACGGTGAAACGGACAGCCCATCTCAATCCCCTCCTCTCAATTCTTGGCGACGCCAATGCATCGCTCTCTTGATGGTACTACAGTACCATTACGGAACGTAAGTGTCAACCTGACTGATGTCGCTCTTCAAAGTCGGTCACGGGTGTTTTCCCGTGCGAGGGTCCGCCGCCGCGCCAATGGCGAACGTGCTCGCTGACTTCTTAGCTAGCGCCCGAACGTAACCGCAGGCCCACGGCCCCGAACGTTAGAACTTATGCTGGATTCCGATCTGAACGCCTCTGGCACGCGCACCTGGATGAGCGACTGGAACCCCACCCGGAAAACCGGTGAGGGTATACGAGGCATTTTCGCTATTAGCGAGATATCCAGCGCTCGCGTACAGAGTGGTGCGCTTCGACAGGAAGTACCAGTACATCAGTCCTACTTGATTTGCGTCCTTTCCCATGCCGCTTCTGTCGTGAGCGTGCGCAACGCCAACAGAAAGCCTCGATGCCGGCGTCAGTTGATAGCTAGCCGACAGCGCAAACGCCTCCTTGTTGAACGTGGCAGTACTCTTGGAGTTGTTGTATCCGATGTGGACCCGGAGGGAACCGAAACTATAGAAGCCTCCGGTAAAAAGCGAATCCAACACGGACTTGGCATCCGCACTCTCCACGTGTTGATAGCCGAGTACGTACGAAAACGATAGCTTATTCAGTTCGAGCGCAAGGTGGTAACTCCCAATACCGTTCTTCATTGCCGTATTCCGGTCCCGGAGGACCACCATGACTTGGCCTGTCAATCCATTGAGATCTGGACTGTGGTAAGAGATCGCGTTACCCTGCCGCGGAGTGATACTCATGAAGCTGTCAAAGCCAGAAGCTAAGGTGTTCACAGTGAAGGCGTCGAGTGCTGCTGTGAGGGGAATGTAGACGGGCGAGTTTTGAAGCCCGACTCGCAGACTCCCCCAGGAGCTCGCAAGTCCGACCCAAGCTTGCCGGCTGAAAGCTAGCGCAGGGTTGGAAGGCATACCGGTCGCAGAGGAGAATCCTTGCTCAAGTGCGAACTGGATTTGGTCGCCGCCACCAATATCCTCCGTCCCCCTCATCCCGAACCGCGAGCCATTCAGCGCGCCAGAGTCCATTCGTGTTGTGAGTCCATTTCCAAGTTGTAGGAACTCGACTGTCGTATCAACGAGGCCGTACAACGTAAGATTGGTACTTTGTGCCTGTGCGTGCGACGAAATCGCAAGTATCGGCATCGCCAGGCAACATATAGAGCGTCGCAACTGAGTCTCCCCTACTTTTAATTGTGATTGGTAGTTACTTCATCCAACTAGGAGGAGCGCAATCAGGAACTGGCACATGGACGATGACTGCATAGTCAGGCAGCTGCTATGCAACTCGCTCCACTGATTGCAACTGCGTACCTCAACGCACTCCCATATTTCGCGCGGAACCATGGCGGAGTCCCTCGACACGGCGTACACCACGCTCAGGATCCGACCCACATAATGGACATCGTCGTTCTATTATGGTACTGTAGTACCATAAAGGTATGAGGACTTACCCGAAGCGCTCGGCTCGCGCTGGGCGGTCCGATGCCGGTCGGCCGATCCTGCGCTTCAGTCGAAACAGTTGACGTCAGTGCATGAGAAGCGAACGAGGTCAGTTCGCGTATGAAGGTTGGGAACACAATCCAACTACATTGGAGGAGACGCGATGAAGCAAAAAGACAGCGCCACACTAAAGGACATGATCGCCGGCTCAACGCTCGTGCCAGTGCCTTTGGTCTTCAACGCACTCTCAGCCTTGATGGCTCAACAGGCTGGATTTCAGGTCGCCTACGTTGGCGGCGCCGCATTGGGCTACATTCGTGCTGCAACGGAGGCTGCGCTCACTCCGCACGACTTCGTCGACGTCGCCACAGAAATCCGCACAGCTACGCGACTACCCTTGATAGCGGACGGCGGCTGCGGTTGGGGGGATCCAGTCCACATGCGCCGCTTCATCAGGCTCGCGATTGCAGCCGGGTACAACGCAATTGAGATTGAAGACCAGGTGGTTCCGAAGCGAGCTCATCATCATGTTGGCGTGGAGCATCTTGTAACGACAGAAGCCATGGCCGCAAAGATTTCCGAGCCGCGCGCGCGCGCGGTGACGATGATTTCATGATCATTGCAAGGACAAACGCCGTACGACTAGGGACTGATCAGGCGCTCCTTCGGTGCGAGGCCTATGCCCGCGCGGCGCGGACGTTCTGTTCCCAATCGCACATCGAGCCCAAGACCTTCGTATTCTCGGGAAGAACGCACCATTGCCGCTGATGCTGATGGTGCATCCGGGACAGAGCCTCGCCCACATGGGCCTTTCGCATCAGGAGCTTGTCGAACTGAACTACCGTCTTCTCGTCGACGGTGTCACGCCGTTTGTGGACATGTTCTCCGCGCTCAGTCATTCCTACAACAGGCTCCAGACCATGTCACCGCAGGAGGACACCACCTTGGGTGTATTTGCGGCGGCGAACATGCTAGTGGGCCTCGAGGAACTGCTCGACATTGAACGCCGAACCACCGAGTGCAACATCGTGATCTCACATGGGCATTTCGCGGATGCCCACCAGCCTGGCCGATGACCCGAAATGGGCGATTACAAACTCCCCAGCAAGATGATACGTCGTACGCGGAGGGTAACTCCTAAAGCCTCCGACACGGCGCGCGGCGGGAACGAAGGCCGCCTCTAATCCTTCCCTCAAAAGCGGGTTGACGGCATTGCGAAGTGTCGGCTGCTCTATACGTTACCCTAAGTCGTTCCACTCGAGAGTATCCAAATGAAACTGCAGTCGAAAACGCTTTTCATCACTGGCGCGAGCCGCGGTATCGGCCTCGCCATCGCGCTTCGCGCCGCAAGAGATGGTGCCAACATCGTCATTGCAGCAAAAACCTCCACCCCCCACCCTAGCCTTCCCGGGACCATTTTCACAGCGGCGGAAGAGATTGAGGCTGCTGGCGGCGCAGCCCTACCTCTGGTTGTCGATGTTCGAGATGAAGCAGCCGTGGTGCGCGCAATGGAACAGGCTGTCGGTCACTTTGGGGGGCTTGATATCGTGGTGAACAATGCCAGTGCAATTTCCCTAACTGACACAGCAAGCACCGATATGAAGCGTTACGATTTGATGCAACAGATCAACGCACGCGGCACGTATCTTTGCACTCGCAGCGCAATGCCTTACCTCCGACACGCGGCGAATCCCCATATCCTAAACCTTTCGCCGCCCCTAGACCTTGACCCGAAGTGGTTTGGACCTCATGTAGCCTACAGTGTCGCGAAATTTGGCATGAGCCTGTGTACCCTAGGTCATGCACGCGAATTTGCAGCCCTAGGAATCGCCGTGAACTCACTATGGCCTCTCACGACCATCGATACAGCTGCAGTTAGGAACAAGCTTGGAAGCATGGCAACCTCAAGTCGCACGCCAGAGATCGTTGCAGATGCTGCCTACGCAATTCTGACGAAACCTTCACGTGAGGTTTCCGGAAATTTCTTCCTAGACGAAGAGGTGTTGCGGAACGAAGGGAACACCGATTTTTCGAGGTATGAGAAAGAAATCGGTGCACCGCTAATGGCAGATTTCTTCGTGAGCGACGAAGCTATCGCTCGCGTTCCGACCAATCTAATTCGGCATCCATGAACGGCGGGCACCTGGTTGCTTTACAGGGTGCTTCTGCGAGCCGGCGCCAAGGAAAGTTTCCCCCGGAGGGCGCAGGGGAGACAATGGCCAAACCACGACCCATCAATGTGACTGGGTCGTAGCGTCGGCTTGTCGAAGAAGGTCTAGCGCTTTCTACTGACCTCCAATGGCGTGATCTTCTTGGTGGTCACTGGCTGCTTCAGCCCCTTACTTCTTTTTCCTGACTCCGAGGCCTCCGCCAGTGCTGCAGCCAAAATAGCTTGCGCCCCCCACACTTTGACTTCACGCGCATCCGCTGGAGAGAGGAAGCATACATCGCGCAACACGACCGCGGCTTCGATACCTAAGAAGAGACTGAGGGCAGCCGTCAATCTCTCATAGCGCTTTTCCCCTAGCTGGCTGCGCAAGGCGCCGACGGCTGCGTCCAACAGCTCTTTGCGGGCGCTGAGCGCCGCAGCGGCACCCCCTCATGGACATTGTCGCCGCTCAAAGTGAGTCGCAGCATCGTCCGATACAGAAAGTCGTGGTCGACTATCGATGTATCACTGGCCTCGATTACTGATCGAAGCCTGTCTTCTGGAGTCGTCTTGCTTTCGAGTGCGGCACCTATCGTCTTCTTCTCGACCTCTGTCGTCGCATACAGTGTCGCATGCGCGATGAGCACGTCGACGCTCGGAAAATAACGATACGCCGTAGTTCGCCCGATCTGCGCCCGATCCGCCACTTCCGCAACGGTGAAGCTCTTTCCTTCGCGTACAAATTCCGCGGCGCACTCAACGAGGGCGACGTGGGTTCTGCGTTTCTGATTGGTTCGTCCACCGACGAGATTTGACATGGCTCCCCAAACGGGCCGTTCGCATCAAGCAAACGGATCCCGAAGTTTCATGACCACAATGGTACACTATTCCCATCGCGGAACAAGCCTTTGGACTCGCAGTTCGACAACAAGCTGTGCCTGTCAAGCACTGTCAGAACTCCAGAGCGTGCCAGCTAGCACCAAAACTCGGATCAAGACGGTGATTGCAGTAGGCAAGATTGCCGCCATCTACGAGTAGATCCGTTCCTGTCATTAGACTGGCGCCGGTTGAAGCAGCGAAGCGGACCACATGCGCAATCTCGTCCGAAGTCCCGAGCCGCCCAATAGGCAAATCCTTACCCCGTTGATTGAGCCCCGCCTGCCGCTGCGCGCCCATCTCAGTATCCCCGAGGATCCCTGGGGAAACAGAAAGTAACCGGCCTCCGCGCTGCCCCCATGCGTATGCCCGGCGCTGAACCTGAAGGATGGTTCCCCGTTTCGAAACAGCATATGCGAGGCGATGCTTTGGCGTTGTCGGCGCATCTGATTCGATCCTCAGCGCCAGGGCGGCCGGCTCATCTTCCGGCTCGATAAGAAGATGGTCGAAGCGGTGGCCGAGTGTGCGGTGCCCAGCCATTGACGCGATGCAAACGCCAGCAACACCGGGCTTGACCAGCGGTTCAAAGGCATCGAGAACATTAATCGTGCCGAAGAGATTCACAGCATAAATGGTTGCCACTGGCGTCGGCGGCGCAACCCCCGCAGCGTGGATCAGGACCGAGAATCCGCCGATCTTCGAGGCAATGCTGGCCAGTTCATTGGCGTCGTCCTTTCGCGTAATATCCGCTGCAACACCAGAAACTTGGAGTCCTTCATCCTGCAGTTTCTTGACGGCGCCTTCGACCGCCTCCTCTACGAGATCAGTGACAAGGATCCGATGATCGGCAAAATGGCGTGCGCACGCCATACCAATATGCCCCGCACCACCTGTAATCAACACCAGGCCCTTTTCCAAAACCTTATTCATAGTTAATTAATATTATGGTCCGATTAATCAATAGCGCGTAGCGGACTTTGTGATCGACTCTTGGACTAAGAACATCCGAGTCGTTCCGGCCTGCAGAAAACGCTGAGAATCTTTCCGCAGCCGTCGACCCTCATCACCGGATCGCATGCGATTCAGAAAGCTATTTCTGTCCTCTTCTTGAGCAAACCAGAGTTCGGTAATCACATCAAAATCAGAATGATGATCCTCCTGGATTTCACTGACACCAAGGTCTAAGTAATTTCTTCGATAATCTCGGATCATTGGCATCAACTGCATGACAAGTGGGACGTGCTCTTCCTCATATATTTTCTTTGCGTTTTCACGCAAAATATCGCGGCGCAATCTCATTAAAGCGATGACTTTTAACATATTCATGCATCCTTCACATTTCAGGCTTCCATGAAGCCATCACAAAACTAGATAGATCCGGCGATGGAATTAACAACTTTTTCTGATCGTTCTGATGGGAAATACCCGCCAAACGCCATCGTTATGCTTAAAGAAACAAATGGAGAAACGGCGCTCCGAACGCACCGCCTCGATTCGAACGTAGCGATTGCCCGCCAATCCGCAATCTGCCCCGCCTCTGATGACTCTGACAGGCGTCGCCGCCGCCAAATCGAGCCACTTCGCGACCATCTGCCGCAGCGAACCGTCTAGGGCCTTCATCCCTTTCTCCATTAATGTCCAGTCCACATCGACCACGCGCCGCCGCAGTTGCTTTCATGGCAACCAAGGAAGCCGTCGAGTCGCGCCGGCTGGATAACGGCAATCGGCTCGCTCCACTTCGAGGGCTCGAGCCACGAGTCCGGACGGCCCATCCTTTGGCAGCCTACTCGGCCAATTTGGGTCGTCTGGTAATCACCGCCGCCTCGCCCAATGCGGATGCGCCCGCATGCTCACCAGCACGTTCGTGGCCTTCGGCCTCACCCAACGCGTGACGGTAAGCTCCTAACCCAATACGTAGGAACAATGCACCCAGAGCGGCAGCTACCGGAACCAGGACGGCGAGTGAGTATCCGACAAGCATGTGATTGTGGAGAATGTGCTCGGTGATAAACCCCACCGCGACGGGGCCCAGCCCCTGGCCGACAAGATTGGCTACAAATACGTAAGTCGCGGCTAGACGGCCTCGCAATTCGTTGGGCGCAATGAGTTGAAGCGCCGCAGCTGCGCTAGCGACCGTAAGTGAACACAAGAAGTGCGTGCCAGCCAGAAAGACAAGGCACATCGTAGGAGTAGCGGCAGTGAACGCGATCAACGCCACTGGGGCAGCCAACATCATTGAGAGCGCGCTCATCCGGACATTGATATCGTGTATGCCTCGACGAAAGCAATGCCCCCCAATGAGCCCGGAGCTCAGCATTCCCGCCACGCCGGCAATTCCAAGAACAAGTCCCAGCGCGGGCCCGATCTCGCCGACGTGCCATCCAAACTTCCTCTCCAGCAATGCTGGAGTCCAGGAAAGGACGGTGTAGCCAACTAGATTGTTAAAGGCGAAACCAACAATCACCAATGGCAAAGTTCGTCCTCGAGTTCGGAAAAACGCAACAACGGGGCCAATGACAGCTGCGTTTGGCTTGCTGATATACCTACGCTGGGGCTCCGCAATAGTGAATAGAAGCCAACTCAATATAAGACCCGGCAACCCTGCAACGAGGAAAGCCATTTGCCAAGGATGAAATTGGCCTAGTCCAGCCAGATGGATTTCACCGGCGGCGTTCAGCCAATGGATAAGCGTCCCACCAAGGCCGTAGGAGACCATGACCCCGATATTGGCCCCAATCACAAACACGCCCAGCGCCATCGAAAGCTGCCTACGCGGAAAAAGATCACTAAGCATAGAATGAGCACCCGGTGTAAGCGCGGCCTCGCCGATACCGACTCCCACCCGACTCGCGAAAAGCGCTGCGAAACTCAATGCGAAACCAGCGCCAGCACAACTTGCAGACCAGACGACGAGACCAGCAAAGATCACAAACCTGCGCGAGAATCGGTCAACCGCCCAGCCTAGGGGAATCGCAGCCATTGTGTACATAATGACGAAAGCAAATCCCTCGAGCAAACCAACCTGCACGTCCGTAAGCCCCAAATCTCGCCGCAAAGGGGTAATCATGAGGGCGATAATCTGCCGGTCCATCAACGAAAGGACGTAAAGGAAAAGAAGAACAGCTAGAGCGTACCAACTACGCGGTGTACTACGATCCAACGATCTGCTTATCACAGACGGCATTCCAGTCTCCTCATTTATCAGACAGTGCCTTGTGGCGCTGCAGGTTATTTGTTGTCTCGTCTCGCTAAACAGAAACGCGGCGCCCTTTTGGCATGCCAGCACAAGAGGTTCATACCTAATGCTCGAATGAGACTTGTGGTCTCTACCTGCTGTCGCGCAACGCGAAGGTTCTTCACCGCGTGGCTACGGTCGCCTGGAGCAGCATAACTGGGCATCAAGTACCGTAGTGGGTCTTATGTCCCATAATAGGATCCATGGACGGTGACGGTCAAGCACACCGCGGACAGGATTACCCTAGGTCGGAAGGGGGGCCTTCGCATCAAACACAAGGCGCGTTGCCATGGCCTTGCACGTCGGAAGGATGCTCTGGGGTCGGAACAGTGTGAGGCGGGCGCCCGCACGCATGAAGTGTTTTTGAAGCAAGGGACGAGGCCCCGCACCATACTGGCGGTATATTTCGAGGCTTCCATTGTTGTCCATCTTCGTTCCACCCGATGTGCTCTAGACGCAAACGCTGGCGTTAAGATCGCCTGGCAACAAACGCGCCGATTCTCTCCCGCGCCTCTGATGTCCGGCAGACGTCCGCCATTGCACGAGCCTCAATCTCCATTTGTGCTTCCAGGCTGGTATTGAAGCTTGAGTGCAAGAGATTTCTAGCCTTTCCCAAGGCGGGTGTCGCCGCGGTCACCAGCTGGTTCTCAATCTCTGTACCCCGGGAAGGCAACAAGGCATCGTCTACAGCTTCAGTTACGAGCCCAATCGCTGCTGCCTCATCGGCACTCACTCTCTCGTTCGTGATTACCATCTTCTGCGCCCGTCGCAAACCGACCAGTCGCGGCAACATCCATGACATACCGGCGTCTGGTGAGAGCCCAATCGCCGCATATGCCGGAGTCAAATGCGCGGATCGGGCCGCTAGGGCAATGTCCCCAAGAAGTGCAAGGCTCAGTCCGGCCCCGGCGGCGGGGCCGTTAATGACGGTGATCAGCGGTTTTGGCATCTGCGCAAATCGTGTGATAGCCATATGCAGATAGGCCGTGAGCTCCTTCATCAAGAACGGCAAATGTTCCGGCGTAGCGTTGAACTCACCCACGTCGCCACCCGCACAGAAGAAACGACCCGCACCCGTAATAGTGACACATCGAATAGAGTCGTCTTCACCGCATATTATGGATGCTTCCATCACGCGCGAGCGAGCGGCACATCGAGGGCATTAGCAACCTCGGGACGGTTCAACGTAAGTCTCGCGATGGCGCCCGTTCTCTCAAATTCCAGTCCGGCCGCGTCCATCATGACTGATCTCCTTGAGATTGCTGCCACGCGAGTTTGGCCACAAATGGATACGAGGCAGCCATTTCCCTAGCGTGCGGAGAGACTGCGGATCCTCTTATCAGACGTCCGTGGATGCCATGAAGGATCGCGGCAAGGCGAAACATGTTGAAGGAGAGATAGAAATCGAGATCGGGAATGTTCTCGCGGCCGGTGCGCGCGCAGTATGCAGCAATGTACTCTGTCTCAGTCGGTATATTTAGCTTCGCTAAATCCGAGCCCGCGAGCCCGGCTATAATCTGCGGAGGCATCCGGAACATCATTAGGTGGTATGCGAAGTCGGCGAGAGGATTTCCAAGCGTGGACAACTCCCAATCGAGTACAGCAATCACACGTGGCTCCGATGGATGGAAGATCATGTTGTCCACGCGAAAATCACCATGCACAATGGAGCATTCTGTGCTTGATGGGATATGGACTGGGAGCCATTCGATTAGCTTTTCGATGAACGGATCCCTTCCCACTAGCGATGCGTCGTCAGCATATTGACTAGTCCAGCGTGCGATCTGACGTTCGAGATACTCACCCGGTCGGCCATAGTCTTCCAGGCCCGCCTGGGTGTAGTTGATGCAATGAAGTTGCGCGATAGCTTCGTTCATCGCATCGAAGTAAAGTGGCCGTTGTGTTATGTCCACCTCGGGAAAAGTCGCGTCCCAAATGACCCGTCCCTCGATGTGATCCATGACATAGAACCGCGTTCCAAGAATTTCCTCGTTCATGCACACGCCATGTACTCGCGGAACTGGAAAACCCATCGACCACAATTCCTGGAGAACCTTAGCCTCCCTTTCCACCGCGTGCGCCCCTTTCAACAGCACGCCTGGTGGTTTCCGTCGCAGGACATAGGACTTTGCTGGCGTCGTCAAC
>LRMT01000109.1 GCA_001725945.1 Cupriavidus sp. UYMMa02A | reverse complement strand
GCCCGTCGAAGACGCCTATGCAACCGTGCTGGCCTGCCTCGCGGATGGCGAGTCGTGGTCCAGTTCGGCCCTCGCGCTTGCGCTCGGCGCGAGCCAGCGCACCATGCAGCGGGCGCTCGATGCCCTGTCCGCGGCCGGCAAGGTACAGCCGGTCGGCCACGGGCGCGCGCGCCGCTGGATGATGCCCGTTGTACCCGGATTCGCGACGACCTTGTTACTCCCCGCACCGCTGCCTGGCGACTAGCATGAAACGCACATCCCCCAGTGACGAGGACAGGAACATGAAACGATCAGCAGCGGAAGTCATTCGTGAATACGGGCCCTTCCCGGGCGTGGACGCCGTGCATGGCGTCAGCTATGACGGGCGCCAGGTGTGGTTTGCCGCCGGAGACACGCTCAACGCGTTGGATCCCGCGAGCGGACAGACCGTGCGCAGCCTCAATATACCCGCGCATGCGGGAACAGCCTTTGACGGCCGCCACCTGTACCAGATCTCAGAAAGCCGCATCCAGAAGGTCGATCCGCAGACCGGCAGCGTGCTCGCGACCATTCCGGCACCGGGCGGCGGCGGCGACTCCGGGCTCGCGTGGGCCGAAGGCTCGCTCTGGGTCGGACAATACCGCGAGCGGAAGATCCACCAGATCGATCCCGAGACCGGGAAGGTGCTTCGCACCATCGAGTCGAGCCGCTTCGTGACCGGGGTCACCTGGGTCGACGGGGAGCTGTGGCATGGCACCTGGGAAGGCGAATCGAGCGACCTGCGGCGCATCGATCCGCGCACGGGCGAAGTCCTGGAACGGCTCGACCTGCCCGCGGGCGTCATGGTGTCGGGACTAGAGTCCGATGGCGCCGACCAGTTCTTCTGCGGAGGCGGGAGCAGCGGAAAGCTGCGAGCAGTACGGCGTCCGAAGCGTAGCGCCATGCAGGACTGAATGGCGCAACGTACGCCTACCGCGAAACGAGCCGCATCTGCGCGATCAGCGGCAGGTGATCGGATGCCAGCCGGGCCAGCGGACTGCGATGGCTCGATACCGCGACGAGATGCGCGCGCGGTGACGTCCAGATGCGGTCGAGCGCCAGTACCGGGCAGCGCGACGGAAATGTCGACACGTGCGGCGTGCGCTCGAAGTACGCGTGCAGCCAGCGCAGCGGCCGGCCCCACAGGAACCATTCGTTGACATCGCCGAGCAGAATGGTCGGCTGGGCCGGTACTTCGGCCAGCGCCGTCAGCAGGCGGCGCACCTGCGCGCGCCGTTCGCCGGGGCGCAGGCCAAGGTGCGTGGCGATGACGCGCAGCGCGAATGTGCCGGACTCGATCGCATCGCATCGGAGCTGCGCATCGATGGCACCGCGCGGTTCATATCTTTTCACGCTGAGATCGATGTGCCGCACGCTGGTCGGCGGGTAGCGCGTCAGCAAGGCATTGCCATAGTCGCCGTCGTCGCGCACCAGGGTCGGCCCCGGTATCGCGTGCAGGCCCGTATGCTGCGCCAGGAAGCCCAGCATGTCGAAACCGGTGGCACGGGTCTCGACTTCCTGCAGGGCGACCAGGTCGGCCCGCAGCTCGCCCAGCACTTCGCAGATCCGCTTCGGCACGAAATGGCCGTCGGTGCCGACACCGCCGTGGATGTTGTAGCTTGCCACGACGATCTTGGCATGCCGGGTCGCCTGGGCGATATCTGGTGCGTTCACTGCGTCCTCTCGTTCGACGCGGCACGTACGCCGCCTGGATGCCGGGCACCTGCGTTGCGAGGCCTGTGCGCATGCGCTGCCCGTCTGCGTCGCTGGCGCCTGTACCGCAGCACGAGCCACAGGGTCGCCGGCAGCAGCAGTACCAGTGCGAGCAGCGCGACGTCCCGCGCGGATTCCGCGCCACAGCGGCAATACGATCAACCAGTGACGCCGACACGATGATGCCGGGCGACATGCCGATGGCTGTCCCCAACAAGCAATCGCGCAGGCGGATGCGCGACGCGCCCACGACGAGATTGACCAGCGTGAACGGCGCAACGGGCACCAGTCTCAGCGCCACCATCGCTAGCACGCCATGCTGGCCCACGCGCTGGCTGAGCCGGTTCAGGCGCCGGCCGCCGAAGCGCTGCACGGCGTTGCGACCGAGCAGGCGCCCTACCGTGTAGCCGGTCGCGGTGCTCAGCACCGTGCCGGCCAGCGCCATCGCCCCGCCGTACAACGGCCCGAACACCACGACCGTCACCGCGATCAGCACGGTCACGGGAATCAGCATCAGTCCGCCGATGACGAAGACGCCCATCAGCACAAGCGGCGCCAGCGGCATGTCGTCCACGCGCTCTATCAGCGCCAGCACTTGCCGGAAATCGGCCCATTCGCGCAACGGCGTATATCGCCACGCAAACGCCACGCCGGCCAGTACCAGCACGAACGCCACCAGCATCGCCACGCGGCTGGCCGCGTGCGGGCGGCCTCGTGGCCGATGAACTCGGCGACGACCTGCTCCGTGTCGATCGGCTCCATCGGGTCGAGCAACATGGCATCGGGCAGCACAGCATCGACGTCTTCAGTGACACTGGGCGTGAACGGCTCGAGCGTCCGGCCTTGCGGACGATGCAGCGCGCGAATCGCGTCGTTCAGCCGCGGATGCGCCGCCATCGCCTGACCCAGGACCTCGTGCGTGACCGCCAGGTGCTCGCACAGCAAGCGGCCCCGCATCGCGCGGATCGATGCGGCGATGCGAGCGTCACCGTTCGACGCGATCGCGAGATTGCACTCGGTGTCGAGCCCGAAGGACCGGTTGCTCAGATTCGCGGAGCCGATCATGAGCAACCGGTCATCCACAATCATCACTTTGCTGTGGACATTGACGCAGGCGCTTCCCAGCCCCGGCACGCCGGGACAGTAAAGCTGGAAGCGACCGTGCGAGTCGGCTGCGGCCAACGTCCGGCAAAGCCGCGCGCGCAGTACGCCCATGCTGGCTTCCTCGAGCCAGCCGCTTTCGGTCCGGCGCGAGACGAAAGCGATGTCGGGGCCATCGGGCTCGCGCAGCCGCGCCGCGAACGCGTCGGCGATCAGGCCGGAACTGAAGTACTGGTTTTCGAGGTACAGGCTGTCACGCGCGGCGGCGATCGCATCGGTATGGAGCTTGCGGATTTCGGTGACGGCGGGCAGGTCATCGCGCGCCGGATCCGTGCGCGAGATGCCGACCTGCACATCGATGACGTCTGGCGATACCTCTGCCGGCCATGGGTCCGCACCGGCCATGACGGGCACGCGGGGATGCCGTCCTGTCGCCCGCAACCATCGTTCGGCGGCCAGGTCGCCCAGGGCCCGCGCAGCGTCCCCGTCCACCATGCACTGGACGTCATGGAAGGGCGCGTAGGGCTTGCCATCGGGATCGACACGGCGGGGATCGCTGGCACGGTGTTCGGGGGTATCCCACCGGCGGATCGTTAGGTCCAGTCCACCGACGAATGCCAGGCAGTGATCAATGACCACGATCTTCTGGTGATGCGACGCCCCTGGCGGATGGTTGCCATCAAGGCAGAACGACAAGCGCCGGTGCGCCTGCCAGTGCTGCCGCGCCGCGGGCAGGAATTCTCGCTCGAACGCGAACACCATCGCGAAATCCCAGCTCAGCACGTAGACGCGCAGGCCGCGCCGACGCTCGCACAGCGCGCTGAGGAAATCGCGCAACTCGGCCGGCAGGCCGTCGTCGGGTGCATCCGGCGTCAGGCGCATGCGGCTGTCGATATCCCAGCCGACGATAAAGATGGTTTGTTCGGCACGTGCCAATGCCTGTCGCAGCGCGGCGAAATAGGCGTGCGCATCGACGAGCATCGCAAAGCGCGCGCATGGCTCCACGCGCCAACAGTTGTGGCCGGGACACAGCAGAGAGACTTCGGCATCGTTTGTCATGGCGAAACGTGTGCCGCGCAAGTTTCGTACCGATCGCGGAGGCCCCGGTTGACTTCGCCCTCCGGACGCATGTCGCGCGTACCTTACTTGCCTTTGCAAAAGTTACCGTCACGTCGCCAGGCGCCCCCACCCGCGCCTTAATTGACCGACCGGTCGGCTTATATATAATGAGGCCGAAACCACAGGCGCGAAGCCGGCCGTCAGAGCTGGTAACAGAGCGGCAGCCAAAGGAGGCTTCTATGTACACGCAGAGTCTGGATTTGCCCGGCAATCCAGCGGCTCCCAGCTCGTCCGAGCCAGGCTTGGACGACGCCGCCCGCCAGGTGGCGTTCGATGCCCGCATGGCCGCTGACGCCAAGATCGAACCGCAGGACTGGATGCCGCAGGCCTATCGCAAGACGCTGGTCCGGCAGATTTCCCAGCACGCGCACTCCGAAATCGTCGGCATGCTGCCCGAGGGCAACTGGATCAGCCGCGCGCCGTCGCTCAAGCGCAAGGCCATCCTGCTGGCCAAGGTGCAGGATGAGGGCGGCCACGGCCTCTATCTGTATTCCGCCGCGGAAACGCTCAATACCTCGCGCGACGAAATGATCGACGCGCTGCACACGGGCCGGGCCAAGTATTCGTCGATCTTCAATTACCCGACGCTGACCTGGGCCGATGTCGGCGTAATCGGCTGGCTCGTCGACGGTGCGGCAATCATGAACCAGATTCCACTGTGCCGCTGCTCGTACGGGCCGTATGCGCGCGCCATGATCCGCATCTGCAAGGAAGAGTCGTTCCACCAGCGCCAGGGCTTCGACGCGCTGCTGGCAATGATGCGCGGCACCGATGCCCAGCGCGAGATGGTGCAGGACGCGGTCGACCGTTGGTGGTTCCCGGTGCTGATGATGTTCGGGCCGCCCGACACCGCCTCGACCAACAGCGCCCAGACCATGGCCTGGGGCATCAAGCGCATCTCGAACGACGACCTGCGCCAGAAGTTCGTCGACGCGACGGTCGAACAGGCCAAGGTGCTCGGCGTCACACTGCCCGACCCGGGCCTGCAATGGAATGCCGAGCGCGGCCACTACGACTACAGCCCGCTGGACTGGGATGAGTTCTGGCGTGTGATCAATGGCGACGGCCCATGCAACCGCGAGCGCCTGGCCACGCGCGTGAAGGCCCATGAGGACGGCGCCTGGGTGCGCGAGGCCGCGCTGGCCCACGCCGCCAAGCAGGCCGCGCGCGAGACGCAGCGCGAAGCCGCCTGAGGCACGAACAAGGAGACCGGCATGACGCAGAAGGTGACGCAGAAAGAATGGCCGCTGTGGGAAGTATTCGTGCGCAGCAAGCAGGGCCTCGAGCACAAGCATTGCGGCAGCTGCATGCGGCGGACGCGCAGCAGGCGCTGCATATGGCGCGCGACGTCTATACGCGGCGCCAGGAAGGCGTGTCGATCTGGGTGGTGCCGTCCACCGCCATCACTGCCAGCGCGCCCGAGGAAAAGCCGGAGCTGTTCGACCCGATGGCCGACAAAATCTACCGGCACCCGACCTTTTACCAGTTGCCCGACGAAGTCAACCATATGTAAGGGCCAGGCACCATGACCTCATCCACGTCCGACATCGCGCTGTCGCACCTGCCGCCAGAGCACGCCGCCGCGCTGCGCTACGTGCTGCGGCTTGCCGACAACGCGCTGATCCTGGGCCAGCGCAATGCCGAATGGTGCGGCCATGGTCCGGTGCTCGAGGAAGACATCGCGCTGGCCAATATCAGCCTGGACCTGATCGGCCAGTCGCGGCTGCTTTATGCCGCGCGGGCGACTTGAAGGCGAGCTGACCGGCCGGGCACGCCACGAGGACGACTACGCGTACTGGCGCGGCGAACGCGAGTTCAGCAACTGGACGCTGGCCGAACTGCCGCACAGCGGCCCGCTGGCCGGCACCGCCAGCAGCGACCGCGACTACGCCGTCACCATCACGCGCAATTTCCTGTACAGCGCGCTGATGATCGAACTGTGGACTGCGTTGCAGGCCAGCACCGATGCCGGACTGGCCGCCATCGCGGCCAAGTCGGTCAAGGAAGCCCGTTATCACCTGCACCACGCCGCTGGCTGGATGGTGCGCCTTGGCGACGGCACTGAGGATTCGCACCTGCGCATGCAACGCGCGCTCGACCACCTGATGCCGTACATGAACGAGTGCTTCGTCGGCGACGACGTGGAGCAGCTGGCCGCCGCTCACGGCGTGGCGGTGCAGACCGCCGACCTGCGCGAAGCATGGGAAGCGACGGTCGACGAAACCCTCGCGGCCGCCACGCTCGACAAGCCTGTCCCGAGCGCCTTCGTGTCGACGGGCAAGCACGGCCTGCATTCGGAGCATATGAGTTATCTGCTTGCGGAGATGCAGGGCCTGGCGCGCGCCCATCCCGGCGCGCAGTGGTAGCACCCGCCATGAGCACAACGACCATTCCCGACACAGAACGGACCGCGCGCGCGTGGGCCGCACTGGAGACCGTGCCGGATCCCGAGATCCCGGTGGTGTCGATCCGCGACCTCGGCATCCTGCGCGATATTGCCGTGGCCGACGGCGCCACGCTGGAGGTCACCATCACGCCGACCTACTCCGGCTGCCCGGCCATGTCGCAGATCGCCGAGGACATCGGCCACGCATTGGATGCGGCCGGGCTCGGGCCATGGCGGATCCGCACCACGCTGTCGCCGGCCTGGACGACCGACTGGATCACCGACGCGGCGCGCGAACGCCTGCGCGAGTTCGGCATCTCGCCGCCGCAGCTGTGCGGCGCGGCACCTGCCGCCCAGCCGTTGCGCTTCGTGC
>LRMT01000108.1 GCA_001725945.1 Cupriavidus sp. UYMMa02A | reverse complement strand
GGAGAGGGCAGGCGCATGGCAAGCACCGTGGCGCTTCACTCGTGGTGACTCCTGCCCTCTCCCCCGCCCCTCCTCCCACAATGGGAGAGGGGAGAAAGCACGCGCAGCTATTCATTTCATCAGTTTGCTGACAGTGCTGCCCGCTACGCCACCTTCTTCGCACCAATCACCGCCTCAGCCACATTCGCAGGCGCCTCGGCGTAATGCTTGAACTCCATCGTAAAGGTGGCACGCCCCTGCGTCAGCGAGCGCAGCGACGTCGAGTAGCCGAACATCGTCGCCAGCGGCACTTCCGCGCGCACGACCTTGCCCCCGCCGCCCGCGATCTCTTCCATGCCGTGCACCATGCCGCGCCGTGACGACAGGTCGCCCATCACATTGCCGGTGAATTCCTCGGGCGTTTCCACTTCCACCGACATCATCGGTTCGAGCAGGATCGGCCTGGCGCGCCTCATGCCTTCCTTGAACGCTATCGAGCCAGCCATGCGGAACGCATTCTCGTTCGAGTCCACGTCGTGGTACGAACCGAACACCAGCGTGGCCTTGATGTCCACCACCGGGTAGCCGGCCAGCACGCCGGAGGTCAGCGTCTCGCGAATGCCCTTGTCCACGGCCGGGATGAATTCGCGCGGCACCACGCCGCCCTTGATGGCATCAACGAACTCGTAGCCGCCGCCGTGCGGCATCGGCTCGAGGTTGAGCACCACGTGGCCGTATTGCCCGCGGCCACCGGACTGCTTGATGAACTTGCCTTCCACGTCCTTCGCCGCCTGCCGGATGGTCTCGCGGTAGGCCACCTGCGGCTTGCCGACCGACGCCTCCACGCCGAACTCGCGCCGCATGCGGTCGACCAGGATCTCCAGGTGCAGCTCGCCCATGCCGGAGATGATGGTCTGCCCGGACTCCTCGTCGGTCGTCACGCGGAACGACGGGTCTTCCTGGGCCAGGCGGTTCAGCGCGATGCCCATCTTTTCCTGGTCCGCCTTGGTCTTCGGCTCCACGGCCTGCGAGATGACCGGCTCCGGGAAGCTCATGCGCTCCAGGATGATGACCTTGTTCGGGTCGCACAGCGTGTCGCCGGTCGTGGCTTCCTTGAGCCCGACCGCCGCGGCGATGTCGCCGGCGCGCACCTCCTTGATTTCCTGGCGCACATTGGCATGCATCTGCAGGATGCGGCCCAGCCGCTCGCGCTTGCCCTTGACCGGGTTGTAGACCGTGTCGCCCGAATTCACCACGCCCGAGTACACGCGGAAGAAGATCAGCTGGCCGACGAAGGGGTCGGTCATGATCTTGAACGCGAGCGCGGAGAACGGCTCTTCGTCGTTCGGGTGGCGCTCGGCCTCGCGGTCGTCCTCGGTATGGCCGAGGATGGCGGGCACGTCGGCGGGCGAGGGCAGATAGTCGATCACCGCGTCGAGCATGCTCTGCACGCCCTTGTTCTTGAACGCGCTGCCGCACAGCATCGGCACGATCTCGTTGGCGATGGTGCGCTTGCGCAGGCCCTGCTTGATCTGCGCTTCGCTGAGCGGATCGCCGGCAAGGTACTGTTCGAGCAGCGTCTCGTCGGCCTCGGCGGCGGCCTCGACCATCTTGTCGCGCCATTCCTGCGCGATTGGCAGCAGCTCGGCCGGGATGTCCCGGTATTCGAAGTGCACGCCCTGGCTGACATCGTCCCAGACCACGGCCTTCATCTTGACCAGGTCGACCACGCCCTGGAAATGGTCTTCCGTGCCGACCGGGATCTGGATCGGCACGGCGCGGCCCTTGAGGCGGTCGGCAATCTGGGTCTGCACGCGGAAGAAGTCCGCGCCGACGCGGTCCATCTTGTTGACGAACGCGATGCGCGGCACCTTGTACTTGTTGGCCTGGCGCCAGACCGTCTCGGATTGCGGCTGCACGCCGCCGACGGCGTCGTAGACCATGCACGCGCCGTCCAGCACGCGCATGGAACGCTCGACTTCAATGGTGAAGTCGACGTGTCCCGGCGTATCGATGATGTTGATGCGGTGTTCGGGGTAGTTACCGGCCATGCCCTTCCAGAATGCCGTGGTCGCGGCCGACGTGATGGTGATGCCGCGCTCCTGCTCCTGCTCCATCCAGTCCATGGTCGCGGCGCCGTCGTGCACTTCCCCCAGCTTGTGATTGACGCCGGTATAGAACAGGATGCGCTCCGTCGTCGTCGTCTTCCCGGCGTCGATATGGGCACTGATGCCGATGTTGCGGTAGCGCTCGATGGGGGTTTTGCGGGACACGGCGGTCTCTCCTGGATGACACCAATGAAATAGAGTAGCACCTGCCGTCGAAGCCCGTTTGTCCCTGCACGCGGAAGGGGCAGCGGGTGCCACCTCCCTGCAGGCTGGCATTTGCAGCCCTTGCAGCGGTCCCGCGATTCCAAGGGTGAATCGGCCTTAAGAACGCGAGGAAATTGCTTCCTCCAAAACAGACTCCTCTGCAATCCGGCGCGAGGGTGCCTGCCTATACTTTTCCGCTCACAACCTGCAGGTCCCTCCTGCGGGCGGCAGTCTTCCGCCGCTCGGACTTCTTCCCGACCGATTCCGATACAGAAAGACAGACAGCAAGCATGGCTACCGTCCTGATCGTTGATGATCATCCTGCCTGGAGGCTGGTGATGAGATCGCAGCTTTCCCAACTACTTGGCGTGGAGGACATTGTCGAGGCCGACAACGGCCAGTGCGCGATCGAAGCGGTGCGCCAGCACAAGCCGGAACTGGTGATGCTTGACCTCGATATTCCGCGCATCGGCGGCCTCGATGTGGCGGCAAGGGTGCGCGACATCCATCCCTCGGTGCGCATCCTGGTCGTGACAGCGCTGGATCCGGCGGTGTTCGTGTCGCGCTCGTGGCAGGCCGGCGTGCAGGGTTTCGTCGGCAAGACGCAGGACATCCGGGAGATCCTGCGTGCGGTGGAGTCGGTGCTGGCCGGCTACACGGTCTTTCCGGCGCAGCCGCGTCGCGGCACCTTCGGGCTGGCGCTGTGCGGCGACGACGAAAGCCTGCGCCGCCTTTCCGATAAGGAACTGGTCGTGCTGAAGATGCTGGCGCGGGGCATGTCGTACAAGGCCATCGGCGACGAACTCTTCATCAGCAACAAGACCGTCAGCAGCTACAAGGCGCGCATCATGGCCAAGCTGCAGGTGGGTTCGCTCGTGGAACTGGTCGATTTTGCCCGGCGTTGCCGGCTGGTCCAGTAAGGCCGTCGGCGTGCTGAAAGATCAAGGAATTTGAAGATCCCGTGCAGCCAGCGGCGTGCACGGTGGCGGCGCCGCTGGCACACTGTCGTTCTGATCAATACAAGATGACGGCGGGAGACGGCTGTGGGCGAGTTGCAGACCATGCTGGAAAACCACGGCCTCATGCTGGTGTTCCTCAACGTGCTGGCGGAACAGGCAGGGCTGCCGATCCCAGCGTATCCGATGCTGTTCGTGGCCGGGGCCCTGGGTGTGCAGGAGACCGGCCCGTCGATCGGCGCGGTGCTGGCGGCCGTGATCGCTGCCTGCCTGATCTCGGATACCGCCTGGTATTTCGCCGGGCGCCGGCTGGGCCAGCCCATGCTGCGCACCATCTGCAAGGTGTCGATGTCACCGGATACCTGCATCCGCCAGACCCAGTCGCTGTACCTGCGCGTGGGGCCGCGTTCGCTGGTGTTCGCCAAGCTGCTGCCGGGCGCCGGTGCGTTGTCGACGGCCATGGCTGGCATGACCGCCACGCCGCTGCCGGTATTCCTGTTCTATGACGCCGTCGGGGCGCTGGTATGGGCCGGCGCGGCGCTGCTCGTCGGTGTGGTGTTCAGTGACTTTGTCGATGTCATCCTGGCGGCATTCAGCGCTTACGGGCACCTGGCGGTGCTGGCCTGCCTGGGTGCGTTCGGCCTGTTCCTGGCCTGGCGCGTGTGGTGGCGTTTTCACATGTTGCGCCGTACGCGACGGGTGCCGCGCATGACCGTCGACGAACTCGAGGCCCGCCGCCGCGCCGGCACCCTGCCGCTGGTGCTGGATGTCCGCGCGCATGGTCCCATGCCGATCGAGCGCATCCCGGGCGCAATGGTCGTCGACATGCATGGGTCGCTGGATGCACTGGGCAGCCAGATCGAATCCCGCGATATCGTCGTCTACTGCGCCTGTCCGCACGAAATCTCGGCGGCCATCCTGGCAGAACGGCTGCGGGCCGCGGGCTACCAGAAGACCTGGGCCCTGGCAGGCGGCTTCGACGAATGGAAGCGCCTGCATGGCACCGAATCCCCGCCGCATGCGACGCAGGCGGCCAACGACGCGGCAGCCGGCTGATCCGCGCCACGCGGCGCGGGGAGCTCAGCGCGTGCCGGCGGTCTGGAACACCGCCAGGTCCGGATACACCGCGCGGATCTTCTCCCACTCCGCCGTGTTGAAGAACTGGCACTTGCCGGCGCCAAAGCGCTTGCCGACTTCCACGCAGAAGCGCACGGCCTCCGCGATGTCGATTTCGTGATTGGCCGACGTGGCGCTGCCGGACACGACTGATTGTGCCGTGACCGCCACGCGACCACCGGCGCACGCGTGGCAACATGGGGCTGCATGATGCTGTTGAAGTGGTACAGGCCGTTGTGGTACGGCGTGATGTCCTGCTGCGAGATCGGGAACGTGACCGCCGGGCACCCGGTGGTCGATTCCATCGTCGCGACGAGGTCCGGGCTCACGCGCAGGATGTAGCCCTGCATGGCTGTCGGCGAGATCGCAAAGCCGCGGTGCTTGATGATGCTGTTGCCCTTGGATGCATCGATCGACAGGATCGCGTCCATTTCCGGTAGCACCTGGTGGTGGTTCATGGTGTCGGACGACACCGGCATGCCCATGAACGGCACCGGGTCATGTGGCTGCATCGAGACATTGGTCGACAGGTGCGTCGTCACGATGACGTCGCCCGCCAGGTGATCGCCACGCGCCTTCATCTGCGCGAGCTTCAGCGCCACGGCCAGGCAGCCGATCGGGCCGTCTGCGTCCGAAACCAGGCCGACCAGCTCGGGCCGCGCGCCGATGGCGCCGTTGCGGCCGATCACGCCCAGCGTCGGTGCCTTGCCGCCTGCGCGCTTGCCAGCGGTGCCGGGCACCACAATGGTGATGAAGTCGCTGGTGTTGGCGGTGTTCTCGGGCGGGGCGTTGTGCACCGTGGTCAATTTGACCGTCACGCCGGCTTCGGCGTACGGCGCGAACAGTTCCTGGACGACCGCGCCATTGGCGTTCGGGCTGTCGAGGGCTTCATGAATGACCAGCGTCTGCTGCAGGGCCATGGCTTTCTCCAAATGAAATTGCGTAGTGCCGCGCACGCGGGCGGGCGCGGGCGAAATCCGGTCAGAACTGGTGGCGCATGCCGACCATGACGGTGGTCTGGTTGTCGCGGCCGTCAAGGCGGCGGCCGCTGTCGCCGGTCCAGCTCGTGGTGTTGTTGCCGAACAGGCCGGACCAGTCGCCGCGCACCCAGTCGTAGGCGACCGCCAGGTAGGCGTCGGTGCGCTTGCTGAACGCGTAGTCGGCGACGCCGTACGCGGTGGTGCGGTTGCCGCCGAAGTTGTCGGCGCGCGTGCGGTTGTGCATCACGCTGCCGGTCAGCGTCACGTTGCCGGTGACTGGGTAGCTTGCGCCGACGGTGAAGAAGTCGTCGCGGCGGCTGCCGTTGAAGACAGCGTTGATGGCGGCGCGGTTGGTCGGCGTGGGCGCGGTCGACATGCTCGTGATGGTGGCCGTGTCGGTGCCGCCGCGTGATGAATCGAAGCCGCCGTCGCGGTCGCTGTAGATATAGTTGGCGAACAGATTGCCGCGGCCGACCGATGCCTTGAGGCCGGCCATGTAGATGCGCGCGGCGCGGCTCTGGATATCGCGGGTCTGCTGGAAGTCGCCGATCGCGGTGATCGGGCCGGCCGCGTACTTGAGGCCCAGCGACACCGACGAACTGGCCGAACCCTTGCCCGCCGTCTCACCGAGCGCGTACTCGGCGATGACCGAGACCGGGCCGAAGTTGCCGGTATAGCTGACCGCGTTGTCATAGCGCTGGCCGGTCAGGTACACCATCCAAGAGTTGGACGGCGCCGCCCCGACACCGAGCGGGTCGACGTAGTACAGCATGGTGTTGGCCGTGGTGTACTGGCGGCCCATGGCCAGCTCGCCCCAGCGGTTGCCGATCTTCACATAGGCCTGGCGGCCGAAGAGCTGGCCTTGCTGGTCCAGCTTGCCGGTATCGGCCAGGAAGCCGTTCTCGAGCACGAAGCCGGCCTTGAGCCCGCCGCCAAGATCCTCGCTGCCGCGCAGGCCGAAGCGGCTGCCCGACAGGAAGCCTTCGCCGCCCTGCTGCAGGCCGAGCACCGCGTCGCCGGCGGGGTTGGAATGGGTCTGGTACGTGAGGGCGCTGTCGATGACGCCGTATAGCGTCAGGCCGGACTGCGCCATGGCGGCGGCGGGCAGGCTCAGCAACAGCGGCAGGGCCGCGCGGGCGGCGCGGCGGATCGGTTGGCTCATTGTGGTTTCTCCTCCAGAAGGTAAAGGGGGGCCGTACCGGTGGCGGATCCGCGGCCGGTATGGCGGGTTCGATTTGTTGTATTGAGTGAGCTGTTTACGTGGGGCGGTTCAGGACGCTTGCTGGTTTTCTCCCCTCTCCCCCCGTGGGAGAGGGGCCGGGGAGAGGGGCGCCACCACGAAGTCAGCCGTGTCGCAACAGCAAGCGCCGGCCCTCTCCCCCGCCCCTCTCCCGCAAGCGGAGAGGGGAGCAAACCGGGGCGGCACTCCGATGTATTCAGAGGCTCAGACCGCAAAACCCGGCCAGCCCTGCATCCCGGCCGGCCCGTTGATGCGCGACAGCGGGAATGTCTCGCCCTCACGGATGGTCTCGATCTTGCCTTCAGCCGGGAACCACAGCGCATGACGCTCGCCGAGCACCGTGCCGTTGGTGCCATCGCTGTACAGCGCCGAGCCTTCGGGCAGCGCGAATACCTGTTCCGGTGCGTTGATGTTCAGGAACTCGGCCAGCCGCTCCTCGCGGCTCTCGCCGTTGTGGCCTGCCGGCTTGCCGCTGATGAAGTGCGGGTTGATCTGGAACGGCACCAGGCCGAGCGCGCGCAGCGACGGCGGCTGCACGATCGGCATGTCGTTGGTGGTGCGGATGGTCGGGCAGGCCACGTTGCTGCCTGCGCTCCAGCCCACGTACGGCGTGCCGGCGCGCACCTTGGCGCGGATCGCTTCGACGATGCCCGCGTCATACATGCGCTTGAGCAGCGCGAAGGTATTGCCGCCGCCGACGGCAATGGCATCGGCCTCGTTCACGGCGCGCAACGGGTCGGCGCTGTGGTGGATCGACTCGAGCGCGTAGCCGAGCTTTTCGAACACCGGCCTGACCATGCCTTCGTAGGTATCGAAGCTGAACGTCACGCCCGCGAACGGCACGAACAGCACCTTGCGCGGCTCACGCTTGAGCAGCGTGTGGATCTGCTCGGCGGCGTGCTCGAGGTAGCCGAGGTTGTCCTTGCGCGAGCTGCTCATCAGGAGGATGCGTTGGGTCATGTGTTGTATTCCTTGAGGGATGGGGAATCAGGCGATGGCGGCGCGGATCAGCGCGGCCACGCGGTCGATTTCCTCGTGGGTGTTGAAGTAGTGCAGCGACACGCGCGCCATGGTCGACACGCCATAGCGCGCCAGGATCGCATCCGCCATGAAATTGCCGGCTTCGATGATGCATTGCTGCGCTTCGAGCGCCGCCACGATGCTGGCCGGGTCCACGCCGCGCACATTGAATGGCACGATGCCGATACGGTGGGCCACGTCGGCCGGCCCGTACAGCTCGAAGCCCGGGATCGACGAGAACTTCGCCACCGCGTACTCGGTCAGGTCGCGCACGCGTGCTTCGATGGCGTCGATGCCGATGTCCTGCGCGTAGTCGATCGCTGCGCCCATGCCCAGGATGGCGGGGACGATCGGGCAGCCTGCTTCGAAGCGGCGTGCGCCGGCCACCAGCGACAGCGCACCGGTCGCGCGGTCATAGGCGCCGTTCCACCAGCCGACCAGCGAGGGTTCGATCTGTTCGATCAATGCGCGGCGCACATACAGGAAGCCCGAGCCCTCGGTCGCGCGCAGCGCCTTGCGGCCGCAACCGGCCAGAAAGTCGCAATCGAGTTCAGCCACGTCCGAACGCAGCATGCCGACGCTTTGCGCGGCGTTGACGAGCGACAACACGCCATGCCGGCGTGCCACGGCGCAGATCTGCGCCGCCGGTTGGACTGCGCCCGTCGAGTTGGGCAGGTGCGAGAACGTCAGCAGCCGTGTGCGTGGCGTGATGGCCGCCTCGAAGGCGTCCGGCGACAGCAGGCCTTGCGCATTGGCCTCGACCATCTTCACGGCAATGCCGTGGGTTTGCTCGAGCCGGCGCCACGGCAGCAGATTGCTCAGCATTTCGGTGTCGGCGACCAGCACTTCGTCGCCGGCCTGCCAGGCAATGCCGCGCGCGACCAGCGAAATGCTTTCGGTTGCGTTCTTGGTGAAGGCGATCTCGTCGGCTGCCGCGTTCAGCAGCGCGGCCAGCTTGCCGCGCACGGCGTCCACGCGTGCATAGGTCTCCTTGCGGAACGCCGGCAGGTAGATGCCCACATGGCCGGTATCGAGCAGGTAGCTGCGCACGGTGTCGAGCACGGCATCGGGCGCCAGCGAGGCCGCTGCGGTGTCGAGGTAGATGGTGGAGGCCGTCAGCGGAGTGCCGGCACGGATCGCTTGGATATCCATGTTACGTCTCAGGAAATGCAGGGAAGGTGTTACTTGCGCAGCTTGGTGACCGAACCGAAGAAGCTGAACAGCGCGTCGCCCGCGATCACGCCGCCGGCGAAGGCGCTCATCTCGGCCACATGCTTGTCACCGCGCAGGCGCTGCAGCACAAAGCGGATCAGCAGGCCGGCCAGCACGGCCCAGCCGGCCAGCGGCGAGGCGATCAGCATGCCGGTCGACAGCAGGATGCCGAGTTGGCGCTTCGAGCCGCCGATCAGCTGCAGCAGCGCGCCGGGAATCGCCCAGATCGCGAGGTTGCGCGCGATTTCCGCTGACGAGCCGGCCTTGATCGACGCCGCGTAGACGCGGTCGACGGGCGGGATGAGGTTCTGCGAGAAGAAGGTGCCGTGGAACACGAGCACCACCACCGCGGCCACGGCGAAGCCGATCATCGCGGCCAGGAACTGCTGCTTGCGGCCGGCGAGTTCCGCTTCCATGTCGCGGCCTTCGCCGCGCAGCAGGTAGCCGGTCTTGAGGTCATAGCCCATGTCGGCAAAGGCCGGGCCAGTGGCGGCCGAGAAGCCCACGAGCACCGCCAGCGCCGTCGGCGGGAAGCCGATCAGGATGCCGATGGTCAGCGTGATCAGCGCCACGGCAAAGGCCGGGAACCAGCCCGAGTGCATCGCGGCGATGCCGACGATCAGCTCATGCACATAGGCGGCGAACGCGGCGTACAGCACGAATACGACCAGCATGCCGAGCGACATGTCGGACACGTGGCCAGCCAGCACCGAGATCAGCAGCGCGATCGCCAGGTAGATCAGGAAGCCGCCCGACAGGATGCGGCTCGCGCGCGAGGCGGGCACTTCGATCGTGCGCGCATCGGCGGCCGGCGCGTGGCGTGCGCGGCGGATTTCGTTGGCCACCTGGAACAGCGCCACGATGCCGGCGCGATCATCAGGCCGTGCGGGATGTAGGCCTTGGCAATGTCGATGCCGGTCAGCGCGACTGAATAGCCGCGCACCAGCAGGCCGATGCCGAACATGGTCAGTGCCGCCAGGTTGCCGAGGAAGGCCGCGCCGAACGCGGACATCGGCACGCCGAGCCAAGCGCCGCCCACACCCCACGGCGACGCCGAGGCCCAGGAAGGCCGCCTTGCGGCCGCCGCGGTCGCCGGCCCAGATCGCTTCAGCGGTGGCGATGCCGGCGGGCCAGGTGCCGTGGCCGGGAAGATCTTGCTGCCGAACAGGAAGTACAGCATGCGCCGTCGACGAACATCGCGATCACCGCGCCGATCAGCATCGGCGTGGCCAGCTCGGGCATGCCCATGGCGTACGGCACGCCGATCGGGATCATCAGCGAATTGGCCGCGCCAAAGGTTGCCGAGGAAATCGCGGTCTGCACCAGGTTCTGGCGCTCGAGCACGCGAAAGCGCCGCGTTACCTCGAGCGGGATACGCGAGAACACGATGGCGATCAGCGCGCCGATGATCGAGGTATTGGCAGAGATGCCCAGCGACACGATCAGCTGCATGCCGATCATCGCGCCGAACACGGACAGCGCCACGGAAACCAGCAACAGGACTGGCTCCATGAAGCGCGACCTTGCCGCTGGTTGCGCCACCCCCGGCGCGTTCAGTTCTGTTTGCATCGGCGTCATGTCTACCTTTCTCCCTAGTGTTGTCTCGTTTTGCGTGCCCTGCCACCGGCCGGTATCACGCTGTGTTTTTGTGTTTTGTCAGCGCAGGAATCCCGTCACCGGCCCGATGGTGTCGCGTGCGGCCCGCAGCGCATCGAGCAGGCGCGGCAGGGCGTGTTCGTCGAGCCGCTGCAGCGGTCCGGCTATCGCCAGCGAACCCACCACGGTGCGGGTATCGCGGCTGTACAGCGGTACTGCCAGGCCGGCCACAGTGGCCGCGGATTCCTCGCAGGTATAGGCCCAGCCATCGGCACGGACCTGCGCGAGCCGGGCTTCCAGTTCCTGAGCGGACGATTCCGCGCGCTGCGCCACGCGCTGGCGCAGCGCTTCGGGCTGGAAGGCCAGGATGGCCTTGGCATGTGCGCCCGCATCGAGCGCGAAGCGCTGCCCGACCTCGATCGAGAAGCGCAGCTGGTGCTGGCTCTGGGCGATGTCGGTGCACAGGCCTTCGTCGCCGTCCAGCCAGGACAGGAACACGGTTTCCCCACAACTCAGCGCCAGGGCTTCCAGCGCGGGCTGCACTACCTCGGCCGCGAAGTCTTGCGCATGACCTGCCCGAGTTCGAACCAGCGTAGACCCAGGCCATAGCGGCCGGCGGCGTCCTGCACCAGGAAGCCGTTGGCGGCGAACGTGGCGAGCACGCGATGAACGACCGCGTGATGCACGCCGCTTTCGCGGGCGAGTTCGCGCACGCCCCAACTCGCTGCTGCGCATTGAAGTGGGTCAACAGCGCCAGTGCGCCGTCGAGGGTCTTGAGCATTTCGACCGCCTTGTGTCTCTTATATAGAGACAACGTCTCTGATACAGAGAAATGCTAGGCCGGTGCGACCCTTTCCCAACAATCAGGGTTAACACGAATACGAGTGAATAAGGGCGAGTACATGGCGCCGAATGCACCGGACCGGGAGATGCTGGCGAGCGGCCTATACTTGGCTCAGACCGTCAGCTACGGAGGGACGCATGCCTGCGGATGACCACGGATTCGGCGACGAAGCGGCCCGTATCACGCAACGGCGCCGGCAGCTCGGTATCCCGGCGCGGCCGCGCGACGACACGCGCAACTGGGCGCTGGCGCTGTCCGGTGGCGGCATACGCAGCGCCACCTTCTGTCTCGGCGTGCTGCAGGCGCTGGCCGGTGCGCCGTTGCGGCGGGCACCCGAACCCGACGCGGAGCAGCCGGTCGCGCCCGCGCCGGCAGCATCATGCTGGCGCAGTTCGACTACCTCTCGACCGTCAGCGGCGGCGGCTACCTGGGTGCCTTCTTCACGAGCTGTTCGTGCCGGGCCGCCTGCGGCGCGGATCGAACGCGGTGCAGGCCGCGGCCGACGCGTACCACACGCTGCAGTGCGAGCCGCCCGGGAGGATCCGCACCTGGTGTCCTCGCCGCCGATCCGGGCCGCGGCGCCGTGGCGTGGCTACGCGAGAACGGGCGCTACCTGTCACCGACCGGCGCCGGCGACAACCTCTATGCCGCGGTGCTGGTCCTGCGCAACTGGCTGGCCATTCACTACGTGATCGGCAGCGCCTTGCTGCTGCTGCTGGCCGTGCTGGCACTGGGCCAGTATGTGGCGGTGGGGGTGTCGTACGGTCTCGGCCGCTACGAGATGGACTTGCTCCATGACGCGCGCCAGGCGTTCAACCAGGAACAGTGCGCGATCTGGTGGAGCGCGCTGCTGTGGCTGCCATTGGGCTCGGCCTTGCTGTTCGCGGTGCCGCCCGGGCTGGCCTACTGGCTGGTGTACCCGCGCGCCAGTGACACCCAGGCGGCGGCCCGGTTCTTCAGCCCGGGACCGATCGTCGCGATGCTGGTGGCCGTCTTGCTGCTGCTGGCGGCACGATGGGTCGTGTGGCTCGGGCCGGGGCTGGTGCTCGCCTGCCTGCTCGCGGCGGCTGGCGCACTCATGCTGCTGGCCGTACTGTGCTGCCTGCTGATGCTGGTTCCCGCGCCGCGCACGGTGTCGGACTACCGCGTGCGCGCCACGCGCGCGCTGCGCAGCGCCGTGACGCTGACACTATGGCTGCTGGCGCTGGGCATTGCGGACACCGCTGCGCGCACCACCTATCTCCACGCGTTCATGACCGCCTCGGCATGGAGCGTGGGCGTTCCCGTCGGCGTGCTGGCGGCCTTGGTCTGGCTGGTGCGTTACAGCGCGGGCCTGCGTGACGAGGGCAAGCGGGACAGCGCCGACACGCCATGGCGCGCGCTGGTCGCGCATCTGCCGGTATCGCTGATGGCTGGCGCGCTGGCCGCGCTGCTGGCGCTGCTCGTCTACGTGATGTGGTCGTGGCTGGTGCTGTATGTGCGCTGGAATGGCCGCGAGCCCGTGGACTGGCTCGTGTACGGCAATGCCTACACCGGTCCTGTGCTCACCTTGCTGCTGCTGGTGTCGCTGTTGCTCGCGGTGGTGGCGGGGCGTTTCACGGGCTTCCTGAACCTGTCGACGTTGCAGCCGTTCTACGCCGCACGCCTTACTCGCGCATACCTCGGCGCGTCCAACGGCGAGCGCTTTGCAGCGCATGCGGGCGGCCAACAGCGCGCGAGCGCTTCAGCGTGGCCGAGCCGGTGCCGGGCGACCAGCTCACCCTGAACACCTATTACGATCCGCGCGTGCTCGCGCCGCTGCATCTGATCAACGTCACGCTTAACCAGACGCTCGACCCGGCCGAGCAGCTTGTGCAGCGTGACCGAAAAGGCAAGCCGCTGTGCCTGGGCCCAGGTCCCAGCGTGGTCCAACCGGGCCCGGCGCAGACGCTGCCGCCCGATGCCTATGCGCGCTTCCTCGTCGACGGCCGCCAGTGCTGTCCGGACCTGTCACGTCCGCGCACGGCAAGGCTTTCTGAATCCCGCACCGTGGGCGACTGGATCGCGATTTCCGGTGCGACCATGTCGACGGGGCTCGGGCGCGCCACGACGCTGGGAACCTCGCTGCTGCTTGGGCTCGCCAATCTGCGTCTCGGCACGTGGTGGCCGTCCTACCTGCATGACGGCCCGCGCCACGCGGGCGCCGTGCCTGCCGTGCAGCGCCAGCCCGAGCGCGCCACGCATCCTGTGCTCGCCCGCTTCAGCGCGGTGTTCCGCACGCAGTATTGCCTCGGCTGCGAACTGGCCGCGCGCTTCCATGGCATGCGGCGCGGCTGGCAGTACCTGTCGGATGGCGGGCATTTCGACAACACCGGCGTGTACGAACTGCTGCGGCCGGGCCGCGACGTATCGCTGATCGTGCTGTGCGACGCCGGTGGCGATATCGATTACCGCTTCGGCGACCTGGCCAACCTGATCCGGCTCGCGCGGATCGACCACGGGCTCGAGATCGAGGTGGACACCGAAGCGGCCACCACGCATCCGGTGCTGAGCCAGGCGTTCGGCACGCCGGAAGATTTTGGTACCGGAGCCGGCGGCGCGGCGGCTGGCAAATGCGCGGTGCTGCTCAATGTGTACCGCGCCGGTCCCGGCGCGGACAGGCGCGAACCGGTCTGCCGCATCGTGCTGCTCAAACCGCGCCAGGCGGCATGGGCGCCGGCCGATGTGCAGCAGTACGGCGCCGGCCATCCGGCCTTTCCGCAGGAGGCGACCTCAGACCAGTTCTTCGACGAGGCGCAGTGGGAAAGCTATCGCGCGCTGGGCCACGTCATCGGCCAGCGCGTCTTCGGCGGCGCCGTGGGTCAGGCGCTGCTGGGCGGCTGAGCGCGGTCAGCGCACGAAGCCGATCACGTCCTCGAGCCGGTCGCTGGCATCGCGCAGTGCTTCGAGCAGGCGTGGTACCGCGTCCTCGCCGAGCCGCTGTTGCGGGCCGGCAATGGCCACCGAGCCGATCACCGCGCTGCGGTCGCGCGACCATAGCGGCAGTGCCAGCCCCGCCACGCTGGCGGCGGCTTCCTCGCGCGTGTGGGCCCAGCCTTGCTGGCGCACCTCGGCCAGTTGCGCTTCGATGGTGTCGCGGTCGAGCGCGGTGTGCGGTCCCATCTTCGCCATACCCTGGCGATAGACTTCATCGCGGAACGCGTCGTCCTGGAACGCGAGCATGGCCTTGGCGTGCGCGCCGGCATACAGCGGGAAACGCTCGCCGAGCTCGATCGAAAAACGCAACTGGTGCTGGCTCTGCACCAGGCCCACGCACAGGCCTTCGTGGCCATCGAGCCACGACAGGAAGACCGTTTCACCGCTTTGCGCGGCCAGCTTTTCCAGCACCGGGCGCACGATCTCGTCGGGCGAGAAGCTTTTGCGCACGACCTGCCCCAGTTCGAACAGGCGCAAGCCGAGCGAATATTTGCCCGTAGCCGCGTCCTGCACCAGGAAGCCGTTGGCGGCAAAGGTGGCCAGCACGCGGTGCACCACGGCGTAGTGCACGCCGCTGTGCTTGGCGAGTTCGCGCACGCCCCAGGTAGGCTGCCGCACCGTGAAGTGGGTCAGCAAGGCCAGCGCGCCGTCCAGTGTCTTGAGTGTCATACCGATTTCCTGCTTCGCATGGGGCAGCATGGTACGGGACAAGCGGTGCTGCACTCAATCCTTCGGTGGACCAGGCGCCACGGCGATAACCACGCCGCCGGCATGGCCGCGTGGCGGCCGCCAGCACGATTGCCGGGGGCTCACTAAGATAGCGGACGTTTCGATTTCCCCTGCGGTGGGCCGGCCGAGCGCCCGCCGCCGCGACAAGGCAGCTTTCATGATGACCCCGATCCCGTACTCCGTTCTCGACCTCGCCCCCATTGCCGAGGGCAGCGATGCCGGCCAGGCCATGCGCAACGCGCTGGACCTCGCGCAGCACGCCGAGCGCCTTGGCTACCGCCGCTTCTGGCTGGCCGAGCACCACAACATGCCCGGCATCGCCAGCGCCGCGACCGCGGTGCTGATCGGCTATGTGGCGAACGGCACCAGCACGATCCGCGTGGGTTCCGGCGGCGTCATGCTGCCCAACCATTCGCCGCTGGTGGTGGCCGAGCAGTTCGGCACGCTGGCCTCGCTCTATCCGGGGCGCATCGACCTGGGCCTGGGCCGCGCGCCCGGTACCGACCAGGCGACGGCACGCGCGCTGCGGCGGCAACTGTCGCACGACACGGCTGATACGTTCCCGCAGGACGTGGAAGAACTCCAGGCCTATTTCGATGATGTGCGACCGGGCCAGCGCGTGCGCGCCGTGCCGGGCGCCGGCCTGAAGGTGCCGCTGTGGCTGCTCGGCTCCAGCCTGTTCAGCGCGCAGCTCTCGGCGGCGATGGGTTTGCCGTTTGCGTTTGCCTCGCACTTCGCGCCGGGCTTCATGCGTCAGGCGGTGGATCTGTACCGGCGCACGTTCCGGCCATCAGCGCAGCTCGAGCGGCCCTATGTGATGCTCGGCCTCAATGTGTTCGCGGCAGAAACCGGCGAAGAAGCGCGGCGCTGTTCAGCTCGTTGCAACAGCAGTTCCTGGCGCTGGTGCGTGGAACGCCGGGGCAGTTGCGCGCGCCGGTCGACAATATTGAGGCGCTGTGGACAGAAAGCGAGGCCGATCATATCCGCCGCTCGCTTGCCTGTTCGGTGGTGGGCGATCCGGATGCCGTGCGCGCCGGCATGCAGCGCTTTGTCGATGACCTGCGTCCTGATGAGCTGATGCTGACGGGACAGATCTACGACCACGCTGCACGCTTGCGGTCGTTCGGGATTGCCGCCGATATTGCGCGCACGCTGACGCTGGCCGCCTAAGGTGTAATGCAATCAAGTCCGCTCCTGTCGTTCCCGTCTGCGCGGGAACGACAGCAAAATCTTTAGCCCTTGCTGAAAGGCGCCAAGACACCGACGCGAAGTCCTATCGCGTTGCTGGGAAATGCCGCCTGATGCACTTATTCGCCACGGGGATGACATCGGTTTGCACCGCCCCGACAGCGTCGGATACAGTAGCCAGCACAGAGACGCGCGATGACGCGTCCGGTTCGCCAGTTCGTCAATGTGCCGCCCTCGGCATGCAGCGAAACCCGCAGCGAAGACAACCAGGAGACAGCGATGGACCTGCGGCAACGCGAGCACATCGAGACGGTAGTCCAGGCCACCACCTACCTGCCCCCGCCTGCCCTGCCAGCGGACCGGGCCACGCATGACGCCGTGATCGAGAATTCGTGGCGGCGCTGCGTGCACCAGTACGGGCTCGACCCGTCGCGCATGCAGGAAGCGCGCATCCTGACGCAGACGCGGCTGCGCGAGCATCAGCAGCGGATCGACGATTTCGCGCGTATTGCGCGCCATGGGCTGGAGAGCCTCTATGCCCAGGTCGCGGGCCTCGGCTATGTGGTGCTGCTTACCGATGCGCAGGGCGTGACGGTGGACTACATCGGCGATGCGCGCACCGATGCCGACCTGCGCCATGCCGGCCTGTATCTGGGCGCGGAATGGAGCGAGAGCGGCGCGGGCACGTGCGCGGTGGGCACGGCGCTGGTCACCGGCGAAGCGCTGACCGTGCACCAGGCCGACCATTTCGACGCCACGCACATTCCCCTCACCTGCACGGCCGCGCCGCTGTTCGACTCGCATGGCAACCTGAGCGCGATCCTCGACATCTCCGCCCTGACTTCGCCGCATGCCAAGGAGAGCCAGGGACTGGCGCTGCAGATGGTGCGCATCTATGCGGCGCATATCGAGAACGCGAACTTCCTGCGCGTGCACCATCGCGACTGGATCCTCAAGCTCAACGTCGCGCCTGAGTTCGTCGACGTCAACCCGGAATACCTGCTCGCGCTCGACGACAGTGGCCGCATCGTCGGGCACAACCATCGCGCGCGGCGCATGCTCGAAAGCGAGACCACGGGCCCGGTGCTGGGGCCAGTTGTTCGAGACACTCTTCACGCGCGGCTCGAAGACCTGGGCCGCTATGTCTATCGCGCCCGAGCGAGCAGCGCCTGGTCGCGCTGCACCGAAGCGGCGGCCTGCTCTACCTGAGCGTGATGCCACCGGCCCTGCGCTGGCAGGCCGGCGCAGGCGAGGAGCGCCTGGCACCGCTGCCGGAGCCACTGGCGGCACTGTGCGGCGGCGATGCGGCCCTGCAGCAGCAGTTGCACCGCGCGGCGCGCCTGGCCGATTCGCCGATCAACCTGCTGATCAACGGCGAGACCGGCAGCGGGAAGGAGTACTTCGCCAAGGCGCTGCACCAGGCAAGTTCGCGCCGCGGCCAGCCGTTCGTCGCGGTGAACTGCGCCGCCATTCCCGAAACCCTGATTGAAAGCGAACTGTTCGGCCACCTGCCCAACAGCTTCTCGGGCGCCGGGCCGCGCGGCAAGCGCGGGCTGATCCAGGAAGCGGACGGCGGCACGCTGTTCCTCGACGAGATCGGCGATATGCCGCGCGAACTGCAGTCGCGCCTGCTGCGCGTGCTGGCCGAGGGCGAGGTACTGCCCATCGGCGCGGCGCGGCCGGTGCCAGTCAGGCTGCGCGTGATTTCGGCCACCCATCATCGGCTGGAAGACCTGGTCGCGCAAGGGCGTTTCCGCGAGGACCTGTTCTACCGTCTCAACGGCGCGCGCTTCGCGCTGCCGCCGTTGCGCGACCGCATGGACTTCGACTGGCTCGTGCAAAAGATGCTGGACGATGGCGGCACGCGCAGCTTCACGCTGTCGCCGCAGGCGCGCGAACGGCTGTGCCGACACCGCTGGCCCGGCAACCTGCGCGAGCTGCGCAATGTGCTGGAATACGCGCGTGCCGTCTGCAGTGCAGGCTATATCGATGCGCACGACTTGCCCGACGGAATGGGTGCCCCTGCCGCGCCGTCCATGCCCGCGTTGCCCGCGGCGCAGGACGATGCGTGCCAGATGTCGCCCGAAGCGATGCTGCTGATGCAGTACCTGCGCGCATCGGGCTGGAACCTCAGCGCGGTAGCGCGGCAGATTGGCGTCAGCCGCATGACGCTGTACCGCCGTATGGAGCGCTACGGCATCCAGTCGCCGAACCGCCGCGACGGCGATCCACCGCCGCAATAGCGCGGGCCCCGATACGGTTGTCCAGAGGTGTACACCTGCGCTGTGACACCTGTCACACCATGAACGGCACCGGCAGCGCCCGAACGGCGTCCTGACCCGCGTTTCCTGCGGGTTATCCCGCAATTTTTCCTGTTCTCCCCATCGTCGCGGCATACCGTGCGCATTGGCACGGCCATTGCGATCTGCGTGTCAGCACAACGACAACAGGAGACAGGCCATGGGGCAAGCACGGTCCGCCGGCGCACCGCTGGTCGGCATCATCGCCAACCCGGTATCGCGCGCGACATCCGCCGCGTGATCGCCAACGCCAACAGCCTGCAACTGGCCGACCGCGTCAACATCGTGCTGCGGTTGCTGGCCGCGCTGTCAGCCTGCGGCATCGACCGCGTGATGATGATGCCGGACCGCGAAGGGCTGCGCGTCATGCTTGGCCGCCACCTGAGCCGGCACCAGGGCCGGACGCCGGGCTGCCGGCGGTCGAGTACATCGACATGCCCGTCACCGCGCGCGTGGACGACACGCTGAACGCGGCGCGCCACATGGCCGATGCCGGCGTGGAAGTGATCATCGTGCTCGGCGGCGACGGCACGCACCGCGCCGTGGTGCGCGAGTGCGGCGGCGTGCCGATCGCCGGACTGTCCACCGGTACCAACAATGCGTTCCCGGAGATGCGCGAGGCCACGATTACCGGGCTGGCGTCGGGACTGTATGCCACGGGCAAGGTGCCGGCATCGCATGCGCTGGCATCGAACAAGCGACTCGACATTGTTATCCGCGATGCCGACGGCGGCTTCCGGCGCGATATCGCGCTCGTCGACGCGGTGATTGCGCATGAGCACTTCATCGGCGCGCGGGCGCTGTGGAAGGCCGACACGCTTGCAGCGGTCTACGTGGCCTTTGCCGATCCGCAGGCGATCGGGCTGTCGGCCATCGCCGGTCTGCTGGAGCCGCTCGGCCGGCGCGAGGCGGGCGGTCTTGCGATCGAGCTGGCCGCGCCGGGGCAGGGCGAGTTCGAACTGCGCGCACCGATCGCGCCCGGCCTGCTGAGCCAGGTTTCCGTGGCGGGCTGGCAGCGCCTGGAGCATGCCCGCCCGCACCGCGTGCGACAGCGCGCGGGCATCGTCGCGCTCGACGGCGAGCGCGAACTGGCTTTCGGTCCGCACGATGAAGTCACCGTCACCCTGCATGAACACGCATTCCGCAGCATCGACGTGGCGGCGTGCATGCGCTACGCCGCGCGCGAGCGGCTGATGCGCAGTATTCCCGGCAGTATCCCCGCCACCCATTGAGCAAGCCGTACCACCCCAACCAAGGAGACAACCATGAGCGCCAGCGCCATGCAAGCGGGCCCCAGCGGGCAGCCACTCGACAAGGAGACCCTGCTGACGGTGTACCGCAAGATGCGCACCATTCGTGAGTTCGAAGACGCCTGCACGTGGACTTCGGCCGCGGCGACATTCCCGGCTTCGTGCACCTGTACGCGGGCGAGGAGGCCGCCGGTGTCGGCATCCTGCACCACCTGAACGACGGCGACCGCATCGCCAGCACGCACCGCGGCCACGGCCACTGCATTGCCAAGGGTGTCGACCCGGTCGCGATGATGAAGGAGATCTACGGCAAGAAAGGCGGTTCGTGCAACGGCAAGGGCGGCTCCATGCATATCGCCGACCTGTCCAAGGGCATGATGGGCGCCAACGGCATCCTGGGCGCGGCGCGCCGCTGATCTGCGCGCCGCGCTGGCGGCGAAGTTCCGCGGCAAGGGCGAGGTCGGCATTACCTTCAGCGGCGACGGTGCCTCGAACCAGGCACGTTCCTCGAAAGCCTGAACCTCGCGGCGGTGTGGAACCTGCCGGTGATCTTCGTAATCGAGAACAACGGCTATGCGGAATCGACCTCGCGCGACTACGGCACGGCGGTGGACAGCTATGTGGATCGCGCGGCCGGCTTCGGCATTCCCGGCGTGACGGTGGACGGTACCGACTTCTTTGCCGTGCACGAGGCCGCGGGCGAGGTCATCCGCGCGCGCGCGAAGGTGGTGGGCCGTCACTGCTCGAATGCAAGATGGTCCGCTTCTATGGCCACTTCGAAGGCGACGCGCAGACCTATCGCGCAGCGGGCGAGCTCGATGACATCCGCGCCAACAAGGATTGCCTGAAGCTGTTCACGCGCACCGTCACGCAGGCCGGCGTGGTCTCGCGCGAGGAAATCGATGGGATAGACCGGGAAGTGGCCGCGCTGATCGAACACGCCGTGCAGGAGGCCAAGGCCGCGCCGCTGCCGGGTCCGGAAGACCTGCTGACCGATGTCTATGTGAGCTACTGAATCGCCGCCAACCCGACACAGCTATCCAATCATCAGGAGACAGACCATGGCTCGCAAACTGAGCATCAAGCTGGCGATCAACGAAGCGATCGACCAGGAAATGACGCGGGACCCCAGCGTGATCATGCTGGGCGAGGACATTGTCGGCGGCGCCGGCGCGGACGGCGAGAAGGACGCCTGGGGCGGTGTGCTCGGCGTGACCAAGGGCTTGTACGCCAAACATGGCGACCGCTTGCTGGACACGCCGCTGTCCGAATCCGCCTATGTGGGCGCGGCCATTGGTGCGGCCGCCTGCGGCATGCGGCCGATCGCTGAACTGATGTTCATCGACTTCATGGGCGTTTGCTTCGACCAGATCTTCAACCAGGCCGCCAAGTTCCGCTACATGTTCGGCGGCAAGGCCGAGACGCGGTCGTGATCCGCGCGATGGTCGGCGCGGGCTTTCGCGCCGCGGCGCAGCACAGCCAGATGCTGACGCCGCTGTTCACGCACATTCCCGGCCTCAAGGTCGTATGCCCATCCACGCCGTACGACACCAAGGGGCTACTGATCCAGGCCATCCGCGACAATGACCCGGTGATCTTCTGCGAGCACAAGAACCTTTACGGGCTCGAGGGCGACGTGCCCGAGGGGGCTTACACCATCCCGTTCGGCGAGGCCAATATCGCGCGCGACGGCAAGGACGTGACCATCGTCGCCTACGGGCTGATGGTGCACCGCGCGCTGGACGCGGCGGCAACGCTGGCGAAAGAGGGCATCGAAGCGGAGGTCATCGACCTGCGCACGCTGTCGCCGCTCGACATGGACACGGTGCTCGAGTCGGTCGAGAACACCGGGCGCTGGTGGTGGTGGACGAGGCCAGCCCGCGCTGCAATATCGCGACCGACATTTCGGCGCAGGTGGCACAGCAGGCGTTCGGCGCGCTCAAGTCCGGTATCGAGATGGTGTGCCCGCCGCATACGCCGGTGCCGTTCTCGCCCACGCTCGAGGACCTGTATATCCCCAGCGCCGCGCATGTCGTGGAAGCGGTGCGCAAGACCATGAAGGGAGGCAAGCACTGATGGCCGCCGCAATTACCCCGATCGTAATGCCCAAATGGGGCCTGTCGATGAAAGAAGGCACCGTCAACGAGTGGCTCGTCGACGACGGCGCGAGATCTCGGTGGGCATGCCGATCCTTGATGTGGAAACCGACAAGATTGCCAATGCCGTCGAGGCGCCCGACGCCGGCACGCTGCGCCGCAAGGTCGCGGGCGTGGGGGACGTGTTGCCGGTCAAGGCCTTGCTTGGCGTGCTGGCGCCTGCGGAGGTGAGCGATGCGGAAATCGATGCCTACATTGCGGCTTATGAAACGCCGGCGGACGACGCCGACGAGGAAGAAGCCGGACCAGCGTATCAGTATGCCGACGTCGACGCATCCGGGTCCGTTACGCCCGCAGGGGCGACGCGGGGCAGGCGGTGCTCTTCCTCCACGGCTTTGGCGGTGACCTGGACAACTGGCTGTTCAACCTCGATGCCCTTGCCGATGCGTACACGGTGGTGGCGCTGGACCTGCCCGGTCACGGACAGACGTCGCCGCGGCTCGCGGGGACGACGCTGGCGGAGATGGCCGGCTTTGTAGCGCGCTTCCTGGATGCGACCGGCATCGATGCGGCGCACGTGGTGGGGCATTCCATGGGCGGCGGCATTGCCGCGCAGCTCGCCGTCGATGCGCCGCAGCGCGTGCTGTCGGTGGCGCTGGTCTCTCCGGCGGGTATGGGCGAGGAGATCAACAGCGACTATACCGAGGGCTTCGTCAATGCGCAGTCGCGGCGCGAGCTCAAGCCAGTGATCGAGCTGCTGTTCGCCAACCCGGAACTGGTCAGCCGGCAGATGCTCGACGACCTGCTGCGCTACAAGCGGCTCGACGGCGTGCAGGAATCGCTGTCGGCGCTTGGCGACACGCTGTTCGCGCAGGGCCGGCAGCGCGAACTGCCGGCGCAGAGACTGGCCGATACCGGCAAGCGCACGCTCGTGGTGTGGGGCGCGCAGGACCGGATCATCCCGAGCGCGCTTGCGCAGAACGCGCCGGCCGGCGCCACGGTGAAGGTGTTCGACGATGCCGGGCACATGAGCCAGATGGAAAAGGCCAGCGACTTCAACGCGCTGCTGCGCAAGCACCTGGCCGGGTGACGCGGGCTCGCGGACGGCGGCCGCGCCGTCCGCGCCAGACTGCTATCGTGTGGCAGGTGACTGCCAGGACGAATTCCATGCCATTCGTATTCATCGAGCCCCACGCTGCAGAAGGCGATCCGCTGCAGGCCGAACTTGCATTGCTGGACACCGCGGCGCAGGGCGGCCTGGTCGCCCAGTTGTGGGAGGCCCCGGTGTCGCTGGTGGTGCCGCGCAGCTACCTGCGCTATCCGAAGTTCGAGGCCGCGCGCGACAGCTTCGCGCGGCGCGGCTGCCCGGTCTGGCTGCGCATGTCCGGCGCGGGCTGGTGCCGCAAGGGCCGGGCATCGTGAACCTGAGTCTGGCCTACAGCGTCGAAGGCCCGCCAGGCGCGCTGAGCGAGGCCGTGTATCTCCATCTTTGCGGGGTCGTCGCAGGCGCGCTGCATAGGCTGCACGTGGAAACCCACTGGCAAGCTGTGGATGGATCGTTCTGCGACGGGCGCTTCAACCTTGCATGGGGCCCGCCGGGGCAGGCGCGCAAGATTGCGGGCACGGCCCAGTATTGGCGCCGTGCGCCCGCTGCCGCGCAGGCGGCCGATGGCCAGCGTCACGTAGTGCTCGCACATGCCGTGCTGCTGGTCAGCGCCGATCCGGGCTCGATCACGCAGCGCGCCAATGACTTCGAGGCCGAGGCCGGTACCGGCCGGCACTATGAGGCCGACAAGGTGGTAAGCGTGCAGCAGGCCATGGGCACGATCGGAGCGCAGCCGCGGCTGATGGAACGGGTTCTCGATGCGCTCCGCGCGAGCGTTGCCGTCACGGCGCCACCGCAACCATAGCGCCTATGGTGCCGGCAGGAAGCGCATGTCGCCATACCAGGCGCGGGTCGTGGCGCGGGTGTTGTCGGTATCGGTAAGCAGGCCATAGCCGGTAATTCTGCCCGGCGGTTCGCGGAATACCCGCTCGTAGTCCTGCGCGATATTGCGGCGCAGGGTCTGCCATTGGCCCGCGTCGCCGGGCTGGCCCGAGACCACGATCATCTGCACGCGCGCCGTGTGCGGGTTGGCAATGACGCTGCCGGGCGCGGCGTTGACTGACCAGATGTACATCAGCGTTGCATAGGGCAAGTCTTCGCCGCCGAGGCTCTTGGCCAGCTGAATGCTGGCACGATCACCAAGCGACAATTTGTCCTTGTCGCCCGCAAAGAAGAACACCAGCCGCGCCGGGGCATCTTCCCTCGCGCCCTCGCTGTTGTCGGCGCCCTCGATCGGGGCTTGCGCCTTCCAGCGCCAGGCGACGACCGGGGTGCGGTTCAGGTCGATATTGCCCTCGTGCAACAGCGCGGACGCGGAAGCGTTCGCATCAGCCTGCAGGACAGTCGTGCCGCCATCCTCCGCAAGGGTATAGCGCGTCATCGCCTTGCCGTGGACGACCGGGAGGTTCTTCCAGTCAGCCGGCAGCTGTGCGCCGGGACGCAATGCGGAAAACGCGATGCCGGGCGGACCGCCCGGCGCGATTGCACCGGAGTCGCCAGCAGCACAGCGGCGCTCAGCAGGCCGCGCAAAAGCGCGCCCGCCCGCCTGTGCGCGCGCCGGTTGACGGGATTGGCATGGCGGAATGGCTCCAGTGGCCGGGCATGCCTGCATTGTAGTGAGAAGGGGCATTTTCCGTTGGCGCGGTGAGATATTCTCCGGATGGTCTGTGGGCGGTCGCGCGGCGCGGCTGCGCCCCGGCCCGTTACGGAGAACGTCTTGGATATATTCGCCGGTCTGATCGGTTGGCTGTTCCGCGCGCTGGTCGTGGAGATGCTGGTCTACACGCTTCTCTATGGAATCGGCTGGCTTGTCCTGAAGGCGCTCACGTTGGGTCGCCATCCGCAGCGGCCGCGTGGCGTGGGAGGATGGCTGGAGGTTGAGCTGGTGGCGCTCGTGGGACTGCTTGCCGTAGTGGTCGCCGCAGTAGCGTTCGTGAGGCTGGCGGGATGACGTCAGTGTCCCTGTATCGCGACGCTCAAAAAAATCGCGGCCCGCACAGGGGCCGCTAATCGGGAATGCTGAGGAGGTCAGTTTCCTCAAGAGGCGTTATCGGCACAGTAGCGCTTATCAAGACCCCTCTTTGGTAGGGAGACTGCCTCGCATCGTCCCGATCATGCGATCAGGTAGTTCGGATCCGCAGGGGGAATATTGGCGGCGCGCATTTTCTGCACGTTCGCCATCAGTTCCGTATGCGCGGCGTCCAGCCAGTCGACGCGATGCCGGACAGGATCATTCGGCGAGAGCTCCCGCGCCGGAATCTCGCGCAGGAAGTAGCGCACCATATTTCCGGCGCGGGCGGGGACCGGCATCATGCCCAGCAACTGGTGCTTGGCCAGCAGCCGCCGGCTCACCGCATGTTGCAGTCCGGACCACGCGGTACGGCCCAGCGCAATATAGAGCGCGTCGGGCCGCATCTGGCGGATCGCGCCGAGGAAGTGGGTTTCGAATGCGGTGCGCAGCATGGGCGCGGCGAGAAGATCTTCGAGCGTGCCGTCGAAGGCCAGTCCGCGGCGCGTGGTGGCGAAAGGCAGAAGAGCCAGCGGCTGGAAATGGTCGAATCCTTCGTTCCACAGCGCGGCGGCATGCGGCAATCCCACCAGTCCGGCGCGCGGAAATGGTCGAGCATGCGGATCAGATTGGGTCGAATCAGTTGCCCGCCCAGTTCGACACGGCGCTTGTTCTCGCGCTGGATCACGCGGCCCGACGTGCGCGCCCGTAGCAGCTCCTCGGTCACGGTGGCGGCGAGCCGCACATGGGTGTGCCCGGGTGTCGTGCTAACCAGGACCAGGCGTGCCCCCGTGTTGAAATGCTCATGCGGCACGTATGTCATGGTGTACGTACCGTCCTGATCGACCAGAATGGGTTTGGCGATCAGACCCGTGGCTCCTATGCGCCGGATCTCGGCGCAATACTCTTCGATGAAGTTCGTCAAGGTGTCCCCGCTCCACTGCGATATAGGTGCTGCCTTCTTCTTTTTTTTTTCATGGTAAGCCGCGGGGTCGGACACCGACAAAGCATCATATGATGCTTCAGGCCCTCGGATCCATGAGCTTGGTGGGGCAGCGAACGAATGCGCCGCATCCGGCTCGCCGACGCCAGGGTCGCCTTGCCGGATGGTGAGTCGTCTACCGTACCGCCTGATGTGGGTCAGGAGGATGACGCAACCGGCTTCAGCTCGACAGCGTAGTGTCGATGACGATTTCGGCCGACAGAGACTTATGCACCGGACACTTGTTGGCGACGCGCAGCAAGTCTTCGAGCACTTTTGGCTCTAGACTGCCGGTCACACGGACCTCGCGCTTCATTGCATAGCGGCCGTTTGTCTCCTCATGGGTGACCGAGGCGTGAATGGACTCCACCGGATAACCTTTGCGCTTGGCATAAAGCTGGAGCGTGAGCACCGTACAAGCCGCAAGCGCCGAATCGAGCAGATCGTGCGGACTTGGAAACTGCGGGTTGCCGCCGGCGGAAACATCCAGATCTGCCTGCCAGTTCGCCTGGCCATTGGTCAGGTTGCAAATCGTATTGGCCTGGCTCGGCTGCCATGTCGCTTGGATTGTCATCGAACGTCCTCGTCCTGAATAAAGGAAGGGCCGGAGCACGGCCCGGGAATCACGATTCTATACAGTCGGCGCCCCCCCATTCCGAGTGACCTAGCGGGCGCTTTTATTGTTTTGTGAATTATTTCTTCCAAAGGCTTGCCAAGCCCGGATTGCTGCCTTAATATTCGCCCCCTCGCAACACAACGCGGCGCTGCAAAGCAGACGTAGCAAGGGTTGCGGGGTCGATTGGGGTGGTTGGAAGCGCGAAGTTGGCGCGACTGACCGAAGCAAAAGATGTCTGACCCGGTTGACGAAACGTAGAAAGCGCTTCATAATCTCTTTCTCTGCTGCAGACAACGCAGCGCGCTGAACGGCAAAGCCGGCAGCGAAGTTCTTTAACAACCAAACAACCGATAAGTGTGGGCGCTGGGTAGCGGACGCACGAGGTCTTCGGACTTCGAGCTTC
>LRMT01000107.1 GCA_001725945.1 Cupriavidus sp. UYMMa02A | reverse complement strand
ATCTGGCGGTAACAGACCACGGCAACATCCAAGGGATGATGGTGCACTCCGTGCAAAGCACGCCGCAGTGCTTGAAAGATCCAATGGGCTTCGTTGCCAAACGCGCCTCCTCCCACCATGGTCAGATGTGGCGAGTGGCGCCAGGATGCCGAGCGCCAGCACCGAGAGGCTGGTACGGCGTCGGTCGTTGATGACTTCAGTTTTCTCAGCCTGCATAGCGGTCTCCTCAGGGCTATTGCTCGTTCGTCAGAATCAAGGCATCGAGTGCCACCGCGCCTTGTCCGGCCTGGCGTACCAGCAGCGGGTTCACTTCCATTTCGCAGAGCTGGTCGCCGAGCGCCATGGCGGCATCCGACAGCGCGGCGATGGCTGACGCGGCGGCTTCGATATCGGCGGAGGGCTTGCCGCGGAAGCCGGTCATCAGGCGGAAGCCGCGCAGGCTGGACAACATCTCGTGCGCCATGGAGCGATCCACCGGCAGCAGGCGGTGCGCCACGTCATGGAATATCTCGGTGAAGATGCCGCCGAGGCCCACGGTCATCGCCGGCCCGAACACCGGATCGCGCGTCACGCCGACGATCAGCTCGCAGACGCCGCTGGCCATCTTCTGCACCAGCACGCCGCGTTGCTCGGCCTGCGGCATGGCTTGCACCGCATTGGCGACGACCTCGGCTGCGGCCGTGCGTACCTGCCGTGCGTCGGCAAGGCCCAGGCGCACGCCGCCGACTTCGGTCTTGTGCGCGATGTCCGGGCTCAGCACCTTGACCACCACCGGGTAGCCAATGCTGTCAGCGGCGCTGGCGGCCTCGTCGGGCGTGGTGGCCATGGCCTCGGCGCGTCGGCACGCCAAGGCCCGATAGCCACTGCTTGGCCTGGTATTCGTCCGTCGATGCGGCCGGCAGGTAGCCTGCCGCGCTCGTCGAAGCCTGGGCGCGCAGGTCCACCCAATGAGCAGTCGGGGCGGCGGTGCCAAGCCAGCCCACATAGGTGCCCAGCGCCTGCGCGGCGCGTGCGACGTCGGGGAACAGCGCCACGCCAGCCGCGGCGAGCCGCTGCCGGCTGCTGGGCTCGCCAGTGGTGGCGACCACGATCAGGCGGTTGGTCTTCGCGGCGACCTCGATCAGTTCGTCGGCGACGCGGTCGAGCAGGTAGGCCGTGGCGTAGAGGAAGATCACATCCGTACCGTCATCGGCGGCCAGGTTGTCCAGCACCGCGTAGGCCAGGCCATTGCGGTTGAAGAGCTGGCCGGTCATGTCGACCGGGTTGGCCACGCCGCCGATCTCGGGCACCGCGACCTGCAGGCGCTGCTGCAGCGCTTCCGACAGGCGCGGTACTTCGAGGCCCGCGGCGCTCAGCAGGTCGGCCGACAGCGCGCCCATGGCGCCTGACACCGATGCCACCACTGCGCGGCGCCCGGCGCTGCGCTGGCGAAAGCCCGACAGGTAGGCCAGGTCGGTCAGGTGGGCAGGGTCGCGCGCCTGCATCGCGCCGAGCTGGGCGAATGCCGCGCGGTAGATGGCCTGATTGCCGGCCAGCACCGCCGTGTGCGACTGCGTGGCGCTGGAGCCAGCCTCGCTTTCACCGGCCTTGAGCACGATCAGCGGCTTGCCCGCCGCACGCAGCCGCGCGGCCGCGTCGACGAAGCGCGCACCGTTGCGCAGGCCTTCCACGTAGCCGACCACGGCATCGGTCTGTGCATCGTCGGCCAGGTAGTCGAGGTAGTCGGCGTAGTCCAGGCAGGCCTCGTTGCCGGTGTTGATGAACTGGTGGAAGCCCACGTCCATCTGGCGGCCGGTGGCGTAGACAATGGCGCAGACATTGCCGCTTTGCGTCAGCAGGCTGACATGGCCGGGGCCGTCCTGCGGCGGAAACGCGCGGAACGTGGTGGCGAACGCGGTGATGGCGCGCGTGGTCAGGTTGGCCAGTCCCATGCAGTTGGGGCCGGCGATGGCCATGCCGGTCTCGCGGGCGAAGGCAGTGAGTTCGGCCTGAAGGGCGACGCCGGCCTCGCCCGTTTCGGCAAAGCCCGAGGCATACAGGATCGCCGCGCGGATGCCAACCGCGTGGCAGCGCCGCAGTTGCGGCAGCACTTCGTCGGCGCCGAGTGCGAGCACAGCCACGTCGGGCGCCTTCGGCAGACTCGACGTCGGGATAGCAGGCCAGGCCGGCGATTTCCGCATAGCGCGGGTTCACCGGATAGACCGTGCCCCGGTAGCCAAGGCGCTGCAGGTGGTCCAGCGCCACGCCGCCGATGCGGCTGGTATCGCGCGAGGCGCCGATGATGGCAATGGAAGCGGGTTCGAGCAGCTGGGACAGCGCGGCGCGGTCTGGCTGGGGCGCGTTGCGGTAAAGGTCATCGTGATCTCCATCCTTCCTGTGCCGGAAGGTGGAGCGATTCAAGCCCATGGCAGCAGGCCGCGGCAAGCACGGCGGCCCAGACTGTGCACATTGTGAACGGACGCGGTGCGCGCACCGCGTGCTTGCTGCGGTGCAATATGGCTTTGGCCATACCCCCAGCGCGCGCGGCGGTGTATCGTGCAAGATATCGGATGAACCGGACCCACGGTCCGCCCGGCAAGCCGGCGCCTGCGCGGCGCAGCGGAGACACCCGAATGCACCAAAACTGCAGTTCGCCCAGCCTGTCGCACCCGGTGGCCCGGCACGCCGGTCCATGGCAAGCCTTGCGGGCACGCTGGCGCCGCGTAGCCACGCTCGCGACGACGCTTGCCTGCGCCGGCTTCCTGGCGGGCTGTGCAAGCCTGCCGGCATCGGCCGAGCGCACGCCCTCATCGGCGCCGGCCAATACCAGCGACACGCCACTGGGCAAGGTGCTGGCGCCAAGGCTGGCGCAGCATCCGGGTGATTCGCTGTTCTACCCGCTGTCGTCCGGCCCCGACGCACTCGCCGCGCGGCTGGCCATGGCGCGCGCAGCGCAGCGCAGCCTCGACCTGCAGACCTATATCTTCGAGCCGACCGGCACTGGCGCCGCCGTGCTCGGCGACATCATCACGCCGCCGACCGCGGCGTGCGCGTGCGCGTGCTGCTGGACGACCTGCATACCGGTGGGCTGGACAAGGTGCTGTCGGCCATCGACTCCCATCCAAATATCGAAGTCCGGCTGTTCAACCCGTTCGCCAACCGTAGTGCGCGCTGGCTGGAAGCGTTATGGAGCTTCAGCCGGCTGGACCGCCGCATGCACAACAAGTCGATGACGGTGGACAACCAGATGTCGCTGGTGGGCGGGCGCAATGTGGGCGATGCCTATTTCTCCGCGCGCGCGGACATGGACTTCAGTGATCTCGACGTACTCGTGGCGGGCCCGGTCGTGCCGCAGGTGTCGGCGGTGTTCGACGAGTACTGGAACGATCCCTCGTCCTACCCGGTGGTGGCGCTGATACCCGAAGGCAAGGAGGCCCCCGAAGAGATGCACGCGTTGCGCAAGCGGCTCGAGGCGCGCGGCGACCAGGCGCGCGCCAGCCCCTATGTGCAGGAACTGCTCGACTCCGGCCTGGCGAAGGGCATCGAAAGCGGCCACATGCCTGCCTACACGGGCAAGGCCACCGTGGTGTCCGACAATGCGGCCAAGATCACCGAGAAGACCGAGGGCGACGGCTATGCCACGATGCGCCTCGAACGCATGATCCGCGCGGCGAAGAGCGAGGTGGTGCTGGTATCGCCGTATTTCGTGCCGGACGATGACGGCGAGGCATGGCTCATCGCGCTGGCGCGGCGCGGCATCCACGTGCGTGTCCTGACCAATTCCTTCGCCGCCACCGACGTGAGCGCCGTGCATGCCGGCTACATGCCCCACCGCGAGGCGCTGTTGGCGGCGGGTGTCGAGCTGTACGAGCTCAAGCCGAGCGCCTATGCGGAACTCGCGCAGCGCGGCAAGCAGACGAAGTCGGGATCGGGGTCTGGCTCGCGTTCGCGCTCGTGGCTGGCATCGAGCCGCGCGAGCTGCATGCCAAGAACTACATCGTCGACCAGCACCTGGTGTTCATCGGCTCGCTCAACATGGACCCGCGCTCGGCCAGGCTGAATACCGAAATGGGTATCGTGCTGGACAGCGCGCCGCTGGCCCAGCGCATCCTCCAAGGCATGAACGACGGCCTGCTTGACATCGCGTATCGGCTCGAGCTGCGCGCGAGCCCCGACGGCAGCTCGCGCCACCTGACCTGGGTCACGCGCGAGAAGGGCCAGTTGACGACCTACGACAGCGAACCGGATATGAATCCGCTGCAGCACCTTGGCATCGGCTTCCTGCGTGTGCTCCCGATCAAGGAAGAGCTGTAAGCGGGAGGCGGATGCTGCACAGCGTCTTACGTGAATCTCCGATCGGCGGTAATGTCACCGGCTGCGCCCCCGGAACCCACTGACGGCCGCCGCGCGGTACCCTCCGCGTCATTCTTGCGGCCCGAAATGCAAGGAGATCCATGAAAGCCGCTGTCCTGCATCAATCCAAGTCCCCCTTCGTGATCGAAGACGTTGCCATTGGCAAGCCCGGCCCGCATGAGGTGCTGGTGCGCACCGCCGCCGTCGGGGTGTGCCATTCCGATCTGCACTTCCTGGACGGCGCCTATCCGTATCCGATGCCCGCCGTGCTCGGCCACGAAGCGGCCGGCGTGGTCGAACAGGTTGGCGAACTGGTGCGCACGGTGCGGCCCGGGGACCATGTGATCACCTGCCTGTCGGCCTACTGCGGCCATTGCGAACATTGCCTGACCGGCCACCTGTCGCTTTGCACCGAGCCCGACACGCGGCGCGGCGAAGGCGAGGCCCCGCGCTGACGGCACGCCACGGTGGCTTGATGAACCAGTTCCTCAACCTCTCCGCCTTTGCCGAGCAGATGCTCGTGCACGAGCATGCGCTGGTGGCCATCCGCCGCGACATGCCGCTGGACCGCGCGGCGCTGATCGGCTGCGCCGTGACCACCGGCTTTGGCGCGGTGGTGCATACGGCGCGCGTGCAGCCCGGTGAAACCGTGGCCGTGATCGGCTGTGGCGGCATCGGGCTTGCCACCATCAACGGCGCAGCCATTGCAGGCGCGGGCCGCATCATTGCGATCGATCGCGTGCCGGGCAAGCTGGAACTGGCGCGGCAGTTCGGCGCGACTGACGTCGTCGAGGCCGGCGACGATACCGTCGATGCGGTACGTGCGCTGACCGGCGGCGGCGTTCACCATGCCTTCGAGGCGATCGGCCTCAAGCAGACCACCGAGCAGGCTTTCGCGATGCTGCGCCGCGGCGGCACGGCCACGGTGATCGGCATGATCGCACCGGGCGTGAAGATCGAACTCAAGGGCAGCGATTTCCTCAGCGAGAAGAAGATTCAGGGCTCGCTGATGGGCTCCAACCGCTTCCCGGTGGACATGCCGCGCATGGTGGATTTCTACATGGCGGGGCGGCTGAAGCTCGACGAACTGATCTCGCGGCGCTTGCCGCTGGAGGAGATCAACAGCGCGTTCGATGAACTGCGGCGAGGGGAGCTGGCGCGGTCGGTGGTGGTGTTTGGGGATTGAGGGGTTAGTCGAAGGGGTTCAGGACTCGTACGCCAAGCCCAGCGAAATCTTCCACATTGCGAGTTGCCACGGTCAGATCATGTATCAAGGCCGTGGCGGCAATCAACTTGTCCAAGGCGTGTTCGGGATGTGGTACTCGGAGACGTCCCCAGATCTGGCATACATCTGCGTCCACAGGGAGGATGTTCTGAGCGAAATCATTCAGAACCGTGCCCAACCACGCCTCTAGCATTACCGCCTGCTTTTCATCACCGCGATAGCGAACCACTTCAACCCCTCGCCGCAGCTCCCCAACGGTCACCACGGACAGGTAGAGATCCGCGTCGCTCAGGATTGCATGACGGAAGAATGCCAACACGCCGTTGTTCGCACGTTGACCCTTGCGCACTTCGCTGATGACGTTGGTATCAACCAGGTACACGCGCAGCCTCGTCAGAATCTTCGATGCGAAGAAAGTCGGCATCCTCACCGACGTTCGGCATGGTCATGAGTACCTCAGCGAAACTTTTGCGAGCGGTGCCGCCTAGCGCCTTCGATAAGATCTCACGATGTTCGGCCTCCGCGCTGCGCCCGTGAGATGCTGCGCGTTCGCGCAGGCGCTGGACAAGGCAGTCGTCAATGTTGCGAACCAACAAGTTTGCCATGGGCCTCTCCTTACATGATTGCTATCAATGCTAGCACATCCCATTCAGTACAGCATTGATGCGTCGAAGGCTGGCATAGACCCTTGATTTTCAAGCCTGTGCCGCCTCCCGCCTTCTCGCCGCCGGTCGCTTCGTCTCCGGCACCCCCAGTGTCTGTTCAAGCACGTCCAGGAACACCCGCACGCTGGCCGGCATCAGTTTGCGCGCGGGCATCAGCACGTAGACCTTGAGCGGTGATGACGCGTAGGCCGGCAGCACGCGCACGAGCTGCCCTAGCTGGACCTGTTCCTGCACGAAGCGCGGCGACAGCCGTGCCACGCCGAGCCCGTCGATGGCGGCCTTCAGGCGCAGTTCTGCATTGTGCGTGCAGATGCGCGGCTCGACATCCAGGCGGGCGGTTTCGACGTCGTCGCGCAGGAATTCCCAGAAGTGGTCGTCAGCGTTGCCAAGCGTGGGCCAGCCGGCCAGGTCCTGCGGGGTACGCGGCAGGCCGCGGTCGCGGATCAGGGCGGGCGCGGCGTAGAAGCCGCGCTCGATCAGCACGACGCGCTTGCTGGCGAACGAGGTGTCCTGCAGCCGCGTGTTGGTCATGACGAACGCGAGGTCGTAGCCATGGCGGATCAGGTCGGGCTGGTCCCAGCTCACATCCACGTGGATGCGCAGGCGCGGATGCAGCCGCATCAGCCGGCTCGAGCCCCTCGGACAGGTGCTGGGATCCGACTTCATACGGGGTCGAGATGCGCAGCACGCCGCTGACCTCGTCGCTGACGGAGGCGGCCTCGGCGCTGATTTCATGCAGTTCAGCGAACAGCGGCGCCACGCGGTCGTAGAGCCGCTGGCCGCGCTCGGTCACGCGCACGCGGCGCGTGGTCCGTTCGAACAACCGTACTCCGAGCTGGCCCTCCAGGCGGGCGACAGCCGCGCTGGCCGAAGACTTGGGCACTTCCGCCAGCTCGCGCCCTGGGTGAACCCGCCGCCTTCCACCACGCGGCAGAAAATTTCCCAGTCTTTCCATTCGATCGTCTTCATGCGGACCCCGGCGTCAGCAGCGCCCTGGACGATGCCGGCCAGCCCGGCTGCGGCGTGGGGCGCTTGCGCGCCAGATTGTCCCACAGTGTGGACAATGGCGCTTTCGTTTCATAGAACGGTCCAAGAGGCCCTTCGCAATTTCATCCTGGCAAATTACGGAGCAACATGCCGCTGGACCTTCGACCTCGATGGGGCGATGTGTATGAAGCGGGCGATATCAGCCCGGGCCGGTTGCCGTCGCGCAGTTGTCGTACCGCGTGCCGTTCGGCTTCCACGGCAACTGGCGTCCCGCGCCTGAACGCAGGAGCCGGCCAATCGTTTCAGTAAGGCTGGTCGCCGGGGCGGATATCCAAGCCAAGGGTTTCGGCGATATCCGTCATTTCCTCGTCGTCCTCGCTGCGCGTGATCCAGCCGCCGTAGGCATCGCCGCCGGTATCCCAGTTCCACAGCGTGTAGCCGGCCACGCGCAACTGCTGGTGGGTCAGCTCCATCAGTTCGGGCACGCTGGTGCTTTCCAGGAAGGTCTCGTCCTCGGGGTCGTCGCTGCCCCAGTCGATTTCGATATCCATCCGCTCGCAAAGCTGGTTCATGCAGCCGATGAAGGACTCGCAGTCCTTCCAGTCCACGTAGAAGCCGGACTGCCAGTCGATCACTTCGCGGATGACCCACAGCAGTTCCTGGCCCTCGGTGTCGTCCTCCTCGGCCTCTAGCAGCGCGTCTTCGAACAGCGCGCGCTGGGCTTCGGTCTGTGCGGTGTCGCCCAGGTTGATCAGCGCAAAAAAGCGCGCGATGGCGTCCTGTTTATCGTCGTCCAGTGGTGTGACCATACTTCTTTCTCCTTATTCGTTCCTGCACTTGCCGTCGTTCAGGCCGCAATGCCGACGATCTCTCGCTGTCCGCGCGGCGTGACCCGCAGCGCGCGTGATTCCCGCGTGGCCTCGACCCAGCCGCGCTCCAGCAGGCTGCCCAGTAACGCGGCCCCGAGCGCGCCGCCTAGATGGGGCTTGCGCTCGCTCCAGTCAGGGCACGTGCACGCAAACTGGCGCCGCTTGCGGCGCGCGCCTTGCACGTCGACGCCAAGCCGCGCCATGGCTTGCGTGCCGTCGCCGCTCAGGTCGACGGCATTGCCGTCTACCAGCAGCCAGCCGGCGTGCTTCATGCGTTCGAACAGGCCCACGGCGAGCTCGCCCGCCAGATGATCGTAGCAGGTGCGTGCCTGGCGCAGCGCGGGCGGCGCCGTGCGCGACACGGGCACATCACGCAGCGCGGCGGGCGACTCGCCAATGAGGCTGAAGCGAGCGCTTCAATGGCAACGCCGATTTCGGGTGCCGCCAGGCGGTAGTAACGGTTGCGTCCACGCGTTTCCACGGCCAGCAACCGCCTTCGCTGAGCCGGGTCAGGTGTCCGCTCGCGGACGAGGCGGAGAGGCCCGCAATGAGTGCCAGTTCGCCGGCGGGGCGGGCGCTGCCGTCCATCAGCGCCCACAGCATCGATGCACGGCCGGGGTCTGCCAGCAGGCCGGCAAGCTGGCTGATGCCTGGGGTGTATTCCATGATTCATCTGGGGATGAAGGATGGAATGGAGTATAGGCGGGATTTGAAGTGGCTGGCCCCGCAGCAGATCCTGGCCGATCAGCCGACCCGCATCCACTCGAACGGAGTGCTGCACGACAAGGCCGCTTATTCTTGAATAAAGGATCTGGCGACCGGAACCGCCGAGCTACCGGCTGGCGAGCGGCTCAACCAGTCCGAGCAAGGCCGCACTCAGCGTTTGTAGAGGCCAGTCAGGGTGGCCGTGGCGAGGGTATTCTGGTTGATCACGAAGCGCACCACGGCGTGGTTGGGTTCGCCGCAGTCCCAGCTTCGGCACGCCCAGCGCGTGCACGGTGAAGATGTAGCGGTGCGCGGGCAAGCCCATGGGCGGGCAGGGTCCGCCGTAGCCGGTCGCGCCGTAGTCGTTCGCAGCCTGAGTGCCGCTGGCGCCCAGGTCAGTGGCATCGGCGGAGCCTACGCCCGCCGCGAGCTGGGTGACGGACGAATCGATGTCGAACAGGATCCAGTGCCAGAAGCCACTGCCGGTGGGCGCGTCCGGGTCGTACAGCGTGAGCGCAAAGCTCTTGGTGCCTTCCGGCGCGCCCTGCCATTGCAGCGCGGGCGAACGGTTCTGGCCTGTGCCGTCGAAGCCGTTGAACTCATGCACCCGTTCCAGCGGATTCTGATCCTTGAATTCAGGCGATGTTACTGTGAAGTGGCTCATACCATTTCCTTTCATATAAACCTCCCCGTGTCCGGACCCATGCCAAACTCCGCATCCGGGCCGCCATTGACAAAGTCATTCCGGCTCGATGCCGGCGGCTTTGATCACCTTTGCCCATTTCGCGGTCTCGCTGCGTACGAACCTGCCAGCTCTTCTGGCGTCGATGGGGAAGGTTGACCGCCTGTCTGGCTGAAGTGTTCGGTTGCCGCCGGACTCGTCAGCCCTTTTCGGATCAGCTGGCTCATGCGTACGACGCCGGCTTTGGCGTATTGGCGGGAAAAAAGCAGCAACCCAAGCCGTCATTTCATACCCTGACAGACCGCTTTCGGCCATCGTCGGCACCTTGCCAAGCAAGGGATTGCGCTCGGAGGTGGTGACGGCGACTGCGCGCAGCTTGCCGTTCTGGATCAGGGGCAGGGCCGGATTGATGTCCGAAATCATGAAGTCCACCTGGTGCCCCATCAAGTCGGTCAAGGCCTGAGGCACGCCCTTGTAAGGCACATGCAGTGCCGGCGCGCCGCTCATCATCTTGTAGAGCTCACTGGCGACCCGGGTGGAGGAGCTGCCGCTGGAAAAGGTCATCTTGCCTTGCCGGCTTTTTGCAAGGTGGTCAGGTCTGACACCTTCTGCACCGGGCTGTCTGACGGCACCACCAGGACCAATCCACTTTGGCGATCAACGACACCGGCGCGAAGTCCTTGATGGGATCATAGGGCAGCTTCTTGAACAGGGACGCATTGGCCGCGTGGGTGGTATTTGTCGTAATGAGCATCGTGTAGCCGTCGGCGGGCGCTGTTGCGGTCGCGTCGCTGCGATGAATCCGCTGGCACCGGGACGGTTTTCCACGATGACAGACTGGCCGGTTTGTGCAGTAATGGTTTGCGCGATGTAGCGCGCCGTATTGTCCGTGCCACTGCCTGCGGGAAACGGCACCACGATACGGACAGGTTTGCTCGGGTATTCGTTCGGGCCAGCGGCCCACACCAGTTGCGATGCCGCGCAGGCAGCCGTGAGGCCGGATACCATGCGAGCATGCGTCGCCGGGAAAATCGCTGGAACATCTTGTCTCCTCCCGCATCTCGGGTTCTGATTGAGTTATTTGGCAGAGCTTGCGTCAGGACAGCGGATCGTGTGCGCGAATGACAATCAGCTCGCGCGTGCCACCTGCCGAGTCAAGGCTGAGCTCCGCCCCGTCGGGGACATAGACCCATTCCCCAGTCCCGGCGGCGAACCCCTCTCCATTAATGCGCCCATGGATCGTTCCGCTGCGCACGAAGAGGACCTGCTCGGTCTCGCCGAGCCTGTGCGGCTCCGCGCTGCCATCTGGATCAAGGTCTGCCGTGTAGATGTCGAGAAACTGGGAGCCGACGGTCTGGCGCGGTGATGACCGGTCTGACGAGCGCGCCACGGTAGTGCGGGAGCTCGATCCCTTCGGTGCAGAGAGGAACGTCGCGGACTTCGGCGGCGCCGGCCTGAAGGCGCGGGTCGTCCGGGCCGCTTGCGAGCACGGCTGCGTTCGGGTTTTCGCTATACGGCGGTGCGTAGACCACCATCACCTGTACCGGTTCGTCGCTGATAACCTCGAAGCGATGGAAGACGCCGGCCGCATTGAAGCTCCAGTCCCCTGCGCGCAAGATGCGCTGCTTGCCCGGTAGTTCGCCGAGACCCTCGCCGGCTAGCAGCAACGACGCCTGTTCCAGGCCTGGGTGTGCATGCGGCAACGCGCCGTGGCCCCGCGAAATCGTGCCGAGCAGGACCTCGAGCCGGCGCGCGCCGACAGTCTCCTTGCCGATGATGCGCTGGTTCGCCGTTCCGGTGTGGTTGGCCGGTGCGTACGCGGCCACGTCCGTGGCCCTCCGTACAAAGGGTGATGTCATTCCGATGTCTCCTCTATCGAATGGTGAATGCAGTCGCGCTCAGCGGCGGCTGTCGGGGATGGCGAGCGCCGGGTAGTGCTCGGTCAGCTTGGCTGGCATCTCCACATCCAGGATGAAACGGTCGCCGCGATACCAGAACTGCCCCGCCATGAGCACATTGCCGTCGACGTCCAGCGTCGATCGGGTGATCCTGGCGATTGGCGCCCCGAACCCATAGGCGAGATCGTGGGCCAGGAGATAGTCGGCCGGCTCGACCGTCATGGTCTGCTGCATCATGCCAAGGCGATCGCCTTCGACCTGGCGGAGCAAATGAACGAGCTTGTGGTGCTTTTCGCCGCCGCGCGGAAAGCGGGCAAACACCGACGAGGCTACATACATCTCGATCAGGCAGAACGGCGTGCCGCCGTGCACATGCAGCTTGCGCACCATCACATAGCTGTCCAGCGGCGTGCCGTGCCGGGCCAGCCCCGGCCGCAACGCCACGCCCTTGCGCATTTCGAGGATGCGGATCTCCAACTCGTCGCCGTGGGCCGACTCGTCATTGATGGCCGAGCGCAGCCCTTCTCCGGGTGCCCGGGGGCTGCTTGATGGACGTAGGTGCCACGACCGCGCTGGCTGCTGACCAAGCCCTCTTCCGTCAGCACCGTAAAGGCCTGGCGCACGGTGACCTTGGCGATCCCATAGATCTGCGCCAGGTCGTCCACGGTGGGCAGTTGCATGCCCACCGGGTACTCGCCCGAAACGATCTTGTGCCGGATGACGCTGGCGAGCTGTCGATATCGCGTCACGCCGCCGGTGCCGTCGTCGGCGAGGGGGACAACCTCGTTGGCAGTGGCGTTGCCAGCGTTCAACGTCACGACACCAGCTCCCGTGGCACGCGCACCGGCATGGTCAGCAGGATTTGCGCCATACCCTTGCCAAGGGGATCATTGCGCAGCGACGCCATGCCACCGCCATTGAGGGCCGAGTCGCAGACAAAGTTCATGGCGTCAAAGCCTGGCAGGTCGTAGCGGGTCACCGGCCCGTTGACCAAGTGCCCAAGCCAGTCGGCCACACGGTCCACCGTCACTTGGGCCCGCAGCACGGGCAAATACGCCGGGCGGCGCGCAATCAGCCCGATGTTGGAGGTATCCCCCTTGTCGCCGCTGCGGCCATAGGCCAGCCGTATCAAGGGTACTTCGACCGTGTCGTGTCCCGCAGGCCCCGCGCCCGTCTGTTCAGCGAGTGCGGGCGCGCAGGCGCGACCGGTGCTGCCGGCTCACCCAAAGGAATGGTCACGGCGCTGCGTTCGCCGTCCACCACCACCGTCGGGCTCACGGCGCTCTTGTCGAGCAGGAACGCATACTGGCGGATCGACGGCGAGGGACTGGAGCGCCCACCAGTGGAGCCAGTCGTGCCAGGCGCCCAACTCGTCCCCGCCGCGGCAATTTCGCGTGCGAACAATTCCAGCGCCGCCTTCTCGGGATGCATGACCGCCAGCCGCATCACCGCCTCGCGGGTGTGGCGCGCGGCAGCATGTGGCCCAAAACAGGACTCCGCTCCCAGCCACCTCGATGCGGGTGCGACTGTAGTCGCCCAGCCGTCGTCCGCGAAAAGTTTGCGCGTGCGGGCAAGAATCGCCTGCGCCGTGCGTTCCGCCTTGGCGACCGCGTCGACGCCGACGATGGAAAGCTGCGCGTCGCAGCGAAAGCCGTCGACATAGGTGGCGCAGACCTTGTAGGCCTTGCCCGGGGCCCGCCCGCGCGCGCCGCTGACTTCCACCAGGTCCGGGGAGGCCTGCCGAAGGGCTACCTGCGTGAAATCGCAGGTGACGTCGGGCAGCAGGTAGGCGGCCGGGTCGCCGATCTCGTACAGCACCTGCTCGCCGACCGTGGCGGTATTGACCAGTCCCCCGGTGGCGGGCGGCTTGCCGACAAGGAAGGTGCCGTCGGCACGGCACTCGACCACCGGATAGCCGATGTTGTGCCAGTCCGGAACGCTCTCCCAGTCGGTATGCAGGCCGCCCGTTGCCTGGCACCCACATTCGATGATGTGGCCGGCCAGGCTGCCTTGCGCCAGGCGGTCATAGTCGTCCGCCTGCCAGCCGAACTCGTGCATCAGCACGCCGAGTGTCACGGCGCTGTCCACGCAGCGTCCGGTGATGACGATCTGGGCGCCTGGTCCAGCGCCTGTTTGATCGGCAAGGCCCCCAGATACGCATTGGCGCTGACCACCTTTTCTGGCAAGGGGCGGCCTTTCTGCATGTCTTGCACACCGGCTTCGCGCAGATGGGGAAGCAGGGGCATCACGTCATCGCCTTCCACCACGGCGATGCGCAGCGTCAGGCCCTGTTCCGCCGCCAGCGCGGCAATGGCCTGCGCACACCCGTGCGGGTTCATGCCGCCGGCATTGCTGACCACACGGATCCCGCGCGCGGCGATCTCTCCGAGCAGGGTCTTCATTGTCACCGTCACGAAATCGGTGGCGTAACCCAGTTCCGGCTTGCGCAATCGGGCTGCGGCCAGAATCGACATGGTCAGTTCGGCCAGGTAGTCGAACACCAGGTAATCGATATCGCCGTGGCGCACAAGCTGTGGCGCGCCGACGCTGCTGTCGCCCCAGAAGCCGGAAGCCCCGCCAATGCGTACCGTTTTCGCGTCCATTTCCGTCTCCTTATCTGCCTGTCCACATGGGCTGGCGCTTCTCGCGGAATGCCAGTTGGCCTTCGCGCGCGTCCTCGGTCAGTGCAAACAGCCCTATCTGGCTTTCCGTGAACGCCATGGACTGCTCGAACGACATGGTTTCCACATGCTTGAGCGTGTACAGTCCGCGGCGGATAGCGGCGGGCGATTGTTCAGCATGCGGGCCAGCAAGCGGCCCAGCTCGGCGTCGAGATCGTCGCTGACGTAATTGACCAGTCCGGCGGCCAGCGCTTCCCTCGCCGAAATCGGCTCGCCGCACAGGCAGAGTTCGGTGAGCCTGCGACGTGGCAGCAGATGCTGCAGTACGCTCAGGACCTGCGCCGGAAACAGGCCCACGTTGACCTCTGGCAGGCCGAAGACGGCGCCTTCGCTCGCGACCGCCAGGTCGCACATGGCCATCAGTCCCATGCCACCTGCCATGCAGCGCCGTTGACCCGCGCGATCAGCGGCACTGTTGACTGCCTGGCGCAGCGGAACAGGTCGGCCATCCCCTGGTAGGGGTCCGCGTAATCGAACCTGAACGATTTGCCGGTCTGCAGATCGGCGCGGCGCAGAATGCCTGCTCGCCGGTTCCCGTAATGACCACGGCGCGGATGTCGGCCTCGCGATCGGCGCGCAGGATGCCGTCGCGAAGTCCCTGCAGCACCCCTGGCGTGATGGCATTGCGGCGCTGCGGCCGGTTGATGGTCAGGTAGAGTGCCGCGTCCCGGACCTCGCACAGCAGTTCATCATTCACGGGGAGTCTCTCCTTCGGTTCGTTGCGCTATTGACCCGTCCCTGGAGATGCCTGACGCGAACAGGGTATCGATGGCGTCGTCGTCGTAGCCGGCCTCACGCAGGACCTCACGGCTGTGCTCACCGAGGCCGGGCGCATGGCGGCGGCTTGTCGGCGGGGTGCCATGCCATTCGCTGGGCACCGCCATCTCCCGGATACGTCCGACGGCCGGGTGGTCCGATTCGCTGAAGAAACCGATGTCCTGCAAATGGGGATCGTCCAGCAACGACTCGAACGTGTGCATCGGAAAGACCGGCACATCGGCCTCCTTGAGCAGGGTGCGCCATTCCTCGGTGGTGCGCTTGGCCATTTCGTCGCTGACCATGGCATACAGCTCGGTGATGTTGGCGGTGCGGGTGTTGATGTTGGCGAAGCGCGGATCGGTGTCGTACAGGTTCGGCTTGCCAATGACCTTGAGGAAGGCCTGCCAATGATGATCGTGATAGATCAGGCAGCAGACATGTCCGTCCTTCGTCCGGTACGGACGCCGCTCCGGCGAGAGCAGGCGCGGATAGCCGAAGCCGCCTTTTGCCGGGACGAAGGTCTCGCCATACAGGTGGTCCCCCATCACATAGGGAACCATGGTCTCGAACATGGGGACATCAACGCGCTGGCCCTTGCCGGTGCTCATGCGCGAATACAGGGCGGCACAGATGACGCCGAACGCATAGAGTCCGACCGAGCGATCCGCGATGGTGATCGGCAGATATCGGGGGCTGTCGCCACTGCCCAGCGAAACGGCCAGCGGCAGGCCGGTTGCGGCCTGGATCAGGTCATCAAAGGCAGCCTGGGGCGCGTAGCGTCCGCGCTGCGAAAAGCCGAACATGCCAACATAGACCAGGCGCGGATTGATGGCCGACAGCGTTTCATAATCCAGCCCCAGCCGCTGCATGGCCTGCGGGCGCACGTTGTAGGCCAGCACGTCAGCATCCCGCACCAGGCAGAGCAGGGCCTCCCGCCCCTCGGGCGCTTTGAGGTCAAGCACGATGCTGCGCTTGTTGCGGTTCAGGCCCAGGAAGAGCGGCCCCAGTTTTTCATCGCCGCAGGGACCTATGCCGCGCGTACTGTCTCCGCCCGGAGCCTCGACCTTGATCACGTCGGCGCCTAGATCAGCCAGCATCTGGGTGGCGGAGGGCCCCATGAAGACTGACGTGATGTCAACGACTTTCACGCCGGCCAGCGGCCCCGTTGTCTGCTCTTTCTTCATATCCTTTTCATCTCGGTGGGGCGATGTATGACGGCTGGCCTGAGGGCAACCGTTGCCTGCCGATTGGCCGTGGCATCGCGCTTGCAACAAAACATCGATCATCGGTCGGGCTCCGGCTTCGCTAGCTCAGGTATCCGCTTCTTGATTTTCGAGATGGTGTGGAGCTTCACCCGCTGCGCCCACGGCCCATCGATGGTGCGCAGGTTCTTGTCCTTGAGATGCGCCAGGCCAAGCTCGTCGCTGAGTTGCGCAAGGGACGTCTCGACATCGAGCGAGAGGTTGGTGACAAGAATGTCGCCGCCATGGAAGACGAGGCTGTTCGACCAGAGGAAGCCGATGGGCGCCCCTTGCGATCGATGCCGCCGAAGTCACCGAGCTTGGCAATCACCCGCCCCTGCGTCGGCTCGAGCACGATTATCTCGTTGGACTGGTTGCAGGCGATCCAGAGGTTGTCGTGCTCATCGATCTTCACGCCGTCGGGTCCGCCGCCGATCCGGTTGACGAAGACTTCAGGCGTGCCGGGCTCGAGCGTCGAGCCGGTCACCGGTATCCTGACAATGGTGTCGTTCGACGTATTGGCGACGAACAAGGCCGTCATCTTGTTGTTGAACGCCAGGCCATTGGCGCCGATGGTCGGTGGTATCCGCGTGGCTTCAGCAGCGCGCTGGTGACCCATGCCGACGCTTCGCCGCCGTCGGGTCCGACTTTCCAGATGATGCCCTGGTGGGCGTCGGTCACATAGACGTTTCCGGCGGGGTCGAACGTCAACCCGTCGAGGCCGGGGTTCTTGCCGGAGACCGTCATGAACACGGAAGAGGCACCCGTCCCGGGATCGACGCAGACTCGCGTCGCGCCAAGGTAGTCGACCACGAGCAACTGGCCCGTCCGGGGATGGAAGCCGAGGTCAAGCAACAATCGGCTCGAGCCCTTGATACTGACAGTGCGCAGGTGCTTGCCCTGCGGGTCGAACACAAGAAGCGCGCCCTCGCTCGTCCTGGGTTTTTCCACCGCCACCGTGACGACGTAGACGTTGCCCTCGCGGTCCACGGTGATCCCCTCGGGATGCGCCTCGCCCGTGGGCAAAGTGGCGAATGTCTCAACTTTGCCGCGCTCCCACGCTCTTGCGGCTAGCGGCGTTGCCAGCAACACGAGCAAAATCAGCATCGGCAGTATCGGCATCCCCTGGGACTTGATCATTCTCATGTTGCACTCGCTCAATCTCGGGATTGATGGATCGTCACGCATTGATCTGATCGGTGTCGTACACGCTGGTCGGTAGGGCGCAGACGAGCGGCACCGCGCAGGCCGACGAGCGGCCTGCCTTTGGTGTCAGTCGCCCTTTATCCGGTGGTAACGTCGGCGCCGTTGCCGCGGACGTAGGGCACCGGTCCGATGCCGCGCGCCGCCGCGAGAGTCTCGATTGCATATTGAATCGAGAGCGCGTCATTGAGCGAGTGGAACGTGCCGTCCTCGTTAAAGCTCACCTGCGCGCCTTCGATCCAGGCGATGGTGATCGTGTCCTCGGTGTTGTCCTCGGGGGTGTAGAAGGTGTGCACCGAGCCGCCGGGCTCGTACAGATAGGAGCCCGCCGTCTGCGGCTGGTCGGGGTACTCGCGATACTTCCAGCAGCCCTGGATGGTCCACACCTGCGCCGTACCGGTGTGGTAGTGAATCGGCAGGGAACAACCGGGTTCCACGATGGCCATGAAGACCCACTCTCCGCGCTCGGGGTCCAGGCGCAGCGGCCTGATGTGGATCCTGGAAAGACATCCTTGATCAGCGGGATCTGCTCGATGTTGACGGTCAGGAGCTTGTCCTGCGGCAGGGCGGGCAACGGCAGCCGGGCGCAGTGGACGTGGTGGGCTGTGCGAGAATTTTTTGCATCCATGAGTTGTCTCCGTTTGCTAGAGGATGTGAAACAGTAGAAGGAAACCTTCCTTTGATGAGACCGAAGAGGCACGCCGGTGCGGCGGGGAACTCAGCGTTGCGGCGCCAACGCGCCGGAGGAATAGAAGCACGCCGTTCCATGGGAAGCCCTGGACACCCGCTGGCAGGCCTGCATGTCAGCTCAATACTTCTAAAGTTCTAATGTTGGAATGTTAGGGGTTACCGAAGGAATTTGCTGCCCTTGTTTACCCTAGAGGCCGAACGAGGGAGGCGTTAGCCTTGCTTGCGCTCGGCAGGTGGCCGGCGTTGGGGTTCGGTGATGGCGGGCACCGCCTTCAAGGCGGACGCGGGGATGTCGACTTCAGAGACGTAGCGGTCACCTCGATACCAGGTGACGCCTGCGTACAGGACGATGCCTTTGCCGTCCAGCAGGCATCGCGACATCTTCGCGACCGGTGAGGCGAACGGGATTTTGAGCATGTCGCACAGAGGAAAATCCGCCGGCATCACGGTCATGCGTTGTCGCACGCGTTTGCCGCGCGAGCCCAACTCGTCGAGCACTGCGGCGAGAAGCTTTTTTTTCTGGACCGTGTCCTTGGGTAACAAGTCGAAGATCGGGGTCAATACATAGATCTCCGCGTAGCAGAACGGCTCGCCGGAATAGGTGTGCAGCTTGCGGACACAGACATACTCGTCGTTCGACTGGTCGCCCGGCCCGAGCAGTTCCTGCGGTACCCCGGTGCGACGCCGGACTTCGATGACCTCAAAGGCGAGCGCCTCAGGCGCGGCGAACGGATCGTTGATCGCCAGTTCGATGTCGCCCATGGCGGCGGGCAGGGCCGCCACGTGGGTCCCGATGCCTCGCTGGCTACGAATCAGCCCTTCTTTGGAAAGCAGCTCATACGCCTGCCGGACGGTAACCACGGCCACGCCCAGGTCAGCTGCGAGCTGCGTGATCGGCGGAAGCAGCATGCCGAGCGGATACTCGCCCTTTGCGATCCGATACCTCAGCAACGAAGCCAGCCGCTGATATTGCGTAACGCCCCGTTCTGCCGACAGTTCTGCCCGCTCAATCCCCGTACTTCGATCGTCCGTCATTCCAATTGCCTAATCTCCTGAACATTGGAGTATGCACCAGAAGAACGGGTGGGCCCTTCGCTGGCAGGCGTCGCGGCTGGTCGGGGTACTCGCGATACTTCCAGCAGCCCTGGATCGTCCACACCTGCACCGCACGGTTGTGGTAGCGAATCCGCGAGAAACAGTGCTCGGGAATGTTGGATAGCGGCATAACATGCGGAGTGGACCAGGACCAGGAACTGGTAAACTCGGCGGCTTCTGGATGGCTATAACCACAAGATGCCTGCCTCTGTCTCCCCTACAGATCACCGTCCCCGCGTGGCCGCCGAGCGGCGCGCGCGCATGCGCAAAAGGCTGCTGGAAAGCGCGATGATCGTGTTCGCGCAGAAGGGTCTCGGGGCCAGCGTCATTCCGGAAGTGGTGGCAGCGGCGGAAGTCTCGAAAGGCTCGTTCTACAATTATTTCCGCACCAACGAGGAATTGCTGGTGGCGGTCAGCGAGGAATTGAGCAACGAGATGCTGGCGCTGATCGAGGGCGCCGTGGGCGGCATCGAGGACCCAGCGCTGCGCGTAGCCACCGGCGTCCGATCTTATCTGCATCTGGTGCGCTCCTATCCGATCGTCGCCCGCTTTCTTTGCAGCGCCGGCCTCAGCTTGGCCGGCAAGGGCAGTGCCATGTTCGACTACCTGCCGCCGGACCTCAAGGAAGGCCAGAAGCGAGGCTTTTTCAGCCCCATGCCGATCGACGCCGCTGTCGACTTGATCGCGGGCACCTGCCTCATCGCTGTGTATCGAATGACTAACAGCCGCACGGCCAAGCGCTATCCGGAAACCCTTGTCGAGGCCATGCTGCGTGGACTCGGCATCGGCACGGCCATGGCGCATGCATTGACAGAAGCGCCCATCCCAAAGCTGACGGCTCCGCCCGAATCGATGCTTGCCAAGACGGAGGCCCGCACGGCGTCCGCAAACGGAGACTCCGCCTGACTCGTGGGATACGGACAGGGATGTCCGGAGACAGGTTCATCCTGAAGCGATACCAAGGGTAGCGGCCAAGGCGCCGACAAGCTGAGTTTCGCCTCCATCGGGCGCGTCCGAGCAATCTCGTCGGCGCTATGTGCGTCGATCGACGGTGCGGACGATCCGGTTGGGGATTTCCGTGGCCAATTCCGCGGATCAGGGCATCTGGAGACGAGAGTCCCTGTAGAACAGAAGCCGCTAACTCATTCGCTCGCGGCGCTCAGCGCCGACACGCTTGCGGTGGTTTGCCATTTGCGGCTGCGGACTTTCCACACCGGACTGATCGTTCGGGTGAACTTCTCGCGTCGATGACGAATTCTGTTCCTGGAGCATGGATTGCAGCAGCAACTCCAATGGCGCGCAGGAAACCTTGAATATGCCGTGATAAGGGTGTGTTAATTCCAGAATGAGAAAGCTGGCGCTTGCTATGGCGACAGCACCCAGAAACATAAAGACCAACGCGACCATATGTCCGCCACTGAAGCTGCCGTAAAGAAAGAACAGCAGACACGCCCAACCAAATACAATGACAAGGAGTAGGGTTGGAACCTGATTTGAGAGACTGCGAACAATATTGGCTTGCACATTGAAAAAATTGCCAGAATAGTCGCGAAGTGTTTTTAGATCATCGCGGGTCATATCTTTGAAGCTGGCAGAGATTTCGTTTATCTCGAGCAGTTTGCCGACATCCTCGAAAAGTTGGTTGTAATTGATCTGGTCACCATGCTTGTGACCATTCTTCGGCCAATAACGACCCAGCAGGCCGACAACAAGCTCGCGCAATATCATTCTGGGACTCGCGGACACTTCAGGGACGTGTTTTAGCAAGAGATCGATATTGGCTATCGCGCTGACGAGCGAGTTCAGATCAGCCTGGTGGTTGTTGAATGTGGCATAAGAGGAGGATACAAGCAGACCCAGAACGATAGCGAAGAGCGTTCCGATCAGCGAGGAGATCGACCTGATTGCATCTGTGGAAAGGTCAATATCGATGGCGAAAAGCGTATGCGCGTAGACGCCTGCAATGGCACAGAAAAAAGTGATCATGGCAATGGCGAAGCAGCGACCGAAGATACTCATCAGATTCATCCAAACTATCGTACTGGTCCAAAAGTGAACGCGCCGTCACGACGCCAACACTGGGTTGACGGTTCGCGAAGTGCGGCAGCTCAGCGCCATCCGACCTAGAGAGATGTGGCGTGGTTGCCGCACCCGAGTGAGCGCGTGTTGCGGCATGCACGCGAAGCCGGCCCCTTTGCGATCGGGGTGTTGCATTTTACAGAATATAACAACCGTCAGGATGACGTATTGGTTAGTTTGTAGCAAAATGCCGGAATGTTGAAAGATTCGAGTGGGCCCGCTCACAGCTTGTCTTCCGCACCGGCGCCCATGACCATCCCCGCACACTCCCTGCATCAGAACCGCTTACCGCCGCAAGCCCGACAACAAGGCTCGCAACGGCTAGTCGCCTGTGAGCACTGCGACGCTCTCCATACGCGCGTGGCACTGAAGGCGGGCGAACGTGCGGCGTGCGTTCGCTGTGGCGGCGCGCTGTATCGCGATAGCTCGCATATCTATCGGCGGCTGCTGCCGCTCGTGGTGACCGCTCTGATCCTGTTTCTGATCTCGAACGCGTGCCCGATTGTGGTGATGGAACTCAAGGGATCGTGCACCGAGACCACGCTATGGGGCGCAGTACAGGCACTCTACGCGGACGACATGGCGATAGTGGCGATGCTTGTGTTCGCCACGACTATCCTGTTTCCGTTGGTCGAATTGCTCTTGATGTGCTACGTGCTTGTGCCGATGGCGCGACGCCGCAAGCCGGCTGGGTTCGACCGTATCGTACGTGGCATCCGCCAGACGCGTCCGTGGGGCATGATTGAGGTGTTCATGATCGGCGTTCTTGTCACAGTGGTGAAGCTCTCCACCATTGCGCAGGTACTACCTGGTGTGGCCCTCTGGTCGTTCGGGGCGCTTGTAGTCGTTCTTGCCGCCATCGTGTCCTTCGACCCGCGCGAACTGTGGCACTACCTCGATGCGCGCGGTACCGCCGGTGTGCCGTCCCGCCGGCCGGATGCCGCATCATGAACGCGATTCAATCGCCTCACGCTACCGCCACGTCGCACGGACTGCTGTCATGCCACGCTTGCGATCTGCTCAGTCCAATGAGGCTCGAGGGCGAACCGTGTCCGCGCTGCGGCGCCGTACTGCATCATCGGAAGCCGGCCAGCGTGACGCGCGCCTGGGCCTTCTTGCTGGCAGCCTACCTCCTGTATATCCCGGCCAATCTGCTGCCGATCATGGTGACGCAGTCGATTTTCGGCACGCAGCGCGACACCATCATGTCCGGCGTGGTCTTCCTGTGGCTCTCCGGTTCGCACATGCTGGCCCTCGTGGTGCTGATCGCCAGCGTTATCGTACCGCTGGTCAAGATGACTATTTTGACGCTGTTGCTGCTATCGGTGCGCTGCAAATCGACCTGGCGTATCCGTGAGCAGACCGGGCTCTATGCACTCGTCGAAATCATCGGCCGGTGGTCCATGCTCGACATTTTCGTGGTGGCACTACTAGCCTCGCTGGTGCGGGTCGGGACGTTGGCCACGATCACCCCAGGGGGCGGGGCCGTCGCGTTTGCCTCGGTCGTAGTTCTGACCATGCTCTCGTCACTGAGCTTTGATCCTCGCCTGTTGTGGGATGCAGTCGAGACCTCGCCGTCTTCCATCCAATATTCGCTCTCGGACTATGACGGAACACATTGATCGTCTCCCGCCCGCCGGCCTGCCGCAGCCTGAACGCAAGCCTCCTGCACGTTGGCTACCCTCCATCGTCTGGCTGATCCCCATCATTGCGGCGGTGGTCGGGCTTTCGCTGCTCATCACCGCACTCATTCGCGCGGGCCCGAGATCACTGTCACGTTTCGTACTGCCGAAGGGCTGACGCCGGGAAAGACGGCCGTGCGCTACAAGGACCTCGATATCGGTGTAGTCAAGTCGGCACGGCTGGCAGCGGACCGCTCTCACGTGATCGCGACGATTGCTCTTACCAAGGATGCCAGGAGCTTCGCCGCGGCCGACACACGGTTCTGGGTGGTTCGGCCGCGCTTTGCCATCAGCGGCGTGTCCGGTCTGGAGACGCTGCTGTCCGGCGCATACATCGGGGTGGATGCAGGGAGGTCTGCCGAGACGTCGCATAGGTTCACCGGGCTCGAAGCTCCGCCTGTTATCACTTCCGACTCCTCGGGCAGCCAGTTCGTGCTCCATGCGCAAGACCTGGCCTCGCTCGATATCGGCTCGCCGCTCTTCTATCGTCGTGTGCAGGTCGGCCATGTCGTGGCGTATCAGCTCGAGCCGAACGGCCGCGACATCACGCTGCGGGTCTTCGTCAACAAGCCATATGAAAAGCTTGTCACCGCCGATACGCGCTTCTGGCACGCCAGCGGCGTCGATCTCAAGCTCGACGCTAATGGGCTGAAGTTGTCCACGCAGTCGCTTGTCACCGTGATGCTTGGCGGCGTCGCCTTCCAGGCGCCGGAGCACTCGACCGTGCGAAAAGCGGCCGCGGAGAACACCGAGTTCCTGCTGGCTGCGGATCAGTCCGAAGCAATGAAGGAACCGGAGGAACTTGCCCCGGCGCTGGCAGTGCTCAACTTCGATCAGTCCGTGCGCGGACTGTCTCCAGCGCCCCAGTCGATTTCCGTGGCGTAACCGTTGGCCAGGTGCGCTCTATCGGGATCGAATACCAGAGTGACAAGAAGGCCTTCCGCATGCCGGTCGTGGTGGAGCTTTATCCGTCTCGCATGGGTCTGCACGAGAAGGATGTCGCTGACGACATGCGCAAACGCGCCATCGTGCAAAGCCTGGTGCAGCGCGGCATGCGGGCGCAGTTGCGCACCGGCAACCTGCTGACCGGCCAGTTGTTTGTGGCGCTCGATTTCTTTCCGAAAGCGTCTTTGCCGACTGACCTGAATCTGAACGCGTCGCTGCCTGAATTCCCGACCACACCCGGTACCTTCGACGAACTGCAAGCGAAGCTTGGCGATATCGTGACCAAGATGGGCAAGGTGCCGTTCGACCAGATCGGGCAGGACGCCCGTACGGCGATGGTGACCATGAACAAGATGCTCGGCAACGCGGACAAGCTGGTGACACAGGTCAATGGCGACGTGGCTCCACAGGTGCTCGCTGCTCTGCAGGATGCGCGGCGTACGCTCGCCACGGCCAATGAAGCGCTGGGGCCGGACGCATCACTTCAGCAGGATACGCGACGAATGATGCAGGAACTCACCCGAACGGCGGCTTCGCTGCGCATGCTCACCGACTATCTCGAGCGGCACCCGGAAGCACTACTGAGCGGGAGAAGGGAAGAGAAATGATGAAACGCCTGACGATACTATTTCCAATGGCGGTTGCGGCCGCCGCCTTGATGAACGGCTGCGCGTCGCCCGAGCCGCGCTACTACACGCTGGCTGCGGATTCCACGAACGCCGCGACGGACGTGGTCGGGCGAGACACTCGGACAGAGCGTCCACTATGGATCGAAGTCAGGCCGGTGCGGGTGCCGGAACGCCTGAATCGGACTCAGCTGGTGGTGCGTGACGGTATCACTGGCGGCGTCAAGCTGTTCGACTCATCACGCTGGACGTCTCCATTGCCGGACGAGCTACGTGATGCGTTGTCGCAGCAACTTCAATCGACCCTTGATGCGGTAGATGTCTACCAACAGGGATTGTCTGCGACGCGGCCAGCGTTCCGTGTGACAACGGAAGTGGTCAGCCTTGACGCCGAGGTAGGTAGGCATGCCGCGGCAACGATCACGTGGACTGTGCGGCGACTGCCGGACGGTAAGGTCCTGAGCGGGCGCACCGAAGCAGAAGCGCCCGCACCTGGACAGCTGGATGGCGTGGTACAGGCATATCGGCAGATCCTCGCCGCGACTGCAGCCGACATAGCAGCCGGCGTGAAATCCCTTGTCGTCAATGATCGGTTGCGACACCTCGAGGGGTAGACTGGTCGCCGCAGCTTCCAAGGGAGGAGGGCAGCCATGCGTATCAGCTTGCAACGCGTAGTGCAGCGCGAAGGGGTGCCCGCCACCGTCACCGAAATAGCCCAGTTCGCGAGCGGTGGCGTTGATGTGGGCTCGCTCGGCCTGCATCTGGAGGAGGCGAAGTCATTGCTAGGCAGTTGCCCGAACCAGCGTTTGTCCCACGTGCGGGCACAGACCGTCAACGTCCTGCAAGAGGTATTGCCGCGCTGCGCCTCGCGCCACCTTGGATTCATGCTGATTCTGCTCTTGCTCGAATCGTCCCTGCGCCCGCGTCTCGATCTTCGCCTTCGCTTCGGCCAACGCCTTCGGTCGCGCTTCGCGCCGTGCGATCTCCGCTGTCACGGATAGTGTCGGCGCCCGCAGTGGGCGTCCGACGTTCCCCGCTGCGGCCGAGCATGCCCGCGCGATGATCGGCGTAGTGTATTTCTTCCGATTGCCGCCACAATACGCACGAAAATAATGCTGCAAGCACGGTCTGCCTCAACTTGTCGCTCACCGCCTGCGGATCGCACATTCTGGAGAACTGCACACCATCGCACAGGCTGACCAAGCCGAGCGCGAGGCGTCCGCCTGCAGGGGCAATGGCCTGCCGTCGCGCTCCGACAACGTGCGGAGGTACGCGCTGAACTGGTCGAGCTTTTCGTGCCGTAAGGCGTAAGGCGCTCCTGAAACGCGGTGTCTCGGCACGCGAGTAGCTCGGCCTCGACCCAAAGCGGAAACCAGTCGTGGTCGCAAAATGTTGGCTGAAGTACACGATGGCGCGCGCCTTCATTTCCGCGGACGTGCCGCCCTCTTTCATGAGAGCCTGAAGATTGGCCCGTGCCCTAATGTTGTCGCGGCGCAGCAATTCGATCAGCAACTCCGGTTTTCCGCCGAAATTCGAATAGAACGCGCCGCGCGTATAGCCGGCCGCCTCAGCGATGTCCTCCACGCTTGTTGCGGCCAATCCCTTCTTTACGAACATCTTCCACGCAGCCTCAAGCAGGCGCTCTCGCGTCTGCGCTCTGCGCTGTGCGTGTGTCAGGCGTTCCCGCTTCATGGCATAACGTACTGGTCAGGCCGCATTCTGCGGTGCCGCCACATGGGCGCGCGTGTCAGATGACGGATTTCGCAATGATTCCCTCACAACGGATTTGACAGTCTCATGCCCCATCCCAGATGGTTCGCGCAAACTCCGAGTTGATTCATGACATTGCGAATTCGTAAACATCGTTAGCGCGTACCGGGCAGGGTAGTCCGCACCTGACATTTCGCCTCGGCTGCGTTGCTCACATCCCAGAACGAAAGGATGTGCACGCTGAGGCGGCAGCGATGCCAATACATTCCATGCAGGCGTTGGCGTATGTTGTTCATCGTTATCCAGCTGCCGCCCTCGATGTCGACCAGCGCGGCAGGGTGGGCGTCGCTCTCGCCGATCAACTGGATATCGCGGCAGGCGGCATGCGAATAGCGAAATACGAGGGTGCGCAGATACTCGATCGTGGCTCTCGGAGGCAGTCCGATAATCAGTAACTTCATAATTGCGCTCGCACAAAGGATGGGTTAGCCGTTCATGATGCTGACGCCACCATCGACGAAGATGGTGTTGCCCGTCATCCGCCGCGCGTAGGGTGTCGACAGAAACGCGCAGGTGTAGCCGACGTCCATGATGTCGACCAGTTCGCCGATCGGTGCTTGCGCGGCCGCTTCGCTCAGCAGGAGATCGAAGTCCTTCAGCCCGGACGCTGCCCGCGTCTTCAACGGTCCAGGTGAGATCGGATGGACGCGGATGCGCTTCGGGCCGAGTTCGTGCGCGAGATAGCGGCAGGTCGCTTCGAGCGCCGCCTTCACTGGGCCCATCAGGTCGTAATTCGGTACGACGCGAGTCGCACGAGGTAGCTCATCGCAAAAAGGGAGCCGCCTTCATCCATTAAAGGCGCGACGAGACGCGCCATACGGATGAACGAGTGACACGAGATGTCCATCGCTTGCGCGAAGCCTTCCGCCGTACTGTTCAACAGACCGCCTTGCAGATCGTTCTTCGGTGCGAACGCGATTGAATGGATGGCGACGTCGAGCCGTCCCCACGTCTCGCGAATCGAATCGAAGACGTTATCGAGTTCGCCAGGTTTCGATACATCGAGCGTCAAGCCAATCGAAGCGCCCAATTCCCGCGCGAGCGGTTCAACGTAAGTCTTTGCCTTTTCGTTCTGATACGTGACGGCGAGTTCCGCCCCAAGCTCGCGGAATGCCCGTGCACATCCATAAGCGATCGAGTGCTCGTTCGCGATGCCGACGATCAAGACCTTGCGGCCCGCGAGCGGTTGCGCAGAAAGCTTGTCCATGCTTACCCCTCCAGGCAGCGCAGTGCGTGCCGGGCAATCATCAGTTCTTCGTTGGTCGGGATGACCCAGACATCGACAGCGCTTTGCGGATCGCTGATGCGCGGTCCGTGCTTCGCGTTTGCCTGCGGGTCGAGCGAGACGCCAAGCCATGCCGCCGAGCGACACACCCGCTCGCGCACGGGGGCCGCATATTCGCCAATACCCGCCGTGAAGACGATCGCATCGAGGCCGCCGAGCGCGGCCGTGAGCGAACCTATTCGCGCGAGATCCGATAGCAGAAGAGGTCGACGGCAATGGCCGCAGCGGGCGCGTCGCTCGTGAGCAGCGTGCGCATGTCGCTCGAAATGCCGGAGACGCCAAGCAGGCCAGAGCGCTTGTAAAGCAGTGATTCGATCGCATGGGCATCCATGTGAGCCTCCTCCATCATCCACAGCACCACCCCCGGATCGAGGCTTCCCGAGCGAGTGCCCATGACGAGCCCTTCGACGGCCGTGAAGCCCATCGTACTGGCGACACTCTTGCCGTGATGCAGCGCCGTCATGCTCGCGCCATTGCCGAGATGCAGCACCACTGTCCTGCCGTAGGCGGCGCGCTCGTCGTATTGTGGCAAGACACTTGCGACGTACTCATAGGAGAGACCATGAAAGCCGTAGCGCCGAACGCCGCGCTGGGTGATCTCGGGTGGCAGCGCGAAGCGGGTCGCCACGTCGGGCTGCGTATGGTGGAACGCCGTGTCGAAGCATGCTATTTGCGGTACCCCCGCGTTGCTCGCCTGGATCGACCGGATCGCCGCGAGGTTATGCGGCTGATGCAGCGGCGCGAGGGGAATGAGCGCTTCCAGTTCGGCCATCACTTTCGCATCGACGCGTACGGGCGCCGAATAACGTTCACCACCGTGCACGACGCGATGGCCGACGGCGAGCAGGCTGGCGTCGCCTGCGTGTCCACGTAGCCATTCCAGCAGGAATGCAATCGCCTTGTCACGGCCGAGACATTCGCCCTCCGGCCAGCGCTTGTCGTCGATGATCTCGCCGCTTTGCCGTTTGACCTGAAAGCGCGGGTTGGTGTAGATCTCCTCGAGCTTGCCGCCGGCGATCGGGTCAAGCGTGCCGTTGGTCGCCGCGAATACATGAAACTTGATGCTGGATGACCCCGCATTGATGACAAGAATAACGTCCATGCATGAACCCCTTAAACGAGGGCGATAGAAGGCTTCTCGCGTCGCGCAGGTGCGACGAGCGAAGCCACCGCGCACGACGCGAGCCGCGTGATCACCGAATCGGCACGGCTGGTGAGAATGATGGGAACCCTCGCGCCAAGCACGATGCCGGCAGCATCCGCACCGGCAAGAAATGACAGGCTCTTGGCGAGCAGATTGCCTGCTTCGAGGTTGGGTACGACGAGCACGTTGGCATGCCCGGCCACTGGCGATAAAACGCCTTTTATCTTCGCAGCGTCTTCGCTGATCGCATTGTCGAGGGCGAGCGGGCCGTCGAGAATCCCACCTGTGATCTGCTTGCGGTCGGCCATTTTGCACAATGCGGCGGCGTCGAGTGTCGACGGCACCTTCGAGTTCACGGTTTCCATCGCCGACAGGATCGCCACCCGCGCGGATGGAAATTGCAATGCATGGGCGAGGTCGATGGCGTTCTGCACGATGTCACGCTTTTCATCGAGTGTCGGCGAGATGTTCACGGCTGCGTCGGTGATGATCAACGCGTCGGCCTGGCCGGGCACGTCCATCACGAAGCAATGGCTGACGCGCCGTTCGGTGCGCAGCCCGGTGCCTCGCGCGACGACCGCTGCCATCAGTTCATCCGTGTGCAGCGAACCTTTCATCAGTGCTTGCGCCTTGCCCTCGTGCACGAGTTGCACGGCGACCTCTGCCGCCGCGTGACTGTGTGGCACGTCGACGACGGGCAGATCGCCGAGGTCGAGGTTGCCTTCCCGTGCAGCCGCCTCGAGCTTTGCGCGCGGCGCCACCAGTATCGGCGCAATCAGACCGAGCCGCGTGGCTTCGATCACTGAGGACAAGGAGTCGTGATCGCATGGGTGCGCAACGGCAGTCGGTAATGGCGGCAACGTTGTCGCGAATGCGATCAGCCCCTCATATTTTTCGCGTTTGTGTTCCATGTCGTGTGCCCTCGATTGACTAAACTTCGTGGAACCCGACAGCGATCAACCACCGGGCACGCGCGATCACACGCGCTCTGTTGCTTCCGCTGTTACTTGACCTGCTGGCGGGCGTTAGCACGCGGCGCCGATCTCGTCGTCGCTGCCGATTCAAAAATGGTCAGAACACGCGCCAGATCGACGCGTTCGTGTTCGTCGAGCGGCAGTGTGGTGCTCAGCTTGTCGATGTCGCGTGCAGCATTACGGACCTCGGCGGGCGGCGCGCCAGACAGCATGCCGGGTAGTGCATCAATTGCGGCATCGGCGTCAAGGCGCAGCAACTTGGCTTGCTCACGAACGACCTGCTTGAACGAAAGAATGCCGCGATCGGACAGCTTGCCGGCCATGGCGCGCGCGAGATTGAAGCCACGTTCATCCGCTTCGCGGTGCGTACGACGCACAAAGAGCAGCGCGCGCACACTCGCTTCGATGAGCCCACCCGTTGACATGCTATGGCGCAGGCGTTCGTGTTCTGCGGCGATCGCTGCGTGACGAGCGTCGGCATCGCCGGGTTCCTCCGATATGGCAGATCGGCCGTCGTCGCGTTGCTGGGGAAGCCCGGCGAGGGCCTGCAGCCAGGGGGCGCCGTAGATGGCTTCGAAGAGCTGTTCGACCGCCGCGTCACGTATGTCGCGATAGCAATTCAGCGACGCCACGACCGAGTCCGATACCACGCCTTGCATTTGCCAGAATGGATTATCGGCGGGGGCGGTTTTGCGCGACTCTCTCACCTTTTGCGCAGCCTGGGCGACGCTGGATGCCAGCGGATGGCGGTCCGACCAAGACTCGTAGGAGATCCGCAGTGGATGAAATTTGCTCGCGAGATCTGCGCTCCACGGCGTTACGCACATGCGTAGCCACGGTTGTACACAGCTGCGATAGAGGCCGAGATTGAAATTGGACACATAGGCTGCTGTTGCGAAACGACGGTCGCTTTCCGCGTCTGGCTGCACGATAGCCCGCACATCATCGATACTGCGCGGCGAGATCGACAACACGTGATCGCCGTCGACGAGGTCAGCATTCGGCGTCGCTTCGATCTTCGCCCCCATGTGCGCTTCATACAGACCGGACGGCAACATGTCGATCAGATCGATGTTGCTCACGAATTCGCGATGCTCCTTGCGGCCCGTACTGCTCGACACGAAGATGCCGAGGTGACCGATGTTGTCATGGGTTGCGTAGACGATGGTCTGGTCGTGCCCGAACAGGTCGGCGTCGTCGCGATACAGGTCGGTAATCCAGCCAAGCGCCTGGGGTGGCGGCGTGATGTTGTCACCGTATGAGCAGAACACGACAATCGGCGAGCGGATGTTGCGCAGGTCCAGACGCACGCCATCCGACATAACGATATGGCCGCTCGTGAGCCGATTGCCGACGAAAGGTTGTCGACGATGTATTGCATTTCTGACGCGTTGAGGAATACGTGGCCGCCCCAGTATTTTTCGAAGCCTAAGTACCGTGGCGCTTCCGTATCGATATTCGCATACAGGTTGTTGTGCTTTTGCCAGAGTGTGTTGGCCGGGTTGAGGTTTTCGAAGTTCTGCACGAGCCACGCGCCGTCGAAGCGGCCGTCGCCGAGATCGCCCGTGAGCGCCGTCAGCCATGAACCGCCGAGCAAACCTCCGGAATAGCGCATCGGATTTTTGCCGCGCCAGCCTGCCCAATACGAGACGGGCGCGCCGGCGACGATGATCGGCCCGAACAGCTCAGGTCGCATCGCGGCTGTCATCAGTACCTGCCAGCCTGCCTGGCAATTGCCGACTACGGCGGGCTTTCCAGGGCTATCCGGATGCAGTTCGATAACTTTCTCGAGGAACGTCGCTTCGGCATGCATGACATCTTCGACTGTCTGACCGGGTACGGGGTCAGGAAGGAATCCTACGAAATAGCACGGATGTCCCGCTCGCAACGCGGCGCCGATTTCGCTGTCGCGCTTGAAGCCGCCAATGCCCGGCCCGTGCCCCGCGCGCGGGTCGAACACGATGAACGGACGAAGACGGCCCGTGTCGTGTGCTTCGGTCGCATTGCGATCGGGTTGCAGATCGTCAGGCGAAATGATGCGCACGAGGCCGTAGCTGACCGGACGCGGCAAGGTGCGGCCATCCAGGATCAACTCGGCAGCGAAATCCAGCACATTGGGTGTGCGCTCATGCAAGTGCGCCTGGTATTGGTTGCCGCGCTCGCGCATCACGTCGGCGAACAGCACATTGCGCTGCCACGCGTCGATTGCGTACTCAGCGCCCGCGTTTGGCAACGTCGTTCCCGGCGGAAATGCGTAGGGCAAAGCCGTAGCAGGATCCTCTTGCGGATCGGATGTCAGGTTCAAGTGATGCATGCCGAATTAACCTCTCAAAGAGTCCGCGCCGGTGCCCGGCGTCTCGTGGCCGAGTTCGCGGAACGTTTACGATTTACATACGATACGCCTTGTCATAATGACGAGCAAGTCAATATGAGAAGAAATTCCGCGATCTTGAAAGATTCCGGTGCGCTCATGCTGCTTGCCTCATGTAATGAGGCCGATAACGAACCCGGGACACGTCGTGCATCGAATGCGCCGCGCGACGGTTCATTGCATATAAAGCGTGGTCGCTGAAGTCCGCAAACGGTGACTCCGCGTAACTCGCGGGATACGGCCAGGGTTGTCCTGCGGCAAGTTCATCCTGCCGCGATACCGAGGGTAGCGGCCAAGGCGCCGACAAGCTGAGCCTCGTCTCCATCGGGCAACGTCCGAGCAATCTCATCGGCGCTATGCGCGTCGATCCCTAGCGCTCGCAGCGCCATGGCGGCAGCTTGCTCTGAAAAGTCTTCTCGTCTGTCCGATTCCTGCATCCGCTGGATCGTGCCGAGCACGGCTCCCACAACGATATTGAGCGCGATGGCCATCGGCATGTGCGTGAAGCGCCCTTGCCGGAAGCCCTCTTCGATGTCAGTGCGCACGAATTCCAGCATATTCGGCCCCTGTTCGCCCGGCCATCCCACATGCGCGAGAAAACCAGCGACGGCTGGGTAGTGCAGAGCAAGCCGCGATGCCAGCCGAATGCCGCGCGCCACCAGCCGCGCCGGATCATTGCTTCCGCGCACCAACGGATCGACGGTGCGGACAATCTGGTTGGCGATTTCAGTGGCCAGTTCCCGGACTATGGCATCTGGCGACGAGAAGTACTTGTAAACGTTCCGCGTGACACCTCCGCCTCCCGGATCACGTCGTCGACCGACATCGTGGCGTGGCCCTTGCTCGCTACCAGCCGCAGGGCGCTGTTCAGGAGCCGCCCCCGCATTCGCTCGCGGCGTTCGGCGCCCACCCGCTGGCGGTGGTTCGCCATTTGCGGCGGCTGACTCCCTACAACGAACTGATTGCTTTGGTGATCTTCCTGGCGATCTGCCTCGATCTTCGGTGAGATAGCCGGTTTTGTCATGATGTAATTATGGTCATTATGAAGAATTGGTTCATCAAGGCGCCGGCGTCTTGCTGCGTCGCGCGATACGCCTGACTGACATGGGACGCCGGGTCTCCACGTTGTACGTGGCTCAGGACCGCACAGTCTCGCATCACCTCTTGGCGCGGCGGGCGTCAAATGATGCGTGCCCGTCGCCCGACCCCGCCTGCAAGCGTTCCCCAGCGCTCCGCCACGCACATTCAGATGCCGTTCGCTACGCCCTCTGTTCTGCACCCGACGGCACGGGGCCGGTGGCGCACCCGCACATATTACACTAACGTCATCCTGACAAATCGTCAAAGTTGATATATAGTTCGCCTCGTCGATACCGACGCCCCCATCCCTGAGCGACTGGACTACCTCGTCAGGCGAGCCGGCCCATGCGGCTCGACGCATTGGCGGATTGGCGCACGGCGGCCAGGACCCCACAACGGCCGCCCCGCAGCGGATCTGAAAGGAAGGCAGAAATTGACCCTAAACCCTAAAACCCTAGCCCTTACACTGATCGCGGTCTGCGCGGTCGCCGCCTGTTCCCGGGCCGAGCCCCCTCAGCATGAGGAAGTGCGTCCGGTGCGCACGATCATTGCCGGTCAGACCGCCGGCACGGTCGGCGCGAGCTATTCAGGTGAAATTCGCGCCCGGTACGAGAGCCGACTTGGCTTCCGTACGGGAGGCAAGATCGTCGCGCGGCTCGTCGACGTGGGTGCCCATGTCAAGCGCGGACAGGTATTGCTGCGGCTTGATCCGACGCAGGAGGCCTTGCAAGTGACGGCCGCCGCCGCTGATGTCGATGCGGCACGCAGCCGGGTCGCGCAGGCGCGTGTGGACGTAAAGCGAATCGAGCAACTGCTGGCGCGCAGTTTCGCGTCGCAAGCGGAGCTGGACCAACAGCGACTCGCGTTGGATCAATCCGAAGCGCAATTGCGCTCCGCGCGGCGCGCCAGAAGCTAAATTCAAACCAAGAGGGGTTCACCACGCTCGTTGCGGATCGCGATGGGGTAGTCAGCACTATTGGCGCAGAGGCCGGCCAGGTTGTCGCGCGGGGCAGTCCGTCGTGACAGTGGCCGCGGACGGCGAGCGCGAGGTGGCGATCAGCATTCCAGAGTCCCGCGTCGAAGAACTGCGCAAGGCCAAGTCCCTGCAGGTCTCGGTCTGGGCCCATCCGGACAAGGCCTGGACTGGCACGCTGCGTGAGCTGGCTCCGGACACGGACAGCGTCACGCGCACCTATTCGGCCCGCATTTCGATTCAGCATCCTGACGAGACGCTGCTGCGCCTCGGCATGACGGCGTCGGTGTTGGCCCCGGATGTAGACGGGAACCGCGCGATCCGGCTGCCCTTGACCGCGATCGTGGACCGCGACGGTAGTCGCCAAGTGTGGATCGTGCCCCCCAAGAGCTCGCGTGTCCAGGCGCGCGACGTCCAGCTTGGCAGCGCGCAGAAGGACAGCGTACTGGTGACCGCAGGTCTGTCCGGTGGCGAGACGGTGGTGACGGCCGGCGTGCATATGCTCAAGGCTGGCCAGCGCGTCAAAGTCATAGAGGCCGCGGCCACCGCAGGGAGCGCCAAATGAAGGGTATCAACCTCTCTGAATGGGCGCTCAAGCACCAGCAGATGATCGCGTTCCTGCTGTTGCTGTTATCCGTGGCAGGCATCATGGCCTACACAAGCCTGGGCCAGAAGGAGGACCCTGAATTCACCATCAAGACCATGGTGGTGCAGGCCTACTGGCCCGGCAGTTCGGCCGAGCAAATGGCCGACCAAGTCACCGACAAGATCGAGCGCAAGCTGCAGGAAGTGGCGGAGATCGACTACACGTCCAGCTATGTGAAGCCGGGCGAGACCCAGGTCAAGATCAACCTGCGAGAAGACGTACCGCCGAAGGCGGTCCCGGATGTCTGGTATCAGGTACGCAAGAAGCTGGGCGATATCCGCCAGACCCTTCCTCAAGGCACGCAAGGCCCCTTCTTTAACGACGAGTTCGGCGATACCTTCGGCAATATGTATGCGCTGACGGGCGACGGCTTCAGCTATGAGGACCTGCGCCGTTTCGCCGACGCTGCACGCAACGAATTTCTGCGTGTGTCCGACGTTAACAAGGTGGACCTGATCGGCAAGCAGGAAGAGAAGATCTATGTGGAGATGTCCACCGCCAAACTGGCGTCGCTGGGCCTGGATCCCGCCCTCATCGCCTCGACGCTGGCCCAGACCAACGCGGTGACCGCTGCGGGCACGGTGCAGACCACGAGCGAGCAGGTGCGCCTGACAGTGGGCGGTGAGTTTGACTCGGTCGATAACATCCGCGCGATTGGCATCCATGCCGGCAACCGGACTTTCCGCCTTGGCGACATTGCAGACGTCCACCGAGGCTTTATCGAGCCCGCAGCACAACGCATGCGTTTTAACGGCACCGAGACGATGGGCTTGGCGGTAAGCATGCGTAAGGGTGGCGATGTGATCCACCTGGGCGAGCAACTGGACGAAACCGTGCGGCGTATCCGCGCCGAACTGCCAGTCGGCGTCGAGATTCATGCCGTCAGCGACCAGCCCCGCGTGGTTGAGCACTCGGTATTCGAGTTCAAGAAGAGCCTGGCCGAGGCCGTCGTGATCGTGCTGGCCGTCAGCTTCCTCTCGCTGGGCGTGCGCAGTGGGCTGGTGGTTGCGATGAGCATCCCGCTTGTCCTGGCCATGACTTTCCTTGCGATGTACGTGCTTGGCATAGATCTGCAGCGGATTTCGCTGGGCGCGCTGATCATTGCCCTCGGTCTGCTGGTGGACGACGCGATCATCGCTGTCGAAATGATGGCCCTGAAGCTTGAGCAGGGCTGGGACAAGTTCCGTGCCGCCACCTACGCATATACGGCGACCGCATTCCCGATGTTGACGGGCACGCTTATCACCGCAGCAGGCTTCCTGCCAGTGGGCTTCGCCAAGTCAGGAACTGGTGAGTACGTGTTTTCGCTGTTTCAGGTGGTCGGCATTTCACTGTTGCTGTCGTGGGTGGTGGCGGTTCTGTTCACGCCGTATATCGGTTTCAAGCTGCTCAAGCAGGAAGCGCACGCTTCCCATGATGAAGATGCGGTGTATCAGCGCGGGTTCTACGTCAAGTTCCGCCATTTCATCGACTTCTGCCTGACCCACCGCCGCTGGGTGATCGCCATTACTTTCGCCGCATTTGCCGGCTCCCTGGTGCTGTTCAAGTTCGTGCCACAGCAGTTCTTCCCGGCATCGGACCGCCCTGAGTTGATCGTGGATCTGTGGATGCCCAGGGCCTCGACATTCGACGCCAGCGAGCGCGAAGTTCGTGACCTCGAACGCCTGCTCAAGCGCGACGCCGATATCGAAGCGGTCACGAGCTTTGTCGGCAACGGTGCGCCTCGTTTCTACCTGCCGCTGGATGTACAGACGCCCAATCTGAACCTGGGCGAGCTGATGATCATGACCAAGGGTGGCGAGTCACGCGAGCGTGTCATGGCGAAGATCGACAAGCTGTTCGACGAGCGCTTTGCGAACGTGCGCGGCCGGGTTCTGCGGCTGGAGAACGGTCCGCCCGTCGGCTATCCCGTCCAGTTCCGCGTCTTCGGCAACGACAACGCCAAGGTTCGGGAAATCGGCGAGCGCGTGGCCGCCATCATGCGTGACAACCCGAACCTGCGCCGCGTCAATGTCGACTGGGGCGAACGGGTCAAGCGCATGCAGGTTGATGTCGACCAGGACAAGGCGCGCGTGCTCGGGGTCAGCTCCGGTCAAATCAAGGAGGCACTGCAGGCGTCGCTGTCCGGCACGCCCGTCACCCAATACCGCGAAGGGGACCAAGGGCTTGACGTTGTCGCTCGCCTTGTCGAGGCTGAACGCACCGATCTGAATAACCTCAAGGATGCCAAGATCTATCTGCGCGACGGCAAGTTCGTGCCGGTTTCGCAGGTCGCGAGGCTGTCGCTGGCGAGCGAGGACAGCGAACTGTGGCGGCGCAACCGCATCCCGACGCTGACCGTACGCGCCGATGTATCGGGCGGCCAGGCGCCGGACATTACCCAGGCGCTGATGCCGAAAATCGAGGCGCTGACCAAGGGGCTGCCGCTGGGTTATGGCATCGACGTCGGTGGCGCGACCGAATCGAGTGCGAAAGCGCAGAAGTCGGTGTTTGCCGTCATGCCCGTGACCGTCATCATCGTGCTCTTGCTTCTGATGATCCAACTGCAGGACATGAAGAAGATGGGGCTGGTGCTGCTGACTGCGCCGCTGGGCCTGATTGGCGTGAGCGCGATCATGGCGGCCTTCCGCATCCCGTTCGGCTTCGTGGCGATGCTGGGGGTGATTGCGCTGGCCGGCATGATCATCCGCAACTCGGTGATTCTCGTGGTGCAGATCGACCACGACGTGGCGGCGGGCGTGCCGCTGTGGACGGCCATCGTCGAATCCGCCGTACGTCGTCTGCGGCCTATCGTTCTCACCGCCCTGGCCGCCATCCTCGGCATGGTCCCGTTGACCCACTCGGTATTCTGGGGCCCGATGGCCTGGGCCATCATGGGCGGCCTGGCCGTCGCAACGTTGCTGACACTGGTGTTCCTGCCTGCCCTGTACGCGGCCTGTTTCCGCGCCCAACGTGCTGGCACGAACTGACGGGCATTCAAGACAAAAGAGTATCCCAATGATGACCATTTCAAACACCGCCCGACGGGCGGCGCAGGCGGCGTTCGCTCTGCTTCTGGCGGCGGGCGCCGGAAAAGCGGGCGCGATGGACCTGGTTGAAGCCTATTCGCAGGCCTTGCACAACGATCCGGCGACACTCGCCGCTGACGAAGCGCTCAGCGCCGGGCGCGAGAAGGCGGTGCAGGGGAACGCGTTACTGCGTCCGCGCATCAACCTGCAGGCTGGCGTGTCCCGGATCAATAATCGCTCTTCCGCCGACCTGCCGCCGGCGCTCTCCGGGCTCGCGCCGTCCAATACCAATGGCACGGTGCGGCAGGCATCGGTGCAGCTGGTGCAACCGCTCTACGACAAGGCCGCGGGCGCGACCCGGCGGCAATTGCGTGAGCAGTCCGAACTCGCGCAGACGCAGTTCGATCACTCCCGAGAGAATCTCGCGCTGCGGGTGGCTGATGCCTATTTCGGTGTCCTGGTGGCGGAAGAGACGCTGCGCGTCGTGCAGGCTGAAAAGCGCGCGCTGGGCCAGCAGCGTGACCGTGCCAAGGCGCGCTTCGATGTGGGCCAGGGCAAGATCACGGACCTCCAGGAGGCCCAGGCGCGGCTCGACGGCGTCGAAGCGAGGGAAGTGTCGGCCAAGTCGGCGCTGGAACTGCGACGCACGAGCTATCGCGAGACCATCGGCGTCGCGCCGGAGCGGCTCTCGGCGCTGGCGCCGAGCTTCGCCGCGCAGCCACCCCTGCCGGACGACCTGTCAGCGTGGCAGATGAAGGGTGAGGATCGGAACACCGTGGTCAAGACCAGGCAATCCGAGCTGGAGATTGCCGGGGCGGAAATCGACAAGTTTCGCCTCGCAAGCCGGCCGACGCTGAATCTGGTGGCCGGCTATGGCACCGAGGACCAGAACGGCAACCTGTCGCCGCTGGTGGCGCGGGAGGGCAACCGCACGGCGCTGATCGGACTCCAGCTCAATATCCCGATCTACGCCGGCGGCGGGATCGACTCGCGCGAGCGAGAGGCCGCCGCCAAGCGGCGCCAGGCCGAGCAGGAACTTTCCGCCGCGCGACGCGACGTGCGTTTGCAGGTGCAGGACGGGTTCCTTGCGGTTAAGACTGGCGTGTCTCGCATCGCTGCGCTCGAGCAGGCGCTCGTGTCTGCGCGCAGCGCCCTGGAGTCGACCACACTCGGGCGCGACGTGGGAACGCGTACGCAGCTGGACGTTCTCGACGCGCAGCAGCGCATGTATACCTCGGAGCTGGATTTGATCCAGGCACGCGTCGACTATCTGATGGGTCGCCTCCGACTGGAAGCGGCAGCCGGCGAATTGAATGAGGACAGCCTGCGTGCGTTGAGCGCGTGGCTGGCGTCGTGATGCGCGCAATGCTGATGAACTTCGCTTGCGCCCCGACGACACCGCCACCGATGACGGCGCTGGCGCACAAGGCCGCCGGCATGGCGCGTCGCCTGACGTTGTTGTTCGCAGCCGCCGCACTGGCGGCCTGCTCGACCGCGCGGCCGTGGATCAATGAGCCGATTACCGCGGAATCCCCACCTCCGTCGGCGACCCCCGTGCAGGTGCCGGAACAGTCCCGACCGCCGAGCATCATCGCAGCCGTTGCGCTGTCCGGCGGCGGTGCGCGTGCAGCGGCGTTTGGCCTTGGGGTCCTGGAGGAAATGAAAACCACGCGTTTCGACTGGGAAGGCCGCAGCACGACACTGCTTGATGAGGTCGGCCTGGTCAGTGGCGTGTCAGGCGGTAGTGTGCTGGCTACCTATTTCGCAGCGTTCGGCGACGAGACCCTGACGCGTTTCGAGCCCGAATTCCTGCTGGCGGACTTTCAGGGTGGCCTCGTCAGCCATGTGTTGGCGCCAGGCACGCTGTACAGGATGACCTCGCCATGGTTCGGCCGCACCAATGTCCTGCAGGAAAAACTTGACGCGCTCTACCGCGGCAAGACCTTCGGTGACCTGCGCGCCCGAAGCCGTGGGCCGCATCTGCTGGTGACCGCGACCGACCTTACCACCGGGGCGGCGTTCGAGTTCACCCCCGAACAGTTTGCCCTGATCTGCTCCGACCTCGGCAGCGTGCCCTTGTCGTTTGCCGTGGCCGCGTCGTCATCGGTGCCGATCCTGCTCAGTCCTGTGACACTGCGCAACTATGCCGGCGCCTGTCCGCAAGCCGGCCAACTGGCCGACACCGTACGCAGCGACCGCAACCTGCAGGCGAGGATGTTGCATGCGAGTGCACAGAGCTATCTCGATGCCGAGAACCGGCCTTACCTGCATCTTGTCGACGGAGGCCTGGTTGACAACCTGGGCGTGCGTGGCCTGCTGGACCGTACCGCTGCGCGCGGCTCGCTCGATGCGAGTTTCGGCAACCTGCCTGCAGGTTCCATACGCAAGATCGTCCTGATCAGCGTGAATTCCGAACGCGACACCGCAGAGCGCATCGACCGTAGTGACCGGGTACCCGTGACACCCCAGGTGCTGGATTCGCTGATTTTCGGCGCCGGCTCCCGTGCAACCAGTGAAACCATCGCGGCAATGGATGACAACGCCCGCCGCTGGGCGAAGGAGCTGACGGCAGTGCGGGGCACGAAGGACAGCCCGTTTGCGCCGGACGCAGAAATTCATGTGATCAGTGTCAGCCTGCGCGACGTGAAGGACTCGGGAGTCCGTCAGGCACTGCTCCAGGTACCGACAGCGCTGACGATCCTGCCGGGACAAGCGCATCAGTTGGTGGATGCGGGCCGCGCGGCACTGCGCGATTCGGCTGAATTCCTGCGGCTCCGGGAAAGCCTGAAACGGGTAGGGGACAGGCCAAGCCTGCACGCAAATCACGACGAATGATGCAATTGGCGCAAGCCGGTGCGGGCCGGGGTCTGCGTCCAAACGAAGGAGTCTGCTATGCATTTGAAGGGTTTTACTGCCATTGTGGGGAAGCTGCATATTCATGCAATGCGTTCAATCGCCTCTCGCGAAATGATTGCGTCGCAGTCTGACGCGCAATGGTTTCACGTCTACCGACGTACATCGGCAGGCCTGGAACTTGAGCAAACAGAGAAGGACTTTGATTCGGCCTTCGACTATTGCTTGCGTTACGCGGCACCCCACTGAGGTTACGAGTGGCCAGAAGCGGGGCCACTGGACGTAGTTGGCCCCGCGCCGCTGCACCGGCGGCCTGCGCAGTCCGGTCACAACAGTATTCAGTCGGGAGAGAACCATACGGCGCGCGCGGAGTGACGCCCGCGACCACGCCGGCAAATCCGATACCTGGATCTAGATTTTCATATTGACTTAACAGTCAGGATGACCATAATGTCATAAAAAGAGCCGGGCGTTGCGACAGCCAGTGCCCGGCCATTTCCAGGAGACGACATGACCCGCCAGCCTCGCAGCGTGCTGCGCACGCCGCCAGCATTTCCAGAAAGCGCACTGCCATCCTTAGTCCAGAAACTCCAGCGGCCGGAAGCCCTGGTCAAAGCCCAGGCACTTGCCTTTCTCATCTTTGAAAAGCACGACTTGCGCGCAACAGAAGCCTTCCTGACGGATTTCGGCATGTGTAGCGTGTCGCGCACCGACAAGCAGCTGCTGATGCGCGGGGCTGGTCCACAGCCATGCCTGCTGTTGATACGGAAAGGCCAGCGCTCGCGTTATGTCGGCGCCGCGTTTGCCGTTCGCAGCGAGGCCGACCTCGTTCGCCTCGAGGCGGAGTCCAATGCCCGTCGACTTCCGACGGGCTCCATCCCGGGAGGCGGAACTGGCGTCGAACTGACGACCCGGCCGGGAATCTCCTATGGCTGGTTACCGGGCAGCAGCCGCTCAATCCGCTGCCATTGCGGGATCCGACCCACCCTCTCACCAACGATCCAGGACAGCTCCGCAGGGTGAACGCTACGGTGCGGCCGCCGCTGGAGCCCGCAGCCGTGGCGAAACTCGGCCACGTGGTGCTGCAGACCGTCGACTTTTCTGGCATGGCGCGTTGGTACATGCGGCATCTCGGCCTGATCCCGACCGATGTTCAGTACCTGGAGGATGGGTCACCGAACCTCTGCTTCTTCCGCCTGGATCTCGGGAGCACGCCCGCAGACCACTCACTCCTTCGTTCTCGCAGGTGGCATTGAGGAAAAGTATGAGCACAGTGCGTATGAAGTGCTCGACATTGATGCGCTCGGACAGGGACACAACGTGCTGCGCGCGAACGGCCACCGGCATATGTGGGGCATCGGCCGGCACGTCCTCGGAAGCCAGCTCTTCGATTACTGGTTCGATCCGGACGGCATGGAGTTCGAGCACTACGCCGACGGCGATGTCTTCACCGCCGACCATGAGACCCACTACGTCCCCCTGGACATGTCCGGCATCTGGGCCTGGGCGACGACGTCCCGGCCAGCATGGGCGTCAAGCGCAATTTAGGCACGGTACTCCGTGTTGCTCGATTGCTGGGGTCCGGACGGCTATCCCTGGAGCGCCTGAAGTTGTTCGGCGCGCCATGAGTCCTGCTCGACCCTGGCTGTGAGCGCTCCATAGCGGTCACTGTAAGCACCCTCACATCAAGGAGAACAAATGGCTGTCAAGGTCGTTCGATATATCCATGCCGGCGAGCCACACTGGGGCGTGGTCCACGACCGTCGTATCGCACCTTTGCGCTGCGATGGCGCCAGTACTGCCGACTTCGTCACGAAAGGCCTCGAAGCCGCCTGGTGCAGCACGCCGGGCGAGGCAACGCTAGCGCTCGATGGTGTCACGCTGCTTCCGCCAGTGACGCCAGACCGCCAGTTTTGTTGCCAGGGCATCAACTACGCCAGCCATGTCCGTGAGTCTGGCATGGACCCGGCCAAGATCGGTTTCAACACGCTGTTCACCAAGGCCCCGTCCTGTCTTGCCGCGGCTGACGCCGACGTCGTGCGGCCGGGGCACGTGCGCCTGCTCGACTACGAAATCGAGCTCGGTCTGGTTGTGCGCAAGCCGCTGACGGGGGCGCTCCGCGTCGGGCCGGAGCAGCTTCACGAGTTTCTCGCGGGCGTCACCATTGTCAATGACATTTCCGCGCGCGACGTTCAGCTGCCACAGGCTCAGTTCTACAAAGGAAAGAGCTATCGCAGCTTTGGTCCCGTGGGTCCTTTCCTGGTGCTGCTGAACGCAGAGGAATGGGCACGCTGGCCTGAACTGCGCATGCGGCTACATGTGAACGGACAGCCGCGTCAGGATACCTACTGCGGTGACATGATCTTTAAGCCGCACCAGACGCTGACCGAGTTCTCCGCCCTGCATGACCTGCACCCCGGTGACCTTATTGCCACCGGTACGCAGCGGGCTGCGCAGCCCGGGCCCCGGGCAAGCTTGCGATGTGGATGTTTCGCCATGTGCTGTCCGAGCGTACAAAGTGGCAACGCTTCATCAAGAAGGGCCGCTCGAACCCCGCCTACCTGCAGCCGGGCGACATCATGACTGCCTCGATACGCACTGACGATGGAGCGATCGAGCTGGGCGAGCAGCGCAATCGCGTGGTGTCGGCATGAACGCCGCATATCGCGAACCCATGGCGGCGGTTGCCGCTATAGACGGATTGGCGAGGCCTTTCCGCTGCAGGTTCGTCCGAAGTCCTGCCGGAAGCCGCGCAATGGCGAGATCGTGGTGCAGGTGGAGGCTGCGGCAGTGAATCCCATCGATGTGCGCCGACGCAGCGGCTACGGCAGGAGAATTCTTTCGCTGATGGGGGCAACGCGCATGCCCCTGGTTCTCGGCAACGATTTTGCGGGGACCGTTTGTGCGTGGGTGCTGGCGTGACCGGATTGCGTGAAGGCGACGCTGTGTTCGGTGCCAAGCCGCCGTCAAGCGACGGAACCCATGCCACGCACGTAACTGTCCTGGCCGCCCACGTTGCGCTCAGCCCTTCCTCCATTCCGGCTGACGCACTTGCTACGTTGCCCTACAACTTCCAAACCGTGGCGAGAGCGTTCGCGGACGCCGGCATTTCGCGCGGTACCGTGCAGGGTCGCCCTGTACTTGTCTATGGGGCGACGGGCGGCCTCGGACAAATTGCTGTCAGGTTGCTCCACCTGCTGGGAGCCAATGTCACGGCAGTGGGCGCAAAGAGCGGGCTCCAGGCCTGTTTCGACGCCGGCGCCACGGCAGTGGTTGACCGCCATGCGCAATCGCTCGCCAGCTTGCCGCGGCATTTTGCTGCCACGCTGAACTTCGCCAACTGGGACGATGAAGCAGCGCTGCTGCGCCTGCTCTCGCCAGACGCAGCGGGTCATGCAACAACGGTCCATCCGCTGCTCGGCAACTTCGACAGGCTGGGCCTGGTCGCGGGTGGCGTCGCCTCGTTGGCTGAAAAGCGGACCAAACGTGCCCTGATTCCGCACGGCGCACGGTATGGGTGGACGACGTTCCGATCGAGCGCAGCCGTACTGCAATCGCTTGCCACCTGCGCAGCGTCCCTGCGCCCACTTTGCGTGAAGACCTTCCCGCTTTCGCAGGCTGAGCAGGCATACCTGCACGTCACCCGGCGCGAGCCCGGGCGGCAGTCCTGCTGCCACAGCAACACTAACAAAAAGCACCCTCATCAAGGAGACAAGCATGCCCGATACAACAGTGGGCGCCGGGATGTTGTCCGGTGCAATCCGGACCCAGGCCGATATCGACGTCTTTGAACGCACGCCCTGGCAAGAGAAGGTTCCCGCGCAAAACACGTACGAACTCCTGTGCCGCGCTTGCGATCGCCATCGGGACAAGACCGCGCTTCGCTTCGTCATGACTGGAGAGCCCAACGCACCCGAGTTCACGGTGAACTACGCGAGTCTGAAGGCGCGCGTGACGCAAGCCGCCAATGCCTTCTTCCGCGCCGGCGTTACACCGGGTACGGCGGTAACCGTGCTGCTTCCAAATCTCCCCCAGACCCACTATGCCTTGCTTGGCGCGCAGGCCGCGGGGATTGCCAGCCCAGTCAACCCGATGCTCGAGGTGGACTATATCGCCGCCATCGTCGATGAAACAGGCGCCCAGGCGCTGGTCGCCTGCGCGCCAATGGAAGACAGCACGCTTTGGGATAAGGCCATCGCCGTGGTTGACCGCTGTCGTGCGGTGCGGACCCTGTTCGTCGTCAGCGCTACGCCGTACGTCGGCGACGATGAGCGCAAGCGGATGGAGGCGGCATTCGAAGCTGCGTCACGGCCGGCTCGCGTGGACGTGAAGATCGTCAGCTTCGAAGAGGCGTTGGCGGCCGAGCCTTCAGACGCGCTGGTCTCACAGCGACGCATTTTACCGACCGACATCTGCTCGTACTTCCATACCGGTGGTACCACCGGCCTGCCAAAGTCGCGACGCACACGCATCTCAACGAAGCGTTTGTTGCGTCGATGCTGGACGTGCTCACGCCGTCCCCCAATACAATCCTGTGCGGCCTCCCGCTGTTCCATGTAAACGGCGCGATGGTCACCGGCCTGGCCGCCTTCCATAGCGGCTGGGAGGTCGTCATGCTGACGGCTGCCGGCTACCGCGGTCACGGCGTGATGCCAAATTTCTGGAAGATCGTCGAACGGTTCCGGGCGAACAGCTTCAGTGGCGTGCCGACAATCTATAGCGCGCTGGCTGACCTGCCTCGCGATGGCGCCGACATTTCCTCGCTTCGCTTCGCTTTCTGCGGTGCCGCGCCGCTGCCGGCCGAAGTCGCGAGACGCTTCGAGGCTGCCGCCGGCATCCCGCTGTACGAGGGCTATGGGATGACAGAAGCGCCTGCGTTTCGGCGCTGAATCCGCCACTGGGCGAGCGCCGCCTTGGCAGCGTTGGATTGCGTCTCCCTCATCAGGCCATCGGCGTCTGGAAGGCTGGTAGCGCTGGCCTTGCCGCTGAACCGGCCGCTCCCGGTGAAACCGGTGTGATCGGCATTCATGGTCCCAATGTGTTTCCCGGCTACTTGCGGGAGCACGATAACCGCGACATCTGGCTAAAGCCGGGCTGGCTCAACACCGGCGACCTCGGTTATCTGGACGCGGATGGCTATCTGCACCTGACGGGCCGTGCCAAGGAACTGATCATTCGCGGCGGCCACAATATCGACCCGGCAATGATCGAGGACGCGCTCCTTCAGCATCCGGCCGTGGCGATGGTTGCTGCGGTCAGCCAGCCGGATGTGCACGCCGGTGAATTGCCTGTTGCCTATGTCACGCTCAAGCCGGGGCACGTTCTCTCTGCCGACGAACTGCTGGCTGCGGCACGCACGCTAGTACCGGAGCGCGCCGCTGTACCGGCACGCATCGAAATTCTGCAAGCGCTGCCGCTGACCCAGATTGGGAAAGTGGCACGCGCGGAGTTGCGCATGCGCGCCGTCGAGGAAGTATTCCACGAACATCTGGCACAAGCCGGTGTGGCCGCCAGCGTACGGGTTGGGCCGGATATCAGAAGGGGTACCGTGGCCTTCGTTCAATGCGCTGCTGCCGACGCAGAACGTGTGCGGGATCTTCTGGTTGGACGGTTTCCATTTCCGCTCGACTTCACTCATCCGGCGTGAATCTAGCGATGAAAAAGATTGTCCTTCGAACCATCTTGTTCGCCTTGCCAAGGGTCCTCAATGTGACCGCTTGGAAGCATCCGGCTTTTCGCCAACGACTGAAGCAAAAGAACTGTACTGCCTTCATCGGGCTGCTGGACGGAAGCATTGGTCTCACCCTCGAAATCAAGGGGGGGAAGGTGCGCTCGCGGAAGGCGAAGAGCGTAGAGCCCGATGTCAGCATGCTGTTCAGGGATCTCCCGACGGCCCTGAAATTCCTCATGCCCAACCCGGATCAGGGCGATATCATCCACGCCGCGAAGAATTTCAAAGTCATCACGAAGGGGCCGGACCCCTTGGTGGTCTGGTTCATGCAAACGCTGAACCTCAGCCAGACCGTTGGCGTCTCCATGGGTACGCCGATGGCCGACGGAACGCGGCGCTTTACGACCTGCACGAATGGCGGGCCGCTTTTCGTCTATGTGAAAGAGGGACGCGTCCAGCGCGTGACGCCACTCGAGTTCGACGCCGACGATGCGCCTGGCTGGGAAATCACCGCGCGTGGAAAGACCTTTCGACCGCAGCGCCGGGCGCTGGTGGCGCCACACGCCATGACGCTGAAGTCGGTCGTCTATTCGGACAAGCGCATTCTCCATCCGATGAAGCGCGTGGATTACGATCCAGATGGCGAGCGCAATCCACAGAACCGAGGGAAATCGGGTTACGTGCGCATCTCCTGGGACGAAGCCCTCGACCTTGTCGCCAAGGAAATCAACCGGCAAAAACGCGTTCACGGTCCCGGTGCCATCACCTTCCCGATGTCGTCCCACCATCAGTGGGGCAACGTGGGCTATTACCTCAGCGCCTTGACCCGCTTCGCCAATTTGATTGGCTTCACCCGAGTCGCCGCCAATCCGGACAGTTGGGAGGGCTGGTACTGGGGGGCGATGCATCATTTCGGCAATTCCATGCGGATCGGCGTCCCGGCGGGCTATGGCGGAGTCGAGGATTGTCTGAAGGAAGCCGATCTCATTGTGTTCTGGTCCTGCGATCCGGAGAGCACCAATGGTGCCTATGCCGGGTTCGAAGGCACGCAACGGCGCCTGTGGGCCAAGGAACTCGGTATTGAGTTCATACACATCGATCCGCACAACAATCCGACGGCGCAATTGCTCGGCGGGCGCTGGATACCGGTGCGGCCGCAAACCGACGCCGCCCTGGCTACCGCGATCATGTACGTATGGGCAGTCGAGGGCTTGTACGACACGGACTACGTTGCAGCCCGCACAACAGGCTTCGAAGAGTGGAAGGCCTATCTGGTGGGACAAACCGACGGTATCCCCAAGACGCCGGAGTGGCAAGAAGCCGAAACGGGCGTGCCCGCCAAGGACGTGCGCGCCCTCGCGCGAAGTGGGGCAACAGGAAGGTCTATCTGGCGGCCGGCATGACGGGCGCAGGATTCGGCGGCGCAGGCCGCGGCGCCACAGGGCAACAGTGGGCACGCTGCATGATCATGATGATGGCGATGCAGGGCTGGGGCAAGCCGGGGGTCAATTTCGGATGCCTTCAGCTCGGCACGCCAGTGGACCTCCACTTCTACTTTCCGGGATACGCGGATGGCGGGATCTCCGGTGATCTGATGTGGACCGGCAATGCTGTCAGCAACTATCAGCGCATGCCGCACATTCTGACAATGAACCCCGTCAAGCAAATGGTGCCGCGGCAACAGTTGCCTGACGCCATCATCAACGGCCACGCCAGCGGCTATCTCTGGGACGGCATTTCGCAGGAGGCGCAATTCGCGCCTTTCACTTATCCGATGCCCGGATATTCGCCCATCCACATGATCTACCGTTACGGAGGCTCGGCGTTCAGCACCGTCACCAAGTCGGGTCGATGGATCGATGCCTATCGTCACCCCAGCATTGAATTTGTCGTCAATCAGTCGATCTGGATGGAGGGTGAGGCCCAGTTCGCCGACATCATTCTTCCTGCCTGCAGCTCGCTGGAGCGCTGGGACATTGGCGAATGGTCGAATTCGGGCGGATACGCGCATCATGGGATAGCCGGCGTCAATCATCGCGTCGTAACGCTGCAGCACAAGTGCATTGAGCCGCTCGGTGAGTCTCGGTCTGACTACGACATCTTCACCGGGATTCTGGAGCGGCTGGGTCTCGGCGCCTTGTTTACCGAAGGCGGTTCGGAGCTTGACTGGGTCAAGCGCGTTTTCGATGGCTCCGATCTGCGTGACCACATTTCCTGGACTGAGTTCTGTCGCAAGGGTTACTACGTTGTCCCCCCCGAAAGGCCGGATTTCAGCCAACCGGTGGATATGCGTTGGTTCGCCGAAGGCCGCCAGAAGGACGTCCCCGAGCCGCATCCGCTGCCAAGCCAGTTTGCCGAGGGATTCGGCAAGGGCGTGCAGACACCCAGTGGCAAGATCGAGTTCATTCCCGAAATCCTCAAGCGCCACACGGCAGACAATCCCGACCGGCCGGCGCTCAATCGCTACATCCCCTCATGGGAAGGCCTCGGGACAGCCGAGTTGGCGGGCAAGTATCCGTTGCAGATGATTGCCACACACTCCCGCTATAGCTTCCATACGTCGAGCGACGGCAAGAACAGCGCCGTGAACCACGTACGAGACCATCGCGCCCGTATTGCCGGGCATGATTTCTGGCTGCTGCGCATCAATGCCGTCGATGCGGAAGAACGCGGGATCGCGCACCGTGACCTGGTCAAGGTCTATAACGACCGCGGGGCGGTGATCTGTGCGGCAGATATCTCGCCGTTGATGGTTCCAGGCGTGGTGAAGTCGCATGAGGCGAGTGCCGAGTTCCAGATGGTGGACATCGGAGGCGAAGCCGTCGAGATCGGCGGCTGCATGAACATCCTCACGCCGGACCGCCCCCAGACGCGGGGCACAAGCAGCATGAGTCCCAATTCATGTCTGGTTCAAATCGAAAGATGGCAGGGTGCGGAGGAGTTCAAGCTCCGCCGCGCTGAGACAGGGATCGCTCATGAGTAAGTGGAACCTCATCATCAACGTCGGCCGTTGCGAGAATTGCTACAACTGCGTCATTGCCGAGAAGGACGAGCATGTCGGCAACGACTTTCCCGGGTATGCGGCGCCTGCATCCGTGTCGGGGGAAAGCACGATCCGCATTCTGCGCCGCGTCGAGGGACAGGCGCCAATGGTCGAAACGACCTACCTGCCGGTCATGTGCAACCATTGTGACAACGCGCCATGCATGAAAGTGGGCGGGGACGCGATTACGAAGCGCAAGGATGGGATCGTCATCATCGACCCCATCAAGGGCAAGGGCCGCAAGGACATCGTCCGTTCATGCCCTTACAAGGCCATTGTCTGGAACGAGGAACTGCAGCTGCCTCAGACCTGGATCTTCGATGCCCATTTGCTCGACAAGGGTTGGCCGCGCCCCCGCTGTCAGCAAGCGTGTCCCACCGATGTCTTCGAGGCGGTGAAGCTCGACGACAACGCCATGGCGCAGAAGGCTCGCACTGAGGGATTGAAGGTACTGCTGCCCAAGCTGGGCGCCAAGCCGAGAGTCTATTACCGAGGGCTGGAACGCTGGGAAGCGTGCTTCATCGGCGCAGCGTCAGCGTCGAGGCATCTGGCAGGGTCGATTGCGTTGCAGGCGCCGAAGTGTCCCTGTACCAGGGCGGCAAGAAGATTGCCGTTATGCAAAGCGATGATTTCGGCGACTTCCGCTTCGGCGGCCTGCCCCAAAAAGCGGCGCCTGTCGTATCGAAATCCGTCACAGCGCGGGAGCAGCGCACAGGGACTGCGAGCTCGACGAAAGCCTCTATCTCGGCGAGATCGAGCTTGTCCCTAGCCATCAGACGCGGGAGCGAGACCCGTCTGTTTGCGTCACCCAGATGAGCTGACGGCGCAGCAGAGATAGCCGCGCCATCACGACAACAAGCGGGCAGGGCGTAGCTCTGGCAAACAGCCAGGAAGCTCGCCTTCCGGCGTTCGCTTTGATGTCTCGATGGTGTGCGGCCGACCGCTGCGGCCGGCCTCTACGGAACTCTTTCCCACCTGCTTTCATTACCACTGCCATTACAACGAGGAGACATTGCAGCATGAGAGAGCGCCTTCTTACCTGCGCAGCCGTCGGATTGTTTTCCGGGGCAGCCTACGGCCAGTCCAGTGTCACGCTGTACGGGGTTGTTGACACCAATCTCGAGTACATCAATCGCGTAGGATCCGTTCCATTACCCACGAATCTTTATAACCCTGGGGCGGGGCATAGCGTCACCCGCATGAATAGCGGTGGTGTTGCGGGATCCGCTGGGGCTTACGCGCAGAGGAGGACCTTGGCGGGGGCATGAAGTCGCTTTTCGTACTGGAAAGCGGCTTTCAGGCCGATACAGGCGCTTTGGAAATGAACAACACACTGTTTGACCGACAGGCGTACGTCGGGTTGCGCAGCAACAATTTTGGCCAGCTGACCTTCGGCCGCAGTACACATCCCTCTTTCTGGGATTGGCCAATTTCATGCCTGCGGCCTACTCGGTTCAGTATGAGCCGATCGGTGTGGTAGCCGGCCAGAACTTCCGCGAGAACAATACCGTTCAGTACGCTGCCGTAGCAGGGCCGGTGACAGCGATTGCGCATTGGTCCTTTGGTGTCGGAGTCACTTTGCCTCCCACCAGTCCGTTCTCTCAGCAAGTCATGGTCGGAGGCAATGGCGAGGTGCCGGGGAGGGCCAGGCTGATACGGGGTATGGTGCGGCACTGATCTATATGCCCGGCGCATTCGGCTTCACCATCGACTACGATCAGTACAACCCGTCGATCGCCCAAGGCAGCGGTACCAATCGGCGGGTCGCGGTCGCTGCGAGCTACACGTTCGATGGCAAGGCCAAGGTCATGGGTGGGTATCGTTGGGGACAAAACAAGGATCAGAATAGCCTGACAGTCCTGCGCGATGACTATTACTGGTTAGGGGCGAATTATCAATTGACTCCAGCCGTCGAGCTGACCGTTGAGTACGATTACCAGAATGTCCGGAATCTGAACGGCAACGCTGCAATTGCGAATCCATGGCAACTGTTATTCATGGCGAAATATAGCTTGAGCAAGAGAACGGATCTGTATCTGTCCACGGCTTATGCGCGGAACGCCGGATTGATGCTCGAATCGGCGACATCTGGCTATGGCGCAAGTCTGCTCCTGAATAACAGTTACGCGCCGGGGGGCGGACAGATATCGATGATTGGCGTTGCAGGAGGAGTCCGTCATATCTTTTAAGGGGACTGTTCGGCCTGCCTAATGGATACTTCTACCCTCGCTAGCCAAGCTGGATATCGCAGTTCGTACAAGCTACGCCGCCCTGGGTAGATGTTGTGCCACAGGCTGGCGGTGTATCCGGCTTCGTGCTTTCCCTAGCTGCCCCGAACTGTCAATTGGGTGCCCCAAATTGTCAAAGCGCTTCGCATCGTTGCGGGATACTTGTTGCGTTCGAATGCCGCGGCCTCCGGGTTCGGCGAGTGGCTGAAGGCTGACGCACTCATCGCGCCGCCATCGAGCCACGGCGTTGCAGCCCCGCTTCGCTGACAAAGACAAACACACAAGGGGGCGACTGTGTTCTTCCTTCTCCCGCCCGGCGAGAGAAGGAAGAAAACGGCTCGCCAGTCTCACCAGGCGCGCGCGGATTCTGCGTCCGGCACAGGTTTGCAAGGAGAAGACAATGGAACTGAAGGACAAGGTTGCAATCATCACCGGCGCAGGCCAAGGCGGCGGCGAAGGCATCGCACGCGTGCTGGCGCGTGAAGGGGCGAAGATCGCTGTGGTGGACCTGAACCTTGACGCTGCCCGCCGCGTCGCTTCCAGCATCGACCCGGACGGCAAGCGTGCGATTGCCATCCGCGCCGACGTCAGCAAGAAGGCAGACGCGGAAGCCATGGCCAGCCAGACCCTTGAGGCGTTCGGCGCCATCGACATTCTGGTCAACACGCCGGCGTCGGCGGCGCGTCCGCGCTGGTGTGCGACGTCACCGAGGAGAACTGGGACCGCGTGATGGGGGTGAATGCAAAGGGCATCCTGTTCTGCTGCCAGGCCGTCATCCCCGCCATGAGCGCACAAGGCAAGGGCAAGATCGTCAATATCGACTCGATTGCCGGCATCCGCATGGCTTACTTCAGCAGCGTGGATTACACGGCATCCAAGCATGCGGTCACGGGACTGACGCAGCATCTCGCATGGGAGTTGGCGGACCAGCGCATCAACGTCAATGCGGTATGCCCTGGCGGCATCCTGACGCCTGCGATTGAAGCCTATGCAAGCCCGGAAAAGCGAGAAGCCCTGATCCGGCGGACGGTGCCGCTGGGCAGATTCTGCAAGCCCACGGAGATCGGCGAAGCGGTATCTTTCCTCGCCAGCGAGCGTGCGGACATGATCACGGGCCAGATGCTCGCGGTGGACGGCGGCACCCTCACCGGTTACGGGGAAGACCTGCGCGCCGTATTGCGCCAGCGGCTCCAGGAAGAAGCGAGCCATTGACTGCAGCGCTGCCGGCAGCGCCTCGTCCGAAGCGGGAGGCGAAGCTGCCGGCAGCGGTTCACGGTGAGCTTAGTAGTGGATGATCCCGGGGCTCCCCCCGCCCACCGGGATGGCCTCGCCATTGATTGCCACGCTCAGCGGTGACGCGAGGAAGGTCACCACGCTGGCGACCTCGCTGGCATCGACCATGCGACCAAGGGTGCTCTTGGTCGCCGCCCACGCCTCGGTTGCGGCGTCGGTCTTCTCGGTGCGCGTGGGTCCGGGATGGACCGCCGTGACATTGATGCCCTTCGGGCCAAGTTCGTCAGCGAGGTTCTTGGTGATTGCCGCCACACCGACATTCCGCAGCGTGGCAATGGGCCGGCCCGTGTGGTAGATCGCCAACCCGCCGATATTGATGATGCGGCCCCAGCCGTTCGCGGCCAGATGCGGTGCCAGCGCCCGCGCGGTGCGAAGGTAGCCGATGACCTTGATGTCGATGTCTTCGAGCGCCTGCGCATCGACGATCTCGTCGAGCCGCGTGGCTGGCGAGATGCCGCCTGGCAACGCTGCGGCGTTGACCAGGATATCGATGCCACCGAGGGCCTCGATGGCCTGTTTCACCATGGCATCAACGGAAGCCTTGTCGGCGGTGTCGACCGTCAGCGGCACAACGCGTCGGCCGGTCAGTGCCGCAAGTTCCGCGGCTGTCGCTGCCAAGGCGTCTTGCCCACGCGCTGCGAGCACCACGTCGACCCCCTCCTGCGCGAGTTGCAGTGCAATGGCCTTGCCGATGCCGCCGCTGCCGCCCGTCACGATGGCGCGCTTGCCTTTTAACCCCAGGTCCATGATGTCTCCGATTTCATGCAAAGGAAGCGGGACGACGTGCCATGAACACGTCGCCCCGCGATCGTTTCGTGGTCCAGGCGCACAGGCGGTGAGGTCCGCGCGCCAGGCCTTGAGCGTTACGGTACCAGGACGGTAGCGCCGCTGGTCTTCCGGGATTCGAGCGCGCGGTGGGCTTCGGCGGCATCGGCCAGCGCGAAGCTCTGCTTGGGCTCGCTCGTGATCTTGCCTGCCAGCACCATGTCGAATACCTCCTTGGCCATGTCCAGCATGTGCGAACGCGGCGTGGCGTAGTGCACCATGGCCGGACGCGTGACCCACAGCGAACCCTTGGCCGCGAGCGTGCGGCTGTCGATTTCCACCGGCCCGGAAGTCGTGCCATTGCTGACCAGGGTGCCCCGCACCTGCAGGCAGGACAGCGATGCGTCCAGCGTCGATTTGCCGACCGAGTCGAACACGACCGGGACCTTCTTGCCGTCGGTGATTTCCATCACGCGCTCGACGATGTCTTCGCGCGAGGTGACGATGGTGTGCGCGCAGCCATTGGCCTTGGCGATCTCGGCCTTTTCGTCCGAGCTGACCGTGCCGATCATGGTCACGCCAAGCGCGCGCGCCCACTGACACGCGATCAGGCCGACGCCGCCAGCCGCGGCGTGATAGAGGATGGTTTCGCCACCCTTGAGCGGGTAGACCTGGCGGAACAGGTATTGGGCGGTCATGCCCTTCATGATGAGCGTCGAGGCAGTACGGTCGGAGACGCCATCGGGCAACGGGATCAGGACTTCCGCGGGCATCACGCGCACGTCCGAGTAAGCGCCCTGGGGCCCGAGCAGATAGCCGACGCGGTCGCCCACGCGGATGTCGGTCACGCCGGGCCGACGGCTTCGACCACACCAACCGCATCCGAGCCCAGGCCGTTGGGCAGCTGAAGCGGATAGTGGCCGGTGCGGAAATAGATGTCGATGAAGTTGACGGCGATATAGGTGTGGCGCACGCGCGCTGGCCCGGGCCGGGGTCGCCGACCTCGACCGTCTCGAGCTTGAGAACGTCGGCGCTGCCGGTCTCGTAGAAGCGAATTGCTTTTGCCATAAGGATCTCCTGGTAAAAAGTCTATGCCGGATTGCTGGCCGCGGGGGCGGCGCAAGTCATGGCTGAATGTGGAATGCCTTCACGATGCCGGCATTGCGATCGAACTCCGTGCGCAGTGCCTGGCTGAGTTCCGGCAGCCCTGCGCGGGCGCTGGCTCCATGCCGAGTGCCATGAACCGTTCCTGCACACGGGGTTTCGACGCCGCCCTGTAGACCGCCGCCTGGATCTTCTGGCTGAGGTCTGCCGGCACCTTGGCGGATACGAAGACACCACCCCAGTTGCTGAAATCGATGTCCGGATAGCCGAGCTCGGCGAAGTCGGAACTTGGGGCAGCAGCGGCGAACGCTGCTTTGCCGCCAGCGCATAGGGCCGCAGCTTGCCGGCCTTGATCAGTGGCAGCGAAGTCACCATGTTGTCGTACATCACAGTGATCTGCCCGCCCATCACTTGCGTCAGTCCAGGCGGGGAGCCGGGAAACGGCACGTGCTGCAGATCCATGCCGGCCTTCTGGTTCATGATCATGCCGGCATAGTGCCCGACTGTGCCTGCACTGGGCGAAGCAAAGCTCAGCTTGCCAGGGTTGGCCTTCACATAGCGGATCAGGCTCGGCAGATCCCTGGCCGGCAGCCCAGTCGACCCAACCAGCACCATGGTCACCTTGCTCACGGCGGCAACGGGTCTAACGTCCTTCACCGGATCAAAGGAAACCTTCATCACATGCGGAACTTCGGTGAAGACATTGGTGAGCGTGACCAGGATGGTCTGGCCGTCAGGCGGCGCCGCCAGCAGGGTATTGATCGCGATGCCACCACTGGCGCCCGGCTTGTTGTCGACCACCACGGGCTGCCCGAGGTCCGCCGAGAGCTGCTCGGCCAGCACGCGGGCGATGACGTCCATGGTGCCGCCGGCGGGGGCGGGCACCAGCATGCGCACGGGCTTGCTGGTCCACGCCATGGCCACGGGCATCGCCGCGGCCAGCATGACGGCAACGGCAACCTTGCGGAATGCGAATAAGGTGGGGCGATTGGACATGCTGGACTCCGTCAAGGACAGGGAAGCCGCCCGCCCTGGCCGGGCGATCCCGCGGCCGGGGCGGCATGCTGCATCAGGCCGCGCGCAGCGGCAGGTTCCTGACGCCGGCCTGGCGATTGGGTGCCATGCCGTGGGCTTCCAGCGTCTCTTCGGCGCTGTCGTACCACGTGCCGATGCGGTAGATTTCGCGCGCTTCCTTGCCCGAAGCGATCTCGCGGCCCAGTTCCTTCGCCACGCGCACGCACTGCTCGATCTGCTGCACCGAGGTCATGCGGTTGCCGTGCTGGTCGATGATGGTGTCCTCGATGCCGCAGCGCGGGTGCAGGCCCATGG
>LRMT01000106.1 GCA_001725945.1 Cupriavidus sp. UYMMa02A | reverse complement strand
CGCGCCGGGCAGCGTGGCGGCCAGCAAGGCGGCCCGACAGCAGCATCAGCCAGGTCAGTCCGATATGCACCACGAGCCAGCCGCCCATCACCGGGCCGGCCAGGCCACCCGCGCTGGCGCCCGCGGCCAGCATCGCGAACAGGCGGCGGGCCTGCTCTGGCCGAAACACATCGGCCATCAGGCTCCACGCCACCGACACCACGAACAGGTTGAACACGGATAGCCAGACATAGAACACGCGCGCCAGCCAGACATTGTCCGGCGCGGCGCGCGTGGCAAGCGCAAAGCCGACCAGGTTGGCGATGAAGAAGGCATAGACCCACGGCACGAAGCGCCGGCGCGGCAGTCTTGCGCAACATGCGCCATAGACCGGGATGGCGGCCAGCATCACAACGAACGTCGCCGTGAACAGCCATTGCAGGTTCTTCACGCCGCCCGCGATACCCATGGTTTCGCGCACGGGGCGCAGCATGAAATAACCGGCAAACAGGCAGAAGAAGAACAGGAAGCCTGCAACGACGGCGCCCGTTTCGCCGGGCCGGATGCCAAAGCCGTGGCGCAGGCGCGCGAAGGGTCCGGCCTGGGCGGAATCGTTGTCCATTTGTCTACGCGAGCAGTGCCGCAATGCGCTCGCGCTGGCCGGCATCCGGCATGCGCCCGAGCGCGGCGCCGAGGTTGTCCGCCATGTTCTTCGGCTTGGAGGTAGCGGGAATTGCTGCGGTAACAGCGGGGTGGCTGACCACGAACTTCAGGAAGAGCTGGCCCCAGGAATTGCAGTCGATCTCGCCAGCCCAGGCTGGCAGCGGCCGGTCCCTGACTGCGCGGAACATGCGCCCATCCTGGAACGGCCGGTTGATCAGCACCGCCACGCCGCGCGACTGGCACAGCGGCAGCAGTGTGCGCTCGGCGCCGCGTTCCGCGAGCGAATAGTTGATCTGCACGAAGTCGACACGCTCGCTGCGCACGATCTGCGCGACTGTGTCCTGTGCATCCTCGCGGTAATGGGTGATGCCAAGATAACGGATCCGGCCCTGTTCCTTGAGCTGGCGCATCCAGCGCAGGTTTCGCGCCAGTCGATCAGGTTGTGCACCTGCAGCAGGTCGACCTTGTCGGTGTGCAGGTCCGCGAGCGAACGTACCCACTGCGTCTGCGCGGGCGCTCCGGCGGGGGCGGAGACCTTGGTCGCCAGGAAGACCTTGGCGCGCGCACCGGCGTTGCGCAGCAGATCGCCGGTGACGGCTTCCGCGCTGCCATAGCTCGGTGCGGTATCGACGACCGAGCCCTGGTTCTGCAGCAACAGGTCCATGACCTCCGCCAGCGGCGCGCGTTCGTCCGTACCGGTGCCCACATTGAAGGTGTCGGCCGTGCCCATGCCGACCACCGGCAAAGCTTCAGTCGTGCCGGGTATGGTGCGGCGCATGGGCGCTTCCACCGTGGCCGCCACGGCACTGCCAACGGCAGCCGCGAAGCGGGGCGTGGCCGCCAGTCCGGCGGCAATCGCAAGGAAAGAGCGGCGGTCGATCGACATGGGTGGATTCCAGGCGCATGGCACGCGTTGACCTTAGCCTAGGCGATTGCCTTGTAAAGCATTTGGCCGCCCGTGCGCCGCGGACCAGAAATTATGCGCTCCAGCGCATAATCGCGAATCCGGGCCAGTCCACCTCTTGCCGCCAGGCACTGGGGGGAGTAGAAGTCGGTCCATCAACGTCGGCCGCGAGTCGCGTACACCATGGAGCCACCCGCCAAGCTCAATGCGGATTCGCTGGGCATCGTCGAATCGGTGATCATGGGCATCGCCGGCACGGCGCCAGCCTACAGCATCGAGATCACGACTTCCACGATCATCGGGACGGCCGGCGCGCTGTCGCCGGCAAGTATCCTGGTGTGCGGGCTGATCATGTTCGGTATCGCGTTCGCGTTCATCAACCTGAACCGCGCCCTGGCGAGCGCCGGCACCTCCTACTCGTGGGTGAGCATGGTATTCGGGCGCGCCCTCGGCTTCTTTGCCGGCTGGGCGCTTCTGGTGCTGTGCTGCGTGTTCATGGTTTCCGCCATGATTCCGGCGGCCAATGCCACGTTGCTCGTCTTCGATCGGCCGATGATGAACAACGTGCACTACGTGACGCTCATAGCCGCGGCGTGGCTCACCTTCGTCAGCGCGGTCATCGTCAAGGGCATCAAGCTCACCAGCTACCTGCAAGTGCTGATGACGATCATCGAAGGCGTGATCCTGCTTGTGATCATCGTCGCGAGCCTCTTCACGTTCCCACGCGCACCGCAGCATCCGTTCTCGCTGGTCTGGTTCTCGCCCTTCGCGTTCTCGCCCGGGTCGTTCGCCAAGGGCGCACTGGTGGCGATCTTCTTTTTCTACGGCTGGGACGTAACCCTGAACCTCAGCGAGGAGACACGCGACCCGAACCGCACCCCGGGTCGCGCCGCGTTCTGGTCGATGGTGTTCCTGATCGTGTTCTTCCTTGTGTTCATCGTCATCACGCTGCTCGGCCTGTCGGATGCCGAAATCCAGCACTACAACACGAATGTCATCTTCGCCATCGCGGAGAAGTTGTTTGGGCCCACCTGGGGCTATGTCGCGATCATCGCGGTATTGCTGAGCACGGTGGGAACCGTCGAAACGCAGATGCTCCAGTTCACGCGAACACTCTTCGCCACGAGCCGCGACGGGGCACTCAACCAGCGCTACGCACGCCTGCATCCGCGCTGGCGGACGCCGCACTTTGCCATCTTCTTCATCTGGATTACCGGGCTCGCGCTGCTGTTCGCGTCGTCCTATCTGCCGACGATCAATGTGATCCTGCAGGATTCCATTACCGCCATCGGCTTCCAGATCTGCTTCTACCTTGGGCTGACCGGACTTGCCTGCGGCTGGTACTACCGTTCGATGCTGGCGCAGGGGCCGTGGCCTGCCGTCAGTCACGTGATCTGGCCAGTGGGAAGCGGGCTTTTCCTTTTCTTCATCGCGCTCTACAGCATCCCGACCTTCGACTGGATCACCAATGTCGTCGGCATGGGAGGCATCGCCTGTGGTGCCATTCCACTGCTGCTGAATCGCAAGAAGATCTGGGCGACACCTGCTACCTGATCTGACTCGGCACTTGACTGCCGCGCATTGTCCCCTTCGGGTCTACACTCGATGGATCGCAAGCTCGCGTGCGCGCCGATCATGGACTCCATGTCTCTGTGGCAGCTATTGCTGCACTTCGACCAGCATCTCGGCGCCGCCATCGTCCACTACGGCCCGTTTGTCTACGCCCTGCTGTTCGTGGTGGTGTTTGCCGAGATCGGCGTGCTGCCGCTGTTCTTCCTGCCTGGCGATCCGTTGCTGTTTCTCTGTGGTGCGTTCTGCGCGTCGGGCTACCTGAATCTGTGGGTGCTGATGCCGGTGCTGTTCGTGGCGGCGTTGGGCGGCAGCCTGCTGAATTACAGCGTGGGCCGTGTAATCGGGGTGAGAGTGCTGAGCAGGCAATTGCGCTGGGTAGACCAGGCGGCGCTGCAGCGAACCCATACCTTCTACGCCGAGCACGGCGACGTGACCTTCCTGCTCTCGCCCTTTATCGCCGTGGTTCGCACCTTCGCACCGTTCGTTGGCGGCATAGCAGGAATGAGCGCAGCACGCTTCGTGCTCGCGGCCGCGGCCGGTGCATTGCTCTGGTCGGTCTCGCTGCCGGTGCTTGGCTATTTCTTCGGAAACGTGCCGCAGGTGCGTGACCACATGGGGGCAATCGTGCTGTCGGGGATCGTGCTCGGCGTGGGGGCGCTGGTTGCCACGCAGCTGTGGCGCAGGGTGCGGGCACGAGTCGGGAGATAAGTGAGGGCAGGGGAGTGAATTGCAGCGGTTTTCGGCTGCGGCTTTGTTTTCATGGTTTTCTTGTAGGTCGTTGGCCCGTTTAACGTCGGCGGCAATTGCGCCTGCGTGTTCGCGCTGAACACCAGACACAGCGCGGGCGCGCTGTGTGGATTCACGCTTTCGGTCTGATGTTCTGGTTGACTCGAAACAGGTTATCGGGGTCGTACTTCGCCTTGATCGAGGCAAGGCGCGTGTAGTTCTCGCCGTAGCTGAGCTCGACCCGGTTCTCGGCCTCGTCGGCGTCCAAGAAGTTGACGTAGGCACCTTGCAGATTGAACGGGTGGATACGCCCCAGTATGCACGACCCCAGGTCTTGAGCGCCTCAGCGTCCTTGGGGTCCGGGCTGATCGCGGCAATGACCATCGAAAACGAAGCGTCCCGCGCGCTCCATGGCGTGGCATCCTTGGCGACCCGCCGAACGGCGCCGTCTATGGGGTAAAGGTGCATCAGGCAAACGGGTGGGTGCCTTGAGCGCATTGGCGATGTGCACGTCGATCGCCTCATCAGGCAGCGCCTTGACAAAGTCGCCCTTCCAGTACCATTGCAAGCCCTTGGGGAAGAAGGGGTCAAACAGACTGTTGATGGCAGTCCACGCATCTCACCCATCCAGTTGAACAAAGGGTCGGGCAGTCTCCCGAGCAGTGAGTCCACGAGCTTCTTGCCCTCTGCGACCGGCCCGTTGAAAGCGCCGATCAGAGCACAGGCGCGTTTGTTCCAGTGCTCCTTAGGGAAAGGATCGGTTGGAGGTACGGTTTTCAGCCCGACAAACAGGCCGAGTTCCTCGGGCGCATTTGGGATGAAGTCGCGGTACATCGACATAACCTGCCTGGCATCCTTGGCGTCCCAAAAGATCGGACCGGCGAACACCATTTTGGCTGGGTGGGCCTGAAACAGAAAACTTGTGACCACGCCGAAGTTACCGCCACCCCCTCGCACTGCCCAGAAGAGGTCAACATGCTTGTCCTTGTTAGCGGTGACGAAAGAGCCGTCGGCCAGCACTACATCCACCTCTAGCAAATTATCGACCGTGAGGCCGTGCTTGCGCGTGAGATAGCCGGTTCCTCCGCCCAGTGTCAGACCTGCCACGCCCGTGCTGCCGACGATGCCCAGTGGTACGGCGAGGCCAAATGCGTAGGTCGCGTGATCGAGATCCGCAGCCGTGCAGCCCGGCTCGACGCGCACCGTGCCGCTCGCGAGGTCGACGCGCACGCTGCGCATCTGGGACAGGTCGATGACTAACCCACCGTCGCAACTGCCCAGACCGGGCCCGTTGTGTCCGCCTCCGCGGATTGCAAGAAGCAGTTTGTTTTCACGCGCGTAGTTGACCGCCGCGATGACATCAGCGGCGTCTGTGCAGCGTGCGATCAGCTTGGGCCGCTTATCGATCATGCCGTTGTACAGCGATCGCGCCTCATCGTAGTCCTTGTCGGACGGGCCAATCAGCCTGCCGCGAAATCCCTGAATCGCAAATTCGCTCATGGCGCTCCCTCCTTGAAGAGTGACCTAACGCGCTCGCGCGGAACAGTCGGCAAGGACAACATCGAGCGCGTGTGATCAATCAGCATCTACGAGCCAGTAACCATTCGCGTGATCAGCCCCGGCACCTCACTTGATAAAAAGCATAGTGCTCCAACGCAATTGCCGGAAGGAACTGCCGCTGGACCACAGGGAAGATCGGTCTTGTGGCCCCGGGTCCGGTGACAGGCCACCGGACACGCGCCGGTCTGCGTCGGAGCGGGATCGTTGCCGGCGCAACCGGTAGTCGACCGCCCACCGGCCGATGCCAACGTTCCCATCAACGCGCGCACGCAGTAATATGACCGTCCGCTCTCCCAACTGGAAATATCACAATGCAAGTACTGGTTGACGCAGACGCCTGCCCGGTTGTCGTCAAGGAAATGTTGTATCGGGCCGCGCAGCGTGTCGAAGTGTGCGTCACGCTGGTAGCGAACAAGTATCTGCGCACGCCGCCGTCCCGCTTTATCAAGGCACTGCAAGTGCCCGCGGGATTCGATGCCGCCGATGACCGTATCGTCGAACTGATCATCAGCGGTGACCTCGTGATTACGGCGGACATACCTCTTGCGGCCGCTTCCCTTGAAAAAGGCGCTCACGTGCTCGACCCACGAGGAATCTGGTTTAGCCTGGAAAATATCCAGGAGCGCCTGACGATGCGTGAGGTGATGGAGCAGCTCCGCAGTTCCGGCATCGATACCGGCGGCCCGGCGCCGTACGCGGCACAGGATGGCAAGGCGTTCGCTGGCCAATTGGATCGGTTCCTGGCACGCCATGCGTCGACAGGTGCGGCCGGCTGAGGCCTGCCATCCACAGGAACGCAAGAGTGGGCCGACGCAGATGAGGTCGTTCTCGCAAGCCACTACGAGATAGCCATGTCCCGATACGTAGCCTTTCTTCGTGGCGTCAGCCCGATGAACGCTCGGATGCCCGAACTCAAGCGCTGTTTCGAGGCGGCGGGCTTCTCTGAAGTGAAAACCTTGCTCTCCAGCGGGAACGTCGTGTTCAACGCACGATCATCGTCACTGGCCAGCCTGGAGCGGCGCGCCGAGAAGGCGATGCAATCTGAACTGGGCCGCAGCTTCGACACCTTCGTCCGGCCGGTTCGCTATCTCCAGGACCTCATCGACGCGGACCCCTTCGCCGAGTACAGCCTTGCGCCTTCGGCCAAGCGGGTTGTCACCTTTCTACGCAGCCCGGTGCCGCCAGACGTGAAGCTGCCCATAGAGCGTGACGGCGCAAGCATCGTCAAAGCCAATGCCACGGAGGTCTTCAGCGCCTACGTGCCTGACCCGAAGAAGGGCCCAGTGTTCATGAGCCTGCTCGAACGCTCGTTCGGCAGGGATATCACCACTCGCACGCTCGATACGGTCATCAAGTGTGCCCGGGCATAAGGTCGGGTCCGCCGGAATTACCGCTCGCCGAGGCCCATGGTGCGCCGGCGAATCAGCCAGTCGACCGAAAGCGCGCCCGCCCCCCGCGCGAGCAACACCAGGAGCATCGCTGCCCACTGAATATGCGTGGGCCACGCTTGCGGATAGACGAAGATCTGGATCACTGCGGTCATGCACAGCAATACCAGTGCCGTAGGCCGCGTTGCCAGGCCAAGCACCAGCAACACCGGCGCCGTGAGCTCGACCGACACCGCCAGGTAGGCAGCCAGTTCGGGAGGCAACAGCGGCAGCCGGTATCCTCCCGGAAGAGTTCGACCGCCGTGTCCCAGTTCGCGAGCTTGGTCATGGCCGAATTCCAGAAGACAGTGGCCACCGCGGCACGCAGGGGAAGGGCCAGGGCCGAGTATGGAATGCGGTCGAGCCAGTCCAGCACGCGCCGGGCGTGCGCAGCGAGCGTGAAGCCGGACCGTGCAGAGTGGGTGAGAGGTGTCATGATGAGGGCTCCGGATAGGTCGGGTGCCTAGGGTCGGCCGAAGCCGCTGAAGCAGCCGACCGACAGCAGGTTGGCCAGCCACGCATCGGCGTCATCCGGCGGCGCATCGCCAAGTGCGGCATGCAGCGGGTCTCCGGCCAGCAAGGCTGCGGTGAACTGCCACTGCCAGGCATCGAGCCGGCCGACGTCGATCCCGGCCGATGCCCGGCGCACCAACAGCCGGACAGGGCCAGCGGCGAGGTCGATGCGCTTCAGGGCGCGGTCATCGCGCATCAGCACCGACCGCCAGATGGCGTCGACGGGGTAAGCGGCATATATGAGGCGCACCGCGGGATGGGGCACAAACAGATGTCGCCGGCGATAGGTATCTCCGTTTCAGCTAGGCCGCGCAGATCGAGCGCACTGGGATCTGGCGCATGCAACACCACATTCACGGCCCACTCAAGGCGGCCGATATCTGGCAGGTAGCTGAGTGCGGCAGCTTCGGGCAGGCGCGCCAGGAAATCGGGAAACGCCTCGCCGTACGCATCCAGCCATGCGCTGCGCGGAGGCGATTCCTCGATGAACTGCCGCGCCGCCCCTTCAAAGAACTCCAGGCCTACCAGGGCCTGCACGGCCGGATAAGACAGGCGCAACGCGTTCACCAGCGTAGCGGTGGCCGTATTCCAGTAGATGCCAAGCCGATCGTGAGGCGCCAGCTCATCCAAGGTCACGTTTGACAAGGCGTGGCCGTCAGCAAAGGTCCTCAATGCGTTGGCGAAGGCATGCTGCAGCTCAAGCAGCGATGGCAGATCGGATTGCATGCCGCTGTCTCTCCAAAGCCGTCTCTGCAATACGCGCTTCGTCCCTCAGCACATCGAGATCCGGGACGTCCGTATCCCATTCGATCAGCGTCGGGACCGGTCCAAACAACCCAAGCGCCGCCTCATATAGCGCCCACACTGCCGGTGCCACGCGTGATCCGTGGTCGTCGATGCGCACGACGCGTCCCTGCCCGAGCTGCCGCACGCTGTGGCCAGCCAGATGGATTTCGCCGATGGCGGCTGGAGGAAGCTCGCGCAAGTATGTCATGGCATCCCAGCCGTGATTGCTGGCGCTGACATAGATATTGTTGACGTCGCACAGGATGCCGCAGCCGGTGCGCCGCGCCACTTCGGCAAGGAATTCCCACTCGGGAATGGTGGAGTGGCGAAACTGGAAATAGGTGGACGGATTCTCGACCAGGATGCTGCGCCGCAATGCTCCCTGGACCTGGTCGACATGCCGGCATACCACGGCCAGCGCCTCGTCGGTCATCGGCAACGGCAGCAAGTCGGCAAGGTACATGCCTCCGGCGATGCTCCAGGAGAGATGGTCGGACACCAGGCCGGGTTCCAGCCGGTCGGCCACCTCGCACACGCGCGCCAGGTGGGAAAGGTCCAGCTCCTCGGCACTGCCCAGGGACAGGCCCACGCCGTGCAGGGATAGCGGGTAGTCGGCGCGAATGCCCTCCAGGCAGCCCGGCGCGCGGCCACCACCCATGTAGTTTTCCGTGTGCACCTCGAACCATGCAACGGCGGGGCGCTCCTCCAGCACCGTCTGGTGGTGTCGAAAGCGCAGCCCAATCCCGGCGCGCGGCGGGATCAGGCTCGGCGCGCGTCTATGCTCGGCATCCATGGTCGCCGGGCCTCACGAGGCTTTCAGCTTGCCGCCCTGGATCTTGCCGCAGTCGCCTGCGGGGAGCAGCACGAACGACTTGGAATCGCGTGCCTGGGTGGACTGTCCCGCGCAGGAGTGAGCGCCTTCCGCGCAGTCGTTCTTGGCGGCGGCATTGATGCCGTAGCACTTTTCCAGCTTGCCCTTTTCCATCCTCGCCATGTTGTCCTTGACGATCTGGGGCATCCCGCTCATGTCCTTCATGGCTTGCGCCTGCGCGGGCACAGCCGTCATGGCAAGCGCAAGTCCCAGCGCGGACGACAAGGTCGAGGCTGCCAACGCGTGTTTGTTCATTTTGCAATCTCCTGACGGTTGCGGCCCGGATCCGGAGCCGTGTCAGGAAGTTCGGGCGAAAGCGACCAAAGGTTACGCATCCCCGAAAACCTGATACGCGCGACAGGCGGTTCCTTATGAAGCAGAATGCAGCCATGCCCTCCCAGTCCGACCTTGCCGTCCGCCATGGCGGCGCTTGTCCGGGGCGCTCGGACGCGGCACAGGATGCGTCCGCATCCGGCCAAGCGTTTGGGCCGGCGCGTCGGCCGGATGGCACACCGGACTGGTCCGCCATGATGGCGCGCGCGCAGGACGGCGACCGCGAGCCTACCGGCGCTTGCTTGAGGACATTACCCCGTACATTCGCGCGCTGGCGGTGCGCCGGGTCGGCAACCACGGCGACATCGAGGACACCGTGCAGGATGTGCTGCTCACGGTTCACGCAGTGCGCCACACCTACGACCCGGCGCGACCGTTCGGGCCGTGGCTGGTTGCCATTGCCAATCGGCGTATCGTTGACGGCTTGCGGCGGCGCGGACGCAACAGTTCGCATGAGACGCCGCTTGACGTGGAACAGGAAACCATTCCGTCCCCCGGCGCGAACTTCCAGGAGAGATCTCTGGATGCGCGTGCGGTGCGTGCAGCGGTGGCGCAACTGCCTCCCGCGCAGCGCGAGGCGCTGCGCATGCTGAAACTGGAGGAGATGTCATTGAAGGAAGCCGCCGCCGCCAGCGGAATGTCAGTCGGCGCGTTGAAGGTGGCGACCCATCGTGCCTTGAAGACACTGCGCAAACTGTTCGAACGGCAAGCTAACAAGCCATGAAGTACACCTCTGACCTGATCGACTCGCTGGTGGCCGACGCTGCGCCGGTACGGCGCTTGCGCCGACCGGTGGTGCGGCTGGCGGGATGGCTGGTGCTGGCGACCGTGTTGCTGACACTGGTTGCACTCGTCCACGGCTTGCGGCCAGATCTTGCCCTGAAGCTGAGGCAACCTGCCTTTGTCGCCAGCGTCGCTGCCGCCATCGTGACGGGCATCCTGTCTGCAGCCGCCGCGTTCATCGCAAGCGTGCCGGGCCGCTCCAGGCGCTGGCTGTGGGTGCCGCTGCCTGCGCTGGCATTCTGGATGGGTACGATCGCCTATGGCTGCCTGACCAACTGGGTGCAGATCGGGGACGAGGGCATCTCGCCCGGAGAGACGGTGCGATGCTTCACCACGCTGCTGATCGTCAGCACACCGCTGTCGGTCGGCCTGCTGGTCATGTTGCGCTATGTCGCGCGTCTCTGGCCCGTGCCCGTGGCAATGTGCGCGGCGCTGGCGGTAGCGCGATGACAGCAGCAGCGCTTTCATTCGTGCATCCCCTGGAAGCCAGCGCGATGATCTTGCTATGGAACCTCGGCATCACGCTGGTGTTCGTGGCTGGCGGCAGCCTGACTGGCCGTCGATTGTTCAATCGGGCGGCAACACCTTGACTTACGCTATTGGCCGGTCAAGCTCGTGATTCAGCGAAGCCCAAAGCAACAACGCCTCCGGCTACGCCAATCGCGCCATCTCTCTGTTTTCCTAAGAGCCAATCGCTCGACCTTACGAGATCGGTTGCGGCGACCCGGGGGCACCGCCCGATTGCAAAAAGTGCGCCCACCCCCAACAATTCACCGGATAAAGTGCCGCCCCCGCAACGGCTCCGCATGGCCGGGCGTGGCCCATTCCCAGAACTGGAGACAGGCAATATGCGCACCCGGGTCGCAATCATCGGCGCAGGTCCGGCCGGGCTGCTGCTGGGCCATCTGCTGCAGCGCGCCGGCATCGAGTCCATCATCATCGAGGACTGTACCCAGGCGCATGTCGAAGCGCGCATACGCGCCGGGGTGCTCGAGCAGGGCACGGTCGACCTGCTGGAAGAGGCCGGCGTGGCTGCGCGCCTGCGCCAGCAGGGAATGGTGCACCACGGCATCGAACTGCGCTTCGACGGCGCGCGCCACCGCATCGACCTGAGCGGCCTGACCGGCGGGCGTGCCATTACCGTGTACGGGCAACACGAGGTCGTGCGCGACCTGATCGCGGCGAGGCAGGCATGCGGCGCGCCGCTGCTGTTCGAAGCATCGCAGGTCGCCCTGCATGGGCTCGACAGCGATTCGCCGTCCGTATCGTTCGAGCACGGGGGGCAACGCCATGTGCTCGCGTGCGATTTCATCGCGGGCTGCGACGGCTCGCACGGCGTGTCGCGCCAGGCGGTGCCGGCGGGCGTCTTGCAGGTCTTTGAGCGGAGCTATCCGTTTGCCTGGCTAGGCATCCTGGCCAAGGCGGCGCCCGCCGCGCAGGAGCTGATCTACGCCAGCCATCCGCGCGGCTTTGCGCTGTTTTCGATGCGCTCGCCCGAGATCACGCGTCTCTACCTGCAGTGCCGGCCTGATGAAGACCTGGCCAACTGGCCGGACCGCCGTGTCTGGGACGAACTGCACGTGCGCCTCGAAACCGGTGATGGCTGGCACCTGAACGAGGGGCCTGTCCTGCAGAAGGGCATCACGCCGATGCGCAGCATGGTGACCGAGCCCATGCAGTACGGCCGCCTGTTCCTGGCGGGAGACGCCGCACACATCGTCCCGCCGACCGGCGCGAAGGGCATGAACCTGGCGTTGGCCGACGTGCGTAACCTGGCCCACGCGCTGGCCATGCACTATCGTCACGGCCGCGACGACCTGCTGGCCGGATATTCGGAGGCCTGCCTCGAACGCGTCTGGCGTGCCGAGCATTTCTCGTGGTGGATGACATCATTGCTGCATCGCTTCGATGACCATACGCCGTTCATGGCGCGGCTCCAGCATGCTGAACTGGCCTATGTGTGCACGTCGCAGGCAGCGTCGCGCATGCTCGCCGAGAACTATGTCGGCCTGCCGTTCGCGCCGTTACCCGGTTGAACATGGGCTAGTCCTTTCCTTCAACGCAGGTTTCGCGGACTGAGTGAACCGATCACCATGACAAGTTTCCTGGGCGTGCTGTTCGATGGCCTGCCTACGGCAGCCTGCTGTTCCTGATCAGCGTCGGCCTGTCCGTGACCATGGGCCTGATGAATTTCATCAACCTGGCGCACGGTGCCTTTGCCATGCTGGGTGGCTACGTCGCCGTGGTGCTGATGAACCGCGCCGCGTGCCGTTCCTGCTGGCACTGCCGGTGGCATTCGTGGGCGCGGCCGCCGTGGGCTGGGTGCTGGAGCGCACGCTGTACCGCAGGCTCTACCAGGCGAGCCACCTGGACCAGGTGCTGTTTTCCATCGGCCTGACCTTCATGGCAATGGCCGGTGCCAACTACCTGTTCGGACCCGGCCAGCAGCCTGTGGAGTTGCCCGATGCGCTGCGCGGACAAGTGCGCGTGGGCGGGCTGGAACTCGGCGTGTACCGGCTGTTCCTGATCGGCGTGGTGGTGCCATCACCGCGGCGCTCGGCTGGCTGGTGGCACGCACGCGCTTTGGCGCGCAGGTACGGGCCGCCGTGGACAACCAGCAGGCCGCGCGCGGGCTCGGCATCAATGTGGGGCGCGTGTTCAGCCTGACATTCGCGCTGGGTTCGGGCCTGGCCGGGCTTGGCGGCGGGCTCGGCGTCGATGTGCTGGGGCTGGACCCGGCATTTCCACTCAAGTACATGGTGTATTTCCTGCTGGTGGTTGCCGTGGGTGGCGCCGGTTCCATCCGCGGCTCGCTGCTTGCGGCGCTGGTGCTGGGCGTGGCCGACGTGGCCGGCAAGTACTACGTGCCCGCCGTCGGCGCCTTTGTCATCTACGCGATGATGGTGCTGTTGCTCGTCCTGTTTCCCGCGGGACTGTACGGGAGGCGCGCATGAAGACGCTGATGCGTTCGCTGCGGCCTGCCGCACCGTCCGATGAGGTTACCGGCGCCCCCGCGCCGGCCCGGCGCAAGCTGCCGGACGGGCGCTGGCACCCGGCCGAGTTCGGGTTCTGGCTGCTGCCTGTCGTGACCTTCTTTGTCTTGCCGGACTATCTGATCCTCGGCGGCCAGATCCTGATCACCGGGCTCTTCGCGCTATCGCTGGACCTGATTCTCGGCTATGCGGGCATTGTTTCGCTGGGGCACGCGGCATTCTTCGGGCTTGGTGCCTACACGGCGGGGCTGCTGGCGGCGCATGGCTGGGGCGAGCCGATCAGTGGCCTGCTGGCTGCCGCGGCAATGGCGGGCATGGCCGGCTGGCTGTGCAGCTTCCTGGTGGTGCGCGGCGGCGACCTGACGCGCCTGATGGTGACGCTGGGCATTGGCCTGATGCTGTTCGAGGCCGCGAACAAGGCCGCATTCGTGACCGGTGGCGTGGATGGCCTGTCCGGCGTGGCCATGGACCGCGTGCTTGGGCTGTTCGAATTCGACTTGTTTGGCAAGACGGCTTACCTGTACAGCCTGGCGATGACTTTCGTCTTGTTTGTGCTGCTGCGGCGACTGACACAGTCGCCATTCGGCTTGTCTCTGCGCGGGATCCGCGAAGGCGCGCGGCGCATGCCTGCGCTCGGGGTGGACGTGCCGCGCCGCCTGCGCACGGTGTTCACGTTGTCGGCCGCGATTGCCGGCGTGGCCGGGGCGCTGCTTGCGCAGACCACGCAGTTTGTCGGCATGGATGTGCTGGGCTTCCCGCGTTCGGCCGAGCTGCTCGTCATGCTGGTGCTCGGCGGCGCCGGGCGTCTGTACGGTGCGCTGGCCGGCGCAGCACTGTTCATGATTGCCCAGGATGTGCTCGCCGGCATCAATCCGGTGTACTGGCAGTTCTGGATCGGCCTGTTGCTGGTGCTGATGGTGTTGTTTGCGCGCGGAGGCGTCATGGGCGCGATCGATGCGGGCAGAGGCTGGCTGGCTGCGCGCGCCGGGCGGCAGCCCGAAGGCGGTGAACAATGACCGCTCTGCTGCGTACCGAAGGCCTGTCGCGCCACTGGGGTGCGTTCGTGGCCAACAGCGACATCTCGCTCAGTTTCGCCCCCGGCGCGCGCCACGCGCTGATCGGCCCGAACGGCGCGGGCAAGACCACCTTCATCAACCTGCTGACCGGCGCTCTGGCACCGACTGCGGGGCGCATCTGGCTTGGCGGGCAGGAAATCACCAGGCTGCCGCAGCACGCGCGCGCGCGTCTGGGCATGACACGCACCTTCCAGATCAATACGCTGTTCCCGGCACTGACCGTGCTCGAATCGGTGGTGCTGGCCGTGGCCGAGCGCACCGGAGCGGCACGTATCTGGTCGCGCTCCGTGGCTGCGCAGCGCGCACTGGTCGATGACGCCATGGCGGTACTGGCCAGCCTGCGGCTCGATGGCGAGGCCGACGTGGAGACACGCCGCCTGCCGTATGGCAAGCAGCGGCTGCTGGAGATTGCGCTGGCGCTTGCGACACGGCCATCGATCCTGCTGCTGGACGAACCCGCGGCGGGCATCCCGTCGGCGGAAAGCGCGGAGCTGTTCGACGTCATTGCCGCGCTGCCGCGCGACATCACGATCGTGTTCATCGAGCATGACATGGACCTCGTATTCCGCTTTGCCGAACGCATCACGGTGCTGGTGGGCGGCAAGGTGCTGACCGAAGGCACGCCGAGCGAAATCGCCGCCGATCCGCGCGTGAAGGAAGTCTATCTCGGGGAGTCCGCGCATGGCTGAGCTGCTGCGTATAGAGGGACTGAGCGCGGGCTACGGCGATGCCGTGGTGATCGACGGTATCGGCCTCGCCCTCGAAGCGGGGGCAGTCTGGCGCTGCTGGGCCGCAACGGCGTGGGCAAGACCACGCTGCTCGCCACGCTGATGGGCTTCACGCGTGTGCGCCGCGGCACGCTGCGCTGGCAGGGGCGTGACCTGTCCCGGCTGCCGCCGCACCGGCGCGCGCAGGCCGGCATCGGCTGGGTGCCGCAGGAGCGCTGGGTGTTTCCGTCGCTGACGGTCGAAGAGAACCTGAGCGCCGTGGCGCGTCCGGGGCACTGGACACTCGCGCGCGTCTACGAACTGTTCCCACGCCTGCAGGAGCGGCGGCGCAACCTGGGCAACCAGTTGTCGGGCGGCGAACAGCAGATGCTGGCCATTGCGCGCGCGCTGATGGTCAATCCCGCTTTGCTGCTGCTCGATGAGCCCATGGAGGGGTTGGCGCCCATCATCGTGCAGGAACTGCAGCGTGTGATCGGCCAGCTGATCGGGCAGGGCGGGATGGCCGTGATCGTGGTCGAGCAGCACGCCCGGCTCGCGCTGGCCATGACGCGCCAGGCGATGGTGCTGGACCGCGGCAGGGTCGTGCACGCGTCCGACAGCGCCAGTCTGCTGGCGGACAAGGGCCGTCTGAACCGGCTGATGGGCGTAGGCTAGTCCCGCACCGCTGAAAAGGCCAAAGCGGGACGGCTGCGCGTTTACTTGCCTGAGTCCTTCACATCGGTAAATTTATCGAACTCGATGTTGTAGAGCTCGCTGCCGCGCTTCTCCACCTTGCGGATATACACGGTCTGCACCACGTCCCGCGTAGCAGGATCGATCATGATCGGCCGCGCGGCTCATGATCTTCATGCCCTTGAGCGCGCCAATGATCTTGTCGCCATCGGTCGCGCCATTGGTCTTCTTGAGCGCTTCATAGATGGCGGCCATGCCGTCATAGGCCGCGACGGCCATGAGTTCGGCGGCCGGCCCCGGGATTGGCGGCGGAGTAGGCGCTAAGGAAGGTCTTGTTCTCGCGCGAGTCGTGCGCCATCGAATAATGGAACGAGGTGATCACGCCCAGCGTCGCATCGCCCATGGCGGGCAGCACGTGGTCATCAGTCAGGTCGCCCGTGGCGATCACGCGGATGCCGGCCTCGGCCAGTCCGCGTTCGCGGAAGCCCTTCATGAGGCCACACCCTGTCGCCCGCGGGCAGGAACAGGAACACCGCCTCGGGCTTGGCGTCCTTGATGCGCTGGATGAACGGCGCGAATTCCGGGTTGCGCAGCGGCACGCGGATGGACTCGATGATCTGCCCGCCGCCACCGATGAAGTTGGTCTTGAACGCGGTCTCGGCGTCGATGCCGGGTGCGTAGTCGGCCACCAGCGTAACAACCTTGCGAATATTGTTCTTCACCGCCCACGTTGCCATGGGCGCCGAGATCTGCGGCAGCGTCATCGACACGCGCGCGATGTAGTTCGACTTGGTGGTGATGATCGAAGACGCCGCGTTGAAGATCACCATCGGCTTTTTCGCCTGCTCGGCGACCGGCGCGACGGCAAGCGCCTCGGGCGTCAGGCCGAAGCCGGCCAGGATGTCGACCTTGTCGCGCACCACCAGCTCTTGCGCCAGGCGCTTGGCCACGTCAGGCACCGGTCCGGTGGTGTCCTTCATGATGACCTGCACCTTGCGGCCCGCCACGGTGTCGCCATGGAGCGACTGGTAGGCCTTGACGCCGGCTTCCATCTGCTTGCCGTAGTCGGCAAAGCTGCCGGAGAACGGGGCGATCAGGCCGATCCTGACAGGCTCGGCGGCCTGTGCCGCCATCGACAGCAAGGCGAGGGCGCCGCAGGCCACGATAGTGCGCCGCAACAGCGTGAAGGTCATGGATTGTCTCCTCGGTTGGACGTGCGGCACTGGCGGCCGCATCGAGGAGGGAGTGTAGGGGTGTGCCCGGGGCAAGGCAATCCCGATTGATACGGGTGCCCTGGCCCCGATGCAGGTGAATCAGACGACCGTGGCCAGCGCCAGCGTCAGCAGCAGTGCCACCACGGAGATGAGGGTTTCGCAGACCGACCAGGTCTTGAAGGTCTGGGTCACGGTCATGTTGAAATATTCCTTGACCAGCCAGAAGCCGCCGTCGTTCACGTGAGACAGGATCAGCGAGCCGGCGCCGGTGGTCAGCACCAGCAGTTCCGGACGCGTGCCCGGCACGCTGGCCGCGATCGGCGCGACGATGCCGGCGGCCGTGGTCATGGCCACGGTGGCCGAACCTGTGGCGATGCGGATCATCACCGCGACCAGCCAGCCCAGCATCAGCACCGATACGTGCGCATTCGTGGCAACGTCGACAATGGCAGTGGAAATGCCCGAGTCGCGCAGGACGCGGCCGAAACCGCCGCCGGCACCGACCACCAGCGTGATGATGGCCGTCGGCGCCACACACTCGTTGGTGAATTTCAGGATGGCGTCACGGCCGAAGCCACGTGCCTTGCCGAAGGTGTAGAAGCTCACCAGCGCGGCGATCAGCAGCGCCATGACCGAGTTGCCGATCAGCTTGAGGAAGTCGTTGGCAAAGGTCTTGGGCGTGGTGAACAGGTCGGCCCAGCTGCCGATCAGCATCAGCAGAACGGGCAGCAGGATCGTGAACACCGTGATGCCGAAGCCCGGCAGGTTGTGCGAGGCCTTGACGCCTTCATCTTCCTCGGTGAATTGCGCCGCCAGCGGGTTGATCTCGGGCAGCTTGACATAGCGGTCCATCAGCTTCGCAAACAGCGGGCCGGCAATGGCTGCCGTGGGGACGCCCACGATCAGCGCGTACATGATGGTCTTGCCGATGTCCGCGCCGTAAGCGGTCACGGCCAGCAGCGCGGCCGGGTGCGGCGGAATCAGGCCGTGCACGACGGACAGGCCGGCCACCATCGGGATGCCGACCAGCACCATCGACGTGCCGGTGCGCTTGGCCACGTTGAAGGCGATCGGGACCAGCAGCACGAAGCCGACTTCGAAGAAGACCGGCAGGCCGACGATGAAGGCGATGGTCACCATCGCCCAATGCACGTTCTTCTCGCCGAAGAAATCGATCAGCGTCAGCGCGATGCGCTCGGCGCCGCCCGATTCGGCCATCATCTTGCCGAGCATGGTGCCAAGGCCGATCACCAGCGCGATATGGCCCAGCGTGCCGCCGACGCCGGCTTCGAAGGACTTGATGATGTCGCCCATCGGCATGCCCACGCAAAGCCGAGCAGGACCGAGACGATGACCAGGGTGATGAACGGGTTGAGCTTGAAGCGCGCGATCAGTATGACCAGGGCGATCACGGCGATCAGCGCGTACACCAACAGTGTGGTTCCGGTGACGGCACCCATGTTGTCTCCTTTTTGTGGAAAAAATGGCCGCTTGTGGCGGCATGGATTTGGATTTGTTTTTACTACCGTCTTCCGCGCTTGCAGGGGGCGGTTAGGGGAGAGGGCAAGCGCCGGGGCGCGTTACTTCGTGGGCTGCGGCCCTCACCCCCGGCCCCTCTCCCGCAAGCGGGAGAGGGGAGCAAACAGTCAGCAAGCGATCAGCAAACGGTCAACAGTCAGCAAGCAGGCAACCGGCTCAGGCCGCCTTCTTGTACGCAATGCAGTCCACTTCGACCTTGCAGTCCACCACCATGCTGGACTGCACGCAGGCACGCGCGGGCGGGTTGGCGCCGAAGTATTCCTTGAAAATCTTGTTGAATGAGGCGAAGTCGCGCGCATCGTCCAGCCAGACGCCGCAGCGCACCACATGCTCGGGGCCGTAGCCGGCTTCGGCCAGGATAGCCAGCACGTTCTTGATGGCCTGGTGCGTCTGCGGCACGATGCCGCCATCGACCAGTTCGCCATTGACCATCGGCACCTGGCCGGACACGTAGAGCCAGCCGTCTGCGGCCACGGCGCGGGCAAACGGCATGTGCTGGCCGCCCTGGCCGGTGCCGCCTTCTACGCCAAATCGCTTGATATCCATGGAAACTCCTGAAATCGGGGTGAAACAAAGGGAGGGGAGGTCAGCCCGCCGGCCGGGCGCCGCGCGCAGGAACCGACCGGCACGCACGCCGGTCGCTGGCGCTGCTGCCAGGACAGCTCGCCGTTGACCCAGACCGCGGCAATGCCTTCGGCTGGTTGCATGGGGTCCGTAAAGCTGGCCGCGTCGCGGATGGTGTTCGCATCGAACAGCACCAGGTCGGCCGCGTAGCCTTCGCGCACGAAGCCGCGGCCCGTCAGGCCGAAGCGCTCGGCGGACATGCCGGTCATCTTGTTGATGGCCACTGCCAGCGGGAACAGCTCGCGGTCGCGCGCATAGTGCCCGAGCACGCGTGGAAACGCGCCCCACAGTCTCGGATGCGGAAGCGGGTCGTTGGGCAGTCCGTCAGAGCCCACTACCGTCGCAGGATGGCTCAGGATACGGTCCACGTCGGCGTCTTCCATGCAGTGGTAGACGGCACCGGCCGGCATCAGCCGCGCGCGGCTCGTGCAGGTCGACCTGCCATTCGGCCGCGATATCGGCCAGCAGCCGGCCGCCCATCTCGGGCGCGCCTTCGGACCACGTCACCATGATGTCGAAGTCGCTGGTCACCTGCTTGAGGTCCAGCGTCGACGAACTGGCCGTGTACGGGTAGCAGTCGCAGCCGACAGGCTGCCAGCGCTGCGCGGCATCGAGCGCGTCGAGCACTTCGGTGCTGCGGCCCCAGTTCGGCACGCCCGCGCATTTGAGGTGCGAGATCACGACCGGCACGCGCGCATGGCGGCCGATGCGGAACGCTTCGTCCATCGCATCGAGGATCTCGGCAAACTCGCTGCGCAGGTGCGTGGCGTAGAGCGCGCCGGCATGCGCGAGCGGTTCGGCCAGGGCGAGCACTTCCTCGGTCGGGGCCGAGAAGGCATTGGCATAGGCCAGCCCGGTCGACAGACCCAACGCGCCATGCTGCAGCGCTTCTTCGAGCTGCGCGCGCATGGCGGCAATCTCGGCCGGCGTCGCGGCACGGTCGAACCGGTCCATGTGGTTGCTGCGCAGCGCGGTATGGCCGACCAACGCGGCCACGTTGACGGCCGGCTGCGCGGCGTCGACGGCTTGCACATACGAACGGAAGTCCGGGTAGCAGAAGGCATCCGCATGCCCTAGCAGGTTCATCGGGTCGGGCGGATCGCCTGAAAGCTTGACGGGCGCCGCGCTGATGCCGCAGTTGCCGACGATTACCGTGGTCACGCCCTGTGACAGCTTCGGGGTCATGTCGGGCTGGCGGACGACGTTAGTGTCGTCGTGCGTATGCACGTCGATGAAGCCGGGCGAGAGGATCAACCCGTGTCCTTCCACCACATGGGCGGCGGAGTCGGGGTCGATGCGCCCGCTTCGTCGATGCGGGCGATCAGGCCGTCGCGCAGCGCTATGTCGGCCATGCGCGCCGCGGCGCCGGAGCCGTCGAGCAGCATCACGCAGCGGATCAGAGTGTCAAACAGGTGTGGCATAGCGTCAGTCTCCGAGCGGCTGGCGGCCGTCCGGGCCGGCGCCGCTGTCCTGGCCGCGCTCACCGCCGGGGCTGCGGTGGGCGTCGAGCACGTATTTCAGGCGGCGCAGCCGTTCCTTGCTCTCGTCCTGCTGCAGCAGCGCGCATTGCGTGGCCAGCACGTCCAGCACCAGCAGCATCGCGTAGCGCGAGGCCGACGGCTTGAAGATGAAGTCGGTCTCGATCGTGCGCACCGGCAGCAGCACGTCGGCACGCGCCGCGAGCGGCGAACCGAGGGCGGTCACGGCCACCAGCTTCGCGCCGTATTCGCGCGCGATATCGCAGTTGGCCAGCATCTCCGGCACGTTGCCGCTGGCCGAAAACGCGAGTACCACGTCGTCGCGGCTCAGCGTTGCCGCCACCATTTTCTGCAGCAGCGCATCCTGGTAGCTGGCCACGGGCTGCCCCAGCCGCGCCAGGCGGTGGCGCGCCTCATCGGCCATGATCGACGAGCCGCCGCCCATGCCAAAAGCGTAGACCATGCGTGCGCCAAGCAACAGCGCGCGGCCCGTTCCACGCGGTCGGCATCGATGAGCTGGCGGTTGACCTCAAGCGCGGTCAGCACGTCGGCGTGGATGCGGTCGGCCAGCGTAACAGGGGCATCGGCGGACGCGGTCACGCCGTCGGGCAGCAGGAAGCGCATGCCGACGGCCGTCGCCTGGGCCAGCCGCAGCTTCAGGTCGCGCACATCGCGGCAGCCGATGGCCTTGGCAAAACGTGTCACGCTGGCTTCGCTCACGCCGGCCTTGCGCGCGAGTTCATTGATGCTGGCCGCCGCCGCGCCGGAAAGGTCTTCCAGCACCACCTGCGCCACCTTCTGCTCGGCCAGGCGCAACGCGGGGCCGCGCTCGGCGATGCGGGTCAGGATATCGAAGGGCGCGGTCATGGCTGGGAAGGTCCAGGGGCTGTCGAAGGGCTATAACTGGTAGTGCCGGCGCTGTCGCATTGGGGCGGCGGGGCGCTGGTCCCAACCGGACAGCAAGCTCCGGATGCGTGTTACTTTATAACAAGGATGAAATATCGTAATTTCAGGGATATCATTACGTCAATCAGATTTTTTCAGGATGATGACAGGCATGCGTGAAACAAAGTACCAGGCCGGCACGATCGATCCGCTCAACAAGGCGCTGGGCAGGCTGGAGGCACCGATTGCCCCGGAAAACGCCGGCCAGACCGGGTGGAACCTGCTGCGCGAGGAGCTCAGCCTGCCGGCCGCAGTGCTTTATGAAGATCGTCTCTCCCATAACCTGGAATGGATGCGCAGCTTCATGCGTGAGTACGGCGTGCAGCTTGCGCCGCATGGCAAGACGACGATGGCGCCCAAGCTGTTCGCGCGCCAGCTCGGCGCGGGTGCGTGGGGCATTACGCTGGCGACGGCCCACCAGACCGCCGCGGCCTATGCTCACGGCGTGCGCCGGGTGCTGATGGCCAACCAGCTCGTTGGCCGCCGCAACATGGAAATCATTGCGGACCTGCTGCGCGATCCTGGCTTCGAGTTCTTTTCGCTCGTGGATTCCGCGGATCTGGTGGACCGGCTCGGCGCCTACTTCCGCGAGCGCGGTCAGACGCTGCAGGTGCTGCTGGAGCTCGGCGTGGAGGGCGGGCGCACCGGTGTCCGCGACGCGGCGCAGCAGGCCGACGTGCTGGCGGCGCTGGCGCGCTGGCCCGATGCGTTGTCATTGGCCGGCGTCGAGATCTACGAAGGGGTGCTGAAGGAAGAGGCCGATATCCGGCGCTTCCTGCAGCGTACGGTGGCGGTCACGCGCGAGATCGCGCAGCAGGGCCGCTTCGGGCGCAGCCCGGTGGTCATGTCAGGCGCCGGTTCGGCCTGGTATGACGTGGTTGCCGAGGAGTTCGCGCGCACCGATATCGGCACGCCGATCGAGGTGGTGCTGCGGCCCGGCTGCTACCTGACGCATGATGTGGGCATCTACAAGGCCGCGCAGGAGCGCATCCTCGCGAGCAATCCCGTGGCGCAGAAAATGCGTGAAGGCCTGCTGCCCGCGCTGCAATTGTGGGCGTACGTGCAGTCGGTGCCGGAACCCGACCGCGCCATCATCGGCATGGGCAAGCGCGATGCGGCGTTCGACGCCGGCATGCCGATTCCCGCGGTGATTTACCGTCCGGGCAGCGAGGCCCCGGTAGCGGTGCCCGCGCATTGGGAAGTCACAGGCATGATGGACCAGCATGCGTACCTGCAGATCCGTGCGGGCGACGATATCCGGGTCGGCGACATGATCGCCTTCGATATTTCGCATCCGTGCCTGACCTTCGACAAGTGGCGGCATATCCCCGTGCTCGACGGCGATATGCGCGTCATCGACATTGTCCAGACCTTCTTCTGAGACGAGCGCGCCATGAGCATCGACATCCTCGCCTATGGCGAGCCGCTGGTGGAATTCAACCAGCAGCCCGACGACCCGACCCGCTATCTGCAAGGCTTTGGCGGCGATACCTCGAACTTCTGCATTGCCGCGGCACGGCAGGGCGCCACCACCGGCTACATCAGCGCGGTAGGCGCGGACAGCTTCGGCGAACGGCTGGTGGCGCTCTGGACGCGCGAGCGCGTGGACACGCGCCACGTGCGCGTCGATGCCGCGGCACCGACCGGCGTGTATTTCGTCAGCCATGACAATCATGGCCACCGCTTCGACTACCTGCGCGAAGGTTCGGCCGCGAGCCGCTACCAGCACGAGCACCTGCCGCTGGCAGCGATCGCGCAGGCGCGCTTCCTGCATCTGTCAGGCATCAGCCTGGCCATCAGCACGAGCGCTGTGATGCAGGCCTGGCCGCGATGGAGCATGCGCGCAAGGCTGGCGTGAAGGTGTCGCTCGATACCAACCTGCGCCTGCGCTGTGGTCGCTGGCGCGGGCGCGCGGCATCATGCGCGAGGCGTTTTCGCTGACCGATGTATGCCTGCCGAGCTGGGACGACATCACCGTGCTGACCGGGCTCGATGACCGTGACGCGATCGTCGACTACCTGCTCGGCTGCGGCATCGGCCTGGTGGCGCTCAAGCTTGGCGCAGAGGGCGCCTACGTGGCCACGACCGAATCGCGCACGCTGGTGCAGCCGTTTGCCGTCAGGCCGCTCGACGCCACCGGTGCCGGCGACTGCTTCGGCGGCAGTTTCATCGCCCGGCTGGCCGCGGGCGCGATCCGTTCGAGGCCGCGCGCTACGCCAATGTGGCCGCCGCGCTGTCCACGACCGGCTATGGCGCGGTGGCGCCGATTCCCTCCGCGGAGACCGTACTTGCCAGGCTGGCGCAGTCGGTATCCGTGATTGCCTGATCCGCTTTCCTGTCCGCAACGATCCAGACTGCCATGCAAGTTCAACCTTCCCCGCTGCTCGCGCGGCTGGCCAATGTGCCGGTCATCCCTGTACTGGAGTTCAGTTCCGTCGACGAGGCGCTGCATGTCAGCGAAGCGCTGGTGGCCGGCGGCCTGCCGCTGCTCGAAATCACGCTGCGCACCCCCATCGCGATGGAAGCCATACGCGCCGTGGCCGCGAAGATTCCGGGCGCTTGCGTAGGCGCCGGTACGGTGCTGACCGTGGAACAGCTCCACGCCGTGCGCGATGCTGGCGCGCAGTTCGCCGTGTCGCCGGGCCTGACGCCCACGCTCGCGGCGGGCGCCCAGGATGCCGGCATCTCGCTGCTGCCCGGTGTAGCAACGGCCAGCGAAGCCATGGCGGCACTGGAGGCCGGCTTTACCTTCCTGAAGTTCTTCCCGGCGCAGGCAGCAGGCGGCGTGCCGATGCTCAAGTCGCTGTACGGGCCGCTGTCTCAGCTGCGTTTCTGCCCGACCGGCGGCATCGACGCGGCACTGGCGCCGAACTATCTGGCCTTGCCCAATGTGGTGTGCGTGGGTGGATCGTGGGTGGTGCCCAAGGATGCAGTCGCCGCCGGCGACTGGGGCCGCATCCGCAAACTGGCTGAGGAAGCCGCGGCGCTGCGCAGAGGCTGAGCTGCAGCTCGCAGGACATTGAAAGCAAAACGGCACGCTGAGCGTGCCGTTTTGCCTTGGGTGCCGGGCCTCTGCAACGGGGCTTGCGGCTTACTTGTGGCGGTCCGCCGCGCCTTCCAGTTTCTGGCCGCCGCGCTGAATATCCTGGCCGAGTCCGGCCATGGTATTGCAGCCAGCCAGCAGGGTCGCGCACAGAACGCACCAGATCCAACCTTTCTTCACGCCGGGCTCCTTTCGGGTCATGGACATTTTGCGCAGATTTTACCGCCAGTAACGGTCGGCATCACATGTGATGTGTCGCAATTTGTAAATCGTGCCAATCGGCCAGTCGGCCAACGGCTCAGACCGGCGGCCCCAGCAGTTCCCGCGCGCGCTGCTGGATGGCCCAGTGCGTCTGCGCAAGCCAGTTCGCCGGAAACGGCTGTGCCAGCAGGTAGCCCTGGATGCTGTGGCAGCCCCAGCCATGCACCTGTTCAAGCTGCTTGCGGGTTTCCACGCCCTTTGCACAGACCGTGGCGCCCCCCTTGCGAGCCAGTGTGCACGCCGCTTGCAGCCCGGCGGCAGCGTTGGGGGGCTGATGGGCGTGGCCGAGGCTGCGCACATCCAGCGTGACGCGGTCGGGCCCCAACCTGCCAAAGGTCTCCACGCTTTCTGGGCGGTCGTCGAAGTTGCTGAGCGCAAGTTCAAGCCCGCGCCGGCGCAGCGCTTCAAATCTGCCTATCAGTTCGCGGTCATCCGGCAGGTTGGTGGAAGGCACCTCGATGCATAGCTGTTGCGGTGCAACGGTTCCGGTGTCGAGGATACGGGCGAGCGCATCGACCATCTCGAGCTGATGCAATTGCGCGCTGGATGCCAGCAGGGTGAACTGCAGCGGCCCGATATCGTCGGCCGCGCGCGCCAGCGGTGCCAGGCTGCCGAGCAGCCAGTTGCTGACCAGTCCGAGCAGCCCGAGGCCTTCCAGCGCGGGCAGGAAGTCCTGTGGCGCAACCCGCCCGAGCACGGGATGGCGCCAGCGCAGGCGGACCGAGTAGCCGCTGATCCGGGCGCCGGCGAAATCGGCGCGTGGCTGGAGGTGCAGGCTGAGTTCGCCGCGGTCCAGCGCTTGCGGCAGCGCGGCGAGCATCTGCTCCCCGGCGGGCGCGCCGGCACGCATGGCGCTGGCCAGCCCGTCGCCGCCCTGGCGGCAGATCCGGAGCATGGTGTCAAACGCCTGCTGCAGGCTGCGCTCCGCGGCGATGTCGGGGTGGTCCACGGAGATGCCGATGCTGCAGGACAGGAACAGCTCGAAGCCGTCCAGCGTGAAAGGCCGGGCCAGTTCGTCAGCCAGGCGCTGTGCGAGCCGCGCAGGGTCTTGCGTCGCGGCCGGCAGCGGGGTGACTACCGCCAGGTCCGCCGGCCCCAGCCAGTACATCCGGGCTGCAGGCAGCATCAACCGCGCGAGCCGCGCCTGGACGAGCTGGCGCAGGCGTGCTGCCCGCCTGGGTCCCACGGATTCGCAGGCGCTGGCAAAGCGGTCCAGTCGAATGACAAGAATGACCAACTGCGCGCCCCCCGAGGTCTCGCGGCAACTCCCCAGCGCGGCCACGAATGTGGCGGGCTGGACCATGTCATACGCATTCCCGGCACGCTGGCCGGCGCTGTCGTCGGCGTCGTCTTGCTGCATGCAATCTATTTTGCGGACCAGGCCGGCGTCCGGCCGGCGATGTCCGCGCTTCCCGTTCTGCTGTTATCTTCGAATTCCGACGCCGCGATAGCACGTTGCCGCGCAGCGAGCGTGGCGGTGCATGGCGTGGCACACCTTCGATGATACGGCAGCGAGGACGACCGCAGCGTGGCGAGGCGCGTAGAACCGGCGCCAAGGACGCCGGTCTGACAGCCGTCAAGATTGCTTGGCGGCGGGATTGACGGCCGGACGGCGGAATCAGCCGGTCGTTTCGTCTTCTGGTCCGTCCGACGGCGGCACGCGCGAGGCCAGAACCTTGTCGATACGCTTGCCGTCCATGTCGAGGATTTCGAAGCGCCAGTCGCCCCACTGGACGCTGTCCGCGGTCTGCGGCAGCCGGCCAAGCAGCAGCAGCAGCATGCCCGACAGCGTGTGGTAACGCTCCTTCTCTTCCTCGGGCACCTGGCGCAGGCCGATGCGGTCTTTCAGTTCCGGAATCGGGATCAGGCCGTCGAGCAGCCACGAGCCGTCTTCGCGCTGGATGGCCCATTCCTCATCCACGCTGTCCGGCTTGAACTCCCCCGTGATGGCTTCGATCAGGTCCTGCAGCGTGACCAGACCCAGCACCTCGCCATACTCGTCGATCACGAAGGCGATCTGGCCGCCCGAGCCGCGGAAGTTTTCCAGCAGCTCCATGCCCGTGACGCTCTCCGGCACGAACACTGCCGGTTGCACCGCGGCCATGAGGTCCGCTTCCTCGCCGCGCAGGCGGCGGGCCAGCAGCTGGCGCGCGCTTACCACGCCGACAATGTCATGCATGCCGCCGCGCACGACCGGAAAGCGGGAATGATCCGACTCTTCGATGCGCTTGAGGTTTTCGTCAAGCGGCGCCTCGACATCGAGATACACCACATCCCCGCGCGGCACCATCAGCGAAGCCAGTTGCCGGTCGTCGAGGCGGAATACGTTGCGCACCATGGTGTGCTCATGGTGCTCGATGATGCCGCTTCCGAGCCTTCCACCAGCAGCGCGTGGATTTCTTCCTCGGTCACGCCCGGGCCACGGTCGGTCTTGACGCGTAGCGCACGCAGTACCAGACGTGTCGAACTGGACAGAAGCTTGACAAACGGGGTACTCGCCACGGCGAGCCAGGAGATCGGACGGGCCACCAGCCGGGCGATGGACTCCGGGGCCATCTGGCCCAGCCGCTTGGGCACGAGTTCGCCCAGCACAATCGAGAAATAGGTCAGGCCGGCCACCACGATGGCCGTGGCCACATAGCCCGCCGTGCTCTGCGACAGGCCAAATCCCTGGAGCAGGCGCCAAGCGGCTGCGCCAGTGTGGATTCGCCCACTACGCCGTTGAGCACGCCGATCGAGGTGATGCCGATCTGGACCGTGGACAGGAACCGGGTCGGGTCTTCGCCAAGCTTGATAGCTTCGATCGCTCCCCGGTCGCCATCTTCAACCTGGCGCTGCAGCCGCGCCCTGCGGGCGGTGACCAGCGCGATTTCAGACATGGCGAACAGACCATTGAGCAGAATCAGCGCCAGCAGTATGGCAATTTCCATCAGGGTGCGCGCCCTTTGCGCGCGGGGGTTAAAGAATCAAGCATACCATCCGCCTGTTACATCCTGATGCGGAGTGCATAATAAGGCGCAGCAGCAGGGTGTCTGGGCACCGATGTATGGACGTCATTACCTTCCACGTAGTCGCGACCATACGCGGTCCATGCTGTAATACGTCACATGGAAACCCTGACACCTGGCTCCGAGACCGCCCTCGACTTTCCCGGCCTGCTGCGCTACTGGCGCAGCAGGCGTAGCTATAGCCAGCTCGCGCTGTCGCTGGCCGCTGGCGTGTCGCAGCGGCACATCAGCTTCCTGGAATCCGGCCGTTCCAGGCCCAGCCGCGAGATGGTGCTGGCGCTCGCCGAACGGCTCGGCGTGCCGCTGCGCCAGCGCAATCGTATGCTGCTCGCAGGCGGTTTTGCGCCGGGGTACAGCGAACACGCACTGGTGTCTCCGCCCTTGCAGATGGTGCAGCAGGCCATTTCGCTGATCCTTGCCAAGCAGGAGCCGTTCCCGGCCGTAGCCCTCGACCGCTTCTGGAACCTGGTCGATGCCAATCCGGCCTATCACCGCATGCTGGAGACGCTGCTCGCCGGCCGCGCGCCAGCGACGCTCGGGGACGACGGCGGACGGATCAACCTGATGCTGACCGTGTTCGATCCGCATGGCTTGTGGCCGGTGATCGAGAACGCACGGCAGGTCGGCCGCTACTTGCTGCGCCGCGTCTGGCAGGAATTGCAAGTCCAGGCGAACGACCCGGCCGCGCGCGAGATCTTTGCGCGGATCGCGGACTGGCATCCCGACATGATCGGCCGCGGCGGCGCGCTGCTGCCCGACGACGAGGCGCCAGACGGCCCTCCGCCTCCGGTGTTGCCGGTCACGTTGCGTGCCGGGGAGTTCCGCGCGTCGCTGTTTTCCACGATTACGACCCTTGGCATTCCGCAGGACGTGACGTTGCAGGAATTGCGTATCGAGTGCTTTTTTCCGGCCGATGAGGCCACGCGCGAAGTGTTCGAGGCGCTGGCGCAAGATCCGCTCCCGTCGCTTCAGAAGCGGTAACGGAGGTATACCGTGCTGAAGCCTGTGCCGGGATTCGGTTCCTTGATCCCGCCATTCGAGATGTGCTGGTACCGATAACCCACGGCAAACTGCTGATCCTTGCCGAAGGCCACGCCCAGGCCCCCGTACTCCGAGAACTGGAAGGCGGTCGAATAAATGTGGTCATCGGAGCTGCGCGTCTCGCTCATCAGCCGCAGGCCCAGAGACAGTTCCAGGAAAGGCACCCAGCTATAGCGCTTCCAGGCCAGCCTGACCACGGGCGCAACGCCGAACTCCCAGGGATTGCGGGGATTGTTGCTGCTGGTGCTATGCCAGCGCGCAACATTTACCTCCCATTGCAGGTCAAGCAGCCAGCCCTGCGGGTTGCCCCAGGCAAAGCCAGAATCCCACAGGAAGGCGGCCTCTATTTTCTGGACATCGTGTTTGCTATCGACGCCATAGCCAATCTGGACGGCAGGTATGGGCGGAGCAGCTTGCGCCAGGCTGGACCCGAAGGCGGCGCCAAGCAACACCGCAGCCAGTGCTGCGTGCCGTATGCGCCGTACCGGGAATGATATGCGGCGCGAGGTTGGTGGAGCGGAACAGGCAGGCCGGTCTTCGGGCAGCGGTTGCATAAGATGGGCTCGTTGTTATCGGGAGGGGCCGCGGCGGTGGCGCGCATAGTCCCTTTTTCATCACACCTGATCTAGTTGTAGTACACGACGGGCCACGTTGCAGGCCCAGGAAAAACGAACACCCGTGCTAACATCGGCCCGCCGGCACTTTCGCGCGATGCCATCGAGGCGTGGCGCGGACCTGCCGGCACCGTTACGTCTTCAGGGCGGGGTGAAACTCCCCACCGGCGGTATGCGGCAACGTACGTCCACGTGCGATGTTGCGAGCCGCGAGCGCCTGCACATTGCGTGCAGGGTCAGCAGACCTGGTGCGAGGCCAGGGCCGACGGTCATAGTCCGGATGAAAGAAGATGGGCGGGTGCCTGCCTGGCCGCCTCTGGCGCGGGGCATGGATGGTTGCGCTTGCCTGCGGCCGGAGTCTGTTGTCCGGCGTGCGGTATCGCACCATCATGCCGTGCGCCTGCCATGGCTGTCAGCGCACTCCCGTTGATCCTCCCCTGAAACGCCCACTGATCTGGTAGCAAGGAGCGTTTCATGCAATCCCTTTCCAACGAACCCGAACTCATCACGCTTGGCGCCGATGCCGACGAGCGCCCACTCGCCTTGCGCATTGCGCAGGCGCTGGACGCCATGCGCGAAGGGCGGCCGGTCGTGCTGCTCGACGATGACGACCGCGAGAACGAGGCCGACCTTATCCTGGCCGCCGAATGCCTGACGCCGTCCAATATGGCGATGATGATCCGGGAATGCAGCGGCATCGTCTGCCTGTGCCTCACCGCCGACAAGGTGCGCCAGCTCGGCCTGCGCCCCATGGTCGAGAACAACCGCAGCCAATACGGAACGGCGTTTACCGTGTCGATCGAGGCGCGCGAGGGCGTCACCACCGGCGTGAGCGCGGCGGACCGGATCACGACGATCCGGGCGGCCATTGCGAAGGATGCGGGAACGGATGCCGTGGTCAGCCCGGGCCACGTGTTCCCGCTGGTGGCCGTGGATGGCGGCGTGCTGGCGCGGCGCGGACACACCGAAGGTTCGGTGGAGCTGGCGCGCATGGCCGGCCTGTCTCCGGCCGCGGTGCTTTGCGAGCTGATGAATCCCGACGGCACCATGCTCGCCGCCCTGAGGCGCTGGCGTTTGCCGAGATGTACCGTCTGCCGGTCCTGACCATTGCCGACCTGGTGGCCTGGCGCGAAATCCACGGCTGATTCTTGCCGTGCCGGTCGGCAAGCGCGGTGGCATATGCGACAATGCGGATCGTTTTTTCCCGTCAATTCGAGGGCGATTCAATGTTTTTCCGCATTTTTCGATGCGCCGCCGTGCTGTTCGGCTGCGCGGTGGGCGTTGCGGCCCATGCCGAGTCCGGGATTGGCTACGACAGCCACCCCGCCGCTGCCGCCGGCCTGTACCAATGTTCGCAGCCGTCCGGCGCCACGGTTTTCCGCTCCACGCCGCGCGCCGGTTGCGCCGTCGTTGCCGCGCCAGACCCGTCAGCGCCGGACCCGCAACGCTGGATGCCCATGATGGGCGCCAATGGCGTGATTTCCTACTTCGACCAGGTTGCCGTCAAGCGTGCAGGGCCGGAGGTCGGCGTCGTCGTCATGCGCAATGCGCCGGCCGGGGTGATCCGTACCACGAGCGGTGATCCGATCCGGTCCTCGCTGAAGCGCATGGTGCTCAACTGCGCGTCGTCGATGTTTGCAGTGGTGGAGCAGACGCTCTACAGCAAGCGCTTCGCCAAGGGCGAGGCGCTTTACACGATCCGCGCGCCGCAGTCCTCGCGCTTCCAGCCGGCAGCCACCGGCTCGGTGGCCGCGGAGCTGTTGCGGCGGCTGTGCCGCTGAGGGCAGGGCAGCCGCTATTCCGCGACGTGGCGGGACTTCCACTGGCCGTCCTTCTGCTTGCAGAACCAGCCGCTCCAGTGCTCTTCGGCGCTGCCGCGCTTGAGGTCGCTCTTGAGCCGCCGGCATGACTGGCCCTGATCGGTCTTGCTGGAGACCGGTGTCAGCGTGCCTTCCACCGGCAGGCGCTTGCCGCTGGCCGGGAATTCCCACGAGATCGATTGACCGTCTGCGGTCTCGTTCAACGCCTTGCCAACTGACTTGGCGAACGATGCCGCTTCGTCCTTGCTCATCTTGCCGATGATCGTGCCGGACAGGTAGTTGTCGAAATAGGCCTGGGCGGGAGCGGCCGCGGCGAACATCAGCGCGGCGCGCGCAATGCGCTGGCCAGGGCAACGGTGGGAAGGCGTCGGGCTTGCCGGGACATGGTCGTTCCTTTCTTATGTATGTTTGCGCGACAGGTGGCCGCGCGCAGGCGAGTGCATTGTAAGCCGAACCTTTGTGCGAATGCCCACTGGCGGCGCCTTTGGCGCCGCTTGCGCGGCGGCGTGGTTGACAGCCGATTTTTGCTGGCCTAGCGTTGATTGTTGCCACGGACGCTTGCCGCAACGCCATATGCATCGACAGGCAGCGGGGCATAACGCGCAATCATCGCGAGAGGAGTCCCCATGAAACTGCGCCACCTCACCCTCGGCCTGGCGCTCGCCGCCGCGTTCGGCGCCGTGCACGCCCAATCGCCTGGAAAGAGCGGAAAATTCGACCCCTATTCGGACGGTGCGAAGTCCGGCAAGTTCGACACCTACAGTGAAGGTGCCAAGTCCGGCAAGTTTGACCCCTACACGGAGGGTTCCAAGTCCGACAATGTGACATCGCTGGCGCCAGGTGCACGCACCGACCAGCTCGAGCCGATCCAGGGCGCTGAGCGCGTCGCAAGGCCGACCCATACACGGACGGCGCCAAGGCGGGCAAGGCCGACCCATACACGGACGGCGCTAAGGCGGGCAAGTTCGATACCTACACCGACGGCGCGAAACAGTAGCGCCGTCGTTATCGCCCCGGCTCATGTGCGCGGCGAGCGTCCTGACGTTGCCGCGCATTGAGGCGGCCAACCCGCTGCAGAGGCGGAATGCGCCTTGGCAGTGGCGTGGGTTTCATTTTGTTTCAAACCTTGCGTGATCGAAACGTGACTTTTTCGACTCGAATTGTTAAGGTTTGTCGCAAATCGCAATCAAGCGAGACCGGGCCAGCAGGCTCGGTTTTTCGCGCCCCGGGCCAGATATGGCCACGCCAGGTCATTCTCTTGCTTGGTGGGCCACTGAGCTGTCCCCCAGGTCGTCCGTCGTCCCGGTCACAAGAGCCGGTCGCACCGTCCACGCTTCCAATCTGGGCATTCATGTCATCAAACGTCACGCCACGCCTGTCCGAACCATCGCCTGCACGGCCGCTATCTGCCCGTGTCCGCTGTCGCGGGGCGTCGGCCAGGGTGCGCGTGCGGATGGCCAGGTGGCTGGGCGGCAGCGCACTTGCCGTGCTCGCCATGGCGGCGCACGCTTTCGATTTCGATACCGTCGCGACCCGGGCGCGGCAACTGGCGGCTTCTCCCTACAAGGCACCGGACCAAAATCTGCCGCGTGAACTGCGCGAGCTGTCTTACGAGCAGTACCGCGAGATCGAGTACAAGCCCGAGCGCTTTGCGTGGCGCAATGCGCGCCTGCCGTTCGAGCTCTCCTTCTTCCACGAGGGCATGGTCTTCGACCAGCCCGTGCGCATTCACGAAGTGGTCAACGGCAGCGTGCGCGAATTCCGCTTTGATCCGGCCGCGTTCAACTACGGTCCGCACAAGGTCGATGCAGCGCGGCTAAAGGGCCTGGGTTTTGCGGGCTTCCGCGTGCTGTACCCGCTCAATCAGGGCAAACGCAAGGATGAACTGGCTTCCTTCCTTGGCGCGAGCTATTTCCGCGCACTCGGCAAGGAGCAGTGGTACGGGCTGTCCGCGCGCGGACTCGCGTGGACACCGCACTCAATTCCGGCGAGGAATTTCCGCGTTTCGTCGAGTACTGGATCGAGCGGCCCTCCGCTTCGGACAAGCAGATCACGATCTATGCGCTCATGGATTCGCGCCGTGTGAGCGGCGCTTATCGCTTCGTCATCAAGCCCGGCGAAGAAACGTCCATGGAGGTCAAGTCCCGCCTGTTCCTGCGCGAGAACGTGACCAAGCTCGGACTGGCGCCGCTGACCAGCATGTACCTGTTCGGCGAGAACCAGCCATCGCCGCAGTCCGATTTCCGGCCGGAAGTGCATGACTCGGACGGGCTTTCGATCCATCTGGGCACCGGCGAATGGGTGTGGCGGCCGCTGGTCAATCCCAAGCGCCTGCTGGTGACGTCATTTTCCGCCACCAATCCGCAGGGCTTCGGGCTGATGCAGCGTGACCGCAGCTTTGCCAACTACCAGGAGATCGGCGCGTGGTACGAGCGCCGGCCGAGCGGCTGGGTCGAGCCGCGCGGGAACTGGGGCTCGGGCAGGGTGGAACTCGTCCAGATCCCCACACCCGACGAGACCAACGACAACATGGTGGCGTACTGGGTCCCCGACAACCCGCCCAAGCCGAAGCAGCCGTTCGACTACGAGTACCGCCTGCTGTGGCAGAAAGATGGCGAACAGATGCCGCCGCTGTCGTGGGTGACGCAGACCCGCATGGGGCAGGGCCTCACGCGCAAGCAGGAAGACACCAGCTTCTCGCTGGTGGTGGATTTCGAGGCCCGGCCTTCCGCAAGCTGCCGGCCGATGTGCGCATCGATCCGGTGGTATCGGCCGATGCCAATGCTGAACTGCTGAAAACGTCGGTACAGCGCAATGACGCGACCGGCGGCTGGCGCATGACGATGGTGATGCGCCGCAAGGATGTCAACAAGCCGGTTGAGTTGCGCGGCTATCTTCGCAACGGCAATACAACCTTATCCGAGACGTGGAGCTACATTTTACCCCCAGGCTAAAGCAGCGACCGGCCCAGGCGGCGGCATGCGAGCGCTATGTCGACCGCCTGCCCGTATCGTCTGAACTGCGCAGCGAACTGCTGGCAGATTCGGCGGTGCCCGTTTCCGCGGGCATCGCCATCGACTCGCGCGATGCACAGACGGCCATCGAGCAATTGCAGTCCAGGCTGTCGGCGCGTGAGCCGGCCAGGGGAGAAACTCCTGAGCCTGGCGGAACGACCTACGCTTCAGTCGCGCGGCGGTTCGCGCTGGCCTACGGCAATCCGCAAGTCGCCGGCGAACCGTTGCTGAAGCGCCGGCCTGACGGCACCGTGCACGTGGACACCGGCCCCGAGCCGCAGCGCAGCTCCATGGTGCCGCGCCAGTGGCCGCCGCATATGGTCACCGGCTGGGTGCGCAACACCTGGCGCCGCATGCTGGGCCGCCCCCCCGTGCCTGAAACCTGGGACACGCTGCATGATGGGCCCGATGCCGAAGGCAAATGGCATCCCGCCGGTTCGCACCGGCGCTGGTTCCTGCTGGGGCTGGTGGTGGCGCAGACTGCGCTGGCCACGTACTTCATGACCAAGGTGCTGCCGTACCACGGCGCCGATCTGCTCGAGATCGCGATCCTGGTCCTGTTCGCGGTGCTGTTCTCGTGGGTTTCCGCCGGCTTCTGGACCGCCATGATGGGCTTCCTGGTGCTGGCCAAGGGCGGCGACCGGCATCTGATCTCGCGCTCCGCCGCGCCGGATGCTCCGTTGCGCGCCCGATGCGCGCACCGCGGTCATCATGCCGATCTGCAATGAGGACGTGACGCGTGTGTTCGCTGGCCTGCGCGCGACCTACGAATCGCTCGGGCGCACGGGCCATCTTGCCAACTTCGATTTCATTGTCCTGTCCGACAGCGGCAACCCGGACCTGCGCACGGCGGAGGTCGACGCGTGGATGGAAGTATGCCGCGCGGTCGGTGGCTTCGGACGGATCTTCTATCGCTGGCGCCGCCACCGGGTCAAGCGCAAGACCGGCAACGTGGCCGACTTCTGCCGCCGCTGGGGCAGCAAGTACCGCTACATGGTGGTGCTCGATGCCGACAGCGTGATGAGCGGCGATTGCCTCGCCACGCTGGTGCGGCTCATGGAGGCCAATCCGGGCGCCGGCATCATCCAGAGCGCGCCGCTGGCGGTCGGTCGTGAAACCCTCTATGCGCGCGTGCAGCAGTTCGCCACGCGCGTCTACGGCCCGCTGTTCACGGCCGGCCTGCACTACTGGCAACTGGGGGAGTCGCATTACTGGGGCCACAACGCGATCATCCGCGTCAAGCCCTTCATGGAACACTGCGCGCTCGCGCCGCTGCCGGGCCGCGGGCCATTGTCGGGAGAGATTCTGTCGCACGACTTCGTCGAGGCCGCACTGATGCGCCGCGCGGGCTGGGGCGTGTGGATCGCGTATGACCTGCCCGGTTCGTACGAGGAACTGCCGCCGAACCTGCTCGACGAGGTCAAGCGCGACCGCCGCTGGTGCCAGGGCAACCTGATGAATTTCCGGCTGTGGCTGAAGCAGGGCTTCCACGTGGTGCACCGTGCGGTGTTCCTGACGGGGATCATGGCCTACCTGTCGGCGCCGCTCTGGTTCCTGTTCCTGCTGTTGTCGACGGCGATGCTGGCGCGGCACGCGCTGGTGCCGCCGGAGTATTTCACGCAGCCTTACCAGTTGTTCCCGACCTGGCCGGAATGGCATCCGGAGAAGGCGCTCGCGCTGTTCTCGGCCACTGCCACGCTGCTGTTCCTGCCCAAGGTGGCGAGCGTGCTGCTGCTCGTGCGGCAGGCGCGCCAGTATGGTGGCTTGCCCAGGCTCGTGCTGAGCATGCTGATCGAAGTCGTGCTGTCCGCTCTGCTGGCGCCGACCCGCATGCTGTTCCACACCAAGTTTGTCATCGCCGCCTACAGCGGATGGGGCATTTCGTGGAAATCGCCGCCGCGCGAAGATGCCGAGACGACGTGGGGCGAAGCCCTGCGCCGGCATGGTTCGCACACGCTGCTGGGGCTGGCATGGGGTGCGCTGGTGTACTGGCTGAACCCGTCTTACGTGCTGTGGCTATTGCCGATCGTAGGTTCGCTGGCATTGTCGATTCCGCTGTCGGTCATGTTGTCGCGCGTGTCATTCGGCCGCGCTCGCGCGAGGCAGGGCTGTTCATGATTCCCGAGGAAGCCATGCCGCCGCGGGAAATCGTCGAAACGCAGCAGCACGTCGAGCAGACGGCCGAGACGCCGGATTTCGTCGATGCCGTGGTCGACCCGGTCACCAATGCACTGATGTGCGCCACGGCTTCGGCGCGTGTCGTACAGCCGGAATCCGCGAAGGAGCGCCACGCGGCGCTGGTGCAGCACGCACTCACCGGCGGCCGCGCGCGCTGACCGCGTCGCAACGGCATATTCTGCTCGGCGATCCGTTCGCGCTGTCGAAGCTGCATGAACTGGTCTGGGGATCGCCGCTGGCCGATGCGGGATGGAAGGATATCCGCCTGCTGATCCGGCGCGCGCCGAACGTGTTGCCGCTGCGCCCGCGCGCCGCCTGACCGGAAGCGGGACGCGGTGCCGCCGCGTCCCGGCGTGGATTCCCGCGGCTGCCCAGGACGGCCAAAGCCCTACTTAGCGCAGGGCTGCGGTACAGATTGGCGAATTGATGTAGACGTCGCCGACGCGGCGCTCGCCGCGATCGTTCCGTGTCATGTAGCGGAACATCATGCTCACGCCCAGCTTGGTCAGGATTTCCACATCGCGGTTGGCGCAGATATTGCGCTGCAACGGGGCCGCGTAATTCACCTCGAAGCTTGCCAGGTCGAGCATGGGACCGCGGTAGTTGGTCAGCTCGAGCTGGAACAACACGTGTTTGCCCGGCGTTGACTGGCAGCGCCGCAAGCGGGTTTCTCCATCGATCTCGATCGGCAGCGCGTCGTTCAGTTGCCGGCATGCGCGTGCCAGTACGCCATCGGGCCGGGTGGTATTGCGCAGCAGCTCGGGTACGCCCGCCGCGCCGGTATTCTGCCCGGTAGCCGCACCCTTGAGCATGCGGGCCAGTGCCTCGGCTTCATCGAATACGGGGGGGGGCGCCGAGGCGGGCGGCGTGCGCAGTTGTGCCGGAGCGCTTTGCACTGGCCACGGCAGCAGCAGTGCAGCCGCGAGAGCGGCTGAGCCAAGCGAAGCGGTGAGCGGCGTATGTCGTATTCTCATGCAGGATAACGTTGCCGGGGCAAAACTGTCGCCCATCTCTGCGCGGCTGCCGGCCTGTCGCGCAGACAGGACCGACAGGCTCGCATTGTACCCTCCACCCCCATTCGCGTGAAAGCGGCGCCACACGGTAATCCGTCGACAGCCGCACTGCATGGCCCCTGCGCGACCCGCGACGCGAAGTGCCAGGCTGGCCAATACTGCCAAGATTAGGATATTTGCCGAACCCGACGTTGGCAGGGCATGGCGGCGTCGCGGCATAGCATGCTGGCAAATGTCGCATACCTCGAACCTTCGTCGTTCCAGCTAGGTTTGTCTTGCTGTGCAACAATTTGCGGTCTGGCGGACGGTTAACAAGCACAGCCGCTGCCGGCACCAACTCCCCGGACTGATACTGATGCCCCAATCCTCCGGCAGCCAGAAGGCTGCGCGTTTTCCCGCCTGGTTGCTGATCTGTGCCTCGCTGACAGCCATTGCGCCGCTGTCGATCGATATGTACCTGCCAAGCTTTCCCACGCTGGCCGCGGACATGCGCGTCGATATCGGGCAGATCCAGTTGACGCTGGGCACGTTTCTGGTCGGCCTGGCGCTCGGGCAGGCCTTCTACGGCCCGATCAGTGACCGTTTCGGGCGCAAGCCGCCGCTCTACGTTGGCCTGGGCCTGTACGCACTGGCCGCGGCGGGTTGCGCCATGGCACGCAGCGCCGAGTCGCTGATGCTCTGGCGCTTCCTGCAAGCGCTCGGTGGTTGCGCGGGCATGGTAATGGCCCGCGCGGTGATTCGCGACCGCCTTGAAGCCCACGAATCGGCCCGAGCCTTCTCGTCGCTGATGCTGGTGATGGGGCTGGCCCCGATCCTGGCCCCGATCATCGGCGGCGCCGTCCTCGGTGCGTTGGGCTGGCGGGCCATCTTCTGGTTGCTGACGCTGGCGGGCCTGTTGATCCTGGCGCTGGTGCACTTCCGCATGGAAGAGTCGCTGCCGCGTGAACGCGCGGCACGGCTGCATCCGGGGGCAGTCGCGGCAAGCTACACCCAACTGTTGCGGGACCGTGAATTCCTGGGGTATTCGCTGTCAGCCGGGTTTGGGCAGGCGGGCATGTTCGCCTATATTGCGGGATCGCCGTTCGTGCTGATCGAACTCCACGGCATCGATCCCTCGCACTACGGCTTTGTGTTTGGTGCCAATGCGCTCGGGCTGATCGCCATGTCACAACTGAACGCACGCCTGGTGCAGGGGCGCACACTGGACAGTGTGCTGGGGCGCGCGCTGCTCGCGCCTTGCGCCGCAGGCTGATGCTGGCCGCGGCCTCGCTGGCCGGCGTGCTGGTGCTGCCGGTGCTGCTGGCGGGGTTCTTGTCTTTATCGGCTCGCTCGGCTGCATTACGCCCAATGCCTCCGCACTGGCGCTGACGCACCAGGGGCATCGCGCGGGCACGGCATCGGCGCTGATGGGTACGCTGCAGTTTTCGCTCGGCACCGTAGCCGGTGCTGCCGTCAGCGTGTGGCACGACGGTACGGCCTTGCCGCTGGCGGTGGTGATGGCCGCCTGCGGCGTGGGCGCGGTCACGCTGCGCGTATGGGCGCGCGCGGGGTTATCGGCGAGCGCGGTGGCCTGAAGCTCAGGCTGCCGCGTTCTTTACCACCACCATCTGCGCGGGCATGGGCGCGGCGTAGCCCGCCTGCCCGAAGCTCTCGCGGATGACGCGATTGGTGTCGAAATACACCTGCCAGTAGTTGTCGTTGTGGCAGTACGGACGCACCGCGAGCACGGGCCCGACCAGCGTGAATTCCAGGATCTCGACGTCGACCGGCGGATCGGCCAGGACGTTGGGAATCGGGGCGATGCGCTCCTTGAGCAGCGTGACTGCCGCGGCCGCGTCGGTGGTTCCCGCGAGCTGCGCCTTCAGTTCCACGCGGCGGAACGGGTTGACGCTGAAATTCTGGATCGTGTCCGAGAAGATCTTGTTGTTGCCGACCACCGTCAGGACATTGTCCGGCGTGTCGAGCGTCGTCGCGAACAGCCCGATCTCGCGCACGGTGCCGGTGACACCGCCGATGGTGACGAAGTCCCCGACCTTGAACGGCCGCAGCACCACCAGGAAGGCACCGGCCGCGAAGTTCGCCATCAGACCCGACCAGGCCATGCCGATCGCCACGCCCGCCGCGGCGATCAACGCCGCAAAAGTGGTGGTCTGGATGCCGAAGTAGCCGAGGATGCCGATAACAAGCACGACGTTCAGCGCGACTGTCACGATCGAGCCGACATAGCGCAACAGGGTCGGATCTACCTGCTGGCGGCCCAGCGCGTTCTGCACCATCCGCACCACGACGTGGATCAGCCACCGGCCGATGATCCAGAAGGCCAGCGCGGCCAGGATCTTCACTCCGAACTCAGTGGCGTAGGCGATCACCACGACCTGCAACTTCTCCAACGTTGACGCATCCATCGGCATTCCCCTGGTTTGTTGGCCGCGAATCGGCAAGAAACGAAGAACTGCGAAGACTGTCTGGTAATTATTGCGCGCTGACGCGGCGCAAGGGATACGGGCACGGCAATTATTGCCATGCCGTCAGGGGAAGTTCAAGCAAAGAATGTCAGGAACAAGCCCGCATGGGCTTGTTCCCGCGGCAGGTTTACCAGTTGGTTTCGCGCTCGGGCGTGGCCGAGATACGATGCAGCGTCAGGTCGGCCCCGTTGAATTCGGCTTCGGCATCCAGGCGGATGCCCACCAGTTTCTTGAGCGTACCGTAGACGATGGTGCCGCCGGCCGCGGCAATCACGATGCCGAGCAGGGTGCCGATCAGTTGCGCACCGAGCGAAACACCGCCGATTCCGCCGAGTGCACGGGAACCAAAGATGCCGGCCGCAATGCCGCCCCAGGCGCCGCACAGCCCATGCAGCGGCCAGACGCGAGGACATCATCGATATGCCATTTGTTCTGCGCCAGCGTGAACAGATGCACAAACAGACGCCTGCCACCGCGCCCGTCACCAGCGCGCCCAGCGGGTGCATCAGGTCCGAGCCCGCACAGACAGCCACCAGGCCCGCGAGCGGGCCGTTGTAGGCAAAGCCCGGGTCGTTGCGCCCGGCCCACCACGCGGCGAGCGTGCCGCCGGCCATGGCCATCAGGGAGTTGATGGCAACCAGGCCACTGATCTTGTCCACGGTCTGGGCGCTCATGACATTGAAGCCGAACCAGCCCACCGCCAGCACCCATGCACCCAGTGCCAGGAATGGAATGTTCGACGGGGGATGGGCGCTGATGCGGCCATCCTTCTGGTACCGGCCCCGGCGCGCGCCGAGCAGCAGTACCGCGGGCAGGGCAATCCAGCCGCCTACCGCGTGGACCACTACCGATCCGGCGAAATCATGGAACGGGGCACCGGTCAGGCTGGTGATCCAGTCCTGGATGCCGAGGCGATGATTCCACGCAATGCCTTCGAAGAACGGATAGACAAAGCCGACCAGCACGAAGGTGGCAACCAACTGCGGATTGAAACGCGACCGCTCGGCAATGCCGCCCGAAATAATCGCGGGAATGGCCGCGGCAAATGTTGCCAGGAAAAAGAACTTGACCAGTTCGTACCCGCTCTTCTGTGCCAGCGTTTCAGCGCCGGACATAAACTCCACGCCGTAGGCGACGGTATAACCGATAAAGAAGTACGCAATGGTGGAAACCGCGAAGTCCACCAGAATCTTTACCAGCGCATTGACCTGGTTCTTCTTGCGCACCGTGCCCAGCTCCAGGAAAGCGAAGCCGGCGTGCATGGCCAGCACCATGATTGCGCCAAGCAAGATGAACATGGCGTCGGTGCCAGTCTTCCAATTGTCCATAAATTCCCCATGCTCAAAATGGGAGCATGTGTAAGCAAAAAGCATTCCAGAAACAGCTGCATACTGGTGCCAGTTGCACCGTCATGGTGGCGTTCGCACCGGATTGCCGCATGACTAGGCCGGGTTGCAGGGTTGACGTGGTGCAAGCAATTGCCATCCGCCGGCGCGGAAAAGGCGCTGACGCGCCAGAATGATGCAGGAGCCGGTGGACCTTATGAACCGTGACGGTGCATTGCACCATGGCGGGGAATCATGGACGCACCACGTCAGAGCGGCCGTGCGGCGAGCCGGGGACGCCAGCGGCCCGTGTCGCTGGCAGAAAAGATGCGGGGAAACGGCCCGAACAGAGGGTGAAATCTCCCGCTAACCGGCCTCAAGCAGGATTTCCGGTTTTTCGTTGCATTGGTGCCACTGGGGATTGCCCAAGGCGCGAAGGCAGATTAGACTGCGCCGATCGATGCATTGCCTTCAGGCAGATACATCGGTGACGACGACCAACAAGGGAAATCAGCCATGAATAAAGGTGAACTGGTATCGGCCATCGCCGCGGAAGCAGAACTGAGCAACGCCGCAGCCGAGCGTGCGCTCAACGCAGCGCTGGACAGTATCAAGAAGGCAGTGGCCAAGGGTGATTCGGTAACGCTGGTAGGGTTTGGCAGCTTCAGCTCGGGCAAACGCGCCGCCCGCACGGGCCGCAACCCGCGCACCGGCGAAACGATCAAGATTCCGGCCGCGAAGACCGTGAAGTTTTCCGCTGGACAAGGTTTCAAGGACGCCGTGAACAAGAAGAAGTAAGCTGTCTGCGTCCGGACTAGCGAGAGAGCGGCCTGTCGGGCCGCTTTTGTTTGCAGTACCTTTGTCCAGTACTGGCCGGGTGGCGCGCCGGCCATTTTGCACGCGCCCGCGCCGCGCGTGGCCGGTGCCCCTGAGCGCCGGTTTCCGGGTTACACTGCCGCGCCTTGGCCCCCGCAACCTGCCTCACCATCATGAACGACCAGTCCCACCAGCTTTCCATGACCGTGCTGATGACGCCGGACATGGCCAATTTTCCGGCAATGTGCACGGCGGCACCATCCTCAAGTACCTGGATATGGTCGCCTATGCCTGCGCCAGCCGCTACGCAGGACGATACGTGGTCACGCTATCGGTCGACCAGGTAGTGTTCCGCCAGCCCATTCACGTGGGCGAGCTGGTGACCTTTCTGTCTTCGGTGAACTTCACCGGGCGCAGCTCCATGGAAATCGGCATCAAGGTGGTGACCGAGAACATCCGCAGCAAGCTGGTGCGCCACACCAACAGTTGCTATTTCACGATGGTGGCTGTGGACGACAACGGCGCGCCGGCCGAGGTGCCTCCGCTGGAACCGCGCGACGAAGTCGAGCGCCAGCGCTTTGCCGCCGCCCAGCAACGCCGTGCGCTGCGCCAGGAAATGGAAAAGCGGCACGATGCAATCAAGGTGACGGGGAGCTGATCGGCCATGGCGCGCATGCTTTCGCTACTTGCCGGCGCCTGCATGGCGATGGCCGGTGCCGTCGCGCAGGCCGAGGAAATCGGCAGCGTCAACACCAATTTCCGCATGACGGGCTCGGACAAGGTCGTCATCGAAGCGTACGACGACCCGATGGTGCAGGGTGTGACCTGCTACGTGTCGCGGGCGCGTACCGGCGGCATCAAGGGCTCGCTCGGCATGGCCGAAGACCCGCCGGAGGCGTCGATCGCCTGCCGGCAGGTGGGCCCGATTACGTTCAAGGGGCCGTTGCGCCAGCAGGAGGACGTGTTCTCCGAGCGCATGTCGATCCTGTTCAAGACCCTGCACGTGATCCGTGCGATCGATCGCAAGCGCAATACGCTGGTCTACCTGACCTATTCCGACCGCATCGTCAGTGGCAGCCCGCAGAACAGCGTGACGGCCGTGCCGGTGCCGGGTGGCACCGCCATTCCCGTCAAATAACGGCCCGGCCGGTGCGGACTAGGCAGCCGGCTCGAACAGCTTGCGCAGGTTGGACTTCAGGATCTTTCCGTTCGCGTTGCGCGGCAGCAGGTCGGCCAGCACGATGATCCGCACCGGCACCTTGAACGCGGCCAGCCGCTCTGCGACAAATCCGCGCAGCTCGTCTTCGTCGGCGAGCATGCCCGGCTTCAGGCTGACCACGGCACCCGGCTCCTCGCCCAGCGTCTTGTGCGGGATGCGACCAGCGCAGCATCCATGACCGCCGGATGCTCGTAGAGGGTGCTTTCCACCTCGATGCAGTAGATATTTTCTCCGCCGCGAATCAGCATATCTTTCATCCGGTCGACGATATAGAGGTAACCCTCTTCGTCGAGCCTGCCGATATCGCCGGTGCGCAACCAGCCATCGCCAAAGGTCTGTGCCGTGGCTTCGGGCTTGTTCCAGTAGCCGCGAACCACATTCGCGCCGCGCACCACCAGTTCGCCGGTTTCGCCGGCCGGCAGCGCTTGTCCCCTGCCATCCACGATCTTCATTTCCCCGATGGGCAGGGCAGGGCCGCTGCTGTCCGGCCGCAGCACATACTCTTCCGCGCTATGGCTCGTGAACGTGGCGGAAGTCTCGGTCATGCCCCAGCCGATGCCCGGCGCCGAGTGCGGAATGATTTCAGCGATGCGTCGCACCAGTTCCGGCGAAGCCGGCGCGCCGCCGTAGCTGATGCTTTCCAGCGACGAAAGATCGAAGCGTCCGCGTTCCGGATGTTCCAGCAACTGCCACGCGATGGTCGGCACGCCGCCAGCCGTGGTGCAGCGTTCGCGCTCGATCAGTTCCAGTGCGCGCAACGCGTCCCAGCGGCGCATCAGCACGATCTTGCCGCCGGTCGCCAGCGCGCTGTTCAGCACGGCCATGCAGCCCGTCACGTGGAAGAACGGAATAGACAGCAGCGCCGCCCTTTGCGGCGCTGCGGGATCGGGTGCGGGAATCGGCTCGCCGCGGCGCAACAGGTTGCGCAGTGGGCTGAACAGGCTGGCCACGGCGACGGTGGTGGCATTGCGATGCGTGCCTAGCGCGCCTTTGGGCTTGCCCGTGGTGCCGGAGGTATAGAAGATCGTCGCGTCATCTTCCGGCGCGATGGCCACGTCGGGAGGCGGCAATTCTGGCAGCGTTGCCCACGACGCGAAGGGGCCAGTGATGCTTTTCAGTGGCATGACCCTCGCATTGCCGTCGGGCGAGCCCGCGCGCGACACGTAGACCCGTTCCAGTGCCGGACAGTTCGGCAGGTGCGCGGCGAGGCGATCGAGCCGTTCCGCATCGACAATGGCCACGCGGCTGCCGGAGTCGTTCAGTCCGTATTCGAGTTCGGCACCCGTCCACCACGCATTGAGCGGCGTGACAATGGCGCCGGCCAGCAGCGCGCCGTAGAACGCCACGGGCCATTCCGGCAGGTTGCGCATGGCCAGCGCCACGCGGTCACCGGGGCGGATACCGTCGCGCACGAGCGCTTGTGCGACATGCAGCGCGGCACGCCGGAACGCAGCATAGGTGACGCGCTCGTCCTCATAGACCACGAAGGTTCGTTCGCCGAAGGCCTGCGTAGCCTGGAACAGGTCGCGCAGTGTAGGCGGCGCATTCTTCCAGACGGTGGTGGGGATACCGCGAATCGCGCGCGTTCCGTTTCGAACGGCGCACCTGGCGCGGTGAGCCTGGCATGGGCCTCGGCCAGCGATATGGCTGGCCAGTTAACGGCCGGCTGGGAATTGCTCGACATGACTGCCTCCCGGACTGCAATGCAGGTGGAGGATGGCGGATTGCGCCACCCTTGAGGGAAATGCAGGAAATGCAGGAAAGCGGAAACGGCCCGCTAGGCGGCAGCGCCGCCTAGCGTCGGGGCATCAGATCGTGACGCCGCCGTCGACGACCAGTGCCTGGCCCGTCATGAAGCTGCTGGCGGCGGACGCAGGTAGACGGCAGCGCCGGCAATTTCGACCGGCTCGCCGATGCGGCGCAGCGGGGCGCCTGCGTGGATTGCTTGTAGCGCTCGGGATCTTCCCACAGCGCGCGCGCGAAGTCGGTCTTGATCAGTCCCGGCGCAATGCAGTTCACGCGCACATTGTGCGGGCCGAATTCCACCGCGAGGTTGCGCGCAAGCTGGAAGTCGCGGCCTCGAGATGTTGTACACGCCGATGGTCGCGAGCCGCGCAGGCCGCCGATGGACGAGACGATGATGATGGAGCCTTCCTTGCGCTCGATCATCTGGGGCGCCACCATCTGGATCAGCCAGTGGTTCGAAATGACGTTGTTGTCGAGCACCTTGCGGAACTGGTCGTCGGACACGCCGCTCATCGGGCCGTAATACGGATTCGATGCGGCATTGCAGACGAGAACGTCGATCTTGCCGAACGCACGGTTGGTTTCATCGACCAGCCGTTGCAGGTCGTCCCTGGACGAGATATTGGCTGGGACCGCAATGGCCGTGCCGGCACCGTGGCGCGCGTGATGGCGTCGACCACTTCCTGGCACGCTTCGATCTTGCGCGACGAGATAACCACCTTGGCACCCTGAACCGCCATCTGCTCCGCGATGGCGCGGCCGATGCCGCGCGATGAGCCAGTCACGATTGCGACCTTGCCCGACAAATCGAACAATGACATGAAGTCTCCTGATATCGGGGCAGGCTCCATGAGCGCCTGCCTATGTTCTGGTGGACAGCGCCCTGGGGGCCTGCCGGGACATTATGGGTGGGGTATCTGGACCAGTCCACTGGCAAGGCGCCGCCCACGGGCTCTTATCAGTATTCTTTCTGCGGGCAATGCGCGGCGTGCATGTGGCCACGGCAAAGGCTGCCAAGAGTCACGCGCGCAGCAGTGCAGGCAGCACCCGTTCCAGCCCCGCACGGGTGTCGGCGCCCAGTTCGAGCTGGAACCGGTTGGCGAGCGCATCGATGACCTCGTCCGCCGAAGTTAGCTCCTGCCGCTGCACTGCGCCGTCGGCGCTGCGCTCGGCCAATTCGCCGTTGGCCAGGGTCAGGCGCGAGCCGCCGTCGGTTCTGGCTACCATCAGGCGCTGCGTGAAGTGGCTGTCGGGGTGCGTGCAGATGTACCAGTTGCGCGCGATGAAATCGATCCACGGCTGCGGCGACAGGTCGAAGCGGTACATCTTGAGCCAGCCATCGTCGCCGCGCACTTCCAGATCCTGCTCATGGAAGGTGCTGGCCATGGCTTCCTCCGGCGCCGTGACCAGGCGGTAAGGCAATGACGCGCCGCTGGCGCGGAAAATGGCAGGGCCCGGAACGGCGTTGGACCGCCAAAGCCCACGTCGGCAAGGTAGCTGCGATGCGCCACCTCTACACGCAGCAGCATGTGTGATGTCATGGTCTGCACGGTATCGGCCACACCCCAGCGCACGCGCGCGGCAAGCGGTGTCACCGTGTAGCCCAGCGCCGTCAGCGCGGCGGCCAGCAGCGTATTGAGCTCGAAGCAATATCCGCCACGTCCGCATGCGATCAGCTTGTCGAAGACGGCGTCAACGTCGATCCGTACCGGACGGCCCAGCAGCGGATCAATGTTCTCGAACGGAATGCGCGCCAGCTGCGCGGAAATCAGTGCGTCCAGCGCTTCCAGCGTTGGCGAGGGCGGTGCGTCGATGCGCAGGCGCGCAAGGTAGGCGTCCAGGCGAGAGGGGGCGAGAATCATCATGTCGCTTACGATATTCAGTGTTCGGATGGAAACGTACTGCGCCGCACACGCGCCTGTAAAAAATCATACAGACGCCGCCGGATGTGCCCAGTACTATAGATCTAAAGAATCCACAGGACATCCGGGCTGCCGGCGTTGTGGCAGCCATCGGATCCGCACAGCAGGAGACGCCCCCGTGAAAACCCTGATCGAGCATCTGGCCAACTACCACGCCTACCACCGCAATCCTCGCAATGTCGCTACGCATTTCATCGGTATCCCGATGATCAGCTCGCGCTGTTCCTGTACGCCGGAGCTCACCTGGCGGCGCTGCCCACGGCGGCCTGGGTGGCCACGGGCGTGGGGCTGTTCGTGGCAGGCTGGATCATCCAGTTCATCGGCCATTACTATGAGGGCCGCAAGCCCGCATTCGTCGACGACCTGGTCGGGCTGCTGATCGGCCCACTGTTCCTCGTGGCGGAACCGCGTTTGCCTGCGGCCTGGCGTCCGGGACCCGCGACGCATGATGCGCGCGCGTCCTGAGGAGCGGCCGGCGCGCCGGTCAGGGCATACCGGCCGGCAGCCTCAGGCGTGCCCCCAGGCCCCCGAGTGCGCTGGCGCCCAGGTCCAGTGATCCTTCGTACATTGCCGCAATCTCGGTGACGATGGCCAGGCCAAGCCCGCTGCCGGCGGCACTTTCGTCCAGCCGCCCGAACCGGGCCGTGGCTAGGTCGCGCACCTCGGGGGACATGCCGGGGCCGTCGTCTTCCACGAGTACCTCGAGTACCGCCGCCGCGGTATCTTCCCGCAGGCGGACACGTACCTGCGAGCGCGCCCATTGGCAGGCGTTATCGAGCAAGTTGCCGAGCATCTCCACCAGGTCCTGACGGTCGCCGGCGAAGTGTCCTTCGCCCTGCACATCGATGTCGATCTGACGCGCGCCATGCAGGCGTGTCAGCGCGCGCGTCAGCTCACGTACGGCGGGGCCTGCTTCGATGCGCTGACCCCGTGCCGCCGCAGCGCCTGCTGCCCGCGCGCGCGCCAGATGGCGGTCGACCTGATGTCGCATGGCGTCGACCTGGCGCGACACGGCATCCGCTGCCGGCCCCGGCAGGCTGGCCGCCTCGTTGGCGAGCACCGCCAGCGGTGTCTTGACCGCATGGGCCAGGTCCGCCGCCTGCCGCCGTGATCTGTCCAGCGCCTGCGCGTTGTGGTCCAGCAGCGTGTTGATTTCGCTGACCAATGGCTCGACCTCGGTCGGCCATTTGCCGCCCAGGCGACTCTCGCGCCGCGCCTGCATGGCGGACAGCGACTGCCGCAGCCGTTTGAGCGGTGCCAGGCCGAAGCGCACCTGCGCAGCCACCGCCAGCATTAGCCCCATGCCAAGCGCGCCCAGCGACCACGCCAGCATGGTATTGAAGGCGCGCCGTGCGCCACGCAGTTCGGTGCGGTCCAGTGCCACGGAAACATCCACCGGCGTGTCCGACGACGCCAGCACGATGCTGCGCGACACCACCAGCAGCGACTGCCGGTTGGGTCCTGTACGAACATCCGCGGGCGTGCCAGTTACCTTGTGTTCGGTTTTTCCGGCATTTCGGTATCCCACAGCGAACGCGAGCGCAGCAGCGCGCCGGGCGCGCGAGCCTGCCAGTAGGCGCCGGAATAGGGCAGTTCATAGCGGGGATCGGCTGGTGCGCGCGTCAGCAGCAGCCGGCCGTCGGGACTCCAGTCGAGCGCGGCCGTCAGGCTCGTGAGCTGGTGCTCGAGCTGGCGGACATAGGTGTCGTTGACGTGCCGCTCGAACAGCGTGGACAGCATCCACCAACTGGCACCGAGTGCTGCAGCGAGCCATATGGCGGCTACGGCCAGCAGGCGTAGCGCTAGCGAATTGCGCATGCCGTCCCGTACGTTCTCATGTCCGGGCGGCGGGAGGCGGCCGCAAGCGGTAGCCCTGGCCGCGCACGGTCTCGATCACGTCCACGCCGAGCTTGCGCCGCAGCCTGCCGACAAAGACTTCGATGGTGTTGCTGTCGCGGTCGAAGTCCTGCGCGTAGATGTGCTCGGTCAGCGTGGTCTTGCTGACGATGGCGCCCGGATGGTGCATCAGGTAATCCAGCACCTTGAATTCGTGCGCCGTCAGCACCACGGCAGCGCCATCCACGGTCACGGTGCCGGCGCGCGGATTGAGCTGCACAGGGCCGCAGCCCAGTTCCGGCGCAGGCATGCCATGCGCGCGCCGGATCAGCGCGCGGATGCGGGCCTGCAGCTCTTCCATGCGGAACGGCTTGGCCAGGTAGTCATCGGCGCCGGCGTCGATTCCCTCGACCTTCTCTGTCCAGCTATCACGCGCCGTGAGGATCAGTACCGGGATATTGATCTGGGCCGCGCGCCAGCGGCGCAGCACGGTGAGGCCATCCAGGCGCGGCAACCCCAGGTCGAGGATCACGGCGTCGTACGGTTCGTTCGCGCCGAGGTGCCACGCGTCGAGCCCATCGGCAGCCTTGTCGACGGCGTAGCCGGACTCGGCAAGGCTTGCATGGACCTGGCCAGCCAGCGTCGGTTCGTCTTCCACCAGCAGGATGCGCATGGTTCAGGGCTCCGTATGCATCAGGGGTGCTTGCGCGCCTGGTCGAGGTTGCGGCCCTTTGCCTTGACCAGCGCGCCGGTACGGGCATCGTACTCGAGCTTGGCCACTGAACCGCCCGGCAGCAGGAGCTTGACTTCGTACTGCCAGATGCCGTCATCGCGGTCCAGTTCGACGCCGATGACATCCCCAGCGAACTGTTGCGAGACCGCTTCCAGGATCCTGGACAGCGGCAGGATGTCGCCGGACTGCACCGCTGCGCGGGCGCGGTCCGCGTCCTTGTCGGCATGCGCAGGCGCAGCGATGCCGAGCGCAAGCGCCACGAAGGCGCCGACCAGCGCGAACGCGGACCGGCGCACGCGGTGGAACCGGGCAGGGCGAAGTGCGCGAAATCTCTTCATGGCCTGAAGTTTGCATCAAAACGCCTGAACGCAGACTGAACGGATGCATCAGCCCGCGTTCAGGTGTCTTTCACGACAATGCTTGCCAACCGTTTCAGGAATCCAGCCATGTCGCACCACCCGTTCCCAGCATCCCCGTTATCGACCCGAGCGCCGCGCACGCCAGACGTTCGCGCAGCAGTCCTGGCAGCGTGCGCGCTGTTCTCGCTGCTCTGCGTCGCGAGCCTGTTCTGGATGCAGGTGGAGCTGGTTGCGCTGCTGCGCGAGTGGGCGCGTGCCGATGCCAGCCTGCCTCTGATTGCGCTCGGCACCATGGCGGCGGGTCTGCTGATCGCAGCCTGGCTTGGCGAATAGTCCCTGAATATAGGGGTCGCCGCGCAGGCAACGCGGCGTACGTGGCCGAAAATTTCTTCCGCGGGCATGCGCGCGAAAACGCGAAAGTGGGGGGACGTAGTGCTTCTACGCGCTTCCGCTGAGGTATCGCCGCGACAAAACACGGGGTTTTCGCCTTTGCACGTGTGAAAACCCTTTGACACACGGTTGTTTCCGCTATGATTCAGTGGGCGCCGGCATGAGGTATTTGCAACGCAATGCAAAGCCTTCGAATGGCCGGCTCTGATCTGTTCAACTCTCGTATATCGACATGGCGACCAAAGCGAAACCGACCGCGAAGACGACTGCAACCAAGCCCGCTGCCAAGAAGGCCGCGGCAACGAAGGCACCCGTGAAGGCTGCCGCCAAGAAGGCCGCGCCGGCCAAGAAGGCTGCTCCGGCTGCCGCGGTGACCCCGCGCCCGCTGAAGGACACCTTCAACAAGTCGAGCCTGGTCGCTCACCTGGTAGCCCAGACCCAGCTGGAAGCCAAGGCCGTGAAGACGGTGCTGGCCCATCTGGAAAACACCATCGTCAGCGCGCTGAACAAGAAGGGCGCAGGCGAATTCACGCTGCCGGGCCTGCTGAAGGTGACCGCGCAGCAAGTGCCGGCCAAGAAGAAGCGCTTTGGCAAGGATCCGTTCACTGGTGAAGAGCGTTGGTTCCCGGCCAAGCCGGCCAGCGTCAAGGTGAAGGTTCGCCCGCTGAAGAAGCTGAAGGACGCTGCCGCCTGACCGGCCAGTCGATCCGAGTAAAAAAGGAGCCGCGAGTCGGCTCCTTTTTTTCGTCCGGATATAGGCCGAACATGGCACGGCGGAGGCAGACTCGCCATGACTTAACCAAAGTCAAAGGGCCCTCGGCGCTGGCCGTCTAGAATTCGAAGCGTCATGGGTGCGGGGGCGCTCCCCATGGCACCGGCTCCCGGTGTCTTCCCGGAAGCCCTGCCCGCTGCCAGCAATGGCCGCGGGCTTCTTTTTGTCCATCTGGCTTCGAGCACGGCATGTGCGTCAGGCGCCGACGATCTGCTTGGCGTAGCTGGCGCGCTCCATTTCACGTACCTCGACGCTGATCTGCACGCTTTGTCCTTCCGCCGTGGCAGGGCGGACCGCCTCGGCAATGACGTCGCAGACGGCCTGGCCGAGTGCGCGCCGCACTGCCAACTCGCGGCCATCGAGGATAGACAGGCGCGCGTGCACAAAGGCGCGCTCGGCTGCCTGCACGCCCTGGCGAAACGTGGACAGCGTAATGCAGCGTGATTTGATGTCGGCCTCGCCGAACTCGCCGGACGCCAGCAGCGCGGCATTGGCCTCGTCGAGCAGTTCTTCGTGCGAACAGTTGAGGCGCGTGTTTTCGGTGATTTCGATCACGAGATGGGGCATGGCGGCATTGGGTCGGACGATAGGGGCCGGACCGTTGGGGGCCCGGGATGAGTTGCCATGATACGGGCATTCGGTCGCGTTGCCTGACGCCGTGCCCGTTGCCTGAGGTAAGCTTATGTCGAACGGTCCGGGGGACGGATCTGGCACAACATCGAACATGGAAACCATCAGCTTCGAAATCTTCCTTCGCCTGTTCTGCGGGCTGCTGGCCGGCGCCGTGATTGGCCTGGACCGCAACCTGCGCGGCAAGGCCGCGGGCATGCGCACGCTGGGGCTGGTATCGCTGGGCGCTGCAACCGCGGTGTGCCTGGTGTCGCAGTCGGGACATCCGGCGGACGCGATCTCGCGCGTGCTGCAGGGCCTGCTGACTGGCATCGGCTTCCTGGGCGTGGGCGTGATCGCGCGCTTGGCGCGAACCAGCGCCCGCAGGGACTTACCACGGCTGCGGCAATCTGGCTGGCAGCCATTCTCGGCGCTGCGGCGGGGGCGGGCTACTATGCGGTCGGGGGGCTGGCGTTTGTGCTGGGCATGGCGTTGCTATGGTTGGGTGGGCGCCTGGAAATGCGGCTGCATCGTGTGCTGGATCCGATCAACGGTGACAAGCACCGCAATGGCAACGACGGTGACGCGGAAAAGCCACCGAAAGGCCATGATCGCGACGACGACTTCTTGCTCTGATGCCCAGGCGCCGTCGGTCCCTGCAGAACCGGGAACTTGCACCGCGGCAAGGTGCCACACAAGGCATGGACGGCGACGTCGCTGCTGGTCAGCGGCAGTCGCCCTCACGCGAACGTGCACAGGAGGTCCCCGTCATGGATCCGATTACCCTGTTTGGCGCCCCGACGGATGTCGGGGCCAGCACCAGAGGTTGCACCATGGGCCCCGAGGCGCTGCGCATCGCGGACATCGTCCCTGCGCTCGTCGGGATGGGCTTGGATGTGCATGATGCCGGCAATATTGCCGGCCCGGTCAATCCGCTCGCGCCGCCGGTGCAGGGCCTGCGCCATCTCGATGAGGTGGTCGCCTGGAATCGCGGCGTGTTCGAAACCAGCACACGCATTCTCGGGGAGGGCAGGATGCCGGTCCTGCTTGGCGGCGACCACTGCCTGGCGGTCGGTTCGGTCAGTGCGGTGGCGCGACATTGCCGGGAGGCCAGCAGGAAGTTGGTTGTGCTCTGGCTCGATGCGCATGCCGATGCCAACATCGGGTCAAGCACGCCGACCGGCAATATGCACGGCATGCCGGTTGCCTGCCTGTGCGGCGACGGGCCCACGCCGCTGACAACGCTCGGCGGCCAGCCGCCGGCGGTGTTGCCGCAGGAAATCCGGCAAGTCGGCATCCGCAGCGTCGATGCGCAGGAGAAGCTGCGTTTGCATGCGCTTGGCCTGAAGGCGTTCGACATGCGCTATATCGATGAGTACGGCATGCGCCAGACCATGGAGCAGGCGCTGGCGGGCGTGGATGATGACACGCATCTGCACGTGAGCTTCGACGTGGATTTCATCGATTCGGCCATTGCGCCAGGAGTCGGCACGACGGTGCTGGGCGGACCCACCTACCGTGAGACGCAACTTTGCATGGAGATGATCGCGGACACGGGACGGCTGTCGTCGCTGGACGTGATGGAACTCAACCCCGCCTGCGATGTGCGCAACGAGACGGCAAGGCTTGTCGTGGACTTCCTGGAAAGCCTGTTCGGCAAATCCACACTGCTGCGGGCACGCTGACGGTGCCCCAGCCGCAATGCACAAGGGGCGCCGTGGCGCCCTTGTGCATTGGCTGGTTGCGCTCAGACGTGCAGCGCCGCTGCGGGCACCGCTTCCGAACGCGTGTCGAACCGCGCCGGTTCTTCGCGCGCGAGCCGCTGCAATTGCGCCAGCTTGGCCCTGAGGCCGGCGTCGAGGCGCGGCGGCGGCATCAGCGTCGATGGGCAGGCGACGCCAAGGATATCGAGTGCTTGGCGGAAGTTCGGCACCGTCAGACCCTCGGCCGGATTCACGCTGACCAGATGCTCGCGCTGTGCCTCCGTCATCGATTCAGCCGGGGCACTGGATAGGATCACATAGCTGGACGGCATGGCCCGGCCATCAAGATAAGCGGCGATTTCCGCGCCGTGGCCGCCGGCCACCGGGGGCGTCATGCCTTCCACCTGCAGATCGAGCTGCTGGAGGATCGCAGCGGGCGTGCCGCGTCGCCAGGCATCCGACACCACCACGCGTGCGCCCGCCAAGCCGAAGAGGCGGCGGACATAGCCCAGCGCAATGGGGTCGAAGAACCGGACATCGCGCAGGGTGCCCGAATCGGGAATCCCGCCGAGCCGGGCGTGAGACCGGTCGGAATAGAGTACGCCGGGTATGTCCAGCATGATGAGTCGTTCAGACATGATTTCCTCGGGATTCCACATCGGGTTGGTGTGAGCAAAGATTACCCGGCAACCCGATGGCTGCGCGTAACAACGCCAGCCGCAAGTGAAACATATCTGTAACTTCCTCACGCAACTCGTAAATGCCGGTTACCTCTCAATGTCAAATGTTTCCGGCAGACACATCTGCACGATTCGTGCTCGCCCGGTGCTAGAAGCGGAAGCGCGCGACGTCCTGCTCCAGTCCGGTGGCGAGCGTATCGAGCCGCTCGGCCTGAGCCGCGACTGTATCCACCAGTTCCGCATTCTGCTGCGCGGTTTGTTCGAGCTGCCCGACCGAATGTCCCACCGCGCGTACTGCCTGCGCCTGTTCGTCGGCCAGGCCGCATAGCTGGCCTGCCAGCGTGTGGCTGTGGCTCACGGCGGTGTCGATGCGGCCCATTGCGTTGACCACCTCTACGCTCAGGCGCGCGCCGCGTTCGATTTCACGGGTGGCGCTGCCAACGATGGCGCCGATTTCCCGGGCCGAGCTTGCGCTGCGTTGCGCCAGTGCCCGTACTTCCTGTGCCACCACGGCGAAGCCGCGCCCGGCCGGGCCGCGCGCGCGGCTTCGACAGCGGCGTTCAGGGCCAGGATATTGGTCTGGAACGCAATACTCTCGATCAGCGTGACGACCTCGGAAATCTGCCGCGAATGCGCGTGCATGGCCTCCATCGCGCCGCTCATCTCGCGCACGACGGCCGAGCCGGAGTCGGCGGCCGTGCGCGCCTGCTGCGCGACACCGCTGGATTCGGTGGCCTGGGCGTGGGACTGCTCGACCAGTTCGACCAGCCGCCGCACGCTGTCCGCAGCGCCCGCCAGCGCGGCGGCCTGCTGGTTGGTGCGCGCTGCCAGGTCGTGATTGCCGGCGGCAATGCCTGCGCTGGCCGTCGTGATTTCCTGGGCGGAATCTGCGGATATGCGCGAGCACGCCGGCCAACTGGTCGCGCATGCGCGAAAGCGCGGCCAGCACGCTGTGCGTATCGCCGTCGCGCAGGCGGATGTTGCCGGTGAGTTCGCCGGCCGCAATGCGCGTGGTCAGCGTCGGCAGCGGCAGCCGGTTCGCCGCCGAGTTCGCCAGTGAGGCGCGTGCGGCGAACCAGGCCAGCCCGGCAGCGGCGGCGAGGCTGGCGGCCAGCAGGCCGATCATCAGCGCCTGGGCCGCGGCCTGGCGCGAGGCAACGCTTGCCATGGTGTCGGCGGCCTGTCGCTCCTGGCGCGCGCGGGTGTCTTCCATCATGCCGCTCAGCTTCGCGAGCTGTTCGGTGACGAAGTGTCCGTCTACCGAAACCGCGCTGTCGAACTGCAGCGGATCGAGCGGCTGCTGCCGTACGAGTGCCACATAGGCCTGCAGCAGCTTGCCGGCGTGGACGCGTTCGGGCCGCAGGCGCTCTGCCTGCGCCGGCGAAGCACGCCGTATGCCGTCGAGCGCGGCGTCGAGCGGCCCAGTGTGGCGTCAATCTCCGTGGCGGCTTCGTCGCGCTCGCTGCCGCTCGTCGCCATGGTGATGGACAACTGCGCCCGACCCAGCAGGGCAAGTGCCGACTGTGCGCGCTCGGCGGAAATCGCGCCGTGCATGTCCTGCCGGTAGAGTGCGTCGCTTCGCTGGCGCAGGTCGACGAGATTGACAATGCCTGTCACGCCGACCGCGGCGCCGAACAGGTACACCAGCGCGAACGCCGCGCACAGCCGCGCCAGCAAGGGAAGACGCGCAAACCGCGTGACCGGGCGGGCACGGCTACGCGGCCCGAACAACTTGAGTGACTGCAACACGAAAGGCAACTCCGGCGGGCATATTGGCCGCATGCATGTCCGTCGGATAGCGCGCGCCTTGGTTTGGCGGCGCCGGAGCGCGATCCTCGGACGTTCCTGACCCAGGCCGGGCGGTTGCGCTTGTTTACTTTTTGAGAGGGCGCGAGCCTCGGCCGGCATGGATAGTCGGGCAATAATGTGACGGCAGGATGACATAGGAGACTGCAAGTGTCATGCTGGCGTCACATTGTTGTCATGAAATGAGCGCTGGGCGCTTGCCCTGCAATTTTCTGCTCACCCGTTCTGGTCCCCGCTATGTCAGGCTTGCCAGCCGCCACGCCTCCCGATGCCGCCCCGGTGCGGGCATTTCTTTGCTGTTGCCGTCGTTGCCACCTTTGCACGCAGTGTTTCAGCCGATCGTGCTGGCGGAATCAGCGGAAATGCTCGGCTACGAGGCTCTTATCCGCGGCCCGGCCGGTACGCCGCTTGCAACCCCTGACCGGCTATTCAGGCTGGCGCAGAGTCGGGCGGACACGATCGCGCTGGAGATCCAGGCCGCACGTACGGCGCTGGCGGCCTGGGGCGCACTGGATCTGCCGGGCAAGCTCTTCGTGAACTTCAGTCCGCTCACGCTCCGGCATCTGCTTGCCGAGCGCGGCAATGGCCTGTCCATCCTGCTGGGCGCCGGCATCTCGCCGGCGCGCATTGTGATCGAAGTCACGGAGCAGACGCCGATCGGCGATGCCGCAGGCTTCGGGCAGGCCATGGCTGTGCTGCGTGAGCTGGGCATTCAGTACGCGCTCGATGACTTCGGCACCGGGCATGCCAACCTGGATTTGCTGGCCCACTTGTCGCCGCAGTTTGTGAAGATCGACAAATCGCTGATCCGCGGCATTGCGTCGTGCTCGCGGCGCCTGGAGATCCTGCGTGGTGTATTGCGCATGGTCGGAGCATTTGGGGGCCGCGTGATCGCCGAAGGCATCGAGGATGAAGAGGAACTGGCCGTGATCCGCGACCTCGGTGTGGCCGGTGCGCAGGGCTATTACCTTGGGCGGCCGCTGGCCGAACCGCCGGCACAGGCGGACATGCAAGTCAGGCGAGTGCTGACCTCGCGCCAGATTGCGGTGTTTCCCCAGATGGTCCGCTCGGGCTGGTCGGGCATCACGGCGGGGCAACTGCTGCGTGCGGCGCCGGCCGTTTCGCCCGGTACGGCCAATGACGACGTGCTGCGCGCGTTTCAGTCCCAGCCGGAACTGCAGGCCGTGGCCGTGGTCAATGACGACCGGAAGCCGCTGGCCATCATCAACCGGCAGAGCTTCATGGACCGCTACGCAGCCCCGTTTCACCGCGAGCTCTATGGCAAGAAGGCCTGCATTTCGCTGGCCAATCGCGAGCCCGCCTGTTTCGACCTGCACGCCGGACTGGAGGTGATGACGCAAATCCTGGCCGGCGAAAACCCACGCTCGCTGGCCGACGGCTTCGTCATTACCAGCCAGGGCCGCTATATCGGCCTTGGCACTGGGGCAGACCTCGTACGCGCCATGACTGAGGTCCGCATGGAAGCCGCCCGGTATGCCAATCCGCTGACTTTCCTGCCGGGCAATATTCCGCTGAACCAGCATATCGAAAGGCTGATCGAAGCCGGCAACGCGTTCCACGCGTGCTATGTCGACCTGAACCACTTCAAGCCCTACAACGACAAGTACGGCTACTGGAAAGGCGACGAGATGCTCAAGGGCGCCGCAGCGATCCTGACCGAGGCTTGCGACCCTGCCCGGGATTTTCTGGGCCACGTCGGGGGCGACGACTTCCTGGTGCTTTACCAGAGCGACGACTGGGCAGCGCGCGTGGGCGCGGCCATCCGACGCTTCAACGATGCGGCGCGAGACATGTACACGCCGGCAGACCGCGCCGGAGGCGGCATCCATGCCGAGGACCGCAATGGCCAGCCGGCTTTCTTTCCACCGGTCTCGATGGCGGCAGGCGTGGTGCGTGTGGATGCGCAAGCCCCGGGTGGACTGCAGCGCCTTGGCAGCCAGCAGATCGGCGCCGCGGCGGCGGCAGCCAAGCATGCGGCCAAGCGGGCTGCCGATGGCCTGGCGGTACTCGACCTCAGGACCCTGGCGGACCGCCTTCCGGCGTAGCGCTGTTCAACGGTGAGCCAATGGGAGTGGCTGGCCCGAAGACGGACTCAACAGCCGTACCGCCGGGTTGTCGTCATGAACATCGAGACGATAGCCGTGCGCATAGACCACCGTAATCGAGATGCCGTTCTCGGGGCACAGCCGCAAGGTCTTGCGCAGGCGCGACATGAGCCCGGCCAGCGCGCGCGACAAGGGCGGCAGTTCGTGGTGCCAGATGGCCTGTTCGATGCGGCGGTTGGCTAGCACGCGTCCCGCATTCGAAAACAGCAGCATGGCAAGGTCGAACTCCTTGGGCGTCAGCGTAATGCGCTCGCCGTGCAGGGTCGCGAAGCGGCCTACGCTGTTGAGCTGGTACGGACCGGCGCGCGCCACCAGCCCCCCGCGCGGGCGGTCGCCCGTGGCGCGCCGGCGCA
>LRMT01000105.1 GCA_001725945.1 Cupriavidus sp. UYMMa02A | reverse complement strand
TGCTGCGCTCCGGCCAGCCGACGCTGATCGTGCTGAGCAGGCAGCGCGCTGCGCGAAGCGCCGCTGGCCGATGCGCACCGCATTGCCGCGGCCACGCAGGCGCGGCTGATCACGCCCATGTCCAACGCGCGCGTGTCGCGCGGGCGCGGGCGCTGGCTGTGGACCGTATCCCGTACTCCGGCGATGTGGCGCGTGACCGGCTTGCCGGCATCCGCAACGTGATCCTGGTCGGCGCGCCGGCGCCGGTGACGTTCTTTGCCTATCCGGGCAAGTCGCCGCGCCCGTATCCGGAAGACGCCGTCGTGCATGTGCTGGCACGGCCGGAAGAAGACCTTGCGGATGCACTGGCCCGGCTTGCCGATGAAGTCGGCGCACGCAACGTGGTGCTGCCTGAGTCCGCACCGGCGGCGTCGGCCGACATTGCGCGCGGCGCCGTCACTTCGGAAGCCGTGGCAAGGACGCTGACCGCGCTGCTGCCCGAGCAGGCCATCGTGGTGGAAGAGAGCGTGAGCTTCGGGCGCGCGTTCTATCCGGGTACGGTGCACGCTGCGCCACATGACTGGCTACAGCTCACGGGCGGCGCGATTGGCGCTGGCCTGCCGCTGGCCACCGGCGCCGCCGTCGCCGCGCCGGACCGCCGCGTGGTGGCGTTGCAGGCCGATGGCTCCGGCATGTATACGTTGCAGTCGCTGTGGACCATGCGCGCGAGCAGCTCGATGTCACCGTGGTGCTGCTAGCCAACCGCAAGTACGCGATCCTGCTCGGCGAACTGGCCGGCGTCGGCGCCAATCCGGGCAAGACCGCGCTCGACATGCTCGATATCGGCAAGCCGGACCTGAACTGGGTGCAGATGGCCAACGGCATGGGCGTGGAGGGCGCGCGCGCGCTCGACATGGAGACGTTGCCGACCTGTTCCGCATGGCCAACCAGCGCAAGGGACCGTTCCTGATCGAGCTGGTGATCTGAAATTGCGTGGCGGGATTTCCGCATTCGGGAATCCTGCCTTTGGCAGATGCGAATTGCTGCACTGCGCATAGTGCGGCAATCTGGCAGCTACGCCATGGAAACCCCATGGCGGCATCATTTGTGAAGGAGACACAATGCCCCAACAAGGAGCGGCAGCGGGTCCGGACAAGGTCTACGCGGACATGCTCGCCGCCGGCCAGTTTCGCATCCAGCATTGCCAGGATTGCAAGAAGCACGTTTTTTTCCCGCGCAACATCTGCCCGCACTGCGGCGGTGACGCGCTCGACTGGACCGAGCCGAAGGGCACCGGCACGGTCTACTCCACCAGCGTCATTCGCCGCAAGGCCGAAGCCGGTGGCGACTACAACATCGTGCTGGTCGACCTGGATGAAGGGGTGCGCATGATGAGCCGCGTGGAAGGCATTGCCCCGACGTCCGTGTGCATCGGCATGCGCGTCAAGGCGCGCGTGGCGCCTGGCAAGGCAGAAGGCGAGCCCGCTCTCGTCGTGTTCGATCCGGTGGAGGGCCAAGCAAAATGAGTCTGACTTCTTTGCGCGGCAGCGTCGCCATCGTCGGCGTGGGCCAGGCAGGCCTGGGCGAAGCCCATGGCAAGACTGAAATGGAAATCCTCGTGGAGGCCGCCAAGCGCCGTGAAGGATGCCGGCATGTCGATGCGCGACATCGACGGCATCGCCACCGCCAGCGTCGGCGCCACCATGTGGGTGATGCCGGTGGCCGAGTACCTCGGCATCAAGCCCAAGTTCGTCGACAGCACCATGATCGGCGGCTCGAGCTTCGTCTCGCACATGCTGCCCGCCATGATGGCGCTGGAAGCCGGCCTGTGCGACGCGGTGCTGGTCTGCTACGGCAGCAACCAGCGTACCTCCACCGTGGGCCGTGCCGGCATCGGCAAGGTGCGCGCTCTGCTCGATCCGCAGCCGTACGAGAACCCGTACCAGCCGCTGAGCCCGATCACGTCGTACGCACTGGCCGCCGCGCGCCACATGCACCAATACGGCACCACGCGCGAACACCTGGCCGAAGTGGCCGTCGCCGCACGCAAGTGGGCGCAGCTCAATCCGGAAGCGCAAATGCGCGATCCGCTGTCCATCGACGACGTGCTCAACGCGCGCATGGTGTCGGACCCGCTGTCCGTGCGCGACTGCTGCCTCGTGACCGATGGCGCCGGTGCCTACGTGATGGTCCGCGCCGACCGAGCCAAAGACATGGCCAAGCCGCCGGTCTACGTGCTCGGCAATGCCACCGCGACGTGGCACCGCCAGATTTCCTGCATGCCCGACGTCACCGTCACGGCGGCCAAGGAATCGGGCGAGCGCGCGTTCGCCATGGCCGGCCTCAAGCGTCGGATGTCGACGTGGCCGAACTGTACGACGCGTTCACGATCAACACGCTGCTGTTCCTCGAAGACCTTGGCTTCTGCGCAAAGGGCGAGGCGGGCATTTCGTCAGCGGCGGCGGGATTGCGCCGGGGGGCCGCCTGCCGGTCAACACCAACGGTGGCGGTTTGTCTTGCGTGCATCCGGGCATGTACGGCATGTTCATCACCATCGAAGCCGTGCGCCAGTTGCGCGGCGAATGTGGCGAACGCCAGGTCAAGGACGCGGAAGTTGCCGTGGTCCACGGCAACGGCGGCACGCTGTCGAGCCAGGCCACGGCGATCCTGGGGACTGCTGCCACTGTGTAAGGCAATCCGGGATTAAAGGGAAGAAGGCGCAACGCGGGGAAATCCGATTGGATTTCCCCGCCGTTGTGTTTTGAGATTACGTTAGACAAGCCGACAGCAACGATTCGGACAGCCCGTTCACGCCTGCGTCTCGCGGCTGATATAGCCGAACAGGTAGGCCGCTACCTTGCGCATCTGGATCTCGTCCGAGCCTTCGGTGATGCGATAGCGGCGGTGATGGCGGTAGATGTGCTCGAACGGCTTGTGGCGCGAGTAGCCGATCCCGCCGTGCACCTGCATGGCCTGGTCAGCAGCCTCGCAGCACAGGCGGTTCGCCGTGTAGTTGCACATCGACACCTTGTCCGACAGCTGCTTCTCCACCTCCTTCTTCGGAATGCGGTCCATCTCCCAGGCGGTCTGGCGGATAAACGCGCGCAGCATCTGCGCGCGCGTGGCCAGTTCCACGAGCGGGAACTGGATGCCCTGGTTGCGTGCGAGCTCCTGTCCGAACGGCTTGCGCTCGCGCGCATAGCGCACGCTTTCGCGGATGCAGTATTCGGCTGCGCCCAGGCTGGCTGCAGCCTGGCGGATGCGGTTCTCGTGCACGAAATGCTGGGCCACGGACAGGCCGGAGCCGACCCTGGCCAGCACGGCGTCGGCAGGTACCCACACGCCGGTGAAGCTCACGCGCGGATGGTCGGTGGGCATGTTGAAGGTCCACAGGTACTCTTCCACGCGCACGCCGGGCGTGTCCGACGGCACGAGAAACGCAGTGATGCCGCGCGCATCGCCATCCTCGCCGCTGGTGCGCGCGAACACCGTGCAGTGCGTGGCGGTATGCATGCCGGTGGTCCACATCTTCTGGCCATCGATGCGCCACCCGTCCTGGCCATCGCGCTTCTCGGGCACGGCGCGCGTTTCCATGTGCGTGGCGTCGGAGCCGTGCTCGGGCTCGGTCAGGCCGAACGCGATCTTGACCGTCTCGTCGAGCATGCCCGGGATGAAGAACGCCTTCTGCGCGTCGGTGCCGTAGTCGCGCATGATCAGCACGAACGGCTTGTTGCCGACGATCGAATGCTCGTTCTGCAGGTCGTTATGCAGGCCCAGCCCTTTGGCCGCGAGGTGTTCGCGGATCACGGCCATCCACAGGTTGCCGCCGCCCTTGCCGCCGTATTCGGGGGGCAGCGCAAAGCGCAGGTGGCCGGCGCGGTCGGCGCGGCGGCGCGCTTCGGCGAGCAGCGCTTCCCATTCGGGACGGGGCAGGCCCTGGTTGTCGAAATCGGTACGCGCCCACTCGCGGCGGTGGTCGAAGAAGCGCTCGTTGTCGTTCTCGGCCTGCAGCGGCCGGATTTCGGCTTCGATAAAGCGATCGAGCTCTTCGAGATAGGCGACGAGTTCCGCGGGAAGCTGGAAATCCATTTATTGCTCCATGGCTTGCAACGCCGCGCGATAGCTGCTGTAGGCAGGCTGGTCGATAGCGAGCGTGTTCAGGGTGACGGCCCAGAGATGCGCGGCGAGGCCCGGCGTCTCCAGGTCGATATGGCCGGCGGCGATGGCTTCGCATAGTTGCCGGTTCAGCGCTTCAAGGTTGCCGTCGGTGCCGAGCAGTTGGCGCAGGCTGTCGCGCTCTGCGGCGGCCATGTCAGGCGCCAGGCGCAGCTCGCGCTCGATGATGTCGAGCACGTTGGCGGCGACCCGGGCATCGAACGCTTCGCGTCCCGACAGCTTGGGAATGGCGGCGTTGCGCAGGAATGCGGTGACCGATTGCAGCAGGTCGATGACGTTGGGAGAGTTTTGCATCAGCGGGCTCCCCGGCAGGGTGCCAGCAGGTTCAGCAGGTCGATCTCGGTCTCGGAACTGCGCCGGCCGATGGCCGCGCGCTCCACGGTACGCGGCGCGCCGCCGGCGGGAGCCTGCGCCATGCTCTCGCAGCCGATGACCCACTTGAGCGAACCGAAGACTTCCCAGAAATGCACACGCGCTGCATCCACCATGCCGCCGCCGGATGCATAGCCGGCGAACAGGTCCTCGCGCGTGCCGAAGCCGCCTACGGGCAGGCTGGTTTGGCCAAAGCGCCAGGAGTTGACGCAGAGCCAGCCGAGATCTTCCATCGGGTCGCCGAGATGGGCGAGTTCCCAGTCGAGCACCGCGCGCAGCCCATCTTCCCCGACCATCAGGTTGCCGTTGCGGAAGTCGCCATGCACCAGCACCTTGCGCGCGGGTGGTGGCGGCAGGTTCCGCTGCATCCACTGAAAGGCCACTTCGAACACCGGCTTGGCCGAGCCGCCGGCGCGGTGGCGGGCCAGGTAGTTCTGCACTTCCTCGGCCGCGGCGGCTTCGCGCAGCGGCGGCAGGGCCGCCACGGGAATGCTGTGGATCGCGGCCAGCGCGCGCCCGCACTGATAGGCGAGCACCGAACGCGCTCGGGCCAGCGCGGGATCGCGCACGATGCGCCCGCCAGTGTCTCGCCGGCTACGAAGCCATGATGAAGCCGTCGCCGATGCCGTCGGCGGGCACGAGCTGGG
>LRMT01000104.1 GCA_001725945.1 Cupriavidus sp. UYMMa02A | reverse complement strand
TGTGTGTTGTCCGTGCGCCAGAGCGGATGCACGCGGTTCGGCCTCAGCGGCACGGCCAGCGTCGCGTCGGCGGTCGCCTTGCGCAGCGCCGCTCGACGGCGACAAAGCCGCGCTGGACCGCCGCCTCCATCGATCAGACCTTGCAATGTTGCGGCGGCGGCGGGGCCGAGGGCAGAGCGAATGGCCTCAATCTCTGCTTGCCTACGCTCAATTTTGAAGCCCACATTTCCGACTTCAGTCACGCTGAGACCAACCACTACAGACCCCGCGCCAGTTGGTACTGGGACAGCATTGGTGCGCACACAGTTGTCCTTGTCTTTATTAGCGTCTATGCAACGCGCACCCTCCGCCAGCTCGATGGCATTGACGGTCGTCGCACCTTGCCCAACCTCCGCAAGAGTAGTCGTTCCTTTGTCCACCACGATTTGTTTGACTGCGACGGCGGTGGTGACGGCGACCTCTCCGCTCTCCTTAGACGTCGTGGCGATGCTATTTCGCGCGCGCAAAAAAATCGGCCTCAGGGTAAAGTAGTCTGGAGCTGGCATTTCTATCAGCAGCACGGCTAAAAGCCCGGGGCGCGGTACGTCCACTTCTGACCCGTCCGGTAGCTTCGTTTTGGCTTCATCGGCTTTTGATGTTCTCGATACGACAATGCAACCGCCAGCCTTGAGTTGGGCAGGCGGAACTACAAACTCGATATCGGATTTTTGCAGCGCAGCTTCCTTCAGATCGTCAAGCTTGTTGCTTTCATGCTTGGCGTAGAGGTCAATCGCAAGACTTGTAACGGCTAGGATGATGGGGATCGCAGCAGGGCCGACTTGCGGCGTCATTTCAAAGGCGCCTTCATTTTGAGCTTGCAGGTATTCGCGCCATTCAGGGATTTACGAAGATCGTCGTCATACTGTGCAAAAGTAACTAGTCTTTGATATTCCTCCTTTGTGCTCGCATCCTGAGCATCCGAGGACGACGACAACACCCAGACATCTATCCCCTTCTTGTCTTTTGCACTTAATTTCGACTCATTGAATCCAAAGGCGCCGGCGAGCAACATCCCGCCAAGAGCAAGACGGAGAAGAGTGCAGTAGTGACTTTCATGGCTTCGGATCCTTCTTGTCGTCATAGGATGGGGGCAGCGCCGTAGCACTGCGCTCCCGCGTAGCGCCTCCTCTGACATTAGGATTACGCATACCGGGACGCCATCATACTTTTGGGGGGAATAGCGGCGCCGCCTCACGCGCCGGGCCGATCTTGGCTGCCCTGCAAGTTCTCCACGCGATAACGCTTTGCCAGCGGCTATTTTCTCGCGCAGGGGAGTAATAGCCAATACGGTGTGGCTATGGGGATACGTCATCAGTTCTGAAGGGGCCTTCATGAATCCGGTCGGGCGTATCATGGTCGCAGGCCGGTTCCGCGGGAATAGACCAGTCGGCAAGTGATGGTCTTCGACTCCACGAAAGCCGAATCGGGAGCCGTGCGTTCCTGAGCAATGGCCACTTGCTCGCGGGGCGCGCTCGAGCTCCGTTGAGAATTGGCACGGAGTTCCGCCAGCTGGCGCCCGCCGCCTCCACGTTCCCCCCGTCCCCGCTCCCATCCGCACCCGCGTGGCGGCGTGCGCCTGGCGCTCGGCCTCCAGTTCGCGTTCAACGTAAGACCGGGGTTATTGGGGTGATCGTCCTTTTCTGCAGATTGATACGGTCCCACTCCCAAAACTCTTGTGAATAAACGAGCTGCGGAAATAGGTGCTGTTTCGATTGAAGCAGAATCGTAAAGCCTTGCTGCAAGCGGCCTTCCGGATGGCCACCGTATCAATCTGCACCGATAGTATGATCACCCCAGCGACGGCTCCCTTCTTCTGCGACCCATTGCCCCACCTTTTTTCGTTCACGTCTTTTGGGTCCGAATCTAACATTAATGCCTCGGTTCATCGGTTGCTACGACCCAACACCCCTCGATAGAGGCATCCTTCCCTGCCCGACGTGGCGGCCTTGGGAACATCGTTGGTGGCTAGATTTCAAGGCTGCTAAGTTTTTGCAGTCAGCGAAGGCGACCAAGCTCCTACTGCCGGTCTCTCGGCGCCCTGTGACTCTGTCTAAGCTGGTCCATTTGCTGCAGAGGTTGGGCTGATGCATGGTGATCTCTATCGAGAGTATTCGGGAATCGATGGACTGGCACTCACAGCCCAGGTTTGAGGCCGCGATGTAATCCTTCTGTCGCTGCTGAGCGACCTGCGCCTCGTACTGTCGGATTTCGGCGGCCTGAGCATAGCGCATTGCCTGCCAAGCCTGCGCTTCAGAGCTTTCTTCTTCAATAGGTAACATCTGCATGCGGCCCGTCAAGTAGGATGCCAATCCTCGGCAGATAAGCGAAAAACTGTGCCCCTCTCTGGAGGGGGCAATTTGCATCGCCTAAAGCACACGATATCCGTATCATCTCCTTCGCACGCTTGCCGTGCTTTGGGCGGCTAGCCTCGCAAAATAAAAGCAAATAACGGAATCGGTTGTGGAAGCACTCGGGTCGTTAAGCACGCAGTATCGGGCGTGCATCAAAGGCGCATCGCGCTATTCTCCGTCGGACCCTACTGGCGGATGGGTTTTCTACTGCACCCCGCGTAAAGGGATTGCGTCCTAGCGTACGCCACGCATTCACTGAAGAGCAAACGATGAATTTTCTTGAAAGGACAGTTCGCCTGTCCGTGATAACGCTCGCCCTTGCGCTGGCTGCATGCGGTGACAAGACGGCAGAAAGTCCACCGGCAGCCGAGGCTGCTCGCTCTGCTGTCTCCGTCAAGGCCGGCGACGCTTCTGTGGAAACCAGTGACACCGGCACGGTCGTACGAGCTGGCGACGTGTCCGTATCAATCTCCAACACCAAATGATCCCCATCATGAACGCATTCCGTAAGACGCTGCTCGCAACGGCCACTGCTGCCACGCTCGCCACACCGGTGGCACAGGCCATGGACATCGAGGCGCGCGGAGTGGGGATAGCCAGAATCACCGATGACCTTGCATCCGTCCGGACCTCAGCGCTCCGGCAGGCCAAGCGAAATGCCGTGCTGGCCGCGCTGGACAACGTGGTCGGGGCAGGCACCAGCAAGAGTATGGACGTACAGGCAAAGCTGGATGACCTGGTGGTCCAGGTGGGAGAAGAGTCGTTCTACAGCCCCGTTCCTAGTTCGATGGATGGCCAATACCAAGTCAGCATCACGCTACGCATGGACGACAAGGCGCTGCGGACGCAGATCAGCGATCTTGGCCTGGCATTGAACACCACCACTACGCGCAGCCAACCAATTCTGGTGATGATGGATGAATTCTTCACGACGCCCACAAACCTACGTGCGCCGCTGGAGGAGTTGACCGAATTCAGGCATGAGGAAGGTAGCAGCTACAACGAAAAAGAGGCTGCCTCCAGCTCGAAGAAAGCGGCCTATGCTGCAAGCAGCAACTCAGCCTACGCATCGAAGGAGCAGGCTGCGTTTGCCGTGAAGGAAAGCGCGGCTGGCCGAGTGAGCGCGGCCCGGGACACGCAGGTAGCCGGTGCCGCACGCGACGGATATGGCGGACAGGCCGCCGTGGCCGGTCGCGACAGCGCCCGCTACGATGCCGCCAGCGCCAGCAGCCGCCAGGCAGCAGGCGCCGCCTCGCGTCAGGTTGCTGCAGCGAGCAGCAGCAATGTCGCCGCTGCCTCGTCGTCCCAGTCAGCGTACGCGCACAATGTCAGCGCCGAAGATCACAACAACACGTATTTCCGCAAACTGGTTAAGTACCAGCCCCAGAACACGGGGCCGGACAAGAAAAACTACACTTATAACGAATTGAAGGGCCAACTGGGCGATCTCGACATCAAGGTCGTCGACAACGCCCTGTTCAAAAGCAAGTATTTCGGCAACCGTGCCATCACGCTGGACCAACTGGAAAACGGTGCTGAATTAGCCAAATACACCGAGTTCGCGCGCCAGGAAGCCACTGCCGACTACCTGATGATCGGCTCGTCCGTCATCTACGACGTGGGAGTCGACAAGAACTCGGGCCAGCCCGCATGCACGGGCGTGGCCAGTACCAAGACATTTTCCACCAAGACCGGTGAAGATATTGGATCGGCGACGCAGTCCGAGGCGGCCATCGGCATTTCCTCCGACGATTGCCGCGCCAAGCTTGCGGGCAAGCTCGCCGCAAGCTTGGTAATCAGGTGGGCAAGCGCATTCAGGACTTCGTCAAGCGGCGCACAATGTATGGCGCCGAATACGTGATCCGGCTAACCGGTGGCACGCTCTCCCTGATGAATCGCACGGCATTCAACCAGGCGCTGAAAAACGTGCCAGGGCTGGAGAAGGCAACGCAGCGCCAGGCAGGTACCGACAAGCTGGAAGTCGTGGCCACCTACCGCGGCACTGACCCGCTCGACCAGGCCGTGGCCATGGTGCTGGGTGGCAACCCGATGTTTGCTGGCCTGGACTCGGTTGTCGATGGCAACATCATCACGCTCTGCATGAACGGTTGCACCAAGACCAAGGCCGCACGCTGACATGCGCAAGACGATTCTGACAACCGCCGCCGCTGCGGCCCTGACCGTCTGCGGTAGCGCTGCCGCAGACGCTGGAGTAGGTCTATACGTCGTGCTGGGGATCTTCTTTGATGATGTCGGCGCTGGCGCAGGCAGCAGCAAGATCGATCCCGCGTTTCGCCACGCGCTGGACATGAAACAGAGCGTGGCGCAACTGCAGAGCCGCGCCCAAGCCCATTTCAAGGCCCTGGCGCCAACCATCGACAGCAAGAACCGGCTGCGCACTTTGGCTTTGTCGGTCCAAGTTACACGTGCATCGCGCTACCAGATCGACAAGTCCGACGGCACCACCGACATTTACCTGCCGTTGACACTAAGCCTGTACTTCAGCAATCCGATGACCGGTGAAGTGCTGCAGTCGTTCAGTCAAACGCGTTATGACGTGATGACCGTTACGCGCGCATCGGGGAAGGCGGTCATCGACGCCAGCGTTGCCAACGCCTACCGCAACGGCTTTGCGACGTTGCTGGACTCGATGCTGGCCGGCGCCGCCCGCCAGTTCAATCCGTACGTCGTGGAGACACGCGTTGCGGACACGTGGCGCGGCTTTGTGATTCTGGACCGCGGTTACCGTGCCGGGATCGGCAAGGGCGACGTCATGAACGACGGCGCAAGCGAGATCCGTGTGGAACACGCCGGCGCTGACTACGCGGTGGCCGTGCCGGTTCTTGGGCCCCCCAAGGATGGCGCGGTGTTCAGTCGCGCGGGCACGATGGCCCTGTCCGATGTGAAGAAGCCCCGTGTGTTGGCCCTAGTCAGCGATGGCAACGACGACTTGTCCAATGCGGTCAGCACGCAACTGTTCACAGACAAGCTCGGCAGCGGCGCGCCGTTTGCCACCCTGCCCCTCAACGGCAATTTCAGCCAGGTGCAGGCGTCGATTGACAGCAATACCGGCATTGGTCACGAGGTCAGCGGCAAGCGCGCCCTGCCCGACTACTTCATCCGCATGGTGGTGCCGCCAGCGCGCCAGTACGCGCTGCCGACCAACCTGGCCTACAAGACACTGCAGAGTTACCAGGCATGGGCCTTCGCGGAACTGCTGTCGCGCGATGGTCGGGTGCTCTACGCGGCAGACGTAACGCAGCGCATTGATGACACAGTCACCGACAAGGCCGGCTTCAATGCCGCCGACCGTCGCGAGGTGGTGCTCAAGAATGCGCTGAACGACCTTGCTGACCGGTTCAGCAAGGAAATCCGCTTCCAGCCGCTGACGTTGAAGGTGGTGGCAACGACTGCCGACACCTTCCAGGTTGACGATGCCGCCGGGGCGTTGCAGACCGGCGACACTATCCGCGTCTACCACGGTATCGGCAAGCCGGGTTCCCTGACCGAGGAAGCCCTGGTCCCGACCTGGGAGGCCACCGTCGTCAGCCGCGATGGCGCCCGTGTAACTGCATCGCCGGTGCTGCCGATTGCCGGCAAACCGCCGCGTCCCGAATCGGGCGACGTTGTCCTGGCCGACAGCGTAGCCAGCGCAAACGGCGGCGGCCAGCGCATGGCGTACTGCCCCGCCGAAAAAACCAACTCGGCACCGTGGCACTGGACCGCTTCAACCTGCTGGCCTACGCAGGCGCGGCGTCAGCCAAGGTCGTCATGATCAACCCGGCGCTTGCTGACCTGGTTAAGGGGCGCGTGGGCGGCCAGTCGGGCTTTGCACGCGATCTGGCACTGCGGCCTGGCACATATGACCGTTGCATCGAAGCGCTCTATCGGATCGACCCACGTGATCGCAAGTGCGAGGAAGGTCTGTGCACACAAGGCTACAACGTGCGGCTGGCCTATCGCCAGCGTGCCGGCGGTAACGTGGTGGGACAGGCTATCCTGGAACACAGCTTTGTCTCTAACGGCTATCCCGCCACGGCCGATGCCACCAATGTGAACGCCCTGCAGGCCATGGATCTTGATCGCGACACGCGCGCGAGCTTGGACGGCGTCATGAAGCAAATGCTAAATCCCAACTGAAGGAAATTTCAATGATGAAGAAGACCTCCCTCGCATTGGCTGCCCTGGTAGGCGGCACGCTGTTCCTGTCCGCCCCGGCTGCCATGGCCTTCGGGCTGGGCAACATCACGTCCGCCATTCCGGGCGTGGGCGGTGCGTCCGCCTCGGCCGTTTCCGCCGGCGACATCGACGCGTTCATCCAGACCGCCACTGAAGCAAACCAGATGATCGGCACATCGTCGGCGCATATTTTCAAGGCCTTGGCCAGCAAGGAAGAAATCGCAGCGCTGGAAGCCCGCCTGACGGCGGCCAACGCCATTGCCGACCCCGCAGAGAAGGCCGCCGAGATCAGCAAGATCAAGAACGACGAAGCAACGGCCGTCCAAAAGGCACTGGCCAGCAAGGAAGGCGAAGCCAAACTGAGCGCCATGAACAAGGCCCAGATGGCTTCGTTCGGCAACGCTGCCTTCACGTTCATGCTGGGTGTTCTGAAAGACAAGCAACTGGCCGATGGCAGCACTGCTCTGGTATCGGGCGTGGCGTCGAACCCGACGCTGGTCCCTCGGCTGGGCGCCTGAAGGATGTAGCTTCATCGGTCAGCTCGCAGGTTGCCAACACCGCCAAGATCGGCGAAGGCCTAGTTAAGCTTGCCAAGGCCGGCAAGATCGCTACCTTGCCCACGTCGGCCTCCGAGAAGCCGAAGAAGGTCGACGAAATCTAAGTATCCAGTCGCGACTTCATTCTTTTCACGAGCTAGCATTGCTGATGCCAAGCTATGCTAGCTACTTGTGGTTGGGCCTGCCGGGATTCTAGTCCATGCGCAGTCCCACCCGTAGCCCTTACACGGGCCCATTACGGTGCGTGATCACCCAGCTCGGCTGCTTGATCACCGGCGTACGTGACCGCAGACCGGGCGCGGCGCCCGGGCGAACAGTTCGACCATTTCATGCTAAGCAGCGAGAAGCCGGATCCTTTTCGTGAAGTATAATCAGTCGCCAGACCGCCAGATTTCACACGAAAGACCGCCAGATTTCACACGAAAGGTACGATCATCCCATGCCACGCACGCAAGGCTGCGGCGACCGATTCCGGCGGCAAGAACTCCTGCTCAAGCGCCCTCGCTCTTGCCTGTGCAAATACTGGTAGAAATTCCCCTCAGCGTTGGTTAGGCCGTCGGGCGTCTCAACACTTGCCTGCACAGGCTCCACCACCGCCAACGCTTCAGCATTCTGATCGAAACAGGCTCGATCCATCTGCACGGCAACCACACCGGCCAGGGCCTGCCGTGCCTTGGCTAACATCGTCAGACCCCATGTATCCATGTCGCCCCAATAGGCGACACGCCTCTGCGCCAACCATTCGGCCTGCATCCAGCCGAGATTTAAGCCCGCGCCGAGAATGGCAACGGTATTCGCCAACGCCGGCAATTGATGCAGGCAGCGTTCGTTCTCCACGATCAGGATATGGGTGATGGTCTCCGGCAACAGACCAAGCTCGCTCGCGCGCACGCGCTGCTGGCTAAACGGCAGCAATGCCGCGCCAGCGGTACCAATAGGAGCCAATGATCGCTGGCATCGGCCGCCTCCAGGAAAGACTCCAGGCCCAGCTCGCTCGCTAGTCCGTCATATCGCACATCAAGCATCTGGATCAACAGGGCACGATTGCGTTCGATGAACTTGCTATCGATATTGCAAACGGTCAATGCCCGCAGCGGCCTCCCCCCGGCACAGCCGGGCGTCAAAGTCAGGGCGACCTCACTCGCCTTGGCGACTTCGCCCGTAGGGCGGTCTACCGCCAGACGGCGTTGGCGCAGGATCAAGGGGTGAAAGAGCGGATCGATGGCCTGAACCAACTGGCCCAGCACCCCGTACTCGGCCTGGATCCCGGCATCCCCAGTGGCCGCGACCCATTCCGACGGCGTGCGCAACTCCCAACTCAGAGGTAATTCAACCGGCGCACTGCCGGCTCGGTACGCCACGTCTTGCCAGACGACCTTTCCCACTTGCATCTCGCGCCAGCGCTGCACATGCCGCCTGACAAAGCCGTTATCATCGGCAAACGCCCTCGCGCTCGGTCTGCCAATGGGCAGGCTCATCGGCCAGCTATCGCCATGGAGCAAGCGAGCCACGCGCACATCCGCGGATTGCCATTGCTTGGCGAGCTTCGCCGCCAACTCATCCGGTGATTTCATCTTGCTGCTCTGCCTAGGGAAAGACTGATTTATTCAGTGCGCCGGTCATCGTCGAGTGGCTTGTAAACGTTGCCTGTGTGGGGCCCCAAGAGATGAGTCGAGATGAAGCGTCAAATCAGTTTTGCAGAAGCGGAAGGCCA